>NZ_LZSC01000065.1 GCF_001665235.1 Mycobacterium sp. 1100029.7
TCCGCGGTGACGTCGTCGATCGCCGAAGAAGTCGACAAGATGGTGTGGGCCACCCGGTGGGGCGCCGACACGATCATGGACCTGTCGACCGGCAAGAACATTCACGAGACCCGCGAGTGGATTCTGCGGAACTCGCCGGTGCCGGTCGGCACGGTGCCGATCTATCAGGCGCTGGAAAAGACCAAGGGCGACCCGACCGAGTTGACCTGGGAGCTCTACCGCGACACCGTGATCGAGCAGTGTGAGCAGGGCGTGGATTACATGACCGTGCACGCCGGCGTGCTGCTGCGCTATGTGCCGCTGACCGCCAAGCGGGTCACCGGCATCGTGTCTCGCGGCGGCTCGATCATGGCGGCTTGGTGCCTGGCGCATCACCGAGAGTCGTTCCTGTACACCAATTTCGACGAGCTCTGCGAGATCTTCGCCCGTTACGACGTCACCTTCTCCCTGGGTGACGGGTTGCGGCCGGGCTCGATCGCCGACGCCAATGACGCGGCGCAGTTCGCCGAGTTGCGCACCCTGGGCGAGCTGACCAAGATCGCGAAATCCCATGGCGTGCAGGTGATGATCGAGGGCCCTGGGCACGTCCCGATGCACAAGATTGTCGAGAACGTGCGGCTGGAAGAGGAGTGGTGCGAGGAAGCCCCCTTCTACACCTTGGGACCGCTGGCCACCGACATCGCCCCCGCCTACGACCACATCACCTCGGCGATCGGCGCGGCGATCATCGCCCAGGCCGGCACCGCGATGCTCTGCTACGTGACACCCAAGGAGCACTTGGGGCTGCCCGACCGCAAGGACGTCAAGGACGGGGTGATCGCCTACAAGATTGCCGCGCACGCAGGCGATCTCGCGAAAGGCCACCCCCACGCGCAGGAGCGCGACAACGCGCTGAGCACGGCACGTTTCGAGTTCCGGTGGAACGACCAGTTCGCGCTGTCGCTGGATCCCGACACCGCGCGGGCCTACCACGATGAGACCTTGCCGGCCGAGCCCGCCAAGACCGCGCACTTCTGCTCGATGTGCGGGCCCAAGTTCTGCTCGATGCGCATCACGCAGGATGTCCGTGACTACGCCGCCAAGCACGGTCTCGACAGCGAGGAAGCGATCGAGGCGGCCATGTCCGAGGGCATGGCAGAGAAGTCTCGCGAGTTCGCCGAGCAGGGCAATCGGGTGTATCTACCGCTGGCCCGGTGACTTACCTGCCGCTGCCAGCGCCGGGCACGACGCCGGTGCGGGTGCTGTCCATCGCCGGGTCGGACTCCGGGGGCGGCGCGGGTATCCAAGCCGACATGCGGACCATCGCGATGTTGGGCGCGCACGCCTGCATCGCGGTCACCGCGGTGACGGTGCAGAACTCGTTGGGAGTCAAGGGCTTTCACGAAACCCCTGAGGACGTGGTGGCCGGTCAGATCGAGGCGGTGGTCAGCGACATCGGCATCCAGGCCGCCAAGACGGGAATGCTGGCCTCACCGCGCATCATCGACATCGTGGCCGGCACCTGGCGCCGGCTCGGACTGACGGTCCCCCTTGTCGTCGATCCGGTCGCGGCATCCATGCACGGCGACGCGCTGATGGCGCCGTCGGCCCTGGATTCGCTTCGTGGCCAACTATTTCCGTTGGCCACGGTGGTGACGCCCAACCTTGACGAGGTGCGCCTGCTGGTCGGTATCGATGTGGTGGACGCGGAGTCGCAACGCGCGGCGGCCAAGGCGCTGCACGCGCTGGGCCCGCAATGGGTTCTGGTGAAGGGCGGTCACCTGCGCTCCTCGGAACGCAGCTGCGACCTGCTTTATGACGGCGACGATTTTCTCGAGTTCGATGCCGAACGCATCGCGACGGGCAACGACCATGGCGGTGGTGACACCCTGGCCGCCGCGATCGCCTGCGCGCTGGCCCACGGGTTCAGCGTGCCCGACGCGGTCGCATTCGGAAAGCGCTGGGTCACCGAATGTCTGCGTGCCGCATATCCGCTGGGCCATGGCCACGGCCCCGTCTCACCGCTGTTCCGGCTGTCGTGATTGCCCGCCTTTCCCCGCAAGCGGGCGCGTGAACCTCGACGAGATTGCGGGCATCGCGCATCAGCCGGACGATACCGCCAAAGGCGTCGCGGTGCTCACCCACGGCGCCGGGGGGGACCGCGATTCTGCGCTGCTACAACAGATTTGCGACGAATGGGCGCGGCGCGGCTGGCTGGCGATACGGTACAACCTGCCCTACCGGCGACGCCGCCCTAAAGGCCCGCCGTCGGGTTCGGCAGCCAGCGACCGCGCCGGCATCGCCGAGGCGATCACGTTGTGCCGTGGCCTTGCCGACGGCCCGCTGATCGCCGGCGGCCACTCCTACGGTGGCCGGCAGACGTCGATGGTCGTCGCCGAGGGCCCCGCGCAGGTCGACGTGCTGACCCTGTTCTCGTATCCAGTGCATCCGCCGGGAAAGCCGGAACGTCTTCGAGTCGAACACCTGCCCGATATCCGGGTGCCCACCGTGTTCACACATGGGACCTCGGACCCGTTCGGGACACCGGCCGAGGTGCGCGATGCCGCGGCGCTTGTCCCCGCACCCGTCGAAGTCGTCGAAATCACTGGCGCGCGACACGATTTACGTTCGAAGAGCCTCGACGTGCCTGTGCTCGCGGTCGACGCGGCACTGCGACTGCTGCGTTAGGATCCGGGCAGGGCGCACTTCGTGGGCAGTAGTAACACTGCGGGCCACAAGCCGATCACTTCACCCAGCGCGGCATAGTCCGCACCGACGGGCAGCACCTTGCTCCATTCGGCCTCGATGTCGTGCAGCCTCTCGGCGTGGACGGCAGCCCACAGGCTGCCAATCGCGATGTAGGGCACGGCAAGCCAGAGAGCGATCTCGAGAATCGCCCCGACTGTCACACCCCGCTGCAGGAAACGTCGTACCGGCCCCATGGCAAGCCTCGTATCTTCACACGCCGACTACAGCAGACGGCGGTGTCGTTTGACCCGCCGTCGGACGTCTGCCAACAGCACATGACTACCCCCTTGGCGCAGGAATGGGGGAATGAACCGGTTGACGAAAGCGACCAGTAAGAACAGCCGCGCAAATCGACGCTGCCGGGTCTCGCTCCAGGTCACACCGAGTGAGTCGCGGAACACCGGCGCCAGGAAGCCGACGGTGAGGAATCTCAGCAATGGCCCAAACAGGAATCGCAGCAACGGATTAACCATTTTCAAGCCGATCAAGTCGAGCAGATAGCGCCGCACCGTGGCATCGATCACCACGCGCCGGCAGGCGGTGTTCCAATACTCGTCGAAGGCGGCCCGGGTGGGTGGCCACTGGTCGGCGTCGACCTGCAGGGTCGTTCCCAGCGACCACGACGACCGGTAGAACCGCTCGGCCTGCTCTTCGGTCAGCTGACCACGCAACAATTCGAAGCTGTCCTCCAGCCCGACGAAAAGGCAGGCGGCAACCCACATCTGCAGGTCGCGGTCAAAGGCGTTGTAGGACAACGGGCTTTCCGGCGTCGACTGAACGTGGCGGTGTGCGGTGTTGACGGCGTCACGAAAGGCGGCGCGGTCCTCGGTGTTTCCGTACACCGCGACGGCAAGATACTGGAAGGTGGTGCGGGCGCGTTTCCACGGATGCTTGAGCAGATTGCCCGAATCGACCTTCGACTCGACTACGCCGTACCCGACTTCGGGCCACGAGAGTTGCATGATGACATTCGCGGCGCCGGCGGCGAAGGACCAGAAATCCATGGCATCGGAGGTGGCAACCGGTTGGTCGCTCCACCGTGCGGTACGACGGCCGATCTGGATTCGTGTTCGGCTGGTCGGCAGGGCTGCGCCGGTCCCGGGCGACGGGTGTTGGATAGACATCGGTATCCGGAGCCTTTCATAGACTTCACGGGTCCGCAACGCTAAGTTAATATCCATTCAGAGCCGTGGAGCGGTCGAAATGAATAGGTCAGCGGTAGCACGGAGGACATGTGACTGAGGGTTCAGATTCTCCGCAGGTGGGTCGCGACGGCGGGGCGTGGCGACCGCTCACCAAGCTGCGCCAGCTGCTGAGCTACGAGATGACCGTCGCCGAGTGGATCGGCTTGGCGGTACTGGTCGGCATCCCCTACTTTCTCGTCGGGTTGGCCTGGTCCTCGACTCACACCGACCACCTTCGCGGCATGCAGGGCGCGGACCTCGTCGTGTCGTTCCTCGGCTCGATCGTGTCCTGGCCGGTGTTGTTGTTCTCGAACGTCTGCATGACGTGAGTCTTCCTTGACTTTCAAGGTGTTTCACTGGCGCTGGAAGCGGGTCGCCGGCTTGCCCAGCAGCGTGACCTCCATCAGCCGGCGCACCGTCATACGCGCGGCCTGATCGGTACCGGGCTGGACCAACCGGCCGACGTCGACCGATAAGGCGAATGCCGCATGCACGGCGTACCGGGCGCGACCCAAAGCCAGTTCCGGTCGTGCCGCGACCGCCAGCTGTGCCCAGGATTCCACCGAGGAGCGCTGAATGTTATACAGCCGCAACGCATCCGCATCCGGTAGGTTGTGACGGTCGGTGTAGTACACGTAGGCCAATTCGGGGTCGGCGAACGACCGTGCGACATAGGCCTGGACGAGCCGTGCCAGCGCCGAAGCCGGACTGCCGTTGGCGGCCAGAATCGTCGACAGGTCGCCCGAGAGATGATCGGCAGCGCGCCGGTAGGAGGCGGCAAGAATGTCGGCCTTACCCGGAAAGTACTGATAGATACTGGCCACCGGGATGCCGACCGCCGTGGCGATGTCTTCCATCGCGGTCTGCCGGTAACCACGCTCGTTGAACAGCCGCATGGATTCGTACAACAACATCTCATAGCTGCCCGCAGCTCGACTGACCGCGCGCGCCGGGGGCGGCTCGGTGGCCCGCACGGGTTGCGCGGGTAGATCGGTGCGTAAGACCGCGGCTGTGATGTCTTTCAGCGTCGCACGGATGTCGGCGTTGCCGAGCCTGGAGCGATGGTCGGTGATGCTGCCGATCGCACTCAATGTTGCCGTCGAGAGGATCCACCGTTGCCGCGACGTCAATTTGGGTCGCAACTTCACCAGCGCTCGCTGCAGGCGCCGGTTGAGCAACTTCACTTGCTCGGCGACGGTCAATTGGTCTTCGCCGCGCAGATAACGCCCCTCCCACCGATACAGCCCCCCAGCGGTGCGGTTGACGATCGTGGTTTCGATCAGCGCGTCGATGATTTGCGCCAGCGCGTCCTCGGGTTCGACGTCGCGGGGAAACGAGTCGGCGAAGGCAGTCGCGTCGACCAGTTGCTGACCGAGCGCCAAAAAGACGTCCCGGAACAGGTCGTACTTGCCCTGCGAATGGCGATAGAGTGCGGCCGCCGAAATACCAACCCGGCCAGCGATATTTTCCATACTGACGGCGTGGTAGCCCAGTTCGCTGAAGGCATCGGTCGCGGCACGGGCGATCTGGATTTTGCGATCTTTCGGGCGCCGCTTCACCGGGTCTGTGGAGGGGCGAACCGGTGACATACAGATCACCGTAGCGGTGAAAATCCCGAATCGGCGATAGTGGCAGTCCCGTCGAAATTGATCAGTCCAAACTGGACAGTTTCAACTGTCTAGTTTACCGTGGTGGCATGGATGGCATCGGCGAGTCCGCTAGCACCGCCGCTCGCGATATCCGAGTGGTGTTCAGCCGCCTACGACGTCGGTTGCGGGATGTCGAGGTTCGCAACGATCTGACCCCGTCGCAGACAGCGGTACTCACCCGACTCTGGAAAGAGGGGGCATCGTCGGCAAGCGCGTTGGCCGGCGCGGAGCGGGTACGTCCCCAGTCGATGGCAACCATACTGGCCGCCCTGAACCAACGCGGATACATCGAACGCACACCGGACCCCAATGATGGTCGGCGGCAGGTGGTCTCGTTGACCAGAGCAGGCCGTAAGCGCGCGGAGAGCGACCGTCAAGTGCGGGAGGAGTGGCTGGCACGCGCCCTGCAGGACCGCTATTCCGAAGCCGAACGTCGCACGATCATCGACGCGCTATTACTGCTCGAACGACTGACAGAAACATGAAAGGCATTGATGGCAATGGAAATAGGAGTGCACTTCATCGACTTCCCGCCCGGTGACAACACGAGACTCGGCCCGACACTGACCGATGCGGCCAAGACCGCCGAGCAGGCCGGCGCGACATTGTTCACCCTGGCCGACCACTTCCTCCAGATGGAGAACACCGGAAGACCCGCAGAAGACCCATTCCTCGAGGGTTACACCTCGCTGGGATTCCTTGCCGGGCAAACGAACACGATTGGCCTCGCATTGTTGGTCACCGGGGTGACCTATCGCTACCCCGGGGTGCTGGCCAAGACGGTCAGCACACTCGACGTGCTGTCCGCGGGCCGCTCAGCGCTGGGCCTGGGCGCTGCCTGGTACGACAGAGAGCATGCGGCGCTGGGCATTTCCTATCCGTCGTTGAGCCGGCGTTTCGAGATGCTTGAAGAGACGCTGCAAATCTGCGGGCAGATGTGGAGCGAGGACAACGGACCGTATCGGGGTAAGCATTACCAGCTGGCCGAAACGATTTGTGAGCCGCAACCGATTCGGCGACCACCGATCCTGATCGGCGGGGACGGCGAGAAGAAGACGCTGCGCCTGGTCGCGCGGTACGCCGACATCTGGAACAGTACGGTCGCCGATGCCGATGGACTCGCGCACAAGATCGACGTGCTAAACCGGCACTGCGACGCGGTCGGCCGCGACGCAGAGGAAATTCGCAAGACCGTGGGTGCATTGACCGATCCATTCGAGGACATCGGCGGCTACCTCAAAACGGTGGAACGCTATGCCCAGTTGGGCATCGGGATGATCAACGTCGGTCCGGCGCCGGGTAATCCCGACCCGGTCGGTTTCATTCGGCGATTCGGCGACGAACTGATGCCCAAGATCAGCGAAATCGGCTGAGCATCAAGCAATTAGGCAACCATAGCCGGAATCTCCGCGGACGTAACGCTCAACGATGCGCCCACCGGAGCCCCCGAATCGTGGTGCTCGAACTCGCCAACCGCGTTGAGGATCCCACCGAGGGTTGCCAATACGAGCAGGAATCCGCCAATGGCGATTCCGGCTATGGCCAAGCCACGCCCATTTTGACCGGTCTCCTTGATCTTGCTCAACGCGAGGATGCCAAAGACGATGCCCAAGATGGGACCGACGCCGCAG
>NZ_LZSC01000066.1 GCF_001665235.1 Mycobacterium sp. 1100029.7
CCATTCCATTCCATTCCATTCCATTCCATTCCATTCCGGAAGATTCCATTCCATTGCATTCCATTCCATTCCATTCCCCTGCACTCGGGTTGATTCCATTCCATTCCATTCCATTCCATTCCATTCCATTCCATTCCATTCCATTCCATTCCATTCCATTCCATTCCATTCCATTCCATTCCATTCCATTCCGTTCCGTTCCATTCCATTCCATTCCATTCTATTCGGGTTAATTCCATTCCATTCCATTCGATTGCAATCGAGTTGATTCCATTCCATTCCATTCCATTCCATTCCATTCCATTCCATTCCTTTCCATTCCATTACGGATGATTCCATTCCATTGCATTCCATTCCATTCCATTCCCCTGTACTCGGGTTGATTCCATTCCATTCCATTCCAATCCATGCCATTCCACTCGTGTTGATTCCATTCTTTCCATTCCATTCAAGTTGAATCCATTCCATTGCATTCCATTCCATTCGATTCCATTCGATTGCACTCGGGTTGATTCCATTCCATTGCATTCCATTCCATTCCATTCCATTCCATTCCATTCCATTCCATTCCGTTCCATTCCATTCCATTACATTCGGATTGATTCTATTCAATTCCCTTACACTCCATTACATTCCATTCCATTCGGGTAGTTTCCATTCCATTCCATTCCATTCCTCTCCATTCCATTGCACTCGGGTTGATTCCATTCCATTGCATTCCATTCCATTCCATTCAATTCCATTCCGTTCCATTCCATTCCATTACATTCGGATTGATTCTATTCAACTCCCTTACTCTCCATTACATTCCATTCCATTCGGGTTGTTCCATTCCATTCCATTCCATTCCACTCCATTCCATTGCACTCGGGTTGATTCCATTCCATTCCATTCCATTCCATTCCATTCCATTCCATTCCGGAAGATTCCATTCCATTCCATTCCATTCCATTCCATTCC
>NZ_LZSC01000067.1 GCF_001665235.1 Mycobacterium sp. 1100029.7
CGGCGGTTACGGGAGTTGATGGTCGTCGGCGGTCTGATCACGCTGGCCGTGGCGGGGTTGTTGTTGACCGTGGTCACCCGTACCGCGCTGCGCCCGCTGGACCGGCTGACCACCCTGGCCCGATCCATCACCACCGGCGATCGCGGGCAGCGGCTTCGGCCCGATCGTGCCAACACCGAATTAGGCCGTGCCGCAGCGGCTTTCGATGGCATGCTCGATGCCCTCGAGGCCTCCGAGCAGCGCACCCGCCAGTTCCTCGCCGACGCCGCCCACGAGTTACGCACACCGATCACCGGCATCCGGGCAACCGCCGAGCAGATTCTGGGCGCCGCCGCGCAACAGGGCGCCGATGTTTCGGCGAATAGCCAATACCGGCGCGCGGCCTTGCTTTTGACCGAATCCAGGCGGGCCGGGCGACTCGTCGCCGACATGCTGGACCTGAGCCGGATCGATGCCGGTCTGACGTTGGAACTGACCGACACCGACCTCGTCGCCATCGCCGACGCGGAATGTGAACGGGCGACGGTGCTTTCTCCCGACATCTCGGTGAGCCGCACCGGCGACCCCACCGTGCCGATCCGCGCCGACCGCACCCGCGTCACCCAGATCGTGTCCAATCTGGTCGACAACGCGCGCCGTCACACCCCACCCGGCGGTCACATCGGGATCGACGTGCGCAAAACCACCTGGGCCGAATTGACCGTCACCGACTCAGGACCCGGCGTCTCCGAGGCCGACCGGGAGCGGATATTCGATCGGCTCGTCCGCCTGGACAGCGCCCGCAACCGCGACCACGGTGGAGCCGGCCTCGGACTGCCCATCGCCAGAGCCTTGGCACGGGCTCACCACGGAGAGCTGATCTGCGTAGCGCACCACCCCGGTGCACAATTTGCGCTCACGCTGCCGCTTCGGGCGAGCTAGTACACGTCGCGCAGATAACGGTGGTTCTTCATCAGGTCACTGACATACGCGTGGGCGGCGGCGTCGTCCATCCCGCCGCAGCGGGCCACGATGCCTCGCAGTACCGCGTCGACATCCTTGGCCATTCGCTCGGCATCGCCGCACACATACACGGATGCGCCCTCCTGAAGCCAGCTGAAGATCTCGGTTGAATTCTCCCACATGCGTTGTTGCACATACTGTTTCGGGGAACCAGCCATCCCGTCTCGGGAGAACGCCAGGTCGAGCCGGGTCAGCGTACCCGACCGGAGGAAGGCCCCGAGTTCGTCGTCGTAGAGGAAGTCGCAGTGGCGCCTGCGATCGCCGAAGAACAGCCACGACCGGCCGGCGGCGCCGATCGCCTGCCGCTCCTGCAGGAAGCCGCGAAACGGGGCAATGCCGGTCCCCGGACCGATCATGATGATCGGCACGTCGGCCCCGGGCAGCCGGAAGGAGTGGTTGGGGCGAAGTTGGACCCGTACTTTGTCGCCGCGTTCCGCCAGGAATGTCGATGCGACGCCGCCGTATTGACGATCACCGGCCGCATAGCGCACCGTGGCCACCGTCAAGTGCACGTGGTCGGGGTGGACCAGTGGGCTGGATGCGATCGAATAGTCGCGGGACTGAAGAGGCCGCAGGGTGTCGACGACGTCGTCGATGGTCAACTGGCCCAGTCTGATCAGATCGAGCACGTCCTTGCCGTACAGCCACGAACCCGGCACCGCAACGGCGTCACCGCTCAACGCAGTCGCCGCCGCCTTGTCGCGGGTTCGGGACGCGACCAATGTCTGCAATGCCCTTGACGGAGTGCGGATTTCGAGTCGCTCCGCAAGCAGCGTGCCGAGTGGCTCGTCGTAACCGGCCACCGCGTGCTCTCGAGTCACGCCCAGCTCGGCCAGAATCAGATCGACCAGGATGGGATCGTTCGAAGCATGCACGGCAATGGAATCTCCGGTGCTGTAAGCGATCCCAGAATCACACAGGTCCACTTCGTAGTGGCGGACCTCTTTGTCGGACTCCGGCGTGGTGAGCAGCCGGTTGACGGCGATGCGGGCCTCCAAGAGCGGCTGAGTGCGCTCCCGGCGCGCGGGCTCAGGGTTGTCACCCGGGCGCGGATCCGGCACGGTGACGACAATCGTGGGAGCGGGGTCGGCATGGTCGGCAGTCAGGAGCTTGACGAGGTCCTCCGTCCACGCCTCGGCAGCTTGCTGGTAGGGCCCGTCGACATCGACGCGCTCGACCATCCGGATGCCACCCAGGTCCGCCAGCCGTTCATCGAGGAGCCGGCCGGCATTGCAGAACTGCTCGTAGCCGGTGTCGCCGAGGGCCAGCACGGCATAGCGCAGATGCTCACACCGGTCGGCGCCGTCGGCGCTGATAGCCTCCCAGAACAACGAAGCATTGTCGGGGAACTCGCCCTCCCCCCAGGTGGAGCACACCAGGATGAAGTGCGTCGCCGTTTGCAGGTCGGCGGGTTCGACCTGGTTGAGTTCGATGGCGGCGGCGCTGACGCCGAGGGCTTCTTCGAGTGCTTCGGCGAACGACATCGCGGCGTCCTCGGCGTTCCCCATGTCGCTGCCGTACCCGACCAGCACGCAGAATTCCGGCCGGACAGTCATGATCGCTCCCGTGTTCGTCGCGCGAGACCAACCGTCTCTAAGCTTAGGCTTACCTTAGTTACGCCGGTGCCGGCCCGCAACAACCCTGGCCGCACGCGTCAGTACGCGGGGGTCAGCTTTTGTCGGTTTTGCGAGAGAGGAAGGCGCGCATGTGCTGCTGCGGCTCCCCCGTCAGAAACGACAGTCCGAACTGTTCGACGCTGTCTTCGATCGCCCCATGGACGGTCATGTCGAACCATTTGTTGAGTAAGCGTTTTTGCTGCCGGACCGCGGACGCTCCGAATCCGCTGAGCTTGGCGGCGAGTTCGGCGATGCGACGGTCGAGTTCGTCGCGGGCCACGACCTCGTGCACCAGTCCCCAGCCCGCCGCGGTGCCGGCGTCGACGGTTTCGCCGGTCAGCAACAACCATGTCGAGTGCGACGCCCCGATCAACGCGGGCAACAGGGCCGAATGAATGACCGACGGAATCCCGACGGCGACCTCGGGCATCCCAAAGTTGGCCTCCGACTCCGCGATTCGCAGATCGCAGGAGATCGCGACCTCCAAACCGCCGCCCAGACACCACCCCGCGAGGCGGGCGATGACGGGTACCGGGCACTCGCGGATCGACTCGCACAGGCCAGCGAGCCGGCGGATGAAGGCCTCACCGGTGGCCCGGTCCAGGGTCACCATCTCGTTGATGTCGGCGCCACCGATGAAGGCCTTGTCGCCCGCCCCGCGTAACACCACGGTCCGAACATCGCTGTCCTGGGCGATCGAGTGAAACGTCTGTGTCAGTTCTTCGATCGCGCCGCTACCCAGAATGTTGAGCGGCTTGGAGTTGATCAACTCGACAGTGACCACGCCGCCATCGCGGCCGAGGCTGACGAATTGTCTTTCCAACTAAGCGATTCCCCCGCCGGTGTCAGTACAGCGGGACCCACACACCGAAGAACCAGTAACCCCAACCGCCGAACTGCCAGTTGTAGACCGGTACCACGGTGAAGGTGTTGTAGTTGAACGGCCCGAAGTCGGCCCGGGCAACTGCCACGTCACGCGGCGGCCCTGCCCACGGGCGGTTCCAGCCTCCGGGAGGCGGCGGCCCGTCCCAACCGCCCCGCGGCGGCGGCCCCTGCCAGTGCGGCGGCGGGTGGCCCGGAGCCGGTCCGTCGTTCCAGCCCCAACCCCGCGGCGGTGGGGGCGGCGGCGCCCCCCGGCCCACGATGCTGAAGCCGACGGACGAATCACCCGGACCGCCCACGTCGGCAGTCGCGGTCAGGAAGGCGCCGCGCGGCTGGTACGGCGGGTGCGGCGGTTGAGTGCTCGGAGCGGCGGCGGCCAGCGCGGCCCGGTTCGGCCGTTGCGGTGCCGGGGACGTCTCTCGGCTGCCCGCCGGCGTCGTCGTCTGCGCGCTCGGCGCGGTGGTGGTCTGCTGAGCCGGCGTCGTCGTCGGTTGCGTGGGCGACGTCCTCTGCTCAGCAGGACTGGTCGTGTGGGTGGCCGGCGGCGTCGTAGTCTGCTGGGCCGGCGCTGTCGTAGTGGGCGCGGCCGTGGTTTGCGGAGCCGTCGTCTCGGGCCTTGTCTCGGGCCTTTGCTGCTCGGTGGTCTGCGGCGCCGCAGTGGTCGCCGGTGCAGCCGTCGACGCGGGCGCCGAGTGCGTTGGTGCCTGCGGCGCTCCGCCGGAACCGCCTGGGCCGCCGGGGCCGCCATGGCAGTTGCCGCCCGGGCATGGCGGTGGCGGATCGAGCGGCGCCGAGCTGGCGAACGCCTGGCTGAACGTCAGCGCGGAGATGCTGAGCCCCGCGGCGACAGCCACCGTACTGACACGCTTTTTAGTCATAGCTGTGTCCCCTCTGGGGCGTGCGCCCCGACGATGTCCGTTCGGCCCGGTTACGGGCAAGTCAGGTCTATCTCGAATGATTTGGTCACCACTTGCGGCTGCTGCGGATTGGTCATGTCGGTACCGGTCGCGGTGCCCTTGATCGCGTAGTTCTTGCCGTCCACCGCTGCCCCGGCGTTGCTGCCCTGATTCGGCGCGGCGTCGGAGAAGCCAAGCGCGATGCCATTGACATTGCCCAGACCGACCGAGTGCACGATCGGCGGGCTACCGTTGCTGATCACCGCACCGACACCGGCGGTCGGATCACCGATGCCGATGTTGATGTTGTCACCGGCCGGCGCGCATGTGACCTGGCCAGTGACGTTTTGGTTCTTGCCGTCCACGATGACCTGGGGGCCGGCCGGCGCAGCTGCCGAACTCGATGCCCCGGTGCTGGACTTGTTGCTCGAACACCCCACACAGCTGGCGACCACCATGGCCACACCGGCTGCGCCGATCACGATCTGACGTTTCACCGCCCACTCCTCCGTGTTGCTGGCGCCGTTACCTTCGCGTTCGCCTCTGTCGACCCTCAAGGACCCTACCCGGCCGGATGGGCCTTGACGCAGGACATCGCCCCGGCTTGTACCCCCTACTACGCGCGGCGAAACCGCGTCTCGCTCCGCGCGTTTGCTCGCAGCGCTCAGGGCAGGATGTGGATCCCCCATTTGGCCAGGAGCGGCTGCACGAGGGTGAAGTACGTGGTGTTGTCGTCGCCGTCCGGCGATGACATCAAAATGCCGACGGCGCTCACGGTTCCGTCGTCGTTCTTGACGTATCCGGGACTACCGCTGTCGCCGTTGAGGCTGAACACGCTGGCTTCCACTACGTCGCCGTCAATTTCGGTGACCTTGCCGCAGGTTTCCCCGGTGACTGCGCCCAGCTTGCAGAATGGCGCCCCCACTTTGATTTGGTTGCGACTCAAAACATCTCGAACCGTCAGGCCGCCGACGCCGCCAGTTGGTGCTCCGACAGCAGGATTGAGCCGGATGATCGCGGCATCCCGCTTGTCGCCTTCTTTTTCGCTGACGGTGATCGTCCCCAGCGGTGTGCTGTCGCCGTATGTCCAGACCGAGCCGTCGTGCGCGTCGCAGTGCCCGCTGGTCAACAGGTAATAGCTACCGTCGTTGCCCTCCGCCGCGAAACCCGCTGTGCACCTTCCGGATTCATCATCGAGTTGGACACCCGGCGTCGGCGGCACCTCGGCCGCAGCCGTGTTCGCGAATACCGTCGCGCCCATCACCACGGCTACGAACAGCCCCAACCCCAGCAACCGCGCTCTAGCCACGCCGCTCTCCTCTTGTCGGGCCAGGATGCTACCAGTCCGCGAGCCGTGCGGCGCGCTGCGCGCGACGGTGCCAGCTGTCAGGTGTTTGCGCTGGTGCGACTGACTTTCAGCGTGCGGTCAGACGGCGTCGACGTGACGGGCCAGGAAATCCAGGACAGCGTCGGCGAAGATGTCGTTGCGGTCGCCGGCAACCATGTGTCCCGCGCCGCGCACGTCGGTGAATTCGATTTGCGGGAACCGTGACAGAAATTCGTCGGCACGCTCTTGGCTGACCAGATCGCTCATCTGCCCACGGATCAACAGCATCGGCACACCACTGGCCAGAATCGCCTCGACGGCCGTGTGCATGCGGTCGGCGTCGGTGACTTCGAAAGGTGGAAATGCCGCAGTGCCACTGATGAATTGAGGATCCCAATGCCAGTACCAACGGTCGCCGCGGCGACGCAGATTGGTTGTCAAGCCCTCTAGATCGGTGGGACGAGGCCGATGCGGATTGTATTCGGCGATCGCGTCGGCGACTTCTTCCAGCGAAGCAAAGCCCGACTCGACCCGGTCGGCCATGAAGTTGTGGATCCGGTTCGCTCCGGACTGTTCCATGTCCGGGACGATGTCGACGAGAACGACGGCGCTGGCGATGCCGGGCGCGAGCTCGCCCGCCAACAGCATCGACGTGAATCCGCCCAACGACGCCCCGACCAGCACCGGTTGCGGGGGCAGGCCGCGCAGCACCTCTTCGACATCGCGCGCGAAGCTGACAACGCGGTAGTCGCCGTCACTGGACCAGTCGGATTCGCCGTGGCCACGCAGGTCAATCGTGACTGCTTGCCAACCCCGCCTGGCGACCGCCGCGGCGGCCCGACCCCAGGAACGCCGGGTTTGCCCTCCGCCGTGCAGGAACACCACGGCGCGCGCGAGCGGGTCACCCTGGCGGTCGGCAACGATGCGGACACCGTCCAACCCTGCGGTAGCGAACTGTTCAGGAGCCGTCGTCATCAAGCGATCGTAAGACGATCACTGGCGGCGCGGGCCGGCTATTCGCCGCGAATCAACTTGGTGATCCGCTGCACGACCCGCTCGACGGGGTTTCCCGCTCGTTGCGTCTCCTTGATGCGGTCGTGCGTTTGCTTGCCTTCGATCGCGTAGTCGCGGACCGTTTCGTCGCCTTCTTCAGCACGCATGTGTCATCTCCGATCGTTTGCGAGCACCGCTGCGATTTCTGCGCCGCACGCTGTGGTGGGCCAAGCGGGCTCTTCGTTGCCTACCCACCGGGCCGCGAAGTCAAAACGGGCCGGCGGTCCGCAGCGCCTGTTCGAGCCATTGCATTTCGCTGAAGTTCTCCCGACCACTTGCCTCGAGAAGCATCTCGAGCGCCCGCTTGCGCACCGCCGAAGCCGCGCCGTCCTCCGGCTCGCGGGCCAGGACGATGTCGGTCAGATGCAGTGCCTGCAACGCCAGCCCTTGTTCGAGATGGATATCCGCGCGATTGGTGAGAGCTGCTGTGCCGCCGGCTAATTCGATGATGTCCTGCCATACCGCCGACGGTGGGGTGTGGTACAGCTCGGTGGTCGACTCGTAGCGGAACCACCCGACATGCTCCTCCCAGATCGCGCGCACGATCCAGGACACCTTCCCGTGCACCTGCGGTAACGCCAGCTCGGCCGGCAGCCTGACCTCGTGCATCAACGTCCATAGGTCATGGCCCGCGTTCATGCCGTCAATCGTTCGGTCGCGCAGATAAGCGGTGGCATCTCGCACTTTGGTCATGGTTTCGCGTATTAGGTCGGCTCCGCGAAAGACATCGTGTCCGTCGATCAGTGTTTCGGGAGCCAGCTCGATGACCCGGTCGACGGAGTGAATGAAGGCCATGGCGCTGCGAATCTTGTCGCCTCGCAACGTATACAGATTCGGAACGTGACCGAAGAACGGTCCCATCAAGTTGCCGATGAACACGGTGCGGTGTGCGGGCATCCACACCACCAGAGCGTCGGTGGTCTCGCCGCCGGGCGTCGAATACAGCTCGAACCGCCGACCGCCGAGTTCGATCGCGTGGTTGTCGATGAACGTGGCGGTGAGCACTGGCTCCGGTGGCAGCTCCATCGCCAACGCATCGACGTCCATGACCGCACCCCAGAGCGCCCCGATGCGCCGCGCATAGAAGGGATGTAACCGCCGCCAGTATTCCCGCACGTCCGGGTGGTTGGCCTGGGCGATCGTCGCTACACCGGTCGCCGCGAAAAGCTGCCAGCCCCCGACGTGATCGGGATGGCCCTGGGTGAATGTGATGGCTCGCAGCGGTGCCGTGCTGACTCGCGCGAACCGAGTCTTGATCGCGTTCGCCTCGAAGTCGGTGCCGGTGTTGATCAGCAGGTTGCCCTCGGCCGTCGTCACCAAGTAGCTGTTGGCAATGTTGCGGGACATGAAAATGCCTTCGCCGAGATCGACGGCGTCCTGATCGGCGTTGCCCTGCTTGATGAGCGCATCCAGCGATTCCGCCATCGTCGACCTCCTAGGGGACGTCCTGACGATAACCTAATATTTGTTCGTTACTTGTTCGTCACGAAGGTCCGCCGATCTTGCTGGCGCACGTCGGATTTCAGGCCACGTGCTCCTTGTGAGCCTTGATCGGTGCGGTGCTGGGCGGAAGCTTGAGCAGGTTGCCGCGCAGGCTGCCCCGCGCGGTGCGGACGGCGACGAGCAGCCAGGTGAACAGCAGACCGGCATACGCAATGGCGGCGGCCACCTTGAAGGCCGGCAGGTGCGTGTGGGCGGCGAGTTGGGAGGTTCCGGTCACGAAGGTCCCGACCGGGAATGTCAGGCTCCACCACGTGAGGGCGAACGGCATCCCCCGCCGCAGGGTGCGCACCGTCAGCGAAGTGGCCAGGGCTATCCACAACACCGCGAAGCCCCACACCGGGACTCCGTAGAGGATGGCGAAGGCATTCATGTCCTCGGCAACTTCATGCTCGACGGCCAGACCCGCCGCTGCTCCGAGAAGCCCTGCGGCCGTGATGGATTGGCCCAGCGGACCCAGCACGATCCACAGCGTCGGCACCCGCGCGGTGCCGGACGTGCCATAGAGGACCAGTCGGCTCCAGATCATCGCGATGATGTTCAGCGAGGCCAGCAACGACAACCCGAACATCGCATAACAGCCGAAGAGCATGGTCTGACGGCCGGTGCCCGCCTGCAGATGCGGAAGCAGTAGCGCACCCATCGCGGCCGATACCATCGGCGGAACAACCGGCATCAGCCAACCACCGAAAGCGGCATCGGGCTCGACCTCATGCTGGGTGAACATCAGAAACGGAATGCTGACCGCCGTGAACAACCCGCCCACCGTGCCGGCCGTCCACAGCACCCAATCGAGGTCGACGGCCAGGCGTGACCCGATGAGGTCCCGGCCGACCACGATGGCCCCGCCGCCGACGGTCATCAGCGCCATCGGCGCCGCGCCGTAGAAGTGCGCCATCTGGGGATTGCGGGCATGCCCTCGTGCGACCGTCGGGTGACGCAACCAATGACCGCCCACCAACGCGATCAGCACCGCCAGCAGCAGGCCGGCGATCACCCACACCACTTCGGCGAATGCGCGCAGCCCCACCACATGCACGGGCAGCGTGGCGCCACCGATAGCCACGATCCCGGTACCCATCACCGAGGCGAACCAGTTGGGTCCAACGTTGCCGAGTACCTCGACCCGGGTTTGCGACGGAGGTCGGCTCATCGGGGTTGCACGCGTCATAGCTGACAGACACTACTTCCCGGAGATTGCTGAATGTTGCGCTTACACTCCATCGGTGACGCAATCCGTGCAGACGAGGCAGCCCGTGAACAAAGCCCCCGCCTTGATCGGAGTCGTCGTACTGCTGGTAATCGCCCTGCTCGCGCTGCCGACCAAGCAAAGGTGCGGCGCGCCCGGCCTCACGTGTGCGACGGCCTTGGACAGACAGGGCTACGTGCACTACTACTACGAGGTGGAACCGGTGGGCGTGTACCTCGCCGAGATCATCACCGGGTCGAACATCCGCATCTTCTACCATTGCGGCGAGGATCTGCAACGCGTGCGTTAACCGTTGCCCCATGACAGAGCTGCCACGCGTGAGTCGCGGGCGCGGTTGCGTGCTGCGCCTGGCAAACAAGCCGGCTGGGCAATCTCGACCAGTCGTCGCGCGACCGTCGGAGAAGCGCACGATCGCCGCCGCGCCGCGAGCGGGCGCCGCCGGATCGGCATAGTGTCCTGCTTTGTATCCGTCGGGTGACGAGTTGGGATCGATCTCGTCGGCGCCGTTTTCCTCCTGAGACCTGCCCGCGACGCGTTCGGCCCCCGAGCTCGGCGCATCGTAGCCAAAACATGCAGGTAGCGCGAATATTGCGCCCGGCGAGTCCGCGAACTGCCGGGGGTGAGAACGGCCACACCGGCCGGCTCCGAGAAGCCTTGATTGGGGGCTTCACAGCAAGCTACCGCATACTTGACCTCATGCTTTGCGTGTCATCACCGCAAACCGCCATGGCGGTGTGCAGCAGTGGTGCGCGGCTCTCGGGCCGAGGACTGTGATGGCACGTTCCGGCGGTGCACATCGCCGCCATCGCGCGGTTCGCCAACCGTCGGCGCTCCGCAGGGGTGTGTCGCGGGCGTTCATGACGCTGGTATCCACGGCCGCGGTGCTGATGACTGGAGCCGGCTACTACGTGGCGCATGGGGCACTGGGCGGCATCACGGTCTCCCAAGCCCTGAGCCCCGACGACCCACGGTCGTCCGGGGACAACATGAACATCCTGCTGATCGGCCTGGACTCCCGAAAAGACCAGAACGGCAATGACCTTCCGAACTCGATCCTCAAACAGCTGCACGCGGGCGATTCCGACGACGGCGGCTACAACACCAACACGCTGATCCTGGTGCACGTCGGTGCCGACAACAAAGTGGTGGCCTTCTCGATCCCCCGCGACGACTGGGTGCCGTTCACCGGGGTGCCCGGATACAACCACATCAAGATCAAGGAGGCGTACGGCCTCACCAAGCAGTACGTGGCCCAGAAGCTGGCTAACCAGGGCATCGGCGGTCAAAAGGAATTGGAGACCAAGGGTCGCGAAGCCGCCCGGGCGGCGACCTTGCGGGCGGTGCGCAACCTGACCGGGGTGCCGATCGATTACTTCGCCGAGGTCAACCTGGCCGGCTTCTACGATCTCGCGCAAAGTCTGGGTGGGGTGAACGTCTGCCTCAACCACGCCGTTTACGACTCCTACTCCGGCGCGGATTTCCCGGCCGGGCCACAGCGGTTGGACGCCTCGGAAGCGCTGGCCTTCGTTCGGCAGCGTCATGGATTGGACAACGGCGACCTGGACCGTACGCACCGGCAGCAAGCCTTCATCTCGTCGGTGATGCGTGAGCTTCAGGACTCGGGCACTTTCACCAACCTGGACAAGATGAAAAGCCTGATGGCGGTGGCTCGTAAGGACGTCGTGTTGTCGGGCGGCTGGGATGAGGACATGTTCCGCCGGATTGGCGAGATCGCCGGTAGCGCAGCGGCGAATCAGGTGGAATTCCGAACGCTTCCGGTGGTCCGCTACGACAACATCAACGGCCAGGACGTCAACATCGTCGATCCGGTTGCGATCAAGGCCGAGGTGGCGTCGGCGATCGGCGCCGACACCTCCACGAGCTCGTCGCCGACCACGGCCGTCAAACCCAATCCCTCGACGGTCGTCGACGTGGTCAACGCGGGCAGCATGAGTGGTCTGGCCACCCAGGTGTCGCGAGGGCTGAAGAAGTACGGCTACACCCCCGGCACCGTCCGGGACCGCAACTGGTTCGATCCGAGCAAGACGTCCATCCAGTACGGCGCGGGCGCCGAAACCGACGCGCAGAACCTGGCGAATCTGCTCAGCCTGGACGCGCCCAAACAACCCGATCCCAGCGTCCAACCCGGACACGTGCGAGTGGTAGTCGACAGTAGCTTCGCGATGCCGACTCCCGATGAGTCCCTGGATGATTCGTACTCTTCTACGTCGTCCACCACGACTACGACGACCTCGAGCAAGAGCAGCAGCGGTTACGGCTATGCCACCAGCACCTACCCGACGCCGGATCAGGGCAAGCCGATCGACGGCGGCGGAGTGCCCTGCGTCAACTAGCCACGCTCAGGCGTGCGTGCCGCCGTCCATGCGTATCTCGGTGCCCGTGATCCAGGCTCCGTCGTCGGACACCAGCATCGCGATCACACCTGCAACCGCGTTCGGTTCGGCCATTCCCGCGCCGCTGGATTCCGCGGTCGTCGGCAGGATCGGCATCAACCGGGGAAACAGCGACCAGTCCGCGTCCTGCGGGATGTATCCGCCAGTGGCGTCGGTGATCCCGGACTTGATGCTGCCGGGCGCCACGCACGCCGCACGCAGACCGTCCTTGGCGTATTCCAGCGCCAGGGAGTGCGTGAAGGCCTGAATGCCGCCCTTGCTGGCGGCATAAGCCGCCATGTACGGATGGGCGAACGACGCCGACGTCGAGCTGAAGTTCACGATCGCGCTGCGGGCATTGGCCAACAGCGCCGGCAACGCTTCCCGGACCACCAGGAAGGTACCGGTCAGGTTCACGGCGATGATCTGGTTCCACTGGTCGAGGGTGGTCTGGTGGGTGTGCCACGCGCGCAGGATGCCGGCGGCGTTGACCAACGAATCCAGACCGCCGAGCTTCTCCACGGCGGCGCTCACGCCGTCGATCACCGAACCCTCGTTGCCGACGTCGATCGGCATGGTGGTGAGCCGTTCGCCGGTCGCGGCCTCGCCCGCGCTCGCCTTGGTGGCGTTCAGACCGTCGGTCGAGACGTCGGCGGCCACCACGCTGGCGCCCTCACTCAGCAACCGCAACGCGGTGGCCTGCCCGATGCCGGAGGCAGCGCCCGTGACCAGAATCCTTTTGCCTTCAAGTCTTTTCATCGCCTTCTCCCGGCTCAGACCACTCCGCGCAGTGCATCCTGCCCGAACATCTGCACCATCATCGAGGAGTAGTCCGGTCCGCGGCGCAAGATGTGGCCGCCGTCGACGTTGATGCATTGCCCGGTGATCCAGGCCGCCGCATCGCTGAGTAAGAACATGGCCAGGTTGGCGACGTCCTCGACCTCACCCACGCGCGGCAGCGGCGTGCACAGCGCGTAGTCCGCGCTGATCTCCGGCGACTGAATCACGCTTGCGTCAACGAGATCGGTGCGAATCAAACCCGGGCGGACGCTGTTGACCCGCACCCACGACTCGCCGAGTTCGTCGGCCGCCAGCATCATCATGTGGTCGATGGCCGACTTGGTGACGCCGTACGGCCCGAACCACCGGTGGGTGTTGCTGGCCGCGATCGAGGAGATGCCGACGAACGAGCCGCCACCGCCGCGCACCAGTTCGCGCCCGACGTGCTTGAGCACATACATGGTGCCGTTGACGTTGAGGTCGACCGTGTTTCGCCATGCCTCGGAGTCGGTGTGGGTGATCGGTCCGATCGTCAGTGAACCGCCGGCGCAGTGCACCGCACCGTTCAGCCGGCCGTGCCACGCGGTTGCCGCGTCGACGGCCCGAGCCACTTCGTCCTCGTTGGTGACGTCGGTCGGCTCGTAGCGAATCGCGCCGCCGTTAGCGGCCAGCGGCTCAATCTCCTCGACGGCGCCCGCCAGCCGGTCCGGGTTGCGGCCCACGATCATCACGGAGGCCCCGGCCGACACCAGCCCGGCGGCGACACCCTTGCCGATTCCACTGCCGCCACCGGTGATCAGATAAGTCCGGTCTTCGAAAGATAGCTGCACGCGAGGCCCTCTCAAACTGGAACAAGTTCTAGCTATAGAAGCATGTGCCCTCGGGGTGAATATCGCTACCCCCAGTCTCGTTAGGACCTTCGCCGCGCGGTGCTACGGCGTATCGCGGCGCGCCACCTTCGTCGGCTTCGCGTCACGCCAGTCTTCGACGTGCGGCGGCTGGCCGACCGGCCACCGGTTCTCGTTGAACGCCGCCCAGTGGGCATGTCCCAGCAGGTGCACGTGGAACGCGTGCCGCAACGCCTCGGTGTAACCCATCGCGTCGGAGGCGGCATTGACCGAATCCTTGATCAGCAGCGACGCCATCGTGGGCCGCTCGGCGATGCGCCGCGCGAATTCCAGTGTCTTTTCCTCTAAGTCGTCGACGGCGAAAACTTTGGACACCATGCCCAGCCGGTGCGCCTCGTCCGCGTCAATCGAATCACCGGTCAGCAGCAGCTCTTTGGCCTTACGTGGTCCGAATTCCCAAGGGTGAGCGTAATATTCGACACCCGGCATACCCAGCCGGACCGCGACCACGTCGCTGAACTTCGCGTTGTCGGCCGCGACGATCAGGTCGCATGCCCAGATCAGCATCAGACCCGCCGAAATCGCGTTGCCCTGCACCTGGGCGATCGTGATCTTGCGCAGATCGCGCCAACGGCAAGTGTTTTCAAAGAAGAAGTGCCATTCCTGGTGGTACAGCTTCTCCATGATCGGTTCGTAGGTCGCGCCGTGCGAGCGGAAACTCGGGTGCTGTCCCGGTCCGGGCGCCCGCTCCGCCAACGCCTGCTCCGAGCCCAGGTCATGGCCGGCGGAGAAGTTCCTGCCGCGCGCCGCCAGGATCACCACGCGCACCGTGTCGTCGGCTTCGGCGCGGCCGAACGCCTCGTCGAGCTGCACCAGCAGGCCACGGCTCTGTGCGTTGTGGGCGTCTGGCCGGTTCAGCCAAATCCGGGCGATACGGCCCTCGTCGAGGGTTTCGTAGGCCACCAACTCCGGGGAGTTGGCGTCGGCCGCCCCGGCGTCGGCTTGCTCGGAGACTGTCATTCCGCCCACCTCGTTCGTCGTTGAATTCACCTTGTTTACAGATTACGGCGAGTGTGTAAGTGGGTCCGAGGTGGGTTGGCCGGCGCCGGCCGAGTTAGGGCTGGTCGAGGGCGGCCGCCAGCAGCGCCGCAGCGGACTTGAGCAGTCCCAGCGAGCGGGCAAGTTCGGCGTTCTCTTGCTTCAACTGTTCGATTTCCGACGAGGGCTCGGAAAGGACTGTGCCAGAACCATTCTCCACGGCGCTTCGCCGGGTCCGCTCGTGGACCGTCTCGGTCAGCGTATTGCCGAGCGTGTCGGTGACAGCCCGGATCGCCATCCGCTCCATGTCGTGACGACCGTGGACCGCGGCGACCGCACGGGTCTCCTCGACGTGCGCGGCACCGTTGACCGCCGCCGGTGTGGGCACAGCCCGCAGCTGTTGGCGCGCCATCTGGCCGGATGCGGCCTCGGTACCGACACCCGAGACGCCGACGTGCGGCTGCCCGAGCAGGTGGTGCAGCTCGGCCTCCTGCTGTTCGATCTGTGATTCCCGGTCGGCGAGCCGAACCTCGTGCTGCTCGAACTCGGCCTCTTGCTGACGCAGCTCGGATTCCCATTCGCTGAGCTCGCCTTCGCGGCGACGCAGCTCCGATTCGCGCTGCGCGAGCTGGACCTCGAGCTGGGCCACTTCGGCTTCGTGCTGGGCGAAGAGCGCCTCGCGCTGGGCAACTTGCGCCTCCCGATGACGCAACTGGGCGACCTGCTGAGGCAACGGGCTGCCCCGATGGGCGAGCTGGGCTTCGGAGTGCCGCAGCTGGTCGATGTGCTTACGGAGTTCGGTGTCGCGCTTGCGGACTTCGGATTCGTGCTCGTGCACGGCGGCTTCGCGTTGAGCAAGCTCGGCTTCGCGCCGCTTGAGGCCGCCATCGCGGTTGCGCAGCTCGGCATTGCGGCGACGCAGATCGGCGTCCTCTTCGATGTGGCGAGTCAGCTCCTGCTCGACCAAGTCGATGAACAGATCAACTTCCTGCTCGTTGTATCCACGCTTACCGAGGCGCGCCCTGGAAAAAGCGACATTGTGCACATCGGCTGGCGTGAGAGCCATTGTTCGTCTCCCGAAGTCTTGAACCACAGCGCACCACAAAATAAAGTGCACTGCGGCTTAGGATAATGCCTTCGCCCCGGCCGCATCCTGGTTTGCCTTTGAACAACGGGACGACACTCAGTAGACATACGGGTGTGGCGCACGGTTGGCCGGGGCGACGTAGGCGCGCGAACCTTGGTCCGAGGGCGTCGTTCCACGTTACGGGGCTTATGTGCAGGTCGTTCGAGCACTGAGAGAACTTACCCAGCCGTCAATTCCGGGTGTCGGCAGTGCCGCCGAAGACCGGCGCGACCGGCGACGCACGGGTTCGCCGGCACACCGCACAATCGCCTCGTAAAATCGATGGAAAACGGGCTTCCGGATTTTAATGCGCCGCCCGGTTGGGCATCGGCCTGACGCTCGAGAATGATAAGCGAGCGGCAATAGGCGGTTATGTGTAAACAATTCCAATTCATCACGTGAACAAATGGCTGCGCGCAGGCATCGGCAAGGTGCACGAAATCCGCGAGCCGACTCCGGCGAGGGGCACGGCACCACCAAGCGGGCGGCCCGCCCGAGACCGCTGCGGACCACTACGAGCGTCGCCTAGAGTTATGTCATGCCTACGAAATCTGATCCTGGCGAAATCGGCGACGTCGAGCCGCTGGCCGACAGCACGGCGAGCCAGGCCAGGCGAGTCGTCGCCGCGTACGCGAACGACGCCGACGAGTGCCGCGTTTTCTTGTCCATGCTCGGTATTGGACCGGCGAAACTCGACGCATAAATGGCTCCCGGGGGAGGCCGGTCTTCAAAGAAGGCGTCGAGGTCTGAGGGCTTCGGGAATTCCGACTTCGTGGTGGTCGCCAATCGGCTGCCCGTCGATCTAGAGCGGCTGCCCGACGGCACCACGGACTGGAAGCGCAGCCCCGGGGGATTGGTCACCGCGCTAGAGCCCTTGCTGCGCCGCCGCAGCGGGGCCTGGGTGGGCTGGCCGGGTATCACCGACGACCAGGTCGATGTCGGTACGGAACCCATCGACCAGGACGATTTGCAGCTTCACCCGGTAGCCCTGTCCGCCGACGATGTCGCGGAATACTACGAGGGCTTTTCCAACGCCACCTTGTGGCCGCTGTATCACGACGTCATCGTCAAGCCGATCTACCACCGCGAATGGTGGGAGCGCTACGTCGACGTCAACCGTCGCTTCGCCGAGGCCGCGTCACGCGCCGCTGCGCAGGGCGCCACGGTGTGGGTACAGGACTACCAACTGCAACTCGTCCCCAAGATGCTGCGCGAACTGCGCCCGGACCTGACCATCGGCTTCTTCCTGCACATCCCCTTCCCTCCGGTCGAGCTCTTCATGCAGATGCCGTGGCGCACCGAGATCATCCAGGGGCTGCTCGGCGCCGATCTGGTGGGTTTCCACTTGGTCGGGGGCGCCCAAAATTTTCTGATCTTGTCCCGAAGACTGGTCGGCGCCAACACATCTCGTGGAGCGGTCGGTGTGCGTTCCCGGTTCGGCGAGGTCGAACTGGGCGATCGCACGGTTCGGGTCGGTGCATTTCCCATTTCGATCGACTCCGGTGCACTCGACCAGGCTGCCCGCGATCGCAACGTCAAGCGTCGGGCCCGCGAAATCCGCGCCGAGTTGGGTAACCCGCGCAAAGTCATGCTCGGCGTCGACCGGCTCGACTACACCAAGGGCATCGACGTTCGGCTGAAAGCATTTTCGGAGCTACTGGCCGAAGGACGTGCGAAGCGCGACGACACCGTGCTCATTCAGTTGGCCACCCCGAGCCGGGAACGCGTGGACAGCTACCGCCTGCTGCGCAACGACATCGAACGCCAAGTCGGCCATATCAACGGCGAATACGCCGAGGTCGGCCATCCGGTGGTGCACTACATCCATCGACCAGTCCCCCGTGATGAACTCATCGCATTCTTCGTGGCCGCCGACGTCATGCTGGTCACCCCGCTGCGCGACGGCATGAATTTGGTGGCCAAGGAGTATGTCGCCTGCCGCAGCGATCTCGGCGGCGCGCTCGTGTTGTCCGAATTCACCGGAGCCGCAGCCGAATTACGTCAGGCCTATCTGGTCAACCCGCATGACCTCGAAGGGGTCAAGGACGTGATCGAGGAGGCGCTGAACCAGCCGGCCGAAGAGGGCCGCAGACGGATGCGTTCACTGCGACGCCAAGTCCTTGCACACGACGTAGACCGTTGGGCGCGATCGTTTCTCGACGCACTCGCCGAGGCGCATCCGCCGGAAGCCAAATAGCGGCGGCCGACCCATGGTGCTGGCGCCGAAACGCTGTGATACTCAATGCAGCGTGCACCGAAGGCCCGAAGGGAGGGCACTGTGAAGATCCGTCGCATGCTGGCCGCGGGAGCCGGCGTCTTCTCAGCTGTGGCGATCGGAATCGCGCTGGAGTCGGGCAATCCGGCGCGCGCGCTGGGGCCACCCGCGGACGGCAACTACGCCTACAACGAGGCGGGCGTCTCGGGGGTTACCTGGACCGTCACCGCGCTGTGCGACCAGCCGTCCGGAACCCGGAATATGAACGACTATTCGGACCCCATCGTTTTCGCGATGCAATGCGCGCTGAACATCGTGAGCTTCACCGATGAGCGGATCAGCGCTGCCGACAAGCTGCAGAACTACAGCGGCCGGGCTCGCATGTCGAGCATGCTGTGGAGTTTCACCATCGACAAGCCCAACGGTGTGTCATGTCCCGGTGGCGGCACCGCGCCGACCACCGAAAGCTGGGCATTCAGTGACGAAACGATGAGCGGCACGCACACCATCATGCACGGCGCCGTCTGCGGCATGGAGCCGTCGATGAAAAAGCAACCGTTCTCGCTGCAATTAATGGGACCGCCACCCAGCCCGATTCAGCGTTATCCCATGCAGTGCAACAACATCGCGATCTGCTACTGAGTGCAGCGACTCAGATCGGCGTGATGTAGTTGATCAGCCATTTGTCACCGATCCGCTGAAAGTCCACCCGCAGCCGGCTGCCGTCGTAAAGCGGCTGCCGAGTCTTGTCGGTCACGGTGCGGTTCATGTACACCATCACCGAAGCCGAATCACGCTTGGCCGACATCACCCCGGCGCCAACGACATTGGCTTGGACGACCACTTCGCGCTTCTTGGCTTCGGGAATGATCTGCGCATTGGCGCTCTTCTGGAACTCCTGGCGATAATTCGGGGTCAGCAGTGGATAGGCCTCGGCGAGACTGCGTTCCACGGTCTGATAGTCGTAGGCGAAGACCGCCGGAACTTCCTTGGTCGCCAATCCCGGCAGCACCGCCCGCGCCACCTGCTCGCCCCGGGTTTGCACCCGGTCCCAGTAGTACCAGCCGGCTGCCGCGGACAACCCGACCACGGCCGCGACCGCCAGGTACGCCGAGACGGCAATCAGCCACCGCCACAACCGCATTAGTTGCCCCCGTCGGGATACTTCAGGTCGTAGCCCGTCATATGACCCTGTTCGTCCTCGTGCACGATCACTCGCAGCCGATACGGCATGGACGGCTTGTGGACGCCGTCGATGTCGGCCACCGTGACGCGCACCGACACCAGCACCGAGGCATTATCGGTGACGGTGTCAATGGCTTCGAGGGCCGCGCCGTTTATCACCGCCTCCGATGTCGCATTGGTGGAGCGGAACAATGCCTTCAGATTCTCGATGTTGTTGTTGGCGCCGAGCATGCCGCGCAGTGGACCGCTGGTCCCGTTGTAGAACCGGTTCACGCTGTCGTCGATGTTGTCCTGCTTGTAGCTGAACATGTTGACGACCGTCTGCGTGGCGGTGTCGACGAAGCGCTGATCACGAGCCTGCGCCGTCCGGGCATGCCGCTGCTGGATGACCAGGACCGTCACACACGCCGCCAGCGCACCAATTACCAACAACGCGGCCGCGAATGAAATCCACCCGACCAGCACTCGGTTCGGCCGTCGCCGTGGCGGCGGCTTGACGGTCTTGAGAGTCTTGACGCGTTTCGCGGGTTCCTTCTTCGGCTCGGCCGCAGCCTCGAGCGCAACCGTGGTGGCCGTGCCCGACTGGCTCGTCGACGGGCCCGCCGCCCGTGATGCCCGCCGACGAACCCGTGGTGTCTCAGAAGCCACTACATCGGCCTTGGATCAAGCATCAGGTCCACCCAGTTCTCGGCATGCGACGTACTTCCGCCGGCCGCGAAGATACCAGTGCCTCCTGCCGGATCCCTGAATGCTCCGGTGCTCTCGTCATAGGTGGTGTAAGCGGGACCGCTGGCCTGCGGGCCCGGCGCAGGCGCCGGACCTCCTTGGGGCGCTGGGGGTGGCAACCACTTCGGATACGGGATCTGTGGCGGCACCGGGGGGACGCCCGGCGGCATCCACGACGGGTTGCCCGGGGGCGGCGGCCGGTCGTTGGGTGGCGGCGGGTCGAATGCGGGCTGATGATTCGGCAGCGGCCCGGGACCAGGCACCACACCAGGTGGTGGTGGCCCGACGATCGGGACACCGGGATCCGGTTCCGCCGCCGGCGGTATGTAGGGAAACTTGTTGGGCGGCAATGTGTTCAGCCCATTGGTCTCCGGTGTGTTGTACGGAACGGGCGGACCGCGCCAGGGGTTACGGCCAACGGGCACATAGCCTTTCGGGTCGCGGCACAGCTGAATTGTGGGAGCACGCTTGCCGGGGAACTCCTGGCAGGGATAGTTGCGCGCGCCACGCACGGTACTGGGGTCGTTTTGAGCGACCTTGCAGTACATGTCTCTCGGGAGCTCCCGCACGGTCTCGTCGGCGGGCGTGCGCATCAGCGGCGGCGGCAAGAAGCCGACGGCGCACGGCGGCGGGTCGTTGAGGTCGAGCTTGAAGTCGAGTTTTCCGCCCTCGTCGAGCGGCGGGCCGCCCGCCATCGTGATGATCGCGGCGAACAGGGCCGGCAGGACTACCAAGAGTTGCTCGATGGACTTGTGGTAGATCACGCCGACGCGACCCAGGTTGGCCAAACTGGCGGCCAGCGCGGGGAACGAGGGGCGGATACCCGAGAACGCGGTGCTGGCCTCGTCGGTCGCGCCCGGGGCGTTGGCCAACACCGAGCGCAGTTGTGGGTCGGCCTGGTGCACCTCGGAGGTGAATCGTGCCAGTCCGTCGGCCAGCGACTTGATGTCGGCGCCGGCGCGAATCTGGGATTGCAGGAACGGGCCGGCCTGGTCGATCAATTGCGAGACTTGGGGGTAGTTGGCGTTGGCCTCGTCGACCAGCAAGCGGGCCGACTCGATCAGCCTGGCCAGCTCCGGGCCCGAGCCATTGGCGGCGATGAATGTTTCGTGCAGCAGCTCACGCAGCCGGGTGTCGCCCAAGCTGTTGACCAGTGTTTCGGCCCGCTTGAGCAGATCGGCGACGTCCTGGCCGATTCGGGTGTTGGCGCGATCGATCCGGGAACCGTTGTGCAGCTTGGACGTTGCCGGGTTGCTGGGCGGCACCAGGTCGATGTATTGCTCACCGACCGCGGAAACGCTCTTCACGGTGGCGGTGACATTCGACGGAATGGGAGTGCCACTGTTCAGGCGCATCTCGGCGGTGACGCCGTTGGGGTTGAGGCCGACGGCGTCCACCCTGCCGACGGCAACGCCGCGGTAGGTGACGTTGGCGCTCTTGTACAGGCCGCCGCCCGCGATGAAATCAGCACTGACCTCATAGGTTCCGATGCCGAACGTCGCGGGCAGACGCAGGTAGAAGATCGCCATGATGGTCAGCGTGATCACGGTGATCACGGCGAAGATCCAGAGCTGAATCCTGGTGAGTCTGTCAATCATCTGCGCCAGCCCCTACTGCCCTTGAGAACCCGAAGCCGTGCCGGGCGGAATCTTGAACGGGTCGGCCGCCTGTCCGGACAGGTTGGCCAGTTCGCCGGTCAAGAAGTCGGGCGCGTTGAGGATCTCGCTCATGTGCATCATGTTCGGGTCAAGCGCGTACGACGTGGTGAAGAATGTTTCACCGAGCCGGCGCAAGGTGAGGTCGAACGTGGTGAACACATTCAGGTAGTCGCCACGCACGGCCTGCTTGATGCCGTAGTTGGGGAACGGGAACGTCAGCAATATCTGCAATGAAGTGACGAAGTTCTTCCGGTTGTCGTTGAGCGCCTTCGCCACCGCATAGAGGTCCTTGACGTCGGCGGCGAAGTCCGTCTTCGTCTTCGACAGCACATGTGAGGTCACCGTCGCCAGCTTCTTCAAGGCGCCGAACGCTTCGACGATGTGGTCCCGGTTCTTGTTGAGCACGCGAAGCGCTTCGGGCAGGGTGTCCAGCGCGCGCCCGAGGTTGTCCTGGTCGCGCGCCAGCGTCGCGGAGAATCGGTTCAATCCATCGACCGCATCGATGATGTCGCCGACCTGGCGGTTGAGCCCTGACGTCAATTCCGCCAGCCGCGGCATCAGGTCGACGAACTGGTTCTGCCGGCCCGCAAATGCCTGGTAAGTCTCGTCGGTGATCTCTTCCAGCGCACCGATATTGCCCTTGTTGACCACGACGCCGAGGGCTGAGAAGACCTCTTCGGTGGTGGGGAATCGGCCGGTGTTGGACTCGGAGATCTTGGAGCCGTTGGTAAGCCGACCGGTCGCCGGCTTGCCCTTCGGCGCAGCCAGATCGATGTGCAGCGAACCCAGCAGCGATGTCTGCGCGACGGTCGCGGTCGCGTTCGCGGGCAGCACCACATTGCGGTCCAACGCCAATTTCACTGCGGCATAGAATGATCCGTCGCTGCGCTGCTCGGCCTGGATACCGGAGACGCTGCCGACGGTGACGTCGTCGATCATCACCGGCGAGTTCTGCGGCAACGTGGCCACATCGGGCATGTCGACCGTCACCGTGAACGCGCCACTGCCGTGGCCCGCGGTACCCGGCATCGCCACGGAGTTGAGCCCACTGAACTGACACCCGGCGAGCAGCACAGTGCCCGCCGCTAAGGCGCCGCCGCGCAACAAGTTTCGACTCATCCGCCACCGCCCGGTCTGTCCTGCAACCCGGCAGCCGGCCCGGAGTTCGGTGGGGGCCCCGGCAGCGGACCGAATGCCGATCCCGGTCCGGGACCCGGAGCGGGCGCAGGTGCCCCGGCCGGGCCGGGCGCGGGTCCTGCCTGCGGGGCGGTCGGCACCAGCAGCGCCTGCAAATCGGCGGGGTTCTGGGTGGGAGCCGACGGAGCGCCCTTGGCAGGCACCCAGGTCAACTCCGGAATCGGTGTCTGCGCCTTGGCTTGGGTGGCGGGGGTGTCGTAGATGATCTGACCCTTGTACGCCGTGATCGTGTTCAGCGGGTGGAACATGATCGGCGGGTAGTTGACCGCCAATCGGCGCAGTACCGGGCCCAGCCGCTCGCGGCACAACTCGGCGCGCCGGTAGTAGTCGGGTGCGCGTGGGCCGCCGGCGGTCTCGAACGAACCGCCGCAGATGAATTGCACCGGGTTGGCGAACTCGGGGATCGACAGCAGACCGTTCAGGGTGCCCTGCGCCGGGTCGTAGATGTTGTAGAAGTTGGCAATACCGGGACCTGCGACGTGTAGCACCTGTTCGATGTTGTCGCTCTGATCGCTCAAGGTCTTCGCGAAGTCGTTGAGCTGGTTGACCGTATCGATCAGCGTCGAATTGTTCTCGTGCAGGAAGCCGCGAATGTCGACGAGCGCCTGGTTCAGCGTGCCCAGCGTGTTGTCCAGGTGACGCGAGCTGTCGGCGAGAACTTGGGACACCGACGCGACGTTGCCGGCGAACTGCACGATCTGGTCGTTGCTGGCCGACAGCGCGTTGACCAGAACCTGCAAATTCTTGACCGTGCCGAAGATGTCGCTGCGCGAATCACCCAGCCGCCCAGCGGCTTGCGAGAGCTCCTGCAACGCGTTGTGGAAAGACTGCCCCTTGCCGTCGAAAGTGTCGGCGGCCTGGTTGATCGCCGCGCCCAACGGGCCTTGCATGCCGCCCGCTTTGGGCCCCAGCGACACGGCGAGCTGCGTGAGCGCTTCCTTCACCTCGTCCCATTCGACCGGGACTGCGGTGCGGGACAGGTCGATGCTGGCTCCGGCGGGCAACGCGGCCCCGCCGGTGTATGCCGGGGTGAGCTGAACGAACCGCGCCGCCACCAGGTTTGGCGACATGACGATGGCCTTGGCGTCTTTGGGCACCTTCACGTCGTTGGACACCGACATCGTGATTTTGACGTCAGTAGGCCGCGGTTCGATCGAGTCGATGGTGCCGACCGGAACCCCGAGGATACGAACCTGGTCGCCCGGGTACAGCCCCACGGCCGACGCGAAGTAGCCGACGATTTTGCGGGTATTGCCTTGTGACGAAAGCACGTACACACCACCCACCAGCACCGCGACCAGCGCGATGACGGTGAAGTAACGCAGCCCTCGGCTGCCCGCAAGCCGATTGATCATGGTGATTTCGGCCTGATCGTCCAGCGTTCCTGGATGAGCCCACGCAGGTAGTCCGACAGGCTGGCCGGCAGCTTGCCCGGCTGATAGAAGAAGTCGAACATCGCTGCCAGCAATGGCGCCGGGATCACTCCGTATACGTTGACGTTGAATCCCGGTCCGGAACCGACCACCTCGCCGAGTTCGGTCGCGTAGGTGGGCAGCCGTTTCAGCGCCTCGGTGATGTAGTCACGACGCTCGTTGAGGTTGCCTAGCACATCGTTGAGCTTGCTCAGGGCGGGACCGAATTCCTTGCGGTTGTCGGCGACGAAGCCGGAGATCTGGGTGGACAGCCCGCTGATGCCCGAGATCAACTGCGACAGCGCGCCGCGCCGCTCGTCGAGCGCGGCGAACAGCTCATTGCCGTCGTCGACCAACTTGTTGACCTGATCGGCTCGTTGGGACAGCACCCCGGTGACCGACTTCGCATGCGCCAGCAGGCTTTGCAGCGCTTCGTCGCGGCGGTTCAGGGTGCGCGACAACGATGTCACGCCGTCCAGCGCACCGCGTAGCTCCGGGTTGGCATCGTGCAGCGTGTCGGTGAGCACGCCCAGAGCTTGCTCGAACCGGGGCTTGTCCAAGTTGTTCGCGTTCTGGCCCAGGTCTTCGAGCGCGCCGGCCAGCGTGTACGGCGTGGTCGTGCGGCTCAGCGGAATCGAAGTCGTCTTACCGTGACCCGCCGGGGTCACCGCGATCGAGCGCTCACCGAGGATGGTGTCGGTGCGGACCGCGGCCAGCGATTGATCACCGACGGCGACGTGTCGGTCGACCGAGAACGTCACCCTGGCGCTGTCACCGGCCAGACCCACGGCCTGCACTTTGCCGACCTTGAAGCCAGACACGTACACGGAGTTGCCGGGCGAGATGCCACCGGCGTCGGTGAAGTAGGCGTCATACACCTTGCCCTGCGGGTAGAACGGCAGGTTGGAATAACCGAATGCGATCAGCACGACGCAGACAACCAGCACCACGCCGAAGACTCCGGTGCGCAACGGATCACGTTCCCGCTTAGCGTTATTGCTTGACAAAGGCGCACCTCCCCTGGCTCGGGTCCACCTGGCCACCAAGCGGCAACCGGATATCGCTACCGGCAGGTCCGTTGATCTTGATGGTCACCGAACAGAAGTAGATGTTGAAGAACGACCCATAGGCGCCGAGGGCTGACAGTCGCAGGTAGTCCTCGCCGAGCTGCTCGACGTCGTTGTCCACCTCGGCCTTGCGGTTGTCGATCTCGGTAGCCAGCGGCCGAGTGTTCTCCAGGAGGCCCTGCAGCGGCCGCCGCGAATTTTGCAGCAGCTCAGTCAAATCCGTGGTCGTCGACGCCAACGGAGGAATGGCTCCCGCAATGGAGTCCTTGCTCTTGGCCAGACCGGAAATCAATTGCTGCAACTGGTCCACGCTGGTCGAGAACTGCGCGCTCTTCTGGTCGATCGTGCCCAGCACCGCGTTGAGGTTGGTGATCGTGTCACCGATGAGCTGGTCGCGCTGCCCCAAAGCCGTTGAGAAGGCACTGGTATCGGCGAGCACATTCGACAACGCGCCGCCCTGACCTTGCAGCAACTCGATGACCGCGCTGCTGATCGTGTTCACCTTATCGGCATCCAGACCCTTGAGCACCGGACGAAGGCCACCCAGCAGGGCGTCCAAATCAAGTGCCGGTTGGGTGTGTTCAGAGTTGATCGTTCCGCCGGGCGGCAACTTGCGGAGTTCCCCCGGGCCCGACGTGATCTCCAAGAATCGGTCGCCGACCAGGTTCTCGTAGCGGATCACCGCGCGGGTCGAGGAGTACAGCTGATAGCGGCTGTCGATTCCGAACTGCACGTCGACGGTGTTGTCCGGATTGAGTTTGATCCCGGATACCGCGCCGACGGGAACTCCGGAGATCCGGACCTTCTGACCGGACTTCAACCGCGACGCGTTGAGAAACGTTGCGTGGTAAGTGCTCTCGGGGCCGAACCGGAAGTCACCGAAGACGACCACCAGGCCGGCCGCCACCAGCAACATGGCGACGGCAAAGACACTGACCTTGATCACCATCGACCGGTGCGATGGCATCTCCGAACTCGCCATCAGAAGTCGTCTCGTTCGGAGAATGCACCGTGGAACAGGAACTGCAACGTCGAGGGCGCATCGAACTGCAATTCGGTGAACGGCTCGTACGGGATGTTGGCGTTGTCGGTGACCAGGAACGGCGCCCGGTACCAGGACCCACCATTCTGCTTGTTCGGAATGTCAGGCAGCCCACGGCAGTTCGGACCACCAGAGGCATTCACGATCGGCAGTGATTCCGGAAAGGTGTAGGACGGCGCGCCCAGCACGAAGCTCGACGACGTGAACAGACCGGCCTTACGAACACCGAGGATCGGACCGAACTCCTTGAGGCCACGGTCGATACCCTTGAACAAGCAGCCGAATTCCGGCGAGTAGTCGGAGGCGACCTTCAACGGCGCACGCAATCGGTTGATGGTGTCGATCAGGTCCTGTTCAGCGGGCGCGAGCGTCTCATAGGCGTTGTTGGACAGGCCGATCGTGGCCAGCAGCGTGTCGTTGAGGTTCTTCTGCTGGTCCACCACGGTTCTGTTGATCGCGGGCAGGTTGTCGAAGATCGTGTTCAGGTCCGGCGCGGCGTCGGCATAGATGTTGGTCACGACGGCGGTCTTGCGGAAGTCTTCCTGCAGTGCGGGCAGCTTCGGGTTCGCCTGCCGGGTCAGGGTATTCAGACCGGAGAACAGCGCGCCCAGGTCGTCGCCGTGACCACGCAGACCTTCGGAGAATGCGCTCAGGGTGCCGTTCAATTCGACCGGGTCAACCTTGTGCAGCAAGTCCATCAGCGACTGGAACAAGGTATTGACTTCCAGCTGTACCGCCGCGGCCTCGACGTGCGCGTCCGGACGCAACGACGTCGGCGACGGCGACGGGGGCGGAATGAACTCGACCGACTTGGCGCCGAAGACGGTGTTACCCGCGATGTGCACCGTCGCGTTGGACGGGATGAAGTGCATGTCGTCGCTGTTGATGGCCAGCGTCAGGCGCGCCTGGTCGCCGCCGTAGTTGATGTCGGTGACCTTGCCGATCTGGATGCCGCGGTACTTGACCTTGGCGCCCTTGTCCATCACCAGCCCGGCTCGCGGGGTAGCCACCGTGACGGTGTCGGTGGACGCGAATGCCGCCGTGTACGAGAGGTAAGTCAGGACGGCAAACGCCACCAACAAACTGGCCAGCAGCGCCGCTGCCAGCCGAACTGTTGTGCGTCGTGCTTCGCCCTCTGCCATGTTTTAAGCGGTCCCCTTACCCGGAGAGGTTGAAGTTACCGGACGCGCCGTACACCGCCAGCGAGATGAACAAAGTAATGACGACCACGACGATCAGTGAGGTGCGCACCGCCTGACCGACCGCGATGCCCACACCTACGGGTCCACCACTGGTGTTGTAGCCGTAGTAGGTATGGACCAACATCACCGCAATCGACATCACGATGGCCTGAAGGAACGACCACAGCAGGTCCGACGGGATCAGGAACGTATTGAAGTAGTGGTCATAGAGACCGGCCGACTGCCCGTTGATGAACACCGTGGTGAAGCGGGCGGCGAAAAACGCGGCGAGCACCGACAGCGAATACAGCGGAATGATCGCGACCAGTCCGGCGATCAGCCGGGTCGACACCAGATAGGACACCGAGTGCACCGCCATGCACTCCACTGCGTCGATCTCCTCGGATACCCGCATCGCGCCCAGCTGGGCCGTCGCCCCGGCACCGATCGTCGCCGCCAGCGCGATGCCGGCGATGACGGGCGCGACCACGCGAACGTTCAGGAACGCCGACAAGAAGCCGGTCAGCGCCTCGATGCCGATGTTGCCCAGTGACGAATAACCCTGCACGGCAATGACTCCACCGGAAGCCAACGTCAGGAACGCCGCGACGCCGACCGTGCCGCCGATCATCACCAGCGCGCCCGCGCCCAGCGTCATCTCGGCGATCAGCCGGATCGTCTCCTTGCGGTACCGGGTGAGCGCGTTGGGCACGTAGCGCACGGTCTGGCCGTAGAACAGCGCCTGCTCGCCGAAGTCGTCGACCGGACCTTGCAGTCGTGCCGCGATGTTGCGGAACCGGTATGTGAGGTCGTAACTCATCGCGTGCTCACTCGCCCCGTCATTTGGTCGAGAACCGCACGCCGATGGCGGTCATCACCACGTTGATGACGAACAGGCAGATGAACGCGTAGACGACTGTTTCGTTGACCGCGTTACCCACGCCCTTGGGTCCGCCCTTCACGGTGAGGCCGCGGTAGCACCCGACCAGCCCGGCCATCACGCCGAACAGCAGCGCTTTCACCTCCGCGAGCAGCAGCTCGCGCAGTCCGGTCAATACGGTCAGCCCGTTGATGAATGCGCCTGGGTTGACGCCTTGGAGGAACACAGAGAATACGTAGCCACCGGACAGGCCGATGGCACACACCAGACCGTTGAGAAGCAGGGCGACAACGGTGGACGCCAACACACGAGGGACCACCAGGCGATGGATCGGGTCGATGCCGAGAACCCGCATCGCGTCGATCTCTTCGCGGATGGTCCGGGCGCCGAGATCGGCGCAGATCGCGGTCGCGCCGGCGCCCGCGACGACAAGCACGGTCACCACTGGCCCGAGCTGGGTGATGGTGCCGAATGCGGTTCCGGCGCCGGACAAGTCGGCCGCCCCGATTTCCCGCAGCAGGATATTGAGGGTGAAGGCCACCAGCACCGTGAACGGGATGGACACCAGCAGCGTCGGGACCAGCGACACGCGGGCGATCATCCACGTCTGATCCAGGAACTCGCGGAACTGAAAGGGTCGGCGGAAAGTCTGTCGTGCCGTGTCGATCATCATCTCGAAGAACCCGCCAACAGCACGGGCCGGAACCGCAAGTTGTTGAATCAACCCGGCACCCCCCTTTGCTGCTCACGGCGAAGCCTGTGCGTCGCCTTTGCTTTGCCTTCGGTCGCACCCGGCTCCGTGTGAGCCGGATCATATTAACTCAGAAGAAGTTCACCATGTCAATGAACAGGTTATTCCTGTCCAAAGCGTTAATTTGTCCTGGTCAGCGCCCTTGCGGTATTCGTAATCTGACACACGTTCTACTAGCTGATTTCGCCCCGCAAAACAGCATTATGCCGCTATTGATCCATTAACGCGGTCGCGGAAAAGTTACGTTCTGGATCACGACCAGCAAAGTAACCCTGCAATGTGCTGCTCAGTTGCGCGGGCTCCCACGCGGCACCGTCGGCGGTGAACCGGTGCTCGGCCGTCGGGGCTGAGACCAATGTCACCTGCGGACCGTAGACGATGAACACCTGACCGTTGACCTCCGCGGCGGCCGGCGACGACAGGAACTGAACCAGGTTCACGACGTGTTCGGGCGAGAGCGGGTCGACGCTGCCTTCCTCTATATCAGGCGCGCTGCCGAACACGTCGGCCGTCATCGCGGTCCGGGCGCGGGGGCAGATCGCGTTGGCCACCACCCCGTAACGACCCAGCGCCCGTGCGGCCGTCAGGGTCAGCGAAATGATGCCCGCTTTGGCGGCGCCGTAGTTGGCCTGGCCCACCGGACCCACCAGTCCGGCCTCGGAGGCGGTGTTGACGATACGACCGAAGATCGAACCGCCGGCGTCCTTGGCCTTGCCGCGCCAATAGGTCGCGGCGTTGCGGGTGAGCAGGAAGTGCCCGCGCAGGTGCACGGCGATGACCTGGTCCCACTCTTCGTCGGACATGTTGAACAGCATCCGGTCACGGGTGATGCCGGCATTGTTGACCACGATGTCGAGTCCACCGAGCCCGTCGGCGGTCTCGATGAGTTCGTCGGCCGTGGAGCGTTGGCTGATGTCGCCGGCGACCGCGATGGCTTTCGAGCCGGCCCCGTTGATTTCGTCGATCACGTCGGATGCGTCGAGCGCCGCGGCGATGTCGTTGACGACGACGGTGGCGCCCAGGCGAGCCAGTCCGAGGGCTTCGGCGCGTCCCAGCCCGGCGGCCGCACCGGTCACCACCGCGACCTTCCCGGAGAGATCGGTCGCGTTCGTGCTGCTGGCCGGCGACGATGCAGACCGCGGAGCGGTCTGAGGAGAAGCCGGCCCATTGGGCCTAGTCAATTTATGAATACCTCTAGTTTCGATTGCTCAGCGCTAGTCTTCGCGCGTCAGTGCCGCCCGCGGGCACTCCGCGATGGCCTGCTCGGCCAGATTCTCTTGATCCGCCGGAATCGGATCGGTCTTCACGACGGCGTAATCCTCGTCGTCGAGGTCGAAGATATCGGGTGCGATTCCCAAGCACACCGCATTACCTTCGCACCGATCACGATCCACGATCACCCGCACAGCAGCCTCCTTGAACCTGGCCTTCAATCCGAGGACACGCCCCATCGTATGCAGCTACACCGTAGGGCCCGGATGCATCCGGCAAAACGGTCGCTGGATTCCCAGACTAGAACGTGTTACAACCGGGGAGGCGAACGGGTAGCCGTTGGTCGAGGTACAGCGTGTCACGTAACCCAAAGGACGGCTGGAATGCGCATCAGTTACACCCCTGAACAGGAGGAGCTGCGTCGCGAGCTGCGGTCGTACTTCACCACGCTTATGACCCCGGAGCGTCGCGAGGCGCTGCACTCGACGCAGGGCGAGGTGGGGACGGGTAACGCCTACCGCGACACGGTCGCGCAGATGGGTAAGGACGGGTGGCTCACCCTGAACTGGCCCAAGGAGTACGGCGGCCAGGACCGCTCCCCGATGGACTCGCTGATCTTCACCGACGAGGCCGCAGTCGCCGGCGTGCCGGTGCCGTTCCTGACGATCAACAGTGTCGCGCCGACGATCATGGCGTTCGGCACCGAGGAACAGAAGAAGTTCTTCCTGCCGAAGATCGCCGCCGGCGAACTGCACTTCTCGATCGGCTACTCCGAACCCGGCGCCGGCACCGACCTGGCCAATTTGCGCACCACCGCGGTCCGTGACGGCGACGACTACGTGATCAATGGGCAGAAGATGTGGACCAGCCTGATCGCGTACGCGGACTGGGTGTGGCTGGCCGTGCGCACCAACACCGAGGCCAAGAAGCATCGCGGCATCTCGATGCTGGTCGTTCCGACCACCGCGGAGGGCTTCTCCTGGACGCCGGTGCACACCATGGCCGGCGTGGACACCAGCGCCACCTATTACTCCGACGTGCGGGTGCCGGCGACCAACCTGGTCGGCGAGGAGAACGGGGGCTGGAAGCTGGTGACCAACCAGCTCAACCACGAGCGCGTCGCGCTGGTGTCGCCGCAACCGATCTTCTTGGCGCTGCGCGAAGTTCGCGAATGGGCACAGAACACCAAAGACTCCGGGGGCGCCCGGCTGATCGATTCCGAGTGGGTGCAGCTCAACCTGGCGCGGGTGCACGCCAAGGCCGAAGTCCTCAAACTGATCAACTGGGAACTTGCTTCCTCAGCTGGGAAGGCTTCCAGTGAAGCGCTGAGCCCCGCGGACGCGTCGGCGGCCAAGGTTTACGGCACCGAGCTGGCCACGGAGGCTTACCGCCTGCTGATGGAAGTCCTGGGTACCGCGGCGACGGTGCGTCAGGATTCGCCGGGCGCGAAGCTGGCGGGCCGGGTCGAGCGAATGCACCGGGCCTGCCTGATCCTGACCTTCGGCGGTGGCACCAACGAAGTGCAGCGCGACATCATCGGCATGGTCGCACTCGGCCTGCCTCGAAACCGCTAAGAACCGCTAAGCCTTCGACAAGGAAGACAGCCATGGACTTCACCACAACCGAAGCGGCACAGGACCTCGGCGGCTTGGTCGACACGATCGTCGACTCGGTGTGCACGCCGGAGCATCAACGTGCACTCGACGGCCTGGACCAACGGTTCGACCGTGACCTCTGGCAGAAGCTGATCGACGCCGACATCCTCACCAGCGCTTCAGCGTCGGTACTGGGCGGTGACGGATTCGGCGCGCTCGAACAGGTCGCCATTCTGGTCGCGCTGGGTCACCAGCTGGCAGCCGTGCCCTACCTGGAGTCGGTCATGCTCGGCGCCGGAGTGCTGGCGCGGTTCGGCTCCGAAGAACTGCAGCAGGACTGGGCAGTACCGGCCGTCAAGGGCGACAAGATCCTGACGACAGCCCTCGACGGCGAGATGGGCGACGGACCGGTGCAGGCCACCGCATCCGGCGACGGTATCCAGCTGACGGGAACACGCACCCAGGTCAGCTTCGGCACCGTCGCGGACGCCTTCCTGGTTCCCGCCGAAACCGATTCCGGCACAGCTGTTTTCCTGGTCGCAGCCAATGATCCGGGTGTCGGCGTGACCGCGCTGGTGACCACCGGCCTGGGCAGTGTCGCGCACCTGGCGCTCGACGGCGTCAAGGTCAGCGAAGCGCGTCGGGTCGGCGGAAGCGAAGTCGTGGCCTGGTTAGGTACGCTCGGGACCCTGGGCCGCACCGCCTACCAGCTCGGAGTACTCGACCGCGGGTTGCGGATGACGGCCGAATACGCCCGCGAGCGTGAGCAATTCGACCGTCCCATCGGCAGCTTCCAAGCGGTGTCGCAACGACTGGCCGACGGCTACATCGACGTCAAGGGACTGCGGCTGACGCTGACCCAGGCCGCCTGGAAGGTCTCGGAGGACATTCCCGCGGAGATCGACGTCGCCAGCGCGGCGTTCTGGGCCGCGGACGCCGGGCACCGGGTCGCGCACACCATCGTGCATGTGCACGGTGGTGTCGGCGTCGACACCGATCACCCGGCACACCGATATTTCTTGGCCGCCAAGGAAACTGAGTTCGCATTGGGCGGGGCCACCGGGCAGCTGCGCCGGATTGGTCGTGAGCTCGCGGAAACGCCTGCCTAGCCGCGGGCGCGTTGACCCCAGTGACTTCGACAGCCCCGACCGTCACCGACCTGCTGGTACCGCTGGCGCAGATCGACGACCGAGGCGTCTACTTCGAAGACTCGTTCATCAGCTGGCGTGACCACCTTCAGAACGCCGTGTCGATTGCGGCGGTGCTGCGCAACCGGATGGACCCGGACAAGCCACCGCACGTCGGTGTGCTGTTGGAGAACACGCCGTTCTTTTCCGCCATCCTGGTCGCTGCCGGGATGTCGGGCATCGTGCCGGTCGGCCTGAATCCCGTGCGTCGCGGCGAGGCGCTGGCCCGAGACATCGACAAGGCCGACTGTCAGCTGGTGTTGGCCGACTCGAAATCGGCTGCCACACTGGACGATATCGACCACGTAAACGTCGACTCGCCCGAATGGGCAGCGGAAGTGGCCCCGCACCGGAACGGCACGCCCGCGTTCCAATCCGCGTCGCCCTCCGACCTGTTCATGCTGCTCTTCACGTCGGGCACCAGCGGCGACCCCAAGGCGGTGATGGTCAGCCACGGCAAAGTCGCGTCGGCCGGTCTACGCATGACCGAGCGCTTCAGCCTCGGCAGCGACGACGTCTGCTACGTGTCGATGCCGTTGTTCCATTCCAACGCGGTGCTGGTCGGCTGGGCTGTGGCGGCGGCGTGCCGGGGTTCATTAGCGTTGCGGCGCAAGTTCTCTGCGTCGGGATTCTTGCCTGATGTGCGCCGCTTCGGTGCCACCTACGCCAATTACGTGGGCAAGCCGCTGTCGTATGTGCTGGCCCAGCCGGAGCAACCCGACGACCACGACAATCCCCTGCGCGCGGTGTACGGCAACGAGGGTGTCCCGCGCGACGTCGAGCGGTTCAGCCGCAGGTTTGGCTGTGTCGTCCAGGACGGATTCGGTTCGACTGAACTCGGAGTGGCCATAGCCCGGACTCCGGAAACTCCCGACGGCTCGCTGGGTCCGCTACCCGAAGGAGTAGCCATCATCGACCCGGACACTGGCGAGCCATGCCCGCCGGGGATCGCCGGCGAATTGGTGAACACAACCGGAGCCGGCGGTTTCGAGGGTTACTACAACGACGAGGCCGCGATGGCCGAGCGGATGCGCGGCGGGGTCTATCACAGCGGCGACCTGGCCTATCGCGACGAGGCGGGTTATGCGTATTTCGCCGGGCGCCTTGGTGATTGGATGCGCGTGGACGGCGAGAACCTGGGTGCGGCCCCGATTGAGCGGGTGTTGCTGCGCTACCCGGATGTGACAGAGGTCGCGGTGTATCCGGTGCCGGACGCGGTGGTCGGCGACCAGGTGATGGCCGCGGTGGTGCTGGCGGCCGGTACCGAATTCGACGCCGACAAGTTCCGGGCGTTTCTGGCCGAGCAGCCGGATCTGGGGCCCAAACAGTGGCCGTCCTACGTCAGGGTCAGCGCGGAGCTGCCGCGGACGGTGACATTCAAGGTGCTCAAGCGCCATTTGGCGGCCGAAGGCATCGACTGCGATGATCGGGTATGGCCGATTCCCCGATAGCCCGATGACGTCGCGGCCGCTGGAGCTCGCACTGGAAGCGAGCTTTGAACAGCTCGCCGACGCGGTACCGGCCAACATCGGTGTGGCGGTGGCCCGCCCCGACCGCACCTACTCATTGGGTAGATGGTGGTCCGGTGTCGCCTGGTCCACAATCAAAGTGCCGCTGGCAATCGCGGCATTGCGCAGCGACTGGCTCAACGCCCGCGAACTCGTCGTCAAGGCGATCACCGAATCGGACAATCGAGCATCCGAGCAGTTGTGGTCGCTACTGGGTGAGCCGGTGGACGCGGCGCGCAAGGTGCAGGGCGTCGTCGCCGAAGGGGGCGACACTGCCACGGTGGTCGAGTCACGCCGACTTCGGCGCGGCTTCACCGCGTTCGGCCAGACGCAGTGGACCCTGCAACGGCAAGCACGGTTCGCCGCGGAGCTGCCGTTGATTCCGGGCGCGGACGATGTGATCGAGCTCATGGGCGATCTCACACCCGACCATCGATGGGGTCTGGCCGCCAATGGCGCTGCGGCAAAGGGTGGTTGGGGGCCGGGAACCAATGGCGAGTATCTGGTCCGCCAGTTCGGCATCCTGCCCACATCGTCGGGGCAATGGGGTGTGGCGTTGGCGGCCGAGGTTCACGACGGCGGCTTCGAAACCGGAGTCGACGTCGTCAACACCACGATGGAGTGGCTGATCAGCCGGCTCCCGGTGCTGGCCCGCTACTGATCCCAGATCCGGGTTGCGCTGACGAAAAGCTCCGTCCTCGCGGCCTCAGGGAATTCGGTCGCTACCGGTGACGGTCGGCCGGCCGCCTGGAAAAGCTGGTCCAAGTCGGCGATTTCGGTGGTCCAGCCACGCTCGGCCAGATACACGGCCGGATCGTGCCGAGCGCCCGCGAAGCCGAGACTGCGCAGTTCCACTCCTGGATGGCGCTTCGACCAGATTTCGTGCAGCTCGTCCAGGACCTCCGCCAGTGCATTCGGCCGCCGAATGTCGAAGTAGTTGGCGAAGATCCGGCTGCCCTCGGCGCTCAATAGCGTGATCGCATCGAGTATTTCGTCGTGCGTCTGTGCAGGCAGATAACCGAGAAGCAGTCCTTCGACGATCCATGCCGTGGGCACCGCAGGATCGAAGCCCGCTGACCGCAGGGCCATCGGCCAATCCTGACGCAGATCGATTCCAATGCAACGATGCCGCGCACCAGGGGCGTAACCGAGGTCCGCCAAGGTTCTTGTCTTCCATGCGATGACGTCGGGCTGATCCAATTCGTAGATCGTCGTTTGGTGGGGCCAGTCCAAACGGTAAGCACGACAATCTAATCCGGAGGCCAGGATTACCAGTTGTCGAAGACCTCTTCGGCATGCGTCGGCGACATAGTTGTCGATCGCCCAGCTGCGGATGCCAAAGCACGCCGGCATCCAGCCCGCTGCGATATCGGCGAAGTCGATGTGACCGTCGACCACCCGGGCAAAGAGGTCGATACCGACGGCTCGAACCAACACCTCGGCAAACGGATCGTCGACAAGGGGATCGGGCTGTCTGCTGGCGATGGCGCGTGCGGTGGCCACCATCGTAGCCGTGGCCCCCACGCTGGTCTTCAGGTCCCAGCTATCGTCGTCGGTCCGTGCCATAGCTTCTCCCCCGAGGGCTCACGCCGCGACGCTGTCGGGGAGCCCGGCGTCGAAAACATCGGTGCACGAACGAAATCGAGTTGCTGCCACGCAGCCCCTGGTCGGATACGAGGCTACTGAGGATCGACGGCTCGGGTCAGCGGTGACATGGCGAAGACAACAGCCGATGCCATCGATGTCGCTTGGCGTCGCCGAGACAACCTAACCCGTGATCGACGGGACGACGGCGTCGATGAGATGCGGCCCGGGCTCGCTGAACGCGTCACGCAGCGCGTCGGCGAGTTCCTCGGCGGTGTGCACGCGCCGGCCAGGCACTCCCATGCCTTCGGCGATCTTCACGAAATCCATTGCCGGACGAGACAAGTCGAGTAGATCCAACGCCTTGGGGCCAGGCGCGGATCCGGCGCCGACGCGCGCCAGTTCGATTCGCAGGATGTCGTAAGCGCTGTTGTCGTAGACCACCGTCGTCACGTTCAGTTTTTCGCGCGCCTGCGTCCACAAGCCCGAGATCGTGTACATCGCCGATCCGTCGGATTCCAGGCAGAGCACCGGACGATCCGGAGCGGCCACCGCAGCGCCGACCGCGGCCGGAATTCCGTAGCCGATTGCCCCGCCGGTCAGTGTCAGCCAGTCGTGCGCGGGTGCACCGGCGGTGGCCTGCGCCAGCATCACGCCCGAGGTGTTCGATTCGTCGACGACGATCGCCCGCTCGGGCATCACCGCGCCGATGACGTCGGCAGCCGACGCCGACGTCAGGGCACCGGTCGGCAACTGCGGCCGCGATGCCCCGGCGACCGGCGCGACAGTACCGGGCGCCACCTCCTCGGCCACCGCGGCAAGCGCCTCCGCGGCGCCGCTGTGCTCGGCGAGCAAGTGCACCTCACAACCGGCCGGGACCAGGTCGCTCGGCATCCCGGGATAGGCGAAGAACGACACCGGCGACTTGGCTCCCGCCAGCACCAAATGCTTTGCGCCGTCCAGCTGAGCCGCCGCGGCCTCCGCGAAGTACGCGAGCCGTTCGACGGCGGGGACACCCGCACCGCGCTCCAAGCGCGTCGGGAACGTCTCGCATAACAACCGGGCTCCGGTCGCCTGCGCGATCCGAGTGGCAGCCGCAAGGCCCGGACCGCGGGTGGCGTCACCGCCGACCATCAGCACCGTGGGCTCACCGGAACGCAGCACCTCGATCACCTCGAATGCCAGCCGCGCCTCGGCGCCCGGCGCTTCCGCGGGGATGACGCCGCCCGGTTGCGCACCGTCCGACCAGGACACGTCGGCGGGCAGAATCAGGGTCGAAATGCGTGAGCCGGAGCGGCTCGCCGCGATCGCCTCGGCGGTGTCGGATGCGACGTCGGCGGTCTGTTCGCTGCGGCGCAGCCACCCTGAGACGGTGCCGGCAAGGGCGTCGATATCGGATTCCAGTGGGGCGTCGTACTTTTTGTGATACGTGGCGTGGTCGCCGACGACCACAACCATCGGCACCTGGGCGCGTCGCGCGTTGTGCAGGTTGGCCAGGCCATTGCCCAGTCCGGGACCCAGATGCAGCAGGACCGCTGCCGGCCGATCGGCGATGCGGGCGTACCCGTCGGCCGCGCCGGTCGCGACGCCCTCGAAAAGGGCTAGCACGCCGCGCATTTGGGGCACGGCGTCAAGCGCGGCCACGAAATGCATCTCCGAGGTGCCGGGGTTGGCGAAGCACACGTCGACACCGCCGTCGACCAGGGTGTTGATCAGAGCCTGCGCACCGTTCACCTGTTTACCTCCAGTCTGAATACGCGTTCGGCATTGCCGCGCAGAAAGCCGTTTCGCGCGGCCTCGTCGAGTCCGAGTTCGTCCAGGCCGGCCAAGGCATGCTCGTGGCCGATCATCGGATAGTTGGTGCCGAACAATACTTTTCGCTGTCCGGTACCGGTCTTCATGAACCTGATCAGTTCCTCCGGGAGCCGCCGCACGGTATAGGCGGACGTATCGATGTACACGTTTTCGTGCTTGCGCGCGACGGCAACCATCTCTTCGGTCCAGGGGTAGCCGACATGTCCGCACACGATCACCAACTCAGGAAAGTCCAGCGCGACCTGATCGATGTAGGGAATGGGACGTCCGGTCTCCGAGGGCCGCAGCGGGCCGGTGTGACCGACCTGCGTGCAGAACGGCACCCCCGCCTCGACGCATTGGGCGAACAGCGGATAGTAGCGCCGATCAGTGGGCGGCGCGTTCCAGAGCCACGGCACCACCCGCAGGCCGACGAATCCTTCTTCGACGCGGCGCCGCAACTCGCGCACCGCCGCCATCGGACGATCCAGATCCACGGTCGCCAGCCCGGCAAAGCGACTCGGATGCAACCGAATCCACTCCGACACTTCGTCGTTGGAGATTAAGTCCTGCCCGTTGGGGCCGTACCATGCGCTGAGCAATCCCCGCTCGACGCCCGCGGCATCCATCGACGCCACCGTCGCCTCGATCGGAATCTCGCCTTCGGGCATCGCGCCGCCCGTCCAGCGGCGCAGGGAGGCCAACATGTCGCTGCGCAGGAATCGCGCAGTGGGATGCTGCATCCACACATCGATGGTCATTGGGCTCAACAGTAGCCGCGTGGCTCAGAGGGCCAGCGCGGCGCGGGCGCAGACCAGCGTCCGCTGGGCGTACCCGCCGCCGAACAGCACGACATGCGCCAGCAGCGGGTACAGCTGGTGTAATCCGATGCGGTGGCGCCATCCGGGTTCTAGCGGTCGCACCCGGAGATAACCCGCGAGGATGTCGTCGTAGTGCGGGCAGCCGAACAGGGCGAGCATCGCCAGATCGGCTTCCCGGTGCCCGGCATGCGCGGCCGGGTCGATCAACACCACCCCGTCGGGCGTCCACATCACGTTTCCGCCCCACAGGTCACCGTGCAGGCGGGCCGGCTGGTCACCGTCGTCGAAGTCGCCCGCACGGCAGCGCTGCATGACCGCATCGATGGCGGCACGGGTCGCGGTGTCCAAGCGCGGCGCCGCGAGCTCGGTCATCGGAGCCAGTCGCTCCTGCGCATAAAAGTCTCCCCAGCGTGAGTGCGGCCGCAATGACATCGGCAAGGGCGCGGACAGCGGCCCGAAGAAACCGGGCCCGTCCCATCCGTCGGGGCCGGCTCCGAATGCCGGCGCACCCGCGTCGTGCATGACGGCCAGTTGGCTGCCGAATATCCGGGCTGCTGCGGGACTCGGGCTCACCGAGTCGAGTCGTCGCAGCGTGATGCTGGTGGCATCAACCGAGTTGACCTGTGCGCAGGGCACCCCACCGTCGACGCCGGCAAGCCAGTGCAGCCCGGCCGCCTCCCAGTCGAAGAAACCGGCGGGTGCCTGCGGATTGCGTTTGACGAAGTCGGTCAACGACCGCGTCAGGCGGTGACGTGCGCGGAATGTACGTCGTCGGCCGGACGCGCTTCGGTCTGCTCCTTGGCCCAGCGGTAGTCCGGCTTGCCGGCAGGCGACCGCTTCACCTCGTCGACTAGCCAAAGGCTGCGCGGCACTTTGTATCCCGCGATCTCGGAGCGCACGAAGGCGTCCAGCTCGGACAGGGCCGGCCGCGATCCGGGGCGGGCTTGCACCACCGCGGCGACATGCTGGCCGTAGCGCGGGTCCGGCACGCCGACCACCAGGGCGTCGAACACATCGGGGTGCCCCTTGAGCGCGGCCTCGACCTCTTCGGGGTAGATCTTCTCGCCGCCGCTGTTGATCGACACCGAGCCGCGGCCCAGCATCGTGACGGAGCCGTCCTCCTCGACCGTCGCCCAGTCGCCGGGAATGGCGTACCGCACGCCTTTGAACGTCTTGAACGTCTCGGCGGTCTTCTTCTCGTCCTTGTAGTAACCGACGGGAATGTTGCCCTTCTTGGCGATGAAACCGCGCACACCGGAGCCGGGCTTGACCTCGTTGCCCTCCTCGTCGAGGACGACGGTGCGGTGGTCGATCGTCACCCGCGGGCCACCGGCGTGGGGAGCGTCCTTGGCGACGATGCTGGTGCCGCCGAATCCGGTCTCCGAGGAGCCGATGGAGTCGGTGATGACGCGGTTGGGCAGCAGTTCGAGGAACTTCTCCTTGATGCTCGGCGAGAACAGCGCCGCGGTGGAGGCGAGCAGAAACAGCGAGGACAGGTCGTACTCGTTACCCTTGTCCTGGTGGGCCAGCAGCGCGTCCAGCAGCGGCCGGGCCATCGCGTCGCCGGTGAAGAACAGCAGGTTCACCTTGTGGTCGTGGATGGTGCGCCAGACCTCGTCGGCGTTGAATTCCGGTGCCAGAACCGTGGTTTGGCCCGAGAAGATCGACATCCAAGTGGCCGACTGGGTGGCGCCGTGGATCATCGGCGGGATCGGGTGTCGGACCATCGGCGGGTTGGCCGCGGCGGCCTTGGCCAGGTCGTACTCGTCGGCGATGAATTCGCCTGTCGCGAAGTCGGTTCCACCGAACAGAACCCGGTAGATGTCCTCGTGGCGCCACATGACGCCCTTCGGGAAGCCGGTGGTTCCGCCGGTGTACAGCAGGTAGATGTCGTCGGCGCTGCGCGGGCCGAAGTCGCGTTCCGGCGAGCTGTCGGCGATCGCGGAGTAGAACTCGACGCCGCCGTAGCCCGTGAAGTCGTTGTCGCTTCCGTCCTCGACGACGAGGATCGTCTTGACGTTCGGCGTTTCGGGCAGCACGTTGGCGACGCGGTCGGAGTACTGGCGCTCGTGGACGAGCGCGACCATGTCGGAGTTGTCGAAGAGGTAGCGAAGTTCGCCCTCGACGTAGCGGTAGTTGACGTTGACCAGAATGGCGCCGGCCTTGACGATGCCCAGCATCGCGATGACGATCTCGATCCGGTTGCGGCAGTAGAGGCCGACCTTGTCGTCCTTCTTGACGCCCTGTTCGATGAGGTAGTGCGCCAGTCGGTTGGCCTTCTCCTCGAGTTGGGCGTAGGTCAGCTTCTCGTCGCCGCAGATGAGGGCGACACGGTCAGGCACAGCGTCGATGGCGTGCTCTGCAAGATCGGCAATATTCAGGGCCACGGCCACCAAACTAGAACGTGTTACATTTCTTGACAAGCTCATCCCCGATGTCGAGTGAGAGGCGGTAACCGTGGCCCCCGATACTGGGCAGGCGTCAGCAAACGAGGAAACCGGTCCTGACGCGCTGGTGGAGCAGCGCGGTCACACCCTGATCGTGACGATGAACCGGCCGCACCGACGCAACGCTCTGAGCACCGAAATGATGGAAATCATGGTGCAGGCCTGGGATCGCGTCGACAACGACGACGACATTCGGGTCTGCATCCTCACCGGTGCGGGTGGCTACTTCTGCGCGGGTATGGACCTCAAGGCAGCAACGCAGAAGCCGCCGGGGGATTCGTTCAAGGACGGCAGCTACGACCCGTCGCGGATCGACGCGCTACTCAAGGGACGCCGGCTCAAGAAGCCGCTGATCGCCGCTGTCGAGGGCCCCGCCATCGCGGGGGGCACCGAGATCCTGCAGGGCACCGACATCCGGGTGGCCGGCGAGAGCGCCAAGTTCGGCATCTCGGAGGCCAAGTGGAGCCTGTATCCGATGGGCGGCTCCGCGGTGCGGCTGGTCCGCCAGATTCCCTACACCGTGGCCTGCGACCTGCTGCTGACCGGACGCCACATCACCGCCACCGAGGCCAAGGACATGGGTCTGATCGGCCACGTCGTGCCCGACGGGCAGGCGCTGACCAAGGCGCTCGAGATCGCGGAGATCATCGAGAACAACGGCCCGCTCGCCGTGCAGGCCATCCTCAAGACGATCCGCGAAACCGAGGGCATGCACGAGGAAGAGGCCTTCAAACCCGACACCGCCAACGGCATTCCGGTGTTCCTCTCCGAGGACTCCAAGGAAGGCCCGCGGGCGTTCGCCGAGAAGCGCAAGCCCAACTTCCAGAACAAGTAGCGCTTTCAACGCCGCGCGCCGCGCGCCGCGCGCCTCGGGCGCACGCCCCGGTGCGCACGCCCCGGTGCGCGAGCGTAAGCGCACTGCGAAATTTCACCCGATTTTTCGCGGTGCGCTTACGCTCGGCGAAAATGGGCGCACCAACCGCTAGGCCAGCGGCGCGGTCGGGGTGAACGTCACCGGCATCTGCTCCAGGCCGGACACGAAGTTGGCCGGGCGCAACGGCAGCGCCGCGTCGGAGGCAAGCCGCATGTCAGGAAGACGCTGCAGCAGTCGGGTCTGCATGATCGACAGCTCCAGCCGCGCAAGCTGGTTGCCCAGACAGAAGTGCGTGCCGAAGCCGAACGCGAGGTGGTTGTTCGGGTAGCGCTCGATGTTGAAGCTCTCCGGTTCCTCGAACACCTTCTCGTCGAAGTTCGCCGATTCGAACAGCAGGATCATCTTTTCGCCCTCGTGCAGCTGGGTGCCGTGGAACTCGGTGTCCGCGGTGATCGTCCGCGCCATGTTCTTCACCGGCGCGGTCCAGCGCAACATCTCTTCAATTGCGTTGGGCAACAAGCTCAAATCGCTGGCCAGCCGCCTGTGCTGGTCCGGGTGCAGCAACAACTGCCGGGTTCCGCCGGACAGCGTGTGCCGCGTGGTCTCGTCGCCGCCGATCAGAAGCAGCAGCACCTCGGTGACGATCTGGTGGTCCTCCAGTCGCGCACCTTCGACCTCGGCGTGCACGAGAACGCTGACCAGGTCGTCGGTCGCTTCCTTCTTGCGTTCCTCGATCATGCCCATCATGTTTTGGCTGTAGGTGGCGAAAGCCTCCATCGTGACCTGGACGTCCGCCTCGGCGGCGGTGCTACTCAGGGAGCTGACCAAGTCGTCGGACCACTTGAGGAACATCGCGCGCTCCTCGGGACGCACCCCGAGCATGTCGCCGATGACCGCCATCGGCAGGGGTGCGGCGAGGTCCCAGACGAAGTCGCACTCGCCGCGTTCGCACACCGCGTCGATCAGCGTGTCGCACAGCGAGGTGATCGAGGCTTCCAGGTTCTTCACCCGCTTGCGGGTGAAGCCGTAGTTGACGAGCTTGCGCCGCAATAGATGTTGCGGATCGTCCATCTCGATCATCATCTCGACGCCCGGCTGATCGGGTCGGATACCGCCGGCGTTGGAGAACAGCTCGGGGTTGCGCTCGGCTTCGATGACGGACTGATACGTCGACGCCGCGGCCAGCCCGTTGCGGTCCCGGAAAACCGGCTCGTGCTCGCGCATCCACTTGTAGATGGGACGCGAGTCACCGGCGTAGAAGGCGCCGTCGGTCAGGTCGACGTCGGGCTTGGTCGGTAATCCAACAACTGTCATGAGATCTCCTGGGCATCGCCGAATGTCATCTGTACCTGGTCAGCAGAGCTGGATAACAGAGCGCGCTTCGGAAGACCAAGCGACGCAAGTTCTTTCGCGTAGGGATGATCTCCCAGCCGGACGTTCACGCCGCCAAGCCGAGTCCGCACACCGTCGAGCGTGTGCTCGAAGGCCGTCTCGCGGGTGATCCCGTCGCGATGCGAGTAGCTGCGCTGCGCTTGCTGTCGCGGGGTCAGCCGAATCGGCAGACCGGGGCTGAAGTCCATCCCGATCACCAGTTGCCCGTCGACCACGCATTCGAACCCGAACTGGTGGCCCTCGCGAATGCTGAAGTCCGCCATTACTTTCGGGTAGCCCCAGATTTTCGTGCCGGCCTCCAGCGTGAACGGCTGATCGACGGGCAGGTGGTGGATGAACGCGCCGGCGTCCGCGAGAGCGCGTGGCCCGCCCGCGCTCGACCCGGGCGGATTGACCATCACGCTGGTACCGAATTCGTAGTACTGCCCCAGATCCCCGTCGATGTAGTGCATCAACATCAGTACGACGATTGCGCGACCGGGCAGATAGCGGCAGACCTGCAGGCCGCTGTAGTCGATCAACTGCTGGGCGGCGTCGGCGCTGACCGAGAACATCGCCATGTGCTGGTTTGCCTTGCGGATCCTCACCGGCATGGTGAGGACAGTGCCGGCGATGGTGTGCTGCGACACAGTCATCCGGCCAATCTAGAACGTGTTCTTGATAAGTGGCAAGAACCGTCTAGACAAGCGTGGCTAGCTCGCGGACCTGCTCCGTGTTGCGCCCGGACACCACCATCATCGTGACGCCGGCGGCCTCCCAGGCCTTGATCTGCTTACGGACGTAGTCCAGGTCGCCCACGATCGCGGCGTCATCGATGACCTCGTCGGGGATGATCTCGGCAGCCTTGTCCTTTTGATTGCTGCGGAACAGCTTGGTGACGTCGTCGACCACTTGCGCGTAACCCATCCGGCGGTAGACGTCGGCGTGGAAGTTGGTGTCCTCGGCCCCCATTCCGCCCATGTAGAGCGCGATGTAGGGCTTCATGGCAGCGAACGCGGCGGGGCGGTCCTCGGTGATGACGATGTTGGCCGTCGCACAGATCTCGAAGTCCTTGCGGCTGCGCCGCGCACCCGGGCGCGCGAAACCTTCGTCCAGCCATTCGTTGTAGGTGTCGGCCATTCGCGGCGTGTAGAAGATCGGCAGCCAGCCGTCGCAGACCTCGGCGGCCAGCGCGACGTTCTTCGGCCCCTCGGCGCCCAGCATGATCGGGATGTCGGCGCGCAGCGGGTGGGTGATGGGCTTGAGCGGCTTGCCCAGACCCGTCGTTCCCTCGCCCGTTCGCGGCAGCGGGTAGTGGGGGCCGTCGCTGGTCACCGGCTCCTTGCGGGCCCACACCTGCCGGATGATGTCGATGTATTCACGAGTGCGCGCCAGCGGCTTGGGAAATGACTGGCCGTACCAGCCCTCCACCACCTGTGGCCCGGACACGCCCAGCCCCAGAATGTGCCGGCCGCCGGAGAGGTGGTCGAGCGTCAGGGCGGCCATCGCGCACGCCGTCGGGGTCCGCGCAGAAAGCTGGACGACCGACGTGCCCAGTCGCACCCGCTGCGTCGACGAACCCCACCAGGCCAGCGGGGTGTAGGCGTCGGATCCCCACGCCTCGGCGGTGAATACGGCGTCGAATCCGGCTTCCTCGGCTGCGGCGACAAGCTCCGCGTGGTTCTCCGGCGGCTGAGCACCCCAATATCCGAGCTGCAAACCCAGCTTCATTTTCTTTCGCCTTTCTCGGCTGAACCGGACCCGACCACGACCCAATGTTGAAACGGTTCTTAGAACCTGTTCTACTCGATGGCGTGACAGCCACTTCGAGCGGCCCGACCACGACGGATCACTCCGAGCCGCCTCTCTCAGCGCCGTTAACTCTGGCCTTCGACTACACCCGTTCAGTCGGAACCACGCTAGGGAAGTTCTTCACCGCCCTGCGTGAACGCCGCGTGCTCGGGGTGCGCGGATCGGATGGCCGGGTGCATGTGCCACCGGCGGAATACGACCCGGTCACCTACGAACCGCTGGGCGAAATGGTACCGGTCTCATCGGTCGGCACCGTGGTCTCGTGGACCTGGCAGGCCGAGCCGCTGGGCGGCGAACCGTTGGACCGGCCGTTCGCCTGGGCGCTGATCAAGCTGGACGGCGCGGACACCCCGTTGATCCACGCCGTTGATGTGGGACCCTCCGGTCCTTCCGCGATTAAGACCGGCGCCCGGGTGCACGTGCATTGGGCCGACGAGACGGTCGGCGCCATCACCGACATCGCGTACTTCAAGCTGGGCGACGAAGAAGAGCCGACCGCACCCGAAGGGTCCGCCAGCGACCAGGACCCGGTCACGATGATCGTCACCCCGGTGTCGCTGACCATCCAGCACAGCGCCTCACACGAGGAGAGCGCATACCTGCGCGCCATCGCCGAAGGCAAGCTGCTGGGCGCGAAGACCGGCGAAAAAGGCAAGGTCTATTTCCCGCCGCACGGCGCCGACCCGGCGACCGGCCAGCCCACCACCGACTTCGTCGAGCTTCCCGACAAGGGCACGGTGACGACGTTCGCGATCATCAACATCCCGTTCCAGGGTCAGCGCATCAAGCCGCCTTACGTGGCGGCCTATGTGCTGCTCGATGGCGCCGACATTCCGTTCCTGCATCTGGTCGCCGACATCGACGCGAACGAGGTGCGGATGGGCATGCGGGTGGAAGCGGTGTGGCGGCCTCGCGACGAGTGGGGATACGGCATCGACAACATCGAGTACTTCCGGCCGACCGGTGAGCCGGACGCCGACTACGACACCTACAAGCACCACCTGTAAAGGGCCCAACTGCACATGAGCGAACGCAAGGTTGCGGTCGTCGGCTTTGCCCACGCCCCGCATGTCCGCCGCACTGACGGCACCACCAACGGCGTCGAGATGTTGATTCCGTGCTTCACGCAGCTTTACGAGGAGCTGGGCATCACCAGGACCGACATCGGTTTCTGGTGTTCCGGGTCCTCCGATTACCTTGCTGGACGGGCATTTTCGTTCATCTCGGCCATCGACTCGATTGGCGCGGTGCCGCCGATCAACGAGTCGCACGTCGAAATGGACGCGGCCTGGGCACTTTACGAGGCCTACATCAAAATCCTGACCGGCGAGGTCGACACTGCGCTGGTGTACGGCTTCGGAAAGTCCTCGGCGGGCATCCTGCGCCAGATCCTGTCGCGGCAGACCGACCCCTACACCGTCGCGCCGTTGTGGCCGGACTCGGTGTCGCTGGCCGGACTGCAGGCCCGCGCCGGGCTCGACTCCGGTAAGTGGACCGACATCCAGATGGCCCGCGTTGCGTTTGATGCGTTCGCCAACGCCCGCCGCATCGACCGGGTGGAGCCGCCGGTCAACGTCGAGGAGCTGCTGGACCGACCGTTCTTTGCCGACCCGCTGCGCCGCCACGACATCGCACCGGTCACCGACGGAGCGGCCGCGATTGTGCTCGCCGCCGACGGCCGTGCCCGCGAGTTACGCGAAAACCCGGCCTGGATAACCGGAATCGAGCACCGCATCGAAACCCCGGTGCTCGGAGCCCGTGATCTCACTACCTCGACTTCGACCCGGGCAGCGGCCAAGGTCGCCACCGGCGACAACACGTCGAACCTCGACGTCGCCGAGATCCACGCGCCGTTCACCCATCAGCACCTGATTCTGACGGACGCCATCCGGATTCCGGGCAAGACGAAAGTCAATCCCTCCGGTGGAGCGCTCTCGGCCAACCCGATGTTCGTTGCCGGGCTCGAGCGCATCGGTTTTGCCGCACAACACATTTGGGATGGTTCTGCGAACCGGGTGCTGGCGCACGCCACCAGCGGGCCCGCGCTGCAGCAGAATCTGGTCGCGGTCATGGAAGGAAAGAACTGATGGCCGGCGCAGGCGCACACCTCGCTGCGGTACTGGGTACCGGGCAAACCAAATATGTAGCCAAGCGCAAAGACGTCTCGATGAACGGCTTGGTGCGCGAGGCGATCGACCGGGCACTGGAAGACTCCGGTTCGACGTTCGACGACATCGACGCGGTCGTCGTCGGGAAGGCGCCGGACTTCTTCGAGGGCGTCATGATGCCCGAGTTGTTCATGGCCGATGCCGTGGGCGCCACCAACAAGCCGCTGATCCGGGTGCACACCGCGGGATCGGTCGGCGGTTCGACCGCGGTGGTGGCCGCCAGCCTCGTGCAGTCCGGCAAGTACAAGCGCGTGCTCGCAATGGCCTGGGAGAAGCAGTCGGAATCAAATGCCATGTGGGCATTGTCGATTCCGATCCCCTTCATCAAGCCGGTCGGCGCCGGTGCGGGCGGGTATTTCGCTCCGCACGTGCGGTCCTACATCCGCCGGTCGGGGGCGCCGTTGAACATCGGCGCCATTGTCGCGGTCAAGGACCGACTCAACGGGGCCCGTAATCCGTTGGCCCATCTGCACCAGCCGGACATCACCGTGGAAAAGGTGATGGAGTCCCCGATGCTGTGGGATCCGATCCGTTACGACGAGACCTGCCCGTCGTCTGACGGTGCGGCCGCGGTCGTGATCGGTAACGAGGAGATCGCCGAAGCCCGAGTGGCACAAGGACAGCCGGTGGCCTGGATCCACGCCACAGCGCTGCGCACCGAGCCGCTGCAGTTCTCGGGCCGCGACCAGGTCAGTCCGCAGGCCGGACGCGATGCCGCGGCCGCGCTCTGGGAGGCGGCCGGCATCAAGAGCCCGATCGACGAGATCGACGCCGCCGAGATCTACGTGCCGTTCTCGTGGTTTGAGCCAATGTGGTTGGAAAACCTCGGCTTTGCCGCCGAGGGCGAGGGCTGGAAGCTCACCGAGGCCGGCGAGACCAAGATCGGCGGCAAGCTGCCGGTGAACCCGTCCGGTGGGGTACTCTCGTCGAACCCGATCGGCGCCTCGGGCCTGATCCGCTTCGCCGAATCGGCCATCCAGGTGATGGGCAAGGGCGGTGACCACCAGGTGCCCAATGCCCGAAAGGCCTTGGGACACGCCTACGGTGGTGGTTCGCAGTACTACTCCATGTGGGTGGTCGGCGCGGACAAGCCCGAAAAGGCACGCGTGTGACGCCGGCGACGATGCAGAGCGCAGCGATGAGGAGGAGCGGCGACATTGGCTGACCATCCTGCGCACGAGGCCGGCCGTCGCTCCCGCGAGGCCGTGATGGCCAGGGACAAAGAGGCGTGGCTGGCGGTGTTCGCCGACGACGGCATCGTGGAGGACCCCATCGGGCCCTCGCTGTTCGATCCCGAGGGCAACGGACACCGCGGCCGTGACGCGATTTCGGCGTTCTGGGACAAGGCCATTGCCCCCACCGCCAAGATCGAGTTCGTGTTCCGCGACACCTATCAGTGCGGCAACGAGGAAGCCAACGTCGGGCACATTTTGATCACCACGGGCGACTACCAAACGACCGCCGAGGGCGTGTTCACCTACAAGGCCAACGACGAGGGCAAGATGGTGGCCCTGCGCGCCTATTGGGAGATGGACCGCGCGGCGGCCAACACCCGGAAGATCTAAAGCGGTTCCAGCCCGGCCAGATGCCGCTGCGCCAGGTCGCGGTAGGCCTGCGGGTTCAAGTTGATCCACATCTCCGCACCCGTCCCGGCGATCGGGCCCTTGATCTGAGCAGGGGCTCCGACCACGAGCACCCCGGCCGGGATTTGAGTGCCGGCGGTCACCAGAGAGTGCGCGGCGATCAAGCTGCGCGCCCCGATGACCGCGCCGTCTAGAACCGTCGCGTGGTTGGCGATCAGTGCCTCAGAACCGACGTGGGCCCCGTGAATGACGCACATGTGGGCAACGGTGGCCCCCGGGCCGATGTCGACGGGAATTCCGGGCGGTGCGTGCAACACCGATCCGTCCTGCACATTGGCGCCTTCGCGGACGACGATCGGCCCGTAGTCGCCGCGCAGTACGGCGTTGAACCACACCGACGCCCCGGCCTCGACCGTGACATCGCCGATCAGGGTCGCGGTCGGCGCCACGAACGCCGTCGGATCGATCCGTGGTGCGCGACCCTCGAAAGCAAACAGTGGCATCGTTTAGATATACCCCAGCGTGAAAACCCTATGGTTAGGACCGCTGTCGTTGCGCGTCCACACCTAAAAACTGTAACGTGTTCTAGTTAGAGGGCAAGCAGAGCTGGAGGTTGCAGGTGACTACCGACACCAAAGCGGTCGGCATCCGGGAAATCGATCCCGGCGCCCTGCCGACCAGATATGCCCGGGGCTGGCACTGCCTGGGCGTGGCGAAGGACTTCCAGGACGGCAAGCCGCACCCGATCGAAGCGTTCGGCACCAAGCTGGTGGTCTTCGCCGACTCACATGGCGACATCCACGTCCTCGACGGCTACTGCCGGCACATGGGCGGTGACCTGTCCGAGGGCACCATCAAGGGCGACGAGATCGCCTGCCCGTTCCACGACTGGCGTTGGGGTGGCGACGGCCGATGCAAGTTGGTGCCCTACGCCAAACGCACACCGAAGACGGCGCGCACCCGGTCTTGGACCACCGACGTGCGTGGCGGTCTGCTGTTCGTCTGGCATGACCACGAGAACAACCCACCGGATCCGGCCGTCCAGATTCCCGACATCCCGGAATCGCACAGTGACGAGTGGACCGAGTGGCGATGGAACAGCATCCTCATCGAGGGCTCCAACTGCCGCGACATCATCGACAACGTCACCGACATGGCGCACTTCTTCTACATCCATTTCGGGTTGCCGACGTACTTCAAGAACGTCTTCGAGGGGCATGTCGCCTCGCAGTACCTGCACAACGTGGGCCGGCCGGACGTCAACGACCTGGGGACCTCCTACGGTGAGGCGCACCTGGATTCCGAGGCGTCGTACTTCGGACCGTCGTTCATGATCAACTGGCTGCACAACAGCTACGGCGGCTTCAAGGCCGAGTCGATTCTGATCAACTGCCACTATCCGGTCACCCAGAACTCGTTCGTGCTGCAGTGGGGCGTCATCGTCGAAAAGCCCAAGGGCATGGACGAGAAGATGACCAACAAGCTGTCGAAGGTGTTCACCGAAGGCGTCAGCAAGGGCTTCTTGCAGGACGTCGAAATCTGGAAGCACAAGACCCGGATCGACAACCCGCTGCTGGTCGAGGAGGACGGCGCCGTCTATCAGCTGCGCCGCTGGTATCAGCAGTTCTACGTCGACGTCGCCGACATCGAGCCGGAAATGGTGGAGCGCTTCGAAATCGAGGTGGACACCACCCGCGCCAACGAGTACTGGAACGCTCAGGTTGCAGAGAATCTGAAGGCACAGGACGCCGAAGGCCCTGCGGCCGAAGAAGTTCCAGTCGAACAGCACTGACGACATGCCTGACGACCAGTCGGCCGTCCCGGACGTCGACCAGCTCGCCCGGTCGATGCTGTTGTTGCATGGCGACGGACATGACCACGAGGACAAGCCCGCCCATGACGGCGGCTCCGGATCTTGGTCGAAGTCAAGGGATTTCGCGAACGATCCGGAACGCGCCGCCGCCGTTCGCGAGGCCAGCCGCGCCGACCGGGAGCGCTACCTCACGTCGGGCCTGCAGCCGGTGGACTGCCGGTTCTGCCATGTCACGGTGACGGTCAGGCGGCTCGGACCGGGACACACTGCGGTGCAATGGAATAGCGAGGCAACCCAGCGTTGTGCGCACTTCGCCGAGATACGCGAGTCCGGCGGCGACACCGCCCGCACCCGGGCGTGCCCCCGGCTGTCCGACAGCATTGAACACGCGGTCGCCGAGGGCTACCTGGAGCGTCCCGAAGAAGACTGATCGAATTCGTCGCCGCGAGTGATCACAGCCCGGCGAAGCGCTCCTTGACCTCTTCTGCGGTGAGGCCGTAATCGGCCAGCGAGTACTTGTGCTTCGGGGCACGGGCGCCGGTTTGGCTCTCGGCGTGGCTGTCCTCCATGGCCTTTCGGGCCTCGTCGGTCAGATCGATGTCGAAGTGACGATAGACGTTGGCGACCGTCCCGAGCGGATCGGCGATCAGGTCGTGGTAGTCGACGTCGCAGAACTGGGCGGGGTCGTATTTGGCTCGCGCGGTGTTGAACAACTGCAGGCCCCGAGACCAGGTTTCCATCGCGTCGGCACCGATCTGGGCGCCGGAGAAGGTCGTCGACCATCCCTCGGCAGTGTGCTGGGCCAGCGAACACATCGACGCCAGGATCGTTTCCACCGGCCGGTGGGTCTGGATCACCAGGGCGTCCGGATAGGTCGCCATCAACGCGTCAAGCGCGAACAGGTGGCTGGGATTCTTCAGCACCCAACGCTTTTCGGCATCGTTCAGGCCGACCAGCTGAAGGTTGCGGCGGTGCCGCTGGTACGACGGCGTCCAGTCCTGCCGCGACAGCCACTGTGAGTAGGTCGGCAGGTGCGAGAGCGTCTCGTAGGACACCGAATGCAGCGACTGTCGCAGCAGCTGCCAGCACTCCTCCAGCTCGTAGGCGGCCATGAAATGCAGGCCGGTGTACTCCGGGTTCTCCGCGTGTGCCTTCTCGAACTGCGCGTTCAACTGGCTGTACCACGGGTTTTCGTCCCAGGTGTCACGCGGCGGGCGTGGCTGCGGAAACTCGGCCAGCCACAGGTGCAGGCCCTGATGCACCGGGTCCGCGCCCAGCAGTCGGTGCAAGATAGTGGTGCCGGTGCGCGGCAGCCCGGTGACGAAGATCGGCCGCTCGATCGCGACGTCGGCGTGCTGGGGGTATTGCTTCCAGGCGGACTCGGAGAACAGCCGAGCCACCAGCGCGCCGCGCAGGAAGAACCGATTCATCTTGCTGCCCAGGGGCGTTAGGCCCGCATCACTGCGGTAGGAGTCCAGCAGCACGCCGAGGGCTTCGCGATAATTGTCGTCGTCGACGCCGAAGTCGTCGAGGCCGACCAGCTTGGTGGCCGACGCGTGCATGTCCTCGACGGTGCCGACATCGGTGCGCTCACCGGCCATTAGGTGTGGTACTCCCCGCAGTTGACGTCCAGGGTCTGGCCGGTGATGCCGCTGGACAGGTCGCTGGCCATGAACAGGATCGCCGAGGCGACCTCGTCCTCGGTGGGCAGCCGTTTGAGGTCGGAGTCGGCAGCGGTGGCCTGGTAGATCTGTTCGGCGGTGGTGCCGTGCTTGCCGGCCTGGTGGTTGAAGTAGCCCTGCAGCGTTTCACCCCAGATATAGCCGGGTGCAACGGAATTGACTCGGATACCCTGCTCCCCCAGCTCGGTGGCCAGCGAGTGTGACATGGACAGCAGCGCGGACTTGGCCATCTTGTAGGCGCCGTACTTGGCCTGCGAGTGCCGCAGCACCATGGAGTTGACGTTGACGATCGAGCCCTTCGACTCGGCCAGCGCGTCGGTGAATCCCTGGATGAGTCGCAGCGCGCCAAGCGCACTGAGTTCGATCGCGTCACGGATATGCTGGAAGCTGGTGCCCGAGAACGGTTTCAACGACGGCACCCGGAACGCGTTGTTGATCAGCACATCGACCTTGCCGTAGGCCTCCAAGGTCGCCGCGACCAGGTTCTTCACCTGGTCATCCTCGGTGATGTCGGTGCGTACCGTTGTCGCGCGGCCGCCGAGGTCGGCGATTTGCTTCGCGACGTCGTCCAGACGTTCCGGCGTGCGGGCCGCCAGCACCAGGTCCGCACCCTCTCGGGTGCATCGGTGCGCCAGCGTCGTGCCCAGACCCGGACCGACACCGCTGATCACCACTACCTTGCCATCGAGCAACTTCGTCATCCCAACATCCTTGCCTGAATTTGTTGATGGCGCAGTGCGATTCGTGCGCGCCAGTCGTCCTCGGAAATCTTGTTGTGGTCGAAATACGGCAACGACGCCGGCACCTGGTCGATGTCGACCACCTCGACCGTCGGCCCGTCGGCCTCCGTGAGCTCACGCGACACCCGTTGCCAGCGGAACTGCAGATAACCACGACGGTGGTCCAGCGTCTCCACCCAGTTCGTCACACCCGGGTTCTGGTCGGCCACCACGATGCGCACCATGCCGTCCGGATCCGCTTGTGCCTGCGTGTTGTTCAGCGAGGTTTGGTGGTTGATGTAATCCAGCGAGATGTACCACAGGCTGCCGAGCTGGAAGCCGAGGTAGGGCGCATCCGAAACCGGGATCGTGATCACCATCGCCTGGTCCGGTCGCAGGTCCCAGTGCCCCACCGACGAGTACTGAGTCGCCAGCCCACCGGGAGTCAACCGTGGCGCCGTGAGCGTGTTGACCGGGAGATTGTCGTAAAACCACTGCGGGAATTGCAACCACGTCTTGACCCGCTGCACCAACTGCTTCGCAGCTGTCGCATAACGCTTTTCGATCGTCGCGCGAGTCAACGGCGGCGGCGCGGTGCCAGCGGTATCCAGGCGGGAGATCGCCAGTGTGCCACGCTGAGCCGACCAGTCGCCATAGACCTCGCGGATCACCAACTGTCCGGGGCTGGTCGGGCGCACCCGCCACTCGAAGCTGCCGTCGGCCGCGATCTCGAGTTCCCGGTCGTCGAAAGCCGCCTGGCTGACGGGCACGAAGTCGTCGGTGTACTCACCGCCGAGCAGCTGGAAGCTCAAGTCGGTGGTGGTACCGCGGACGCCGGTGACCACGTAGTCGTGGTTGGCGTGCACGCGGGTGCCGAAGTACAGGGTGTCGGGATTGTCCAGGCCCATCTTGGTGAACGGCCCGGTGCCCGACTGCAGGAACGGATGGTCGCGCTCGTAGTCGAAGGCCAGGTGGGTGCAGGCCGCGATGCAGCCCGCCAGATACTGCAGCCCTTCGAGCAAATCGGCTTCGGACTCGATGAAGGGTGCGGCGGCGACGAGATTCTCGGCCTCGGCGATCGCGGAGGACAGCGGATCAGAAAAGGGGAGGGAGGACACGCCTAGACGCTAGAACGTGTTCTACTTTTTCGTCAATGGCGAACATTCCTGCGCGTCGCCGACGACGTTTACAAACGAGGCCCGATCGCTACGAAGTGCACTGCTGCGACAGGTCGATCAGATGCTGGCGCACATCGGGGTGCCGGTTGAGGTAGTCGATGACGTTGGGTCCGCCACCTTCGGCCTGCGACTTGGCGGACAGCTGCGCTTTGACGTCCGGGTGCCGGGTCAAGTACGAGTCGATCGACTGGCCCACGGTCTGATTACACGGATCCGCGTTCGCCATCGGCAGCGCGATCAGCGTCGCGGCGGTCGTCGTCAGTAGCCCCCCGGCGAGCAGGCCGTACAGTCCGCGGCGCGCGAGGCCGGGTGTGTTGGATTTGCTCATGCGGGTCAGGCTACCCCCGCCAGCTGTGCCCGGGCTGTGCCGCGGCTGTGCTGTGCGGCAGTGGGATCAGTGTGTCGCCGCGCTTTCGCGTTCCCGCTTGATCTCCAGCGCGATGTCGATGAGCTGGTCTTCCTGACCGCCGATCAGCTTGCGCTGGCCGGCCCGGTGCAACAGCTCGTGTGCCGGGACGCCGTAGCGCTCCCCCTGGCGAACGGCGTGCTTGAGAAAGCTCGAGTACACCCCGGAGTAGCCCATGATCAACGCATTGCGGTCGAGCAGGCACTCGGCGGGCATCGCCGGACGCACGACGTCCTCCGCGGCGTCGGCGATGTCGAAGAAGTCGATGCCCGTCTTGACGCCGATCTTGTCGAAAACTCCGATCAGGGCCTCGACCGGCGCGTTGCCCGCGCCCGCACCGAACCGGCGCACGCTGCCGTCGATCTGCTTGGCGCCTGCGCGCACCGCCTCGACGGAGTTGGCCACTCCGAGTCCGAGGTTCTCGTGGCCATGGAAGCCGACTTGAGCGTCGTCACCGAGTTCGGCGACCAACGCCTGGACGCGGTCGGCGACGCCGTCGAGCACCAGGGCGCCGGCAGAGTCGACGACGTAAACGCACTGGCAGCCGGCGTCGGCCATGATGCGGGCCTGCGCGGCCAGCTTCTCGGGCGGGATGGTGTGAGCCATCATCAAGAACCCGACGGTTTCCAGGCCCAGCTCACGAGCCAGACCGAAATGCTGGATCGAGACGTCGGCTTCGGTGCAGTGCGTGGCGATTCGGCAAATCGACCCGCCGTTGTCCTGGGCCTCTTTGATGTCCTCTTTGGTGCCGACCCCCGGCAACATCAGAAATGCGATCTTGGCTTCTTTGGCCGTCTCGGCGGCGAGCTTGATCAACTCCTGCTCGGGCGTCTTGGAAAAGCCGTAATTGAACGACGAGCCGCCCAGCCCGTCGCCGTGGGTCACCTCGATCACCGGAACGCCCGCGGCGTCCAGCGCCGACACGATCGATCCGACCTCGTCCTTGGTGAACTGGTGGCGTTTGTGATGCGAGCCGTCGCGCAGCGACGTGTCCGTCATGCGGACGTCCCAGACCGGGTTGAAGAAGATGTCAGTACTCATGCTTGTGCTCCTCCCGCCGACTTGCTCGTCGCCAGGGACTCCTTGGCGATCTCCTCGCCGACCTTGGTGGCCGCGGCGGTCATGATGTCGAGGTTGCCCGCGTAGGGCGGCAGGTAGTCGCCGGCACCCTCGACCTCAACGAACGTCGTGACCAGGGCCTGACCACCGGAGTGGACCGACGGATCGTCGAACTGCGGCTCGTTGAGCAGCCGGTATCCCGGCACGTAGGTCTGCACCTCGGCGACCACATCCTTGATGGATTGGGCGATCGCGTCGCGGTCGGCGTCCTCGGGGATGGCGCAGAAGATGGTGTCGCGCATGATCATCGGCGGATCGGCGGGGTTCAGAATGATGATCGCCTTGCCGCGCTTGGCGCCACCGATCGTCTCGACGCCCCGGCTGGTGGTCTTGGTGAACTCGTCGATGTTGGCCCTGGTCCCCGGGCCGGCCGACAGCGAGGCGACCGAGGCGACGATTTCGGCGTAGGGCACCCCCCCTTTTTCGACCAGTGCCCGACTGACTGCGTACACGATGGGGATGGTCGCCTGCCCGCCGCAGGTGATCATGTTGACGTTCGGCGCGTCCAGGTGTTCGCGCAGATTCGCCGGCGGAATGACCGCCGGGCCCACCGCGGCCGGCGTCAGGTCGATGGCCCGGATCCCGGCGGCCTCGTATTTCGGCGCCGCGTCCCGGTGGACATACGCGCTGGTGGCCTCGAAGACCAGGTCCGGCTTCTCGGACTGGGCCAGCAGCCAGTCGACGCCTTCGTGGGTGGTTTCCAGCCCCAGCTTGCGGGCCCGCGCCAAGCCTTCGCTTTCCGGATCGATGCCGACCATCCAGCGCGGCTCCAGCCAGTCCGATCTCAGTAGCTTGTAGAGCAAGTCGGTGCTGATATTTCCCGACCCGACAATTGCGACGCTTGCCTTCGACGGCATGATGCTCCCTTTTTCGAAGCTTTAAATCGACTGATTCAAAACTAAGTCCAAGACTATTTCCAGCCTATTCAAACGACAAATGGACCGACCCCAGCCCGGTGAAATCGGCGACGAACTCGTCACCGGGGCGGGCGTCGATGGCCTTCGTGCAGGAGCCGGGCAGCACGACGTCACCTTTGCGGAGCCGCACCCCAAAGCTCTCGACCTTGCGGGCCAGCCAGGCCACCGCCGTGACCGGATTTCCCAGCACCGCGTCGCTGCGCCCCTCGGCGATCACCTCACCGTTGCGAGTCAGCACCGCGTCGATCGTCTTCACGTCGATGTCGGCCGGCGACAACCGGGCCTTGCCCAGCACGAATCCCGCGGACGACGCGTTGTCGGCGATGGTGTCGCACAGCGCGATCTTCCAGTCGGTGATTCGGGTGTCGATCAGTTCGATCGACGGCACCAATGCTTCGGTCGCCGCCAGCACATCGTCTTCGGTGCAACCGGCACCCGGCAGGTCGTCGGCGAGGATGAAGCCCACCTCGACCTCGACCCGCGGGTAGAGAAATCTGCCCGCCTCGACGGGGACGTCTTCGAAGACTTCCATCTCGTCGAGCAGGTGGCCGTAATCCGGTTCGTCGACGCCCATCATCTGCTGCATCGCCTTGCTCGACAGGCCCACCTTGTGGCCGAGCACGCGGGCGCCCTCGGCGACGCGCTGGCGGATGTTGATCAACTGAATTTCGTAGGCGTCGACGACGTCGATATCGGGGTGTGCGGACGTCAGCGGGGCGATCGGCTCACGGCTGCGTTCAGCCTGCGCCAGGTCGGCAGCCAGCTCGTCGCGGGTCGCAGAACTGAGCATTTACCGAAGTCCCCTCGTTCGTTTGACCGGGCCGGTAGCGGCCAGCCCGGGCAATTCTATAACGTGTTCTACATGACAGCGCAGGAGTACGACGTCGTCGTGGTCGGAAGCGGCGGAGCCGGCATGGTGGCTGCCCTCACCGCGGCACACCGAGGCCTATCGACACTAGTCGTAGAGAAGGCGCCACACTTCGGCGGCTCGACAGCTCGGTCCGGCGGCGGCGTCTGGATTCCGAACAACGAGGTCCTCAAGCGCGCCGGCGTCAAGGACACCCCGGAGGCGGCCCGCACCTACCTGCACGGCATCGTCGGCAACGTCGTCGAGCCTGAGCGCATCGACACCTACCTGCAGCGCGGTCCGGAGATGCTGTCGTTCGTGCTCAAGCACACGCCACTGAAGATGTGCTGGGTGCCCAAGTATTCCGACTACTACCCCGAGGCCCCGGGCGGCCGCGATGGGGGGCGCTCGATCGAGCCCAAGCCGTTCAATGCCCGCAAGCTTGGCCCCGACGAGGCCGGCCTGGAGCCGGCTTACGGCAAGGTGCCGCTCAATGTTGTTGTGATGCAGCAGGATTACGTACGACTGAACATGCTCAAACGCCACCCGCGTGGAGTGCTGCGCAGCCTGAAGGTTGGCGCCCGCACCGTGTGGGCGAAGAGCACCGGCAAGAACCTGGTCGGTATGGGCCGGGCCCTGATCGCTCCGCTGCGGATCGGGTTACAGCAGGCCGGGGTTCCGGTCCGGCTGAACACCGCTTTGACTGATCTGTATGTCGAAGACGGCGTGGTGCGCGGTATCTATGTCCGCTCTACCCGCTCGGCGGAATCCGTTGAGCCGCAGCTGATCCGCGCGCGGCGTGGCGTCATCCTGGCAAGCGGCGGGTTTGAGCACAACGAGCAGATGCGGGTGAAGTACCAGCGCGCGCCGATCACCACCGAATGGACCGTCGGCGCCAAGGCCAACACCGGTGACGGCATCCTGGCCGGTGAAAAGCTGGGCGCCGCATTAGACGTCATGGAGGACGCGTGGTGGGGCCCGACGGTGCCGCTTGTCGGTGCGCCGTGGTTCGCTCTGTCCGAGCGGAATTCGCCGGGGTCGATCATCGTCAACATGTCCGGCAAGCGGTTTATGAACGAGTCGATGCCCTACGTCGAGGCCTGCCATCACATGTACGGCGGTGAATACGGCCAAGGCCCGGGACCGGGTGAGAACATTCCTGCCTGGCTGGTGTTCGACCAGCAGTACCGGGACCGCTATATCTTCGCGGGATTGCAACCAGGACAACGCATTCCGACCAAGTGGATGGAGTCTGGCGTCATCATCAAGGCCGACACGCTGGAAGAGTTGGCCTCGCTGGCCGGGTTGCCGGTCGACGATTTCACCGCGACGGTGGCGCGGTTCAACGGCTTTGCCCGTTCGGGTGTCGACGAGGACTTCCGCCGCGGGGAAAGCGCCTACGACAGGTACTACGGCGATCCCACCAACAAGCCCAATCCGAACCTGGGCGAGCTCAGCCACGCACCGTATTACGCCGCCAAGATGGTGCCCGGTGACCTGGGAACCAAGGGCGGTATCCGCACCGACATCCACGGCCGTGCGCTGCGCGACGACGGCAGCATCATCGACGGGCTCTACGCAGCGGGCAACGTCAGTGCACCGGTGATGGGGCACACCTATCCGGGGCCGGGCGGCACCATCGGACCGGCGATGACCTTCGGGTACCTCGCCGCGCTGCACATAGCCGATCGAAGCGGGAGCAACTAAGCCATGCCAATCGATGTAGACGTCGCGCTGTCCGCCGAGCTGGAGCCGCTCGAATTCTCGTGGTCCAGCAGCGATATTCAGCTCTATCACCTGGGGCTCGGTGCGGGTAAGGATCCGATGGACCCCCGTGAGCTGCGTTATCTGATCGACGAAACCCCGCAGGTGCTACCGACATTCGGCAATGTCGCGGCGTCCTTCCACATGACCAAGCCGCCGACGGTGCAGTTCCCCGGCATCGACATCGAGCTGAGCAAAGTGCTGCACGCCAGCGAGCGCATCGAGGTGCCCGGGCCGCTGCCGCCGTCGGGTTCGGCCACGGCCGTGACGCGATTCACCGACATCTGGGACAAGGGCAAGGCCGCGGTGATCTGGAGCGAGACGACGGCCACCGCGCCCGACGGCACCGTGCTGTGGACGCAGCGGCGTTCGATCTTCGCCCGCGGTGAGGGCGGATTCGGTGGCGACCGTGGGCCTTCGGGGGGCGGGTCGGACGGGGCGCCGGACCGCGCTCCTGACCTCGAGCTCGACGTGCCGATTCTGCCGCAGCAGGCGCTGCTGTACCGGTTGTGCGGCGACCGCAACCCGCTGCATTCCGATCCTGAATTCGCTGCGGCCGCAGGCTTTCCGCAGCCGATTCTGCATGGACTGTGCACCTACGGCATGACCTGCAAGGCGATCACCGATGCGCTGCTCGACGGGGATGCCGCCGCAGTTTCTGCCTATGGCGCCCGCTTTGCCGGGGTCGCGTTCCCGGGTGAGACGCTGCGCGTCAACGTCTGGAAAGAAGATGGCCGTTTCGTGGCCGGCGTTGTCGCGCCGTCGCGCGACAACGCGGTCGTGCTGAGTGGCGTCGAGCTGGTGCCCGCCTAGCCGTTGGCTCGCGTTGCCGTTGGCTCTCCGTTGCGCGAGTGTGCGGTCAGCCGCACACTCGCGTATAGCCGTTGGCTCCGTTGCCCGAGCGTCACGCCAGCGTGGCGCTCAGCGCTCACTGCCACGCTCGCGTGACGCTCGACGGGCACGGGCCGCGCGCACACGTCGGATGATCTCCGCTGGCCGATCCCCCGCGACCACCCGGATCACGATCCAGCCCCTGTGCTGTAACCTCTCCAATCGCCGGATATCCCAACCGAATTGCGAGCGATCGCTGCGGTGGTGATCGCCGTCGTATTCCACGGCGACTTTCAGGTCTTCCCACCCCATGTCGAGATATGCGATCGCTCGGCCGAACTCGTCGTTCACTGCGATTTGCGTCTGCGGCCGCGGTAATCCAGCCTCAACGAGAAGTAGTCGCAACCACGTCTCCTTTGGAGACTGCGCCCCGGCGTCGAAGAGAGTAAGCGCGCGCCGAGCCCGCGTGATGCCTCGACGTCCTGGATATCGCTGGGCCAGTAACTCTACATCGGCTGTCTTGATTTCCGCCGCGCGTGCCAATGAGTCAATGGCAGCGACTGCGCTCGTGGTCGGGTACCAGCAACCGAGGTCGAACGCCGTCCGGGCGGGCGTGGTTACCGGAACTTCCTCTACGAGCAAGATCTCGTCATCTTCAATCCGGTCGCTGTGAACTTGTAAGCCTGGCAAAGGGTTTCTGTTGTGATGAATTATTTCCAACGGTCCAGCAGCGTCTATCCAGTCCGCCCCGTGGACCGCGGAGGCGGAGAACCCAGCGATGACGCCTCTCCGTCCCGACCACAGCCATCCCGCTCGCGCGCGAACCATCGGGGTTAATTCGGCACCCTCTCGAATGTAGACATCGCGGAACAGTCTGAGGTACCTGGTCCGAAGTGCACTCTTGTCAACCTCACCGACCGCGACCGCCTCACTGCCAATGAAAGGTTCTGCCATGACGGCAGAGTCCCACGAGTTGCTCAGACCGTCACGTCATCACAAGGCAATCATCCACAGCGTCACTCCAGCGTGCCGCTCGGCGCCCACCGCCACGCTGGCGTGACACTCGGCCAAAGAAGCGAGGGATTAGCCGAGGATGAGGCCCGACGTCGGGACGCCGGTTCCGGCGGTGACGAGTACGTGCTCGACGTCGGGCACGGGGTTGACCGAGGTACCCCGCAGCTGGCGTACACCCTCCGCGATGCCGTTCATGCCGTGGATGTAGGCCTCGCCGAGTTGCCCGCCGTGGGTGTTGATCGGCAGCCGTCCGCCGACCTCGACCGCGCCGCCGGCAATGAAGTCTTTGGCCTCGCCGCGACCGCAGAACCCCAACTCCTCCAACTGAATCAGCGTGAACGGGGTGAAGTGGTCGTAGATGACGGCGGTCTGGATATCGGTCGGCTTCAAACCGGATTGCTGCCAGAGCTGCTTGCCCACCACACCCATCTCGGGCAGGCCGAGTTCGTCGCGGTAGTAGCTCACCATCGTGTACTGATCGGGGCTGGCGCCCTGGGCCGCCGCCTCGATGACGGCGGGCCGCTGCTTGAGGTCTCGCGCCCGCTCCACCGAGGTCACCACGAGGGCCACCGCGCCGTCGGTCTCCTGGCAGCAGTCCAGCAACCGCAGCGGCTCGGCGATCCACCGCGAATTCTGGTGGTCCTCAATGGTTATCGGCTTCTCGTAGAAGTACGCCTTGGGGTTCTTGGCCGCATGTTTGCGGTCGGCCACCGAGATGGCGCCGAAGTCGCGGCTGCTGGCGCCCGACCAGTGCATGTACCGCTGCGCGATCATGGCCACCTGCGCCGCCGGTGTGGAAAGCCCGTGCGGATACGAGAAGGAGTTGTCGGCCGTCGTCGAATCAGCCTGCACGCCAGCGCTTCCCACCAGCCGCGTCTGCACCTGACCGAAACGCTGACCGGACCGCTCGTTGAACGCGCGGTAGGCCACCACAACGTCCGCCAGTCCGGTCGCGACGGCCGCCGCGGCGTGTGCGACGGTCCCGCACGCGGCACCGCCGCCGTACCCCGTCTGCGCGAAGAACCTCAGGTCGCCGATGCCGGTCGCCCGCGCCACCGCGGTCTCGTTGTTGCTGTCCATCGTGAACGTGGTGAGGCCGTCGACGTCCGACGGCGAAAGGCCCGCGTCCTCGAGCGCATCCAGGACCGCCTCGGCCGCCAGGCGCAGCTCGCTTCGGCCGGAATTCTTCGAGAAGTCGGTGGCACCGATGCCGACGATGGCGGCCTTACCCGACAACATTAAGCATCCCCAATCGTGAGCGTGGCGGTCGCGATGACGTGGTCGCCAAGGCTGTTGCGGCCGAACACCTTCACCGTGATCAACCCGTCCTCCACCGCGGTCACCTCACCGGAGAAGGTGATGGTGTCGTAGGCGTACCACGGCACGCCCAGCCGCAATCCGATCGACTTGATCAACGCCGTCGGCCCGGCCCAGTCCGTCAGGAAGCGCTGCACCAGCCCGGTGTCGGTGAGGATGTTGACGAAGATGTCCTTGGAACCCTTGGCCTGTGCCAGATCCCGGTCGTGGTGCACGTCCTGAAAGTCACGGGTGGCAATGGCCGTCGAGATGATGAATGTGGGCGTGCCTTCGATCTTGAGCTCGGGCAGCTTCGTACCCACTTCGATGGCGGGTGCGCTCATGCTTGCGGCTCCCATGCGTACAGGGTCCATTCGGGGCCGGACTCGCCGGCGGGAAAGTCGATATAGGTTGCGCGAACCGGCATTCCGATCTTCACCGCGGCGGGATCCACCCCGCGCAGCTCGCCCAGCATCCGGACGCCTTCCTCGAGTTCCACCAGGGCGATGACGAAGGGCAGGGTACGCCCGGGGACCTTGGGCGCATGGTGCACGACGAAGCTGTACACCGTGCCCGCGCCGCCGGCCACCACATAGTCGATCGGCTGCTCTTTGTCCTGCCACACCGCCGGCACCGGCGGGTGCTGCAGGCTGCCGTCGGGCCGCCGTTGGATGCGCAGCTCGTGCGCCTTGACGCCTTCCCAGAAGAACGCGGTGTCCCGCGAAACCGCCGGACGCATCAAGGCGTCGGCGTCCAGATCCTGAGGAGTCGACGACGGCGTCGCCTCGGATGCCTCGCGAGGCTTGAATTTGAGGATGCGCCAAGCCATCTCGGCGACATCCTCGTCACCGACACGCCAGGTGATGTGCTGGTTGATGAACCAGCCCTCGCCGAGAGCGGTCTGCTTAGGTCCGACCACGTCACGCATCTCGGAGTGCACGGTCACCCGCTCACCGGGACGCAGGTACCGGTGGTAGGTCTGCTCGCAGTTGGTGGCGACCACGCCGACATAGCCCGCGCCGTCGAACAATTCCATGATCGGCCCCATGGGATCGTCCGTCGGACGCTCGCCACCCAGGCCGAACATCGTCCACACCTGGATCATCGCCGGCGGCGCGACCAGCCCGGGATGGCCGGCGGCCTTGGCCGCTGCCTCGTCGACATAAATCGGGTTGCGATCGCCGAGCGCCTCGACCCAGTTGTTGATGATCGGCTGGTTCACCGGATCCCGGCCCGTGCGGGGCGCGGCTACGACGGTGGACGTGATCTCGGCGACGGCTTTCTTGATGTCGTCCGTGTCGGTCATCGAGGCACCCTCGGCACTTTGAGGCCTGCCGCAGCGATCATTTCGCGCATCACTTCGTTCACGCCTCCACCGAAGGTGATTACCAGATTGCGTTTGGTCTGCGAGTCCAGCCAGTCGAGTAGCTCGGCGGTGTCCGGCTCGGCCGGGTTGCCGTACTTGCCGACGATCTCTTCGGCCAACCGGCCGATGTATTGAATCTTCTCGGTGCCAAAGACTTTCGTGGACGCGGCATCGGCCACATTGATCTCTTCGCCGGCGGCGGCGACCTGCCAGTTGAGCAGTTCGTTGATCCGCCACAGCGAGTAGATTTCACCGAGCGCCCGCTTGACGTCCTGGTGGTCGATCGGCGTGACACCGTCGCCCCCGGGCTTGGAGGCCCAGGCGTGCAACCGGTCGTAGATGCCGGCGGTACGGCCGGCCGGGCCGAGCATGACACGCTCGTTGTTGAGCTGGGTGGTGATCAGCCGCCATCCGCCGTTCTCCTCGCCGACCAGCATGTCGGCAGGCACCCGCACGTCGTTGTAGTAGGTGGCGTTGGTGTGGTGGGCGCCGTCGGACAGAATGATCGGGGTCCAGGAGTAGCCGGGATCTTTGGTGTCGACGATCAGGATCGAAATACCCTTGTGCTTAACGGCTTCCGGGTCAGTGCGGCAGGCCAGCCAGATGTAGTCGGCATCGTGGGCGCCGGTGGTGAAGACCTTCTGGCCGTTGACGATGTACTCGTCGCCCTGGCGCACGGCGGTGGTCCGCAGCGACGCAAGGTCGGTGCCCGCCTCCGGCTCGGTGTAGCCGATCGCGAAGTGCACCTCACCGGCGAGGATCGCCGGCAGGAACTTCTTCTTCTGCTCGTCGCTGCCAAATTGCTGCAGAACCGGACCGACCGTCTGCAAGGTCACCGCCGGCAGCGGCACGTCGGCCCGATGCGCCTCGTTGACGAAAATCGACTGCTCGATAGGGCCGAAGCCCAAGCCGCCGAACTCTTTCGGCCAACCGACGCCGAGCTTGCCGTCCTGACCCATCCTGCGGATCACCGCACGGTAGGCCTCGTTGTGGCGATCGGATTCCATCGCCTTCGCCTCATCGGACGAAATCAGGTTCGAGAAATATTCGCGTAGCTCCGCTTGCAGCTGTCGCTGCTCTGGAGTCAGGTCTATGAACATTGCGCTCCCACCAGGTCGAGACGATGCGAAGGCCCGCCCAGCAACCGGGACAGGTCCTTGATCGTGGAGTAGTACCGGTGCATCGGATAAGTGATGTCCATGCCCATGCCGCCGTGCAGGTGATGGCAGATCTGCATTACCGGCGGGGCCTGCGAGGTGATCCAGTACCCGAGCACGTCTAAGTCATCATCAGCGTGCCGGCCTTCGGACAGCCGCCACACCACCGACTTCGCGGCCAAATCGATGGTGCGCGAAGCGATGTAGACCTCGGCGAGCTGCGCGGCCACGGTCTGGAACGTCGACAGCGGCTTGCCGAACTGTTTACGCCCGGCCACGTAGTCCGCGGTCAGTCGCAGCGCCCCGGCTACCAGCCCGTCGGTGAAGGCACCGACCGCGGCCAGTGCCAGCTCGTTGACGCGACGCGCGGTGGCGCCGTCCAGCACATTGGTGTCGGGAACCGCGACGGCGGCAAACGTCACCGTGTACTCGTCGGAGCCATTCGACGTCGGCGTGCGAACCACTTCCACACCGTCGGTCTTCGGCGACACCACGACGACTGCGTTATCCGCGGTCACGATGATCCAGTCCGCCTGTTCGGCATACGCCACACCGACTTTGGTGCCGGACAACCGTCCGTCGGCGAAGGTGGTGGCGGGCCGGTCCGGCAGCGCCGTCCCGGGCTCGTTGAGTGCCGCGGTCAGCACGCCGCCCTTGGGCACCCCGGCCAAGAAACGGTCCTGCTGCTCCTCGGACGCCAGGTCCAGCAGCGGCAGCACGCCGAAGCCCAGCGTTGCCAGCACGGGCGTGATCGCACCGTGGCGCCCCACCTCGGTCAGTACCGTCGCGACCTCGGGTAGGCCGACGCCGTCGCCGCCGAGGCGTTCGGGCACGGCAAGTGCCGTCACACCCCCGCCGACCAAAGCGTCCCAGCCCAAATCCCTTTCGAGTACCGACGTGGCCACATCGGCGACAGCGTGTTGTGTCGCAGTGAGATCGAAGTCCATCAGGACGTCACCGCGCTCTTTCCCGTGTAGTCGACCTGCCAGTGCTTGATGCCGTTGAGCCACCCGGACCGCAGCCGCTCGGGCTCACCGACGGACTTGATGTCGGGCATGTGATCGGCGACCGCGTTGAAGATCAGGTTGATGGTCATGCGGGCCAGATTCGCACCGATGCAATAGTGCGCACCGGTTCCGCCGAAGCCGACGTGCGGGTTCGGGTCGCGCAGGATGTTGAAGCTGTGCGGGTTCTCGAAGACCTCTTCGTCGAAGTTGGCCGACCGGTAGGACATCACCGCCCGCTGCCCCTTCTTGATCAGGACGCCGCCCAACTCGATGTCTTCGTTGGCGGTGCGCTGGAACGCCGATACCGGCGTGGCCCAACGGATGATCTCGTCGGCCGTGGTGACCGGGCGCTCCTTCTTGAAGAGCTCCCACTGATCGGGGTTGTTGGCGAACGCGATCATGCCGTGGGTGATTGAGTTGCGGGTGGTCTCGTTACCGGCCACCGCGAGCATTACCACGAAGAAGCCGAACTCGTCGTCGGAGAGCTTCTCGCCGTCGATGTCGGCCTGGATCAGCGTGGTGACGATGTCGTCGGTGGGGTTCTCGTTGCGCTCCGCGGCCATCGCCATCGCGTACATGATCAATTCCATCGACGACTGCGCCGGGTCGACTGTGGCGTACTCGGGGTCGGTGCCACCGGTCATCTCGTTGGACCAGCGGAAGAGCTTGTCGCGATCCTCCTGCGGAACACCGAGCAGGCCGGCGATGGCCTGCAGCGGCAGCTCACACGAGACCTGTTCGACGAAGTCGCCGCTACCCTCCGAGGCGGCGGCCTTGGCGATGTTCTCGGCGCGCTGGGCCAGCTCGGCCTCCAGCCGGCCGATGGCCCGTGGCGTGAACCCGCGGGAGATGATCTTGCGCAGTCGGGTGTGGTGCGGTGCGTCCATGTTCAGCATGACGCTGCGCTGCAGTTCGACCTGCTCACGCTTCATCTCCGGCGGCCAGGTCGGGATGGCGCCGTTCTGCCAGCTCGAGAAGACATCGCTGCGGCGCGACACCTCCTTGACGTCGGCGTGCTTGGTGACGAGCCAGTAGCCGTGATCTTCGAAGCCACCCGTGCCGCCGGGGATGTCGACCCAGTGGACCGGCTCCGCCTTGCGTAGCTCGGCAAGCTCCGCAACGGGCAGTCCGGCGAGGTTGACGTCGGGGTCGAGAAAGTCGAAGTCTGCGGGAATGTTGGGGGGTGCCATGTAAGGTGCGCTCCTTTTACAACACTAATTGCAACGTGTTCTAGTGCCAGTAAAACACGGCTCCTGCGCAGATAAAAGGCAGGTCATCATCCTCGCTTGTCAGAGTAATGAAACGTGTTCTAGCCTGACGGAATGGGTAACCCTGTCATCGTCGAAGCAACCCGCAGCCCCATCGGTAAGCGGAACGGGTGGTTGTCCGGTCTGCACGCCACCGAGTTACTGGGGGCCACGCAAAAGGCCCTTGTGGAGAAGGCGGGTATTGACGCCGGCGAGGTCGAGCAGATTGTCGGCGGCTGCGTCACGCAGTTCGGCGAGCAGTCCAACAACATCACCCGGGTCAGTTGGCTCGTCGCCGGCCTACCCGAGCACGTCGGCGCGATGACGGTCGACTGCCAGTGCGGCAGTGGCCAGCAGGCCAACGGCCTGATCGCGGGTCTGATCGCCGCGGGCGCCATCGATGTCGGCATCGCGTGCGGCATCGAGGCGATGAGCCGCGTCGGGCTGGGCGCAAACGCCGGCCCCGACCGCGGGATTCTGCGGCCCGCGTCGTGGGACATCGATTTGCCCGACCAGTTCACCGCCGCCGAGCGCATTGCCAAGCGTCGCGGCATCACCCGCGAGGACATCGACCAGTTCGGCTTCGACTCGCAGCGCAAGGCCAAGCAGGCGTGGGCCGAGGGCCGCTTCGACCGCGAGATCAGCGGCATCGAGGCGCCGGTGCTCGACGAGAACAAGCAGCCGACCAGCGACCGCCACGTCGTGACCAAAGATCAGGGTCTGCGCGACACCACGCTGGAGGGCCTGGCTTCGCTGAAGCCCGTGCTCGAGGGTGGCATCCACACGGCGGGTACCTCCTCGCAGATCTCCGACGGTGCGGCCGCGGTGCTCTGGATGGACGAGGACAAGGCCAAGGCGCTGGGCCTGAAGCCGCGGGCCCGCATCATCAGCCAGGCGCTCGTCGGCGCCGAGCCGTACTACCACCTCGACGGCCCCGTGCAGTCGACCGCCAAGGTGCTGGAAAAGGCCGGCATGAAGATGGGCGACATCGACATCACCGAAATCAACGAGGCTTTCGCGTCGGTGGTGCTGTCCTGGGCGCGCGTACACAACCCCGACATGGACAAGGTCAACGTCAACGGCGGCGCGATCGCGCTGGGCCACCCCGTCGGCAGCACCGGCAGCCGGCTGATTACCACCGCGCTGCACGAGCTGGAGCGCACCGATCAGACCACCGCACTGATCACCATGTGCGCGGGCGGCGCGCTTTCCACCGGCACCATCATCGAGCGCATCTAACGCATTGATCGTCTCGGAGGACAACCGCGTCGCCGCGGCGCAGGCGTACATCGACGCGCTTGTCAGCCATGCCGGTGACGCGGTTCCGTTTGCGCCCGGCTGCACCCGCATCGAGCAGGGATTCAAGAACGGTTTCTCCGGAAACCACCTGCGGCGCAGCCTCACTCGAGGACCGCAGTACCGACTCCTCGCCGAGACCACGCCGCCGGACTTCTCCATCACCGGCGATGAGGTGCATGCCGCCTACGTGGTCTTTACCAAGGCGGCGTTCGCCGGCCGCCGCGTGGCCGCGCGGGTGGACGAGACATTCCTGATACCCGCCGAAAGTCCAAGCGGGATAGCAGAAATCCACCACATCAAGGTCAAGTTTCACCCCTTCATCCAGAGCTAAGGCCCGTCATGGAAAAACCCAAATCTCTCAACTCACCCGTCGTCGGCTTCTTCATCAAGTGGATGTCGAAAGGCAACGCCTGGATCTACAAGCGCAGCAACGGAAAGCTCGGCGGCGTGTTCCAGAAGAGCCCGGTCGCGCTGTTGACCACGACGGGACGCAAGACCGGCGAACCACGGGTGAGCCCGCTGCTGTATCTGCGTGAAGGCAACCGCGTCATCCTGGTCGCCTCGCAGGGCGGCCGCGACAAGCACCCGCTGTGGTACCTCAACCTCAAAGCCAATCCCAAAGTGACGGTGCAGATCAAGGACGAGGTGCTGTCACTGCAGGCCCGCGATGCCACCGCCGAGGAACGCGACGAGTACTGGCCCAAGCTGGTCGCGATGTACTCCAACTTCGACGACTACCAGTCCTGGACCGACCGCGTGATCCCCGTCGTCATCTGCGATCCCTAACGTTTCGAAGCCGTTCCGGCTGGGCATCATCCGAACAGGATGTCTGAGCGGCGGTGGATTCGTAATTCTCGGCTATTGGCGTTGCTGCTGAAGAATTTCGCGCACGCCCACATTGCGCTGTATCAGCGGACCGACGGCAAACTCGGCGCGAGGCTGCTGTGGCTTCCGGCGGCGTTGCTGACGACGATCGGTCGTAAGTCGAGCGAGCCGCGCACCACCGCGACCCTCTACCTGCGCGACGGTGATCGGGTGGTTTTGCCTGCGTCCTTCGGGGGGCGCGACGAAAACCCGTTGTGGTATCTCAACCTCAAAGAGAATCCCGATGTGCGCGTGCAGATTCGCGACGAGCACCTGCAGTTGCGCGCCCGCGACGCCACCGACGACGAACGTGCTCGGTACTGGCCGCAGTTGACGCGGATGTACCCGCCCTATCGCAAGTACCGCGAAGCGGCCGACCGGGTGATCCCGTTGGTGGTCTGCGAACCTCAGGCGCCGTAGACCGGGACCGGCGGGCGCGCCTTGGCCAGCAGGTCGGCGACGACGCGACCCAGCTCGGCGGGATCCCACCGGTCGCCCTTGTCGATCTGCGGACCGTGCGCCCAGCCCTCGGCGACGCGGATCTTGCCACCTTCGACTTCGAACACCTTGCCGGTGACGTCGCGGGACTCGACGCTGCCCAGCCAAACCACCAGGGGTGAAACATTTTCCGGCGCCATGGCGTCGAAGGCCTGGTCTTGGGTGGCCATCATCTCGGCGAAGACGGTTTCGGTCATGCGGGTACGGGCGGACGGCGCGATCGCGTTGACGGTGACGCCGTAGCGGCCCATCTCGGCGGCGGCGACCAGCGTCAGCGCGGCGATACCGGCCTTGGCGGCGCTGTAGTTGCCCTGCCCGACGCTGCCCTGCAAGCCGGCGCCCGAGCTGGTGTTGATGATCCGCGCGTCAACGGTTTTGCCCTCTTTGGACAGCCCGCGCCAGTACGACGCGGCGTGGCGCATCGTTGCGAAGTGTCCCTTGAGGTGCACCGCGATGACGGCATCGAATTCTTCTTCGCTGGTGTTGGCCATCATCCGGTCGCGCACGATGCCGGCGTTGTTCACCAGGACGTCGAGGCCACCGAAGGTGTCGACGGCGGTCTGGACCAGGGCCGCGGCCTGATCCCAGTCGGCGATGTTGGATCCGTTGGCGACGGCTTCGCCACCGGCAGCGGTGATTTCGTCGACCACCGTCTGCGCGGCACTGCCGCCGCTTGCGGGCGACCCGTCCAGACCCACACCAATGTCGTTGACGACGACGCGCGCACCCTCGGCTGCGAAGGCCAGCGCATGCGCGCGACCGATACCGCCGCCCGCTCCGGTGACGATGACGACACGGCCGTCGACTATTCCCATCAGCCCATTCTCCTCGGATTCGCTACTTGATCGCGCTGGCGTTCGTTGTGGCCAAATAGTGCGGTGGCTCCCCACCACCGTGCACCTCCAGCGAGGCGCCGCTGATGTAAGAGGCCGCATCGGAGGCCAAAAAGGCTGTGGCCCAACCGACGTCCTCGGGCTTGGCCATCCGGCCCAGTGGCACGTTCTTGGAGATCGCGGCGATCGACTCGGCGTCGCCGTAGAACAGGTCGGCCTGTTCGGTTTCGACCATGCCAACCACGCAGGAGTTGACCCGGACCTTGGGTCCCCACTCCACCGCGAGCGTTTGGGTGAGACTCTCCAGTCCGGCCTTGGCCGCCCCGTAGGCGCCGGTGCCCGGGGACGGCCGCCGGCCGGACAGGCTGCAGATGTTGACGATCGACCCGCCGCCGTCCTGGTTCTGCATCTTCTCGTTGGCGAACTGCGAAACAAGAAGCGCACCAATGAGGTTGAGCTCGATGATCTTGCGGTTGAACTTCGGGCTGGACTCCGCGGTCAACACGTACGGCGACCCGCCGGCGTTGTTGATGACGATGTCGAGATGACCGTGGCGCTCGACGATGGTCTCGATCAACGCCTGGACGGCTTCCTCGTCCCGAATATCGCAGGGATGAAACTCATACGGCAGTCCTTCGACGGCGCGGCGGGCGCAGGTGACGACGGTAGCGCCCTGCTGCGCGAAAACAGCGCTGATGCCCGCGCCCACTCCGCGGACTCCGCCCGTCACCAGAACCACCCGTCCGGCCAATCCCAACTTGAAGGCTCCCGCAGAAAGGGGGCCCGCCTCGGCGCGAGTCACTGTGCTAGCGTACCAAGCAAGTGCTTGCTTAGGTAGTCGGCCTCAATTTCACGAGGAAGTGCCAATTGACCATTACATCCACCAGCACAGAACCGGGCATCGTCGCGGTCACCGTCGACTATCCGCCCGTCAACGCCATCCCGTCGCAAGGCTGGTTCGAGCTGGCCGACGCGATCACGGCGGCCGGCGCCAATCCCGAGACCCACGTGGTGATCCTGCGCGCCGAAGGGCGCGGCTTCAACGCCGGCGTCGACATCAAGGAGATGCAGCGGACCGACGGCTTCACCGCGCTGATCGACGCCAACCGCGGCTGCTTCGCGGCCTTCCGTGCGGTCTACGAATGCGCCGTCCCGGTCGTCGCGGCAGTGAACGGATTCTGCGTCGGCGGCGGCATCGGTCTGGTCGGCAACGCCGACGTGATCGTGGCTTCCGATGACGCCACCTTCGGACTGCCTGAAGTGGAGCGGGGCGCCCTGGGAGCCGCGACGCACCTGTCGCGGCTGGTGCCGCAGCACCTGATGCGTCGGTTGTTCTTCACCGCGGCCACCGTCGATGCTGCCACGCTGCACCACTTCGGGTCGGTGCACGAGGTAGTCCCCCGCGCCGAGCTCGACGAGGCCGCCTTGCGGGTCGCCCGCGACATCGCCGCCAAGGACACTCGAGTGATCCGCGCGGCCAAGGAAGCGCTGAACTTGATTGACGTGCAACGAGTCAACTCGAGTTACCGGATGGAACAAGGCTTTACGTTCGAACTCAACCTCGCAGGAGTGGCAGACGAACACCGCGACGCATTCGCCGGTACGAAAAAGGGTGCGAAGGCTTAGCCGCCGACGACGATGCAGAGGGAAGCGATGAGGAGGAGCGGCGAATAATGGCAGACAAACGGACCACGCTCGACGAAGCCGTCGCCGGGCTGCGCAGCGGCATGACAATCGGCATCGGCGGCTGGGGGTCACGGCGCAAGCCAATGGCTTTCGTGCGCGCGCTGTTGCGCACCGATGTCAAGGATCTGACCGTGGTCACCTACGGTGGGCCCGACCTCGGGCTGCTGTGCGCGGCGGGAAAGGTCAAGCGCGTCTACTACGGGTTCGTCTCGCTGGACTCGCCGCCCTTCTACGATCCCTGGTTCGCCAAAGCCCGCAGCGCCGGGGCTATCGAGGCACGGGAAATGGACGAGGGCATGCTGCGCTGCGGCTTGCAAGCCGCCGCACAACGGTTGCCGTTCCTGCCGATTCGCGCTGGACTGGGCAGCTCGGTGCTGGACTTCTGGGAGGGTGAACTGCAGACCGTGACCAGCCCCTACCCCGCGCCCGACGGCGGACACGAGCAGCTGATCGCCATGCCGGCGCTGCGCCTGGACGCGGCCTTCGCCCATCTCAATCTCGGTGACAGCCAAGGTAATGCGGCATACACCGGCATCGACCCATACTTCGACGACCTGTTTTTGATGGCAGCCGACAAGCGCTACCTGTCCGTGGAGCGCATCGTCTCGACCCAGGAGCTGATCAAGGCGGCGCCCCCGCAGGCACTGCTGGTGAACCGGATGATGGTCGACGGCGTCGTGGAAGCGCCGAACGGCGCCCACTTCACCACCGCCGCACCAGATTACGGCCGCGACGAGAAATTCCAGCGGCACTACGCCGAAGCAGCCTCTACCGAAGAGGGCTGGCAGCAGTTCGTCGCGACCTACCTGTCCGGCGGCGAAACCGAATATCAAGCCGCCGTGCGCGCTTTCGCAGAGGAGGCAGCCAAGTGAGCACCCGTGCCGAAGTTTGCGCAGTCGCCTGCGCCGAGTTGTTCCGGGACGCCGGCGAGATCATGGTCAGCCCGATGACCAACATGGCCTCGGTCGGTGCTCGGCTGGCCCGGCTGACCTTCTCCCCCGACATCCTGCTGACCGACGGTGAGGCCCAGTTGCTGGCCGACACCCCCGCGCTGGGCGCCGCGGGCGCCGTCGAGGGGTGGATGCCGTTCGGTCGGGTCTTCGAGACGCTGGCCTGGGGCCGGCGACACGTGGTGATGGGCGCCAATCAGGTTGACCGCTTTGGCAATCAGAACATCTCGGCGTTCGGACCGCTGCAGCAGCCCAAGCGGCAGATGTTCGGGGTGCGCGGTGCCCCCGGAAACGCGATCAACCACGCCACCAGCTACTGGGTCGGCAACCACTCCAAGCGGGTGTTCTGCGAAAAGGTCGACATCGTATGTGGAGTCGGCTGGGACAACGTGGACAAAGACAACCCGGCATTCCGCTTCGCCAATACCTATCGGGTGGTGTCCAACCTCGGCGTGTTCGACTTCGGGGGGCCGGACCGGACGATGCGGGCGGTCTCGCTGCATCCCGGTGTGTCGGCTGACGAGGTCCGGGAGAACACGTCGTTCGAGGTCGACGGTCTCGACGGCGCCGAGGAGAGCCGGTTGCCCACCGACGACGAACTGCGTTTGATCCGCGAGACGATCGATCCGAAAGCATTGCGCGACCGCGAGATAAGGTCATGAAGCTGCGCACGCCGCTGACCGAGCTGGTCGGCGTCGAGCACCCGGTGGTGCAAACCGGGATGGGCTGGGTGGCCGGCGCCCGGTTGGTGGCGGCCACCGCCAACGCCGGCGGGCTCGGGATCTTGGCATCGGCGACCATGACGCTCGACGAGTTGGAAACGGCCATCAAGAAGGTCAAGGCCGCCACCGACAAGCCGTTTGGCGTGAATATGCGCGCCGACGCCGCCGACGCCGGCGATCGCGTCGAGCTGATGATCCGCGAGGGCGTGAAGGTCGCCTCCTTCGCGTTGGCGCCCAAGCAGGAGCTTATTGCCCGCCTCAAAGAGGCTGGGGCGGTGGTGATCCCGTCGATCGGCGCGGCCAAGCACGCGCGCAAGGTCGCCGGTTGGGGTGCCGACGCGATGATTGTGCAGGGCGGTGAGGGCGGTGGGCACACGGGTCCCGTCGCGACCACGCTGCTGTTGCCGTCGGTGCTGGACGCCGTGAAAGGCACCGGCATCCCGGTGATCGCCGCGGGCGGGTTCTTCGACGGGCGCGGGCTGGCGGCGGCGTTGTCCTATGGCGCGGCCGGGGTGGCGATGGGCACCCGCTTTCTGCTGACCTCGGATTCGACCGTGCCTGACGCGGTGAAGCGCCGCTATCTGGAATCGGCGCTGGACGGCACCGTGGTCACCACGCGCGTCGACGGCATGCCGCACCGGGTGCTACGCACCGGTCTGGTCGAGAAGCTGGAGAACGGCACTCCGATAAGGGGTTTCACCGCCGCGGTGCGTAATGCCGGGAAGTTCAAACACATGTCCGGGATGACCTGGAAATCGATGATCCAAGACGGCATGGCGATGCGTCACGGCAAGGAAATGACCCTGGCGCAGGTCGTGATGGCCGCGAACACGCCAATGTTGTTGAAAGCCGGCCTCGTTGAGGGCAATACCGAAGCCGGCGTGCTGGCGTCCGGACAGGTCGCCGGCATCCTGGACGACCTGCCGTCGTGCGCCGAGCTGATCGACTCGATCGTGCGCGACGCGGTCGAGCACCTACGAGCGGCGTCCGGGCTGATCGAGGGCTGAGCCCACGGCGTTCCCCCGCGTCGAGACTGCAACTACGCACACTCCACCCGGCGTGTCGTGTGCGTCGTTGCAGTGTCGCCTTACGAAGGGGACCTGGCCGCGCCGCAGCGGCTTACAGCCGCTCGATGATCGTGACGTTGGCGGTGCCGCCACCCTCACACATCGTCTGCAGGCCATAGCGGCCGCCGGTGCGCTCGAGCTCGTTGAGCATCGTGGTGAACAGCTTTGCGCCGGTGGCACCCAGCGGGTGTCCCAGCGCGATCGCGCCACCGTTGGGGTTGACCTTCTCCGGGTCGGCCTTGATCTCCTTGAGCCACGAGATGACGACGGGCGCGAACGCCTCGTTGATCTCGACGGTGTCGATGTCACTGATCGACAGGCCGGTCTTCTCCAACGCGTGGCGGGTGGCGGGAATCGGTCCGGTCAGCATGAAGACCGGGTCCGCGGCGCGGGCGCTGATGTGGTGAATGCGGGCCCGCGGGGTCAGCTTGTGGTCCTTGACGGCCTGCTCGGAGGCCAGCAGCACCGCGCTGGCGCCGTCGGAGATCTGGCTGGCCATCGCCGCCGTCAACCGGCCGCCCTCGACCAGCGGCTTGAGGCCGGCCATCTTCTCCAGCGTCGACTCGCGGGGACCCTCGTCGACCCGGAACGGGCCGGATTCGGTTTCCACGGTGATGATTTCGTTGTCGAAGTGGCCACCGCGGATCGCGGCGAAGGCGCGCTCGTGGCTGGTCAGCGCGTAGCGCTCCATCTCCTCGCGGGAGATGTTCCACTTCTCGGCGATCAGCTCCGAACCGCGGAACTGGGAAATCTCCTGGTCGCCGTAGCGGTGCAGCCACTGCTTGGATTCGTTGGTGGGCGAGGTGAATCCGAACTGCTCGCCGACCGTCATCGCCGACGAGATCGGGATCCAGCTCATGTTCTGCATACCGCCCGCCACGATCAGGTCGGCCGTGCCGGACAGGATCGCCTGCGCGCCAAAGGAAATCGCCTGCTGGCTGGAGCCGCACTGCCGGTCGACGGTGACACCCGGGACTTCCTCGGGGTAACCGGCGGCCAACCATGACAGCCGGGCGATGTTACCCGCCTGTCCCCCAATGGCATCCACGCAGCCGGCGATCACATCGTCAACGGCGGCGGGGTCGACGTCCACCCGGTCGAGCAGCCCACGCCATCCCAGCGCGCCCAGGTCGACCGGGTGAATGCCGGCCAGCGCGCCATTGCGCTTACCGACCGCGGTACGCACAGCGTCGATGACGTACGCCTCAGCCATGGTGTCGCTCCTTCTCATTGCTTCGCTTTGCATCGTCGCCGACACGAGCCATTCTCAAACTCCTTCGTTGGTGATCCCGCCAAGCACGATGGCGAGATACTGCTGGCCCACCTGCTCTGCGGTGAGCGGTCCGCCGGGTCGATACCAGCGCACCGACACCCAGGTGGTGTCACGGATGAAGCGGTAGACCAGGTCGACGTCGAGGTCGGGCCGGAAATAGCCCTCGTCGACGCCTTGATGTAGCAGCTCGACCCACATCTTGCGCTGCTGGCGGTTCATGTCCTCGATGTAGGCGAACCGCGGCTGGGACAGCAGCCGCTGAGCCTCGTCCTGATAGATGACCACCTGAGCATGCCGATGCTCGATCGCCTCGAACGAGGCCATGAACAACCCCTTGAGCCGATCCAGCGGATTGGCCTCGGCCGCTACGATTTCGCGGTAGCGGGTGAACAGCCAATCCAGGAAGCTGCGTAATAATTCGTCGACCATCTCCTCCTTGGAGGAGAAATGGTGATACAGGCTCCCGGACAGGATTCCGGCGCCGTCGGCGATGTCACGCACGGTAGTGGCGCGCAGACCCCGCTCGGCGAACATTGTCGCGGCGAGCCCCAAAAGCTCGTCACGACGACTGTTCGCCTGACCGGTCACTCGGTCCACCCGGTCAGGATATCAACCAAGCGCTTGCTTGGCCAGCGGGGCTCACGGGTGCTGGCTGGACACCGAGATGACCTCGCCGGTGAGGTAGCTCGAGTAGTCGCTGGCCAAGAACGCGATGGTGGCCGCGATCTCCCACGGTTCCGCGGCACGACCGAAGGCCTCGCCGGCGGAGAGCCGGTCGAGCAACTCCGACGACGACGTCTTCTCCAAGAATCTGTGCCGGGCGATACTCGGCGACACCGCGTTGATCCGGACGTCGTACTCGGCGGCTTCGATTGCGCTGCAACGAGTTAGCGCCATCACGCCGGCTTTGGCGGCCGCATAGTGCGACTGGGAGTGCTGCGCGCGCCAACCGAGAACGCTGGCGTTGTTGACGATCACACCGCCGTGCGGCGCATCGCGGAAGTAGCGCAGCGCGGCGCGCGTGGCACGCAACACCGACGTCAGAGTCACGTTCAGGACGCGGTCCCATTCCTCGTCGGTCATGTCGACCACCGGCGTCTGCCCGCCCAGGCCGGCATTGTTGACCAGCACGTCGATTCGTCCCAGCCGGGCGGTGGCCGACGAGATCAACGCATCGACCTGAGCCGTGGAGGTCACGTCGCACACCACGTGCTCGACCCGGCCCAAGCCCAGCGCCGACAGTTCCTCGGCCGTTTCGCCCAGCCGTCGCTGATGGTGGTCCGAGACCACCACGTCGGCCCCCTCCGCGAGCGCGCGCCGCGCGGTCGACGCACCGATCCCGGTGCCGGCGGCCGCGGTGATCACCACCACCTTGCCTTGCAGAAGTCCGTGCCCGGCAATCTCTTTCGGCGCTTCGGCCAAACTCATCCCTTAACCTCCCGGGGCAGGCCGAGCACCCGCTCGGCGATGATGTTGCGCTGGATCTCGTTGGATCCGCCGTAGATGGTGTCGGAGCGGCTGAACAGAAACAGTCGCTGCCACTCGTCGAACTCGCCGTCGGCCAGGGTCAGGCCCCGCTTACCGACGATGTCCATCGCCAGCTCGCCGAGGTCGCGATGCCAGTTGGCCCACAACAACTTCGACACGTTGTCCTGGCCGGGCTGTTCGACATCCATGGTCGCCAGCGCGTAGCTGCGCATGGCCCGCAGGCCGGTCCAGGCCCGGGTCAGCCGCTCCCGGATGAACGGGTCGTCGGTGGCGCCGTTGTGCTGCGCGACCTCGACGAGGTTGGAAAGCTCACGCGCGTAACGGATCTGCTGTCCCAGGGTGGAGACGCCACGCTCGAAGGTCAGCGTCCCCATCGCGACTCGCCAGCCGTCGCCGGGCTCGCCGACTACCAGGTGAGCCTCGGTGCGGGCGTCGTCGAAGAAGACCTCGTTGAACTCCGAGTCACCGGTCAGCTGGATGATCGGGCGCACTTCCACGCCCGGCTGATCCAGCGGCACCAGCAGGTAGGACAGCCCGGCGTGCCGCTTGGAACCCTTCTCGGTGCGGGCCACCACGAAGCACCATTGCGCCCAGTGCGCCAACGACGTCCACACCTTCTGGCCGTTGATCACCCACTCCCCACCTCCCGAGCCGTCGAGCTCGGCGGTGGTCGCCACGTTGGCCAGGTCGCTGCCGGCGCCGGGCTCTGAATAGCCTTGGCACCACAGCTCGGTGACGTCCAGGATGCGCGGTAAGAAGCGCTCTTGCTGCTCGGGTGTGCCGAAGGCGATCAGCGTCGGGCCGAGCAGCTCCTCGCCGAAGTGGTTGATCTTGTCCGGGGCGTTGGCCTTGGCGTACTCCTCGTAGAACGCGACCCGGTGCGCCGTCGACAGGCCCCGGCCGCCGTGCTCGACCGGCCACCCCAGACACGTCAGCCCCGCCGCGGCGAGATGCTGATTCCAGGCCCGTCGTTCTTCGAAAGCCTCGTGCTCGCGCCCGGGCCCACCAAGACCCTTGAGTGCTGCGAATTCGCCGACCAGATTGTCGGCGAGCCAACCGCGGACCTCTGCCCGGAACTCCTCGACGTCCTGCATGCCCTGTAGGCTAACCTACCAAGCACTTGCTTTGGTGGCCCGGGCGACGATGCACGCCGCATCGCGGCGTGAGGAGGAGTCGGGCAATCGAAAGAGGAGTATCCCGATGACTGGCGATCCGCGCACTGTGCCCGCGGCGCTGGACCATTTCGTGCGCCAGTTCCCTGACCAGCCAGCGCTGATCACCGAGGAGCGATCCTTCACCGCCACCGAACTGCGCGACGAGGTGCACCGCGCCGCCGCCGCGCTGATCGCGCTCGGTGTCGAGCACGGCGATCGAGTGGCGGTGTGGTCGCCGAACACCTGGCACTGGGTGATCGCCTGCCTGGCGATCCACCACGCCGGTGCCGCGATGGTGCCGTTGAACACTCGCTACACCGCCTCGGAGGCCAGTGACATCCTGGTGCGCACCGACGCGCCGGTGCTGTTCGCGATGGGCCGATTCCTCGGCAACGACCGCCTTGCCGACCTGGACCGTGCCGCACTGCCCGCGCTGCGGCACATCGTGCGTATCCCGGTCGACGCCGACGATCCTGTTCAAGGCACCTGGGACGACTTCATCGAGCGGGGTTCCGACCCGGAAGGCGCAGCCGCGGTGCAGGCTCGGGCCGCCGCCGTGGTTCCCGACGACCTCAGCGACATTCTGTTCACCTCCGGAACCACCGGGCGCAGCAAAGGAGTGCTGTGCGCGCACCGGCAATCGCTGTCGGCGTCGGCGTCGTGGGCGGCCAACGGCAAGATCACCAGCGCTGACCGCTACCTGTGCATTAACCCGTTCTTCCACAACTTCGGATACAAGGCCGGGATCCTGGCGTGCCTGCAGACCGGCGCAACGCTGATCCCGCATCTCACGTTCGACCCGCTGCGGACGCTGCAGGCAATCGAGCAGCATCGCATCACCGTATTGCCCGGGCCGCCAACGATTTACCAGACTCTGCTCGATCACCCCGCGCGTGGCGACTACGACCTGAGCTCGCTGCGGTTCGCGGTGACCGGGGCCGCCACCGTTCCGGTCGTGTTGGTGGAGCGGATGCAGTCCGAGCTCGACATCGACATCGTGCTGACCGCTTACGGTCTGACCGAGGCCAACGGCATGGGCACCAGTTGCCGGGCCGACGACGACGCCGTGACGGTCGCGACCACGTGTGGGCGTCCGTTCGCCGACTTCGAATTGCGCATCGACACGGCTTCCAGCGAATCCGGCTCCGGAGAAGGAGAGGTGCTCCTTCGCGGCCCCAACGTGATGCTGGGCTACCTCGACGATCCGGAGGCCACCGCCGCGGCCATCGATGCCGACGGCTGGCTGCATACCGGCGACATCGGAGTCCTCGACAACGACGGCAACCTGCGCATCACCGACCGGCTCAAAGACATGTACATCTGCGGCGGATTCAACGTCTACCCCGCCGAGATCGAGCAGGTGCTGGCTCGCATGGACGGGGTGGCCGACGCCGCGGTGATCGGGGTCCCCGACGAGCGCCTGGGCGAGGTGGGCCGCGCTTTCGTCGTGCCCAGGCCAGGCGCAGAACTCGACGAGAAATCGGTAATCGCTTATACCCGAGAACATTTGGCGAACTTCAAGGCACCCCGTTCGGTGCGGTTCGTCGACGCGTTGCCGCGCAATGCCGGCGGCAAGGTGGTCAAACCACAACTGCGAGAATGGACCTGAAATTGGACTCGAAATGGACCTAGCACTAGACGACGAGACGCTGGCGTTTGCGGCCGAAGTGCGGGAATTCCTCTCGGCCAACGCCGAGTCGATCCCGACGAAGTCCTACGACAACGCGGAAGGCTTTGCCCAGCACCGTCATTGGGACAAGGTGCTGTTCGATGCCGGCCTGTCGGTGATCAACTGGCCGAAGAAGTACGGTGGCCGCGACGCACCGCTGCTGCAATGGGTGGTTTTCGAGGAGGAGTACTTCCGCGCCGGAGCTCCGGGGCGGGCCAGCGCCAACGGCACCTCGATGCTGGCTCCGACATTGTTCGCGCACGGCACCGACGAACAGCTGGACCGCATCCTTCCCAAAATGGCCAGCGGCGAACAGATCTGGGCCCAAGCCTGGTCGGAGCCCGAGTCCGGCAGCGACCTGGCATCGTTGCGGTCCACCGCGACCAAGACCGACGGCGGCTGGCTGCTGAACGGCCAGAAGATCTGGAGCTCGCGGGCACCGTTCGCCGAGATGGGCTTCGGGCTGTTCCGCTCCGACCCCGCCGCCGAGCGGCACAACGGCCTGACGTACTTCATGTTCGACCTCAAGGCCAACGGTGTGACCGTGCGCCCCATCGTCCAGCTGGGCGGCGACACCGGCTTCGGCGAGATTTTCCTCGACGACGTCTTCGTGCCCGACGAGGACGTCATCGGTACCCCGAACGACGGCTGGCGCGCCGCCATGAGCACGTCGAGCAACGAACGCGGCATGTCGTTGCGCAGCCCCGCGCGCTTCATGGCTGCCGCCGAACGAGTGGTGCAGCTCTGGAAGGACGCCGGCTCCCCCACCGAGTTCGCCGATCGGGTTGCCGACGTCTGGATCAAGGCGCAGGCCTATCGGTTGCAGACCTTCGGGACGGTGACGCGACTGGCCGCCGGCGGCGAGCTGGGTGCCGAATCGTCGGTGACCAAGGTGTTCTGGTCTGACCTGGATGTGGCGATCCATCAGACCGCCATCGACATCCGCGGCGCCGACGGCGAGATCGCCGGCCCGTGGACCGAAGGCTTGCTGTTCGCGTTGGGCGGCCCGATCTACGCCGGTACCAACGAGATTCAGCGCAACATCATCTCCGAGCGGCTACTGGGCCTGCCGCGCGAAAAGTCCGGAGGCAAGAAGTGAAATTTGCGCTCGACGAACAGCAGCGCGACTTCGCGGCCAGCATCGACGCCGCGCTGAGCGCGGCGGACCTGCCCGGCACGTTGCGCGCCTGGTCCGACGGAGACCTCGCGCCGGGACGCAAGGTGTGGGAGCAGCTGGCCAACCTGGGTGTCACCGCACTGGCCGTGCCGGAGAAGTACGACGGCCTGGACGCGCACCCGGTTGATCTGGTGGTCGCGCTGGAACGTCTCGGTCGCTGGTGCGTGCCAGGTCCGGTCGCCGAATCGATTGCCGTAGCACCAGTTCTGCTGGCCTCTGGCGCTCAAGCCGACCGCAGTGCCCAGCTGGCATCCGGTGAACTGATCGTCACGGTGGCGCTGCCACCGCACACCCCCCGCGCGGTCGACGCCGAAGCCGCCGGACTGGTCCTGGTGGCCGGCGACGACGGTGTCAGCGCGGCAACCGTGGGCGCGTGCCAGCGCTCCGTCGACCCCAGCCGGCGCGTCTACGACGTGACGGCAACCGGGGATAGCTGGCGCGCGGATGTACAGCGGGCCTTCGAGTTCGGGGCATTGGCCACCGCCGCGCAGTTGGTCGGCGCCGCCGAGGCGCTGCTAGGCGACACCGTCGAATATGCCAAGCAGCGCAGTCAATTCGGCCGCGTCATCGGCTCGTACCAGGCGATCAAGCACAAGCTGGCCGACGTGCACATCGCCATCGAGTTGGCCCGCCCGTTGGTGTACGGCGCCGCATTGTCGTTGGAGCCACGCGACGTGAGCGCCGCCAAGGCCGCGGCCTCCGACGCCGGTCTGCTGGCCGCGCGTTCGGCGTTGCAGACCCACGGCGCCATCGGATTCACCCAAGAACACGACCTGTCCTTATGGCTGCTGCGGGTACAGGCGTTGCGATCGGCCTGGGGAACTCCGGAGGCGCACCGGCGCCGAGTATTGGAGGCACTGTGAGCTGCGCCGGCGACGATGCAGCGCGCAGCAGTGAAGAGGAGCGGCGCCATGACTGAAGAACGGGAACTACTGCGGGAGACGGTAGCCGCGCTGGTGGCCAAGCACGCCAATCCCGCGGCCGTACGTGCGGCGATGGAATCCGAGCACGGCTACGACGAGGCGCTGTGGCAACTGCTGTGCGAGCAGGTCGGTGCCGCGGCGCTGGTGATCCCCGAGGAGCTGGGTGGTGCTGGGGGTGAACTTGCCGACGCTGCAACAGTTTTGCAGGAGCTCGGCCGCGCCCTGGTCCCCTCCCCGCTGCTGGGCACCACACTGGCGGAGCTGGCGCTGCTGGCCGGCCCCGAGCCGGATGCCCAAGCGCTGGAATCGTTGGCCGAGGGCACGTCGATCGGCGCGCTGGTGCTCGATGCCGATTACGTGGTCAACGGTGACGTCGCCGACGTCGTCGTCGCCGCGGCCGACGGGCAGCTGACCCGATGGACCCGGTTCAGTGCCCAGCCCGCGACCACGATGGACCCCACCCGCCGGCTGGCCCGCGTCACGGCCGAGGACACCGCCGAGTTGGGCCCGGACCCCGGCCTGGCCGACTTGGCGGCAATCCTGTTGGCGGCCGAGCAGATCGGAGCCGCCGAACATTGCCTGGAGCTGACCGTCGAATACGCCAAGAACCGGGTGCAATTCGGTCGGCCGATCGGTAGCTTCCAGGCGCTCAAACACCGGATGGCCGATCTGTACGTCATGATCGCCGCCGCCAAGGCCGTGGTGTCCGATGCCTGCACCGATCCCTCCCCTGTCAACGCCGCGACGGCTCGGCTGGCTGCCACCGAAGCGCTGTGTACTGTGACGGGCGAGGGTATCCAGCTGCACGGGGGCATCGCCATTACCTGGGAACACGACATGCACTTGTACTTCAAGCGTGCACACGGCAGCGCACAGCTGCTCAGTCCGCCGCGAGACGTATTGCGCCAATTGGAATCCGAGGTGCTCGAAACGTCGTGAACGATTCCGTCGCGCTGCGCGCCGGCATTCCGCCATTTCATGTGATGGATGTCTGGCTGGCGGCCGCGGAGCGTCAGCGCAGTCACGGCGACCTGGTCAACCTGTCGGCGGGCCAGCCCAGCGTCGGCGCGCCGGAACCGGTCCGGGCGGCGGCTGCGGCCGCGTTGCAGGGCAATCAGCTGGGTTACACCGTGGCCCTGGGGATACCCGAGCTGCGCGCTGCGATAGCGACGAATTACCAACGCGTGCACGGGATTTCCGTCGAACCCGAGGCGGTGATCATCACCACCGGATCCTCGGGCGGATTCCTGCTGGCGTTTCTGGCCTGCTTCGACGTCGGGGACCGGGTCGCGCTGGCCAGTCCCGGCTACCCGTGTTACCGGAACATATTGTCGGCGTTGGGATGCGAGGTGGTGGAGATCCCCTGCGGCCCGCAAACCCGGTTCCAGCCCACCGTGGGACTGCTCGCCGAACTCGACCCACCGGTGCAGGGCGTCATCGTCGCCAGCCCGGCCAATCCGACCGGAACCGTGATACCCCCGCAGGAGCTGGCCGCAATAGCATCCTGGTGTGAGGGGTCCGGGGCGCGACTGATCAGCGACGAGGTCTACCACGGTCTGGTCTACGAAGGCGCTCCGCAAACCAGCTGCGCGTGGCAGACATCCCGTAACGCCGTGGTGGTCAACAGCTTTTCGAAATACTACGCAATGACCGGCTGGCGGCTGGGCTGGCTGTTGGTGCCGACGGAGCTGCGCCGCGCGGTGGACCGCCTGACGGGCAATTTCACCATCTGCCCGCCGGTGTTGTCGCAGATCGCCGCGGTCGCCGCGTTCACCCCGGAGGCGACCGCCGAGGCCGACGGCAACCTGGACCACTACGCCGGCAACCGGTCGCTGCTGCTGGACGGGCTCCGCGGCATCGGGATCGACCGGCTGGCGCCCACCGACGGCGCGTTCTACGTCTACGCCGACGTCTCAGACTTCACCGACGACTCCATGGATTTTTGTTCGAAGTTGTTGGCCGACACCGGGGTTGCGATAGCGCCCGGTATCGACTTCGACACCGTGAGAGGCAACAGTTTCGTCCGGCTGTCGTTCGCCGGGCCGACCAGCGACATTGACGAAGCGGTGCGTCGCATCGGCCCTTGGTTGTCGGTCAGCGCTTGAACTTGCCCGCCAGGTATTCGGCGCGGGCGGCACCGCGCGCGAGCTTGCCGCTCGTGGTGCGCGGAATGGTGCCGGCGGCGACCAACCGCACGTCGGCGACGCGGATCTGATGGTTGCGCGAAATAGCTGCTCGCACAGTGTCGGCGATCGAGCTCAGGTCGGTGCGACCCGCGCCTGCGGCGCGCTCGGCCACGACCACCAACTGCTCGCCGGAGCCGCCGTCGGGGGATTCGAGGACGTCGCCGGGAACCGAGAATGCGGCGACATACCCGGTACGAACCGCGGGTGACGAGTCGCTGACGGTGGTCTCGACGTCGAACGGATAGTGGTTGCGGCCGTCGATGATGATCAAGTCCTTGATCCGGCCGGTCAAGTACAGTTCGCCGTCGAGGTAGACACCGAGATCACCGGTCGCCAGCCAGCAGCCGTTCTCGGCCGCACCCTCGGCATGACCGCCGTCGTCCAGGCGCGACTGCAGCTTGTTGCCGAACACGCGCCGGCTCTCGTCTTCACGCCCGAAGTAACCACGGCCAACGTTGTTGCCTTGCAACCAGATTTCGCCCACGGTGCCGTCGGACACCTCGGCGCCGTCCGAGTCGACGATCACCGCCCACTGGTCGGGGATGGGTTGTCCGCAGGACACCTGGCTGACCGCATTCGGATGTTCGGGAGCCACGATCACCGCGCGGCCGGCGCCGAGCTCTTCGCGGTCGAGGTAAATCGCGCTCGCGGTGGCGTCCTGGGAGATGCTGGCCACCGACAGTGTCGCTTCGGCCATTCCGTAGGACGGCTTGATCGCGTTCGACGGTAAGCCGTAGGGAGCGAACGCATTTGTGAACTTCTCGACGGCCGACATGGTGACCGGCTCGGACCCGTTGAGAATGCAGACGACATTGCTGAGGTCGAGGGTGTCGCCCGCCGGCGGAAGGCCTCGTTCGGAAGTCAGTTCAAAGGCGAAGTTCGGCGCCGCCGCGAAGGTACGGCCGTAGGTCGACTCGATGCCCAGTTGCTTGATCCAGCGGTAGGGCCGACGCAGAAACGCCATCGGATCCATGATCGTGACGTGGGCCCCGAAGAACGCCGTGAACATGATCATCATCAGCCCCATGTCGTGAAACAGGGGAAGCCAGCTCACCGTTCGAACGTCCACGTCCAATCCGCCGCTCATCACCATCTGCATCGCGTTGGTGTAGACGGACCGGTGGGTGATCTCCACGCCGGCCGGTGACCGCGTCGAGCCCGAGGTGTACTGCAGGTAAGCGATGTCGTCGGTATCGAGGGCCGCGCCGGTGAACATCGACCCGAGCGTTTCCGGCAGCGCGTCCACCGCGATCATGCGCGGTCGCTCCTTGGGCGCCAGCGTCCGGATGAAGGTCCGGACGGATTCGGCGACCGTGGTGGTCGTGAGCACCGCGGCGGGGCGGGCGTCGGCTAGCACCGCGGCCAATCGCTCGGCGTGCCCGGACATGGTCGGCGCGAACAGCGGGACCGCGATATTCCCGGCATAGACGGCACCGAAGAAGGCCGCGACGTAGTCGAGTCCCTGCGGGGCGAGGATCGCCACCCGATCCCCCGGCTGGGTGACCTGCTGCAGGCGGGCGCCGATCGAGCAGACGCGGGCCCACAGCTCGTTCCAGCTGAGCACCACCGGCCGTCCGTCCGGTTCCTGGGAATAGTCGAGGAAGCGGTAGGCCGGACTGTCGCCGTGCAGCTCGCGATTGTGGTCGAAATACGAGGTCAGCGTCAGACCATCCGGGACGCTGATGGTGCCTTCGAGCGAGCCGAAAGCGTCCGCCTCACCCGGCTTAGGCACGACTCTGTCCAACAAGTGATCCCGACTCACGGTAGGACAGATTAATGGGCGGGTGTGCTATTCGCCGCACTGGTTCGCTATGGCGGAGATCACGATGGCCTCACTAGCGGGCCCTTTATCACTGCATGCGGCCTGGTAGGGGCGTTCGTGCGGCCCCAAGACGATTTGCCGGACCACAATTTCAATGCCTGATTTTCGGAAACCGCGACAGTCGAATTTCGAGAATTAATTTTCGAGAATATTCGCGATGCGCGCTTCGAGCTGATCGCGCGGGCCGGCGGCATCGACATCGATTCCAAAGCGGTCCCGCAGGGCGTCGACGACAGCGCGCGCATCCTCGAGGACGATCTTCTCGGTCTCGCCAGCGCGGTGGACGGCGAGGTCCCGGCCGAACAGGTTGATTCGGGCGTCGTCGCGGATCAGGGCCGCCATCAAACCGGTCACGAAGTGCGAGGCGGGGCACGTCGAGACGTACCAGCTGCCCACCGTGAGATCGATCTGCGGCTGCGTCTGCGTGGTGAATTCGTAGAGCGACTGCCACTCGCCACGAATCTGTGCCTGCAGCACCAGGCCGTCGCCGTGGTCCTGTAGCCGGTAGGGCTCATGCGATGTTTGCTGGGCGTTGCCGGTCTCGATGCGGATCGGAGACGTCAACGTCTGGCCGCCGAAGCCGACGTCTACGAGGTAGGACCCCTGTGAGCCGGGGAACGTCACGGCCAACACCGTGTGAGTCATCGCAGGAATCGGCGCCTCGGGCGGCCGCATCCAGATCACCCGGCCGGCCAGCCGACGCACCTGGAAGCCGATCTCAGCCAGGACGTAACCCATCAAGCCGTTTTGCTCGTAGCAATAGCCACCGCGGCGCCGTCGAACCAGCTTGTCGAACAGGGCGTCGGAACCCAAATCACCGACCGGCACCCCGATGATCGGGTCCAGATTCTCGAACGGGATGGCTTGGGTGTGCGCGGTCATCAGATCCTGGAGCACCTGGAGCGTCGGCTCGACGAGACCCCGATAGTTGACGCGGTCGAAGTACGCGGACAGATCCAGTGTCATCTGTCCATTCTGGCGTAACGGGCAGCCGCAGGAAACCCGTGGCGTCAGAAGGAGTTTGGATCGAATTCACACCTCGCGACCAACGTGAACAGTGCGACAACCATCCGCGATGACCGCGCTGCCGGGTGTGAGTGCGTGGCAGGTCAGCGAGCACGTCCGGGCGCGCCGCGTTATCGAAGCTCGCACACCGAAAGCTATTGCCAATTACCGCTCGATTGATCATCATCGAATTGCGTCCCAGAAGAGTTGCCGGGCGATACTCTTAGGCTCGCGAATTCGACAATCGCGGGGAAGTTGAGCGCCACGATATGGGTGAGGGGTCCCCCAACGACGCGCCTGCGCCTAGCGGCATCATCGCGGAGTTGGCTGCAGCTGGATTCGAGGATGCACGCCAAGTAGCCAGGGGTGGCGCCGGCGTCATCTACTGCGCGTACGAGACGGCCCTGGGACGCAATGTGGCGATCAAGGTGTTGCCCTCGCACATCGACGAAGAAAGCCGGGAACGTTTTCTGCGTGAAGGCTATGCGATGGGCGGGCTTTCGGGACACCCGAACATCGTCAACATCCTGCGGGTCGGCGTCACCGAAAGTGGCCGGCCATACATCGTGATGCCCTACCTGGCCGCGGATTCGCTCGCGGTCCGGTTACGCAGGGAGGGACCGACCGCGTGGCCCGAGGCATTGCGTATTGCCGTAAAGCTTTGTGGCGCACTAGAAACCGCACACCAAAGCGGCACCCTGCATCGTGATATCAAGCCTGCCAACGTACTTGTCAGCGACTACGGCGAACCGCTACTTAGCGACTTCGGAATCGCCCACATCGAAGGTGGGTACGAGACGGCGACCGGGTTCTTCTCCGGCACAATCGACTACACCGCACCGGAGGTCATGACAGGTAATTCGGCAACGGTCGCCTCCGACCTGTACTCGCTGGGCGCCACCATCTATGCCCTGATCGCCGGCGGCGCTGCTCACGAACGCAAGAACGGCGAGGATCTCGTCGCGCAGTACCTGCGGATCAGCACGACACGCATCCCCGACATGCGTCCCGAGGGAATCCCGGACGCGGTGTGCGCGGCAATCGAGCACGCGATGGCGATCGACCCGGCCGAACGACCGGTGTCGGCGGCGGAATTCGGCCGTGAATTGCAGTCCGCGCAGCGCCGCAACGGCTTACGTCCCGATTCGATGGCAATCACCAGCATGGGAACCGATGCGGGACGCACGCCGACCAAGCCCGCGGAGCCGGCGGCGCCCGCTGCGGTCTCGGCGGCGCCGGACGGGACCACGTCGACGGTTCCCAAATCCGCCCCACCGGCGGCCGACGCCGGTCCGACCCGAGCGGTCAACGATGTCATCGGCGGTGCATCGCCGCACTTGCAGCCGGCCGGTTCGGACGAATTCTCCGAAGCCGCAAGCATCCTGCGGGGCGCGTACAGCGCAGAGACCCAGGCGCTGGTCGATAGTCCGGCCCGATCGGGGCCGACCCCGCAATCGGCAGGCGGCGGCGCCGCGACTCCGCAGGGCGGCCCCGGGCAGCCGGCGTCGTCCGGTTCGGTTCCACCCACCTGGCGCAAGCCGTTCTCGATGAGTGCGCGGGAATGGTTTGCCGAACCGGGCAAGAAACGCAACCGGGTGGCGCTGGCCGGCGGCGCGGTCCTCGTGGTCGTGCTGCTGGTCGTCGGGGGTCTCTACTTCGGGTTGTCCCCCGACAAGAAGGACCAGCAGTCCACCGCGAGCCAGCCGCCGGCCCAGGCGCCCGTGGTGTGGAAGCCGATCACCAACGATCGCGTCTCGCGCACAGCGGCGGCGACGACGC
>NZ_LZSC01000068.1 GCF_001665235.1 Mycobacterium sp. 1100029.7
CACCACCAGCGCGATCGCGGCCACGATGGCCGCGACACCGACGACCCACGGCCAGCGCGGGGCGCGGTCGTCGTCATCGTCGTCGTCAGCGTCCTCGAAGCTGTCGTAGTCGTAGAGCCGCAAATCTGCCGGCACATACGGGCCGCTGATGAAATGCTCCGACTCGGGCGCGGAATAGGCGCGCGAATAGGCGTCGGTGGCGCCGGTTTGGTCCGCGGCCGCTATCGCACCGCTGTCCTCATAGGGTTCCAGCTCGGCCGGGGCAGGCAATTCGTCGTCGTGCTCGCCGATCGGCTCGGATTCGTCGGCAAGCTCGCCGCCGGAATCGTGATCGAGCTCATCGCCGGGATCCGATTCGTCGGGTTCGGAGCCTGGGGGTTTCGGCCCGCTCATGTCTGCCTGCCCTGTCCAACTGCATCACCTGCGCACGGGGCTCCAGGGGTACCTCGTGTCACGCGTGATCGGGAGATTGTCATGTGCCTGCGAAAACCCTACCGAACCCGGTGCCGCATAGACGTCTTGGCAAACGGGCGACGGCTCAACTGATGCCCGGATTGTTACCTTCGAGACGCAAATCAGTGCTTCTCGGGGCCCACGTAGTACTCGAAGACCAATCCGGCGGCCGAAGCAAGGATGAACACCACGCCGGCGACAATCAGCCAGGGCAGCCACAGCGCGATGCCGACCGCGGCCACCGAGCCCGACAGCGCGACCATCAGCGGCCACCAACTGTGCGGTGCGAAGAATCCCAATTCGCCTGCACCGTCACTGATTTCAGCGCCCTCGTAGTCCTCGGGGCGGGTGTCCAGGCGCCGGGCCACGAACCGGAAGAAGGTGCCCGTGATCAATGCCAGACCGCCGGTCAGCACCAGGGCGGTCTCACCAGCCCACTCGGTGCCGCCGGTGGCGAACAACGCGGTCAGCACGCCGTAGAGCACCGCGGCCAGGACGAAGAACGCGGCGATGAATTCGAACAGTCTCGCTTCGATATGCATTGCGGTCCTAACCTACGGATTGGGCTTGTTCGCCGCGGCGGGTGTCGAACGGATGCGTGGTCACCGCCACCGGGGACTGCGCGATCGCCTGCAACGCTTGCGCGTTCGTCTTGCCGTCGATCCGTTGCTGCAGATAAGCCTTGAAGTCGTTGGGCTCGACCACGCGGACCTCGAATTGCATCATCGCGTGATAGGTGCCGCACATCTCCGCGCAGTGACCGACAAAGGCGCCGGTCTTGGTGATCTCTTCGACCTGGAACACGTTGACGGAGTTGTTCTGCTTCGGCCACGCCATCACGTCGCGCTTGAACAGGAATTCGGGCACCCAGAATGCGTGGATGACGTCGGCGGAATTCAGCTGGAATTCGATGCGCTTGCCGGCGGGCAGCACCAACACCGGAATCTCTTCCGGGGTGCCCAGCGTCTCGACCTTGTCGAAGTTCAGGTAGGTGCGGTCCTCGACGTTGATGCCGCGCACCGGCCCGACACGCTCTTCGCCGTGCTCGTCTTTGCCTTCGGGCTTGGAGGTCATCGCCTTCTTGCGGGCCTCGTCGGCGCCATCCCAGCTCAGCGTGCCGTCCTTGAAATTGACCTTCTGGTAGCCGAACTTCCAGTTCCACTGGAAGGCGGTGACATCGATCACAACCTCAGGATTCTTGTCCAGGTGCAGCATCCGCTCCTGGACCACCACCGTGAAGTAGAACAGCACCGAAATGATCAGGAACGGCGTGACGGTGAGCACCAGCTCCAGCGGCATGTTGTAGCCGAACTGCCGGGGCAGGTCGGTGTCGGTCGCCTTCTTGCGGTGAAACGCCGACGACCAGAAGATCAGCCCCCACACGATCACCCCGACGACCAGCGCGGCGATCACCGAACCGATCCAAAGCTCGCGGTTGACGTGGGCCTGCGGGGTGATGCCCTCCGGCCAGCCCAGACCTAATACCGTCTGCCAGCTGCAGCCGCTGAGGGTGACCGCCAGGACGCCCAGCGTCACGGCCAGTGCCAGCGGTCGAAATACGCGCTGCGACAAACGTTGCGAACGGACCTGCCCGCCGGGTGTCACGTTGGCGCCTCCTGCTCGACTGTCGAATACTACGCAGCGTAGACCACGCCGGTAAGCCCGGCGACTAAACCCCGACCGGCCTGTCCCCCGCGCCGGTGCGACCGGTGCAGTGCGCCGCCCCCAAGCATCGCCGAAGTACGGCATATTGGTGGCCGTGTGTGGACTGCTGGCGTTCGTAGCGGACCCGGCCGCGCTGGCTGACCGGGCGGCCGAACCTGGCGGCGCCGGGGCCGATGACGCCATCACCGGCGCCCTGCGGCTGATGCGCCATCGCGGGCCCGACGAACCGGGCGGATTGTTCGACCCCGGCCACGACGGCGCGGTCGTGTTCGGCTTCAACCGGCTGTCCTTCATCGACCTGGCGCATTCGCATCAGCCGCTGCGGTGGGGCCCGACCGAGACGCCCGACCGCTACGTCCTGGTGTTCAACGGCGAGATCTACAACTACCTGGAGCTGCGCGACGAGCTGGCCACCCGGCACGGCGCCGCCTTCGCCACCGACGGCGACGGCGAAGCCATCGTCGCGGGCTACCACCACTGGGGCACCGACGTGTTGACGCGGCTGCGCGGCATGTTCGCGTTCGCGCTGTGGGACACCCACACCCGCGAATTGTTCTGCGCCCGGGACCCTTTCGGCATCAAGCCGCTGTTCATGGCGACCGGCACCGGGGGCACCGCGGTGGCCAGCGAGAAGAAATGCCTGCTGGACCTGGTCGACCTGGTCGGATTCGATACCGGGATCGACATCCGGGCGGTGCAGCACTACACCGTCCTGCAGTACGTCCCGGAGCCCGAGACGCTGCACCGCGGGGTGCGCCGGCTGGAATCGGGCTGCTACGCCCGCATCCGCCCCGGACAGCCGCCCCGGGTCAGCCGCTACTTCAGGCCGCGATTCGCCGCCGTACCGATCACCCGCGACACCGAACAGGCACGCTACGACGAGATCACCGCGGTCCTCGAGGACTCGGTGGCCAAGCACATGCGCGCCGATGTCACGGTCGGGGCGTTCCTGTCCGGCGGTATCGACTCCACCGCGATCGCGGCGTTGGCCATCCGGCACAACCCGCGGCTGATCACGTTCACCACCGGGTTCGAGCGCGAGGGGTTCTCCGAGATCGACGTCGCGGTGGCCTCGGCCGAGGCGATCGGCGCCCGCCACATCGCCAAGGTGGTCAGCCCGGCCGAATTCGTCGCCGCCCTTCCCGAGATCGTCTGGTATCTCGACGAGCCGGTCGCCGACCCGGCGCTGGTGCCGTTGTTCTTCGTCGCACGCGAGGCGCGCAAACACGTCAAGGTGGTGCTCTCCGGCGAGGGCGCCGACGAGCTGTTCGGCGGCTACACCATTTATCGAGAACCATTGTCGCTCAAGCCATTCGACTATCTACCCCGGCCGTTGCGGCGATCTGTGGGCAAGATGAGCAAGCCGCTGCCCGAGGGAATGCGCGGCAAGAGCCTGCTGCATCGCGGTTCGCAGACGCTGCAGGAGCGCTACTACGGCAATGCCCGCAGCTTCTCCGATGCGCAGCTGCGTGACGTGCTGCCCGGCTTCCGCGCGGACTGGACGCACACCGACGTGACGGCCGCGGTGTACGCCGAATCGGCGGGCTGGGACCCGGTGGCCCGGATGCAGCATGTCGATCTGTTCACTTGGCTGCGTGGTGACATTCTGGTCAAGGCCGACAAGATGACGATGGCCAACTCGCTGGAGCTGCGGGTGCCGTTTCTGGATCCCGAGGTGTTCGCCGTCGCGTCGCGGCTGCCCGTCGACGCCAAGATCACCCGCACCACCACCAAGTACGCCTTGCGGCGAGCGCTGGAACCGATTGTCCCCGCCCATGTGCTGCACCGGCCCAAGCTGGGGTTCCCGGTGCCGATCCGGCATTGGCTGCGAGCCGGCGAGTTGCTGGAGTGGGCCTACGCGACGGTGGACGCCTCGCAGGCCGGTCATCTGGTGGACATCGCCGCGGTACGCCGGATGCTCGACGAGCACCGCAGCGGCGTCAGCGATCACAGCCGCCGGCTGTGGACGGTGCTGATCTTCATGCTCTGGCACGCGATCTTCGTCGAGCACAGCGTGGTGCCGCAGATCAGCGAGCCGGTGTACCCGGTGCAGCTCTAGGCGTGCTCAGCGGCGTCGAGTGCTCAGCTGCGTGAGTGTGAACCCGCGGCGTCGTGTGTGAACCCGGGGCGCCGGCCAGCGGCGTGTCGCCGCCGTTAGCGCACACTCAACGCCGGGACTTCACACGCCACGCCGCCACGGGGGCCTGGGGCGGCCCGGGTCGCGGGCTACTTCAACACCGCAGCAATCTCGGCGGCCGCCTCGTCACCGTAGGCGCCGGCCAGCCGGGTCTTGGCGACCTCGGGGTCCCAGGTCCACTCCTGCGTGCCGGTCGACTCGAGCACCAGCACGGCCACCAGCGAACCCAGCTGCGCGGACCGCTCCAGGCTCAGCCCGGCGCTGCGTCCGGTCAGGAAGCCGGCCCGGAACGCGTCGCCGACGCCGGTGGGGTCAGTCTGGCTGTTCTCGGGCACGACGCCGACGTGGGTGGTGGTGCCGTCGCGGTCGACGATGTCGACGCCCTTGGCACCCAGGGTTGTCACCCGCAAATCGACCTTCGCCAACACGTCGGCCTCGGACCAGCCGGTCTTGTTGAGCAGCAGCTCCCACTCGTAGTCATTGGTGAACAGGTAGGCCGCGCCGTCGATCAGCTTGTCGATCTCGTCGCCGGACAGGCGCGGCAGCTGCTGGGACGGGTCGGCGGCGAACGCCAGGCCGAGCTTGCGGCACTCCTCGGTGTGCACCACCATGGCCGCGGGGTCGTTGGCCCCGATGATCACCAGGTCCGGCTTGCCCACCGAGGACACCACGTCGGCGAGCTTGATGTTGCTGGCCTCCGACATGGCGCCCGGGTAGAACGACGCGATCTGCGCCATGTCCTCGTCGGTGGTGCAGGTGAACCGCGCTGTGTGCGCGGTCTTGGAGATGAGCACGTTCTCGCAGTTGACGCCGTGGCGCTCCAGCCATTCGCGGTACTCGCCGAAGTCGTCGCCGGCCGCACCGACCAGCGCGACGTCACCGCCCAGCACGCCGATGGCGAAGGCGATGTTGCCCGCCACGCCGCCGCGATGAATCACCAGGTCGTCGACCAGGAAGCTGAGCGAGACCTTCTGCAGATGTTCGGCCAGCAGGTGCTCGGAAAACCGGCCCGGGAACCGCATCAGGTTGTCGGTCGCAATCGAACCTGTCACCGCGATCGTCACGAAATCTCCACCCTTCATTGGTAAGCGCGTCCAGCCTACTCACGCGTCGACGCCTCACGCCGACCCCGTTGCGTGCACGGTCGGCGAAACGGTTTGCGCTAGCCTCCCTAGGGAACTCACTCAAGTCGCCGGCACTGAGTTACGCGGCGGTACCGCTCGTGGTCCCGTCTACCACCGTAGGAGAACCACATGGGCGGTCCTAACTCGCCGAACCCTACCGTCGGCGGCGACGGACCCCGGCCCTTCAGCGAACAGGCGGTCGACTTCCCGCCCGACCCACCGGCGGGCGACACGGCCTTCGCGCCGCCGTCCGCTCAAGACCCGCCCTCCGGCGGCTACCCCGGCCCGAACCCGCCGCCCGGCTACTCCAAACGGCGGTCGCCGCGCCGCGTGGTTCTGGGCACGCTGGCGGCCGTGGCACTGGTCGCCGCGCTGACCGCGGCGATCGTCTATGGGGTGCGGACCAACGGGGCCAACACCGGCGCCGCGTTCTCCGAGGCGTCGGCCAAAACGGCGATTCAGGGCTACCTGGACGCCCTCGAGAACCGCAACACCGACGACATCGCCCGCAACGCGCTGTGCGGCCTGTACGACGGCGTGCGGGACCGGCGCTCCGATCAGGCGTTGGCCAAGCTGAGCAGCGACGCGTTCCGCAAGCAGTTCTCGCAGGTGCAGCTGACGTCGGTCGACAAGATCGTGTACTTGTCGCAGTACCAGGCACAGGTTTTGTTCACGATGCAGGTATCGCCTGCCGTCGGCGGCCCGATGCGGGGCCAGGTGCAGGGCGTCGCGCAACTGCTGTTCCAGCGCGGCGACGTCTTGGTGTGCTCATACGTGCTGCGCACCGGGGGCTCGTACTAGCCCCCAGCCGGCGCAGCGTCAGTTGAACGAGTCGCCGCAGGCGCAGGAGCCGGTGGCGTTCGGGTTGTCGATCGTGAAGCCCTGCTTCTCGATGGTGTCGACGAAGTCGATCGAGGCGCCCTCCACATACGGCGCGCTCATCCGGTCCACCGTGAGCGTCACGCCACCGAAGTCCGCGGTCAGGTCGCCGTCGAGCGCCCGGTCGTCGAAGAACAGGTTGTAACGCAGGCCGGCGCAGCCGCCCGGCTGAACGGCGATACGCAGCGCCAGGTCGTCGCGACCTTCCTGGTCCAGCAGCGACTTCGCCTTGGTGGCGGCGGCCTCGGTCAAGATCACGCCGTGGGTCTGAGTAACCGACCCAGCGGCCGACTCGTTTTGCACCGTCATTACTTCTCCTACATGCCTGTTGTTGGGTAGGTGCCTGGGCACCCGAGCCTCTCGGGTAAAACCCACTGCCTCAACGGTACCTCGCAGGACCGCTATTCCCGAGTCGCGCCGCCACCTGTGACGCTAATCCCATCAGCTGGTTTGCCGCGTCGGCCAGCGCCAATCCCACCGAGCCCGCGTAGTCGGCCATGGATAGCGCCGACATGATGCCCGCCGTACGCACCGAGGTCTTGTCCAATCCGACCTGCCCGGCCATCACGATCACCGGAATCCCCAGCGGGTTGGCCGCGGCGGCAATACAGCCGACGACTTTGCCGTGCAGCGACTGTTCGTCGAATTTGCCTTCCCCCGTGATGATGAAATCGGCGATCTGCAGGGCGTCGTCCAGGTGGGTGTAATCGGCGATGATCGCCGCACCGGATTCGCAGCGGCCGCCGAGCGCCAGCAGCCCGGCGCCGATACCCCCGGCCGCCGCGGCCCCCGGCTCGGAGCTGACGTCGCGTCCGGCGACGGCTTCCAGTTGCAGCGCCCACGCCTCCAGCCGAACCTCCAGCGCCGCGACGGTGACGGTGTCCGCGCCCTTCTGCGGCCCGAACACCCTGGCCGCGCCCCACGGCCCCACCAGCGGATATTCGGTGTCCGAGGCCGCGATCAGCTCCACATCGGCCAGCTGCCGGCGCGCGACTTCCAGGCCGCCGAGTTCGGCGATCATGCCCTGACCGCCGTCGGTGCAGGCGCTGCCACCCAGCCCGACCACGATGTGTTTCGGCCCGGCGCGCAGCGCCTCGGCGATCAGCTGTCCGACTCCCCTGCTGTGCGCGGCCAGCGCGGTCTCAGGATCGGGCGGCCGGCCGAGGCGCGCCAGGCCGCAGGCTTGCGCACATTCGAGGTAGGCGGTCGAGGTGTCCGGGTCCCACACCCATTCGGCGTCCACGGGTTCGTCCAGCGGCCCAGCCACCCGGACATGCCGCTTGTCGCCCAACCGGGTGAGCAGCACGTCGAGAAACCCCGGGCCGCCGTCGGATTGTGGGGCCACGATGAATTGGTCCCCCGGACGGGACCGGGTCCAGCCGGTGGCGATGGCGGCGGCGGCTTGCACCGCCGAGAGACTGTCGCCGTAGCAATCCGGGGCCACCAGGACGCGCATGGCCGGCAACTGCAAACGACCCGGAGAAACGCCAACGGCACCTTCGTCCGAGGCCATCGAGCCGTCGTCCATCACCCGTAGCCGTCCATCACCGTTAAGGGTAGGTCCAAGTATCGCGCGAGCGCAGAGCTATCGCGATGCCTGAGGGCCCATTCATTGAAACCGCCCGGCCGCGCAGTAACCTGACCGTTGTGAAGTTGTTGGGCCGTAAGAAAACCCAGGCAGAGGGCCAAGACGAGGATCTGGTGGCACCGGTGGCCGTCGACGCCGTCCCGGATGCGGCGTCCCGTGGCGCGCGCCGGACCGACCCCAAAGGCCGGCCCACGCCCAAGCGCGACGAGGCCCGGCGCAACGCGAAGAAGGGCCCGGTCGCGCCGGCGCCCAAGACCGCCGCCGAAGCGCGAGCCCGCCGCAAATCGCTCGCCGGCCCCAAACTCAGCCGCGACGAGCGCAAATCCGAGCGCACCGCCAGCCGTGCCCGGATGACGGATCGCCGGGAACGCATGATGGCCGGCGAGGAGGCGTACCTGCTGCCGCGCGACCAGGGACCGATCCGCCGGTACGTGCGCGACGTGGTGGACGCCCGCCGCAACCTGCTCGGCCTGTTCATGCCGTCGACGCTGGGGCTGCTGTTCGTCATGTTCGCCGTTCCGCAACTACAGCTCTACATCTCGCCTGCGATGCTGGTGATCACGGCCGTGATGGGCATCGACAGCGTGATCCTGGGCCGCAAGGTCAGCCGGCTGGTCGACGCGAAATTCCCAAGCAACACCGAAAGCCGTTGGAAGCTGGGGCTTTACGCGGCCGGACGGGCGTCGCAGATGCGCCGGATGCGGGCGCCCCGGCCCCAGGTCGAGCGCGGCAGCAGTGTCGCCTAGCCGTTGCCGGAAAGCTTCCTGACCCCGGTGCGCACCCTGGTGCTCGGTGGGATCAGGTCGGGCAAGTCCGAGTGGGCCGAGGACGCCATCGCCGCCGCACTGCCGCCCGGTCAACCGGTCCGATACCTGGCCCCCGGCCCCGCAACACCCGACGACCCCGCCTGGGTACAGCGGGTGGCCCAGCATCGCGACCGCCGGCCCGCACATTGGACCACGATCGAAACCCAGGACGTCGCAATCGAATTGGGCCGGTCGCCGGAAACCCCGGCCCTCGTCGACGACCTCGGCACCTGGCTCACCGGCACGCTGGATCAGCATCACGCCTGGGAAGACGGATCGGTGGCCGCTCCCGTTCAGCAGATCCTGGACGCGGTCGGTGCGTTCGCGTCCACGCTGGTGCTCGTCAGCCCGGAGGTCGGTCTGACCGTGGTCCCCGCGACCGCGTCGGGCCGCCGGTTCGCCGACGAACTTGGCCTGCTCAATCGGCGGATGGCGGGGTTGTGCGAGCGGGTGGTGCTGGTGGTTGCCGGCCAGCCGGTGACGATCAAACAGTCGGGACTCTGATGGAGTTCGCTCCGGTCACCCCGCCCGACGCCGCCGCCGCGGCGGCCGCGGCCGCCCGCCAGGACACCCTGACCAAGCCGCGCGGCGCGCTGGGCCGGCTCGAGGAGCTGTCCGTGTGGGTCGCGTCATGTCAGGGCCAGTGCCCGCCGCGGCAATTCGAGCGCGCCCGGGTGGTGGTGTTCGCCGGCGACCATGGCGTCGCCCGCTCCGGGGTGTCGGCGTATCCGCCGGAGGTGACCGCGCAGATGGTCGCCAACATCGACGCCGGTGGGGCCGCGATCAACGTCCTGGCCGCGATCGCCGACGCGACGCTGCGCATCGCCGACCTGGCGGTGGACGCCGACCCGCACACCGAGCAGATCGGCGCCCACAAGGTGCGCCGCGGCAGCGGCGACATCGCCGTGCAGGACGCGCTGACCGACGAACAGACCGCCCGCGCGATCGCGGCGGGCCAGCGCATCGCCGACGAAGAGGTCGACGCGGGTGCCGATCTGCTGATCGCCGGCGATATGGGCATCGGCAACACCACCGCGGCGGCGGTGCTGGTGGCGGCCCTGACCAACACCGAGCCGGTCGCGGTCGTCGGGTTCGGGTCCGGGATCGACGATGCCGGCTGGGCCCGCAAGACCGCCGCGATCCGCGATGCCCTGTACCGCAGCAAACCGGTGCTGCCCGACCCGGTCGCGCTGTTGCGCAGTTGCGGTGGCGCCGATCTGGCCGCGATCGCCGGTTTCTGCGCGCAGGCCGCGGTGCGGCGCACCCCGCTGCTGCTCGACGGCATGGCGGTGACGGCCGCCGCGTTGGTCGCCGAGCGGCTGGCACCGGGTGCGCGGCAGTGGTGGCGGGCCGGCCATCGATCCACCGAACCCGGTCACACCCTGGCGCTGACCGCGCTGGCGCTGGACCCGATTCTGGACCTGGGCATGCGGCTGGGTGAAGGCAGCGGCGCGACGCTGGCGCTGCCGGTGCTGCGCGCGGCGGTGGCAACCCTGTCGTCGATGGCGACGTTCACCGAGGCCGCAGTGTCCACCGACGCCGACCCACCGGCGTGATTCGTTCGCTGGCAACGGCTTTCGCCTTCGGAACGGTGTTGCCGGTCCCGGCGACGCGCAGCGCGGCCATCGGGCGCGGCGCCATGACCGCGCTGCCGGTGGTCGGCGCGAGCCTGGGCGCGCTGGCCGCGGCGGTCACCTGGGGCGCCGCGCTGGCCTTCGGCGCAACCAGCCCACTGCCGGGATTGCTTGCGGTGACGGCACTTGTGCTGGCCACCCGGGGGCTGCACGTCGACGGCGTCGCCGACACCGCTGACGGCCTGGGCTGCTACGGGCCGCCGCAGCGCGCGCTGGCGGTGATGCGCGACGGATCGACGGGGCCGTTCGGCGTCGCGGCCGTCGTGCTGTCGATCGCGTTGCAGGGATTGGCGTTTTCCGCACTCGCCGCGACCGGGCGACACGGGCTCGCCGCGATCGTCGTGGCGGTCGCGGCCGGGCGGGTGAGCGCCGTCGCGGCGTGCCGCCGTTCGGTGCCGGCATCGGATGGCAGCGCGCTGGGCGCGGGCGTCGCCGGCACTCAACCCGTCGGCGTGGTTATGGCGTGGACCGTTGTGCTGCTTGGGTTTTCGCTGGTGGCGGGATCACGGCCCTGGCTGGGTCCGACCGCGGTGCTGGTGGCGCTGTGCTGCGGCGCGGTGTTGGTCGCGCACTGCGTGCGCCGCTTCGGCGGTATCAGCGGGGACGTGCTGGGCGCCGCGATCGAGCTGACGACGACGGTCAGCGCGGTGCTGCTGGCGGCATTGGTCCGCTGTTAGCCCAGCCGGGTCATCCAGCCGTGGGTGTCGGCGAAGGTGCCGCGCTGGATGCGGGTCAGGGTGTCGCGCAAGGCCATCGTCACCGCGCCGGGCTGGCCGTCGGCGATGGTGAACTCGGTGTCGGCGTACTTCACCCGCCCGACGGGCGTGATGACGGCCGCTGTGCCGCAAGCGAATACCTCGGTGATCTCCCCCGAGGCGGACTTCTTCTGCCACTCGGTGATGTCGACCTTGCGCTCTTCGACGGAGAAGCCGGCGTCATTGGCCAACTGCAGCAACGAATCCCGCGTGATGCCGGGCAGTAGCGAACCGGAGAGTTCCGGTGTGACCAGCCGCGACGTGCCGCCGCTACCGAGCACGAAGAACAGGTTCATGCCGCCCATCTCTTCGACGTAGCGGCGCTCGACGGCGTCGAGCCAAACCACTTGGTCGCAACCGTTTTCGGCGGCTTCGGCCTGCGCCAGCAGCGACGCGGCGTAGTTACCGCCGAACTTGGCGGCGCCGGTGCCGCCGGGGCAGGCTCGCACGTAATCCGTTGACACGTAGACGTCGACGGGATTGATACCGTTTTTGAAGTACGCCCCGGCCGGGGAGCCGATCAGCAGGTACCGGTAATGCTTGGCCGGCCGTACCCCCAGGCCCGGCTCGGTGGCGATGATGAACGGCCGCAGATACAACGACTCTTCGCCGCCCGCGCGGGGCACCCAGGCGTTGTCGACGGCGATCAGCTGGCGCAACGATTCCAGGAAAATGTCGGCGGGCAGTTCGGGGATCGCCAGTCGCCGCGCCGACGAGCGCATCCGCGCGGCGTTGGCGTCGGGGCGGAACGACACCACCGAGCCGTCGGACCAGCGGTAGGCCTTCAGCCCCTCGAAGACTTCCTGGGCGTAGTGCAGCACGATCGCCGAGGGGTCCAGCTGAATCGGGCCGTACGGGACGACCCGCGCGTTGTGCCAGCCCTGGCCCTCGTCGTAGTCGACCGAGACCATGTGGTCGGTAAAGAATTTGCCGAAACCGGGGTCGGCCAGGATGGATTCACGCTCAGCGTCAGTCGCGGGATTAGACGCGCGTTGAACGGTGAACTCGAGTAGGCCGCTCGTCATGCGCTGATTGTATATGCGCGTACCAAAAGGTTTTTGCGGCGTGAATCGGCCGCGGCTAGCGCGTTTTCAGGTCGACGAACGGCGGCCGCACCACTATGCACTCGGCGGCCCGGCCGCGCACGTCGACGGTGATTTGCTGGCCGTCGTCGATGCCGGCGTCGGTGTCGATCAGCGCGAGCGCAATGCCGGCCTGCAGCGTCGGCGAGAAGGTTCCGGACGTGGTCACGCCGACCGGTGTGTCGCCGGCCAGCACCGTCAGCCCGGGCCGCAGCACACCACGGCCGACCATCCGCAGACCCCGTAGCAGCCGGCGTGGCCCGGCCGACTTCTCGGCCAGCAGCGCGTCGCGGCCGAAGAACGCGTCTTTTTTCCAGCCGATCGCCCAACCGCAGCGGGCCTGCAACGGCGAGATATCCAGCGACAGCTCGTGTCCGTGCAGCGGATAGCCCATCTCGGTGCGCAGCGTGTCCCGGGCGCCCAGTCCGGCCGGCTCGCCGCCGGCGTTCGAGACCGCCGTCACCAGCGCGTCGAACACCACGCCGGCGGAGTCCCAGGGCGGCAGCAGCTCGTAGCCGTGCTCGCCGGTGTACCCGGTCCGGCAGACCCGCACCGGCACACCCGAGAACGAGGCATCGGCGTAAGCCATGTAATCCATGTCGGTCGGCAGCCCCAGCTCGCCGAGCACCTCCGCAGACTTCGGCCCCTGCACGGCCAGCACGGCGTATGAGCGGTGCTCGTCGGTGATCGTCAAACCGGCTGGCCCATTGTGGGACAGGGAGGCCTGCAGCGCCTCGACCACCGCCGCGGTGTTGGCGGCGTTGGGCACCAGAAAGATCTCGTCGTCGGCGACGTAGTAGGCGATCAGGTCGTCGATGACGCCCCCGGATTCGGTGCAGCACAACGTATATTGCGCCTTGCCCGGCGTGATCCGGCCCAGGTCGTTGGTCAGCGCCGAGTTGACGAACTGCGCGGCGCCCGGCCCGCGGATCAGCGCCTTGCCCAGGTGGCTGACGTCGAACAGCCCCACTACATTTCGCGTCGCATTGTGTTCGCTGACGGTGCCCGCGTAGGACACCGGCATCAGCCAGCCGCCGAATTCGGCGAACGAAGCGCCCAACGCGCGATGACGATCTTCCAGCGGTCCCTTGTGGGGGTCCCGCCCGCTTGCGGGGGATGGCTCCGTCGCATCGCTCACGACAGCCCACCCTAATCGTCACCCCTGCCTGGCACACTTGGGTGGGTGTCCGATTCCCTGGAATTCGAGGCGCTGGAGGCCGCCGGGGTAGCCAACGCGCGCGAGCGGGCCGACCTGATCAAATATCTGGGCGAGTTCGGCTTCACGATCGACGAGATGGCTGACGCCGAACGGCGCGGCCGGCTGTTCGGGTTGGCCGGCGATGTCGTGTTGTGGCCGGGACCCCCGACCTACACCTTGCGGAGCGCGGCGGCCGCACTTGGGTTGCCGTCCGAGGGCGTCGCACGCGCCTGGGCTTTGCTCGGCCTGACCGCCGCCGGGCCCGACGTGCCCACGCTGAGCCAGGCCGACGTCGACGCGCTGGCGGGATGGGTCGCTATCAAAGCGGTGGTGGGCGAGGACGGCGCGTCCGGCCTGCTGCGAGTACTCGGCGCCACCATGGCCCGGCTTGCGGAGGCCGAGGCGACGATGATCCGCGGCGGGATGCCAGACATCCTGATCAATCACACCAACGACGAGCTCGCCACCGCGCAGGCGTACCGCACGGCAACCGAATTCGTCCGCCGACTCGGCGCGCTGATCGACGTCGTGCACCGCCACCACCTGATCAGCGCGCGAACCTACTTCGAGGGTGTCATTCAAGACTCCTCGGCGAACGTGACGTGCGGAGTCGGCTTTGCGGATCTGTCCAGCTTCACCGCGTTGACCCAGACGCTGACACCCGCGGAATTGTCGGACTTGCTCAACGAGTTCGCCGGTACGGTCGCCGACGTGGTGCATGCTGACGGCGGCCGAGTGGTGAAGTTCATCGGCGACGAGGTGATGTGGGTGAGCGGGTCGCCCGAGCGGCTTGCCAAGGCAGCGGCCCACCTCGTCAACCATCCCGGGGCCCGCGAGGCCGGCCTGCAGGTCCGCGCCGGTCTCGGCTACGGCACGGTGCTGGCGATCAACGGCGACTACTTCGGCACCCCGGTCAACCTGGCCGCGCGCCTGGTGGCGGCCGCGTCACCGGGACAGATACTCGCCGCGTCAACACTGCGTGAGAAATTGCCCGACTGGCCCGCCGTGACACAAGAACCGTTGACGCTCAAGGGTTTTGACGACCCGGTACTGGCTTTCGATCTGCACGCCGGGACGCTGCCGAGCTAGTCGGGCTTGCGATGACTAGGGTGTTCACGTGAGCACCGAACCCGGATACCAGGCCCCCTCCGTCACCGTCGCCACGTCGTTGCCCAAACGCCGTGCGGATTCCACGGTGTTGCTCGTGCCCGTCGTGTCCACCGGTGACGAAGACCGTCCCGGTGCGACCGTCGCCGCCGCCGAACCATTCCTGTCCACCGAGGCCGTCGCCGAGATCGAGGCCGGCCTGCGCGCGCTGGAAGCGACCGGCGGCGCCGAGCAGGTGCACCGGCTGGTGGTCCCGTCGTTGCCGGTGTCCAGCGTGCTCGCCGTCGGCCTGGGCAAGCCGCAGCCGCAGTGGCCTTCGGATACGATCCGCCGGGCCGCCGGGGTGGCCGCGCGCTCGCTCGGCAAAGCCGAATCGGTGATCACCACGCTGGCCGAGTTGCCCGGCGACGGCGTCGGCTCCGCCGCGGTCGAGGGGCTGATCCTGGGCAGTTACCGGTTCACCGCGTTCCGCAGCGGCAAGACCGCGCCGAAAGACAACGGGCTGCGCAAGATCACCGTGCTGGCGACCGCCAAGGACGCCAAGGCCGACGCCGCGCACGGTGCGGCCGTCGCCGCCGCCGTCGCCACCGCCCGCGACTTCGTCAACACCCCGCCCAGCCACCTCTTTCCCGCCGAATTCGCTAAGCGCGCAAGGTCTTTGGGCGAGTCCGTCGGCCTCGAGGTAGAGGTGCTGGACGACAAGGCGCTGCAGAAGGGCGGCTACGGCGGGATCATCGGCGTCGGGCAGGGCTCGTCGCGGCCACCGCGCCTGGTGCGGCTGACCCACCGCGGATCGAAGCTCGCCAAAGGCAAAAAGGGCAAGGCCGCAAAGAAAGTGGCCCTGGTCGGTAAGGGCGTCACGTTCGACACCGGCGGCATCTCGATCAAGCCGGCGGCGGGCATGCACCACATGACCTCGGACATGGGCGGTGCGGCCGCGGTGATTGCGACCGTGACGCTGGCCGCGCAGCTGGGCCTGCCGATCGACGTGATCGCCACCGTGCCGATGGCCGAGAACATGCCGTCCTCGACAGCGCAGCGGCCCGGCGATGTGCTGACGCAGTACGGCGGAATCACCGTGGAGGTGCAGAACACCGACGCCGAGGGCCGACTGATCCTGGCCGACGCCATCGTGCGCGCCTGCGAGGACAACCCGGACTATCTGATCGAGACGTCCACGCTCACCGGCGCGCAGACGGTCGCGCTGGGCGCCCGCATCCCCGGGGTGATGGGCAGCGACGAGTTCCGGGACCGCGTCGCCGGCATCTCGCAGCAGGTGGGCGAAAACGGCTGGCCTATGCCGCTGCCCGACGACCTCAAGGACGACCTGAAGTCCACCGTCGCCGATCTGTCCAACATCAGCGGTCAGCGCTTCGCCGGCATGCTGGTGGCCGGAGTGTTTCTGCGTGAGTTCGTCGCCGACGGCGTGAGCTGGGCGCACCTGGACGTCGCGGGGCCGGCCTTCAATACCAGCAGCCCGTGGGGATACTCGCCGAAGGGCGCCACCGGTGTCCCGACGCGCACCATGTTCGCGGTGCTGGAAGACATCGCCGAAAACGGCTAGCTAGCGGCTGAGCTCAGCGACGCCCGGTCATCAGCGAGAACACCGCACGGCGCACATTGCGGCGCGGCCAGCCGGTGACACCGTCTGCGGCCAACGCGGCGTTGGCCGCATTGCGCCCGCAGGCACCGTGCACCGAGCCCCCCGGTGTCGCCGACGCGCTGCCCAAATACAGGCGCTCGACGGGTGTTTCGGCGCGTCCCATGCCAGGTGCCGGGCGAAAGATCAGCATCTGTTGCAGCTGCGAGGTGCCGCCGTTGACGGCGCCGTGGTGCAGGTTGGCGTCGTGGGCTTCCAGATCCGAGGGGCGTTGCAGGTGGCGTCCGACGACGTGCGAGCCGAATCCGGGAGCGTGTTCTTCGATGACGCGGTCCATCGACTCGGCCAGCTGCTCCGCGGACTCGTCGTCGTGCACGCCGCGCGGCAAATGCGTGTAGGCCCAGACACTTTCGGTGCCGGTCGGTGATCGCGTCGGGTCCGCCGTCGTGGTCTGACCCAGCAGCATGAACGGATGCTGCGGGACGGTGCGGGTGTTCACGTCGGCCATCCAGCGGATCAAACCGTGGGCGTCTGCCCCCAAATGCACGGTGCCCGCGTCGCGCAAGTTCTTGGCGTGCCAGGGAATCGGGCGATCCAGCGCATAGTTGACCTTCACCACCGGCGGATCCCAGACGAAGTGTTCGAGATCGCGCAGCAGTCCGGCCGGGACCGCGTCCGCGGGCAGCATCTGGGTGAACAGCTGCGGGGCGGTGACGTCGGCGACCACGGCGCGACGGGCGCGGACCGTGCGCCCGCTCTCGGTGCTGACACCGACCGCCCGCCCGCCGTGCACCTGAATCTGGGCGACATTCTGGTTGCACTCGATCCGCGCACCCGCCGAGCGGGCCCGGTTGACCAGCGCAGTCGTCAGTTGACCCGATCCGCCGACCGGAACGGGCCAGCCGCAGTCCTGAGCCAGCATCGTCATCAACAGGCCCATCACGCCGCTCCCCGGGGCATCCAGTGGGATGTCGGCATGTAATGCGTTGCCCAGCAACATTACTCGTGGGGCATCGCCGTCGAAGAGCTGGTCGGCCATCTCGTTGGCGGGTTGCACCAGGAGGTTCGCCAGCCGAAGCGCATCCGAGGTCCCCAGCTTGCGCAACAGCGTCAGTAGCGGGCGCATCGGCGGGAACGGCGACAGGATCGCTTCCAGCAGTGGCTTTTTCACGTTTTCCCACAACTCGACCAGACGCAGCCAGTTCTCGCCGTCCCCGGGTGTGCGGCGCTCGAACTCCGCCGCGGTCTGCTCGGCGTCGTGGTAGACGATGGGCGGGTCGTCGTCGGCGCCGTGGCGCGGATGCCCGACCACCGTCGGCGCATGCGACCACCGCAAGCCGTGGTCCTGCAACTGCAGCGCCGCCATCGCCGGCGACGCGACGGTCATCGGGTAGTAAGAGCTGAACAGGTCGGTGATGTAGCCCGGCGTCAGCTCCGCGCTGCGCACCGCACCGCCTGGTTCGGGTTGGGCCTCGAGCACCAGCACATCCCACCCCGCGTCGGCCAGCATCGACGCGGCGACCAGGCCGTGGTGTCCGGCCCCGATGACGACCGCGTCCACGGTTTCCGCGGCCACGGGCTACTTGACCTGGCTGGGCTCGAGGCGTTCGGCCAGTGCCGTCAGCCGCAACAGACATTCCCGGTTGCGCGGGTAGACGGCGGCCAGCACCAGCCGGTCGGGAAGGATCTTTATCGGCCCCTCGGCCGGCACCTCGATCATGTCGATGCGGCAGCCACCACCCTCGATGTCGCTGAGCCGCATAGTGATCCGGGCTGCCCCGAAGATTCCGACGTGCGCGCGCAGGATGAGTTCTTTACCCGGAGTGCAGCTTTCGACCACGGTTCTGTCGTTGATCACCAGCGGCCACACCCCCACCGAATGCCGGATCGACGAGCCGGGCTCCGGCCAGTTCGAATCGACCGCGCGGGTCCGGCTGTTACCGACCACCCATTGCGTGTAGGTCCAGCCGTTGGCCATTGCATCCCAAATCTGCTGGCGCGAGGCACGCACTTCCCGGCTGGTGGCCATCTCTTCCTTGGAAGTCATCTGAAAGTCCTTTCGCGTGGGCGTCCTGGCAGCGGGTACCCCGGTAACCGCGGACCAACCTGGCCGGCCACCGTTTAGCCAGGTGTGTGCGTGGCTAACCTCCCCACCGATCGGTACTGAAATAGGAGGCGAATTATGACGGTGCGACGGTTGATCCTCGGCCTGGCCGCCGTGCTGTTACTAGCCGGCGTGATCGGGCTGTTGGTGCCCGTGTCGGTGTCGGACGGCAACGGCAATTCCCTTGGCTGCGGCAACGGGGCCGTTTCGGACCTGACCGCGGCGCGCAACGCCAACGACAAGAGCGTGGCGAACATCCCGATCGTCAACCAGCTCGTCCCGCACACCGACTATGTGGCGAAATGCGAATCGTCACTGGGCAGTCGGCGCGCGTGGACCATCCCGTTGACTCTCGTCGGGCTGGTCGGCATCGCCGGTGCGCTGTTGGTGCAGCGCGGCCGAGCACCCGCGGTCTAAATCACCCGAAACCGCGCGGTGCTGCGCAGCGCCTGGGGCAGTAGCCGCGAAACTCCGTACAGCGCATACGCTTCCGGCGCCACCGGGCGGATCGGCTTGTTCTTCTGCACCGACGCCAAGATCGCGTCGGCGACTTTGTCGGGTCCGTAGCGGCGCAGTGCGAACATCTTGCTCAGCTGCCCGCGGCGGCCGGCGACATCGGCGCGCTGCTTGCCCTCCGGCGCGTCGAACCGGGTGGTGTTGATGATGTTCGTGTCGATCAGCCCGGGGCAGATCGTGGTCAGGCCCACGTCGGCGGCGTCGAGTTCGGCACGCAGGCAGTCGGAGAACATGTACGTCGCCGCCTTGGACGTGCAGTACGCGTTCAGCGATTGCAACGGGGCAAAGGCGGCCATCGAGGAGACGTTGACGATGTGCCCGCCGGTGCCGCGCTGCACCAGGCGCCGTCCGAACGCCCGGCAACCGTTGACCACACCGCCGAGGTTGACGTCCAGCACCCGGTCGAACTGTTCGGCGGGGGTGTCGAAGAACTGGCCGGCCTGGCCGATACCCGCATTGTTGACCACGATGTCCGGTACGCCGTGCTTCGCGCTGACCCGCTCGGCGAAGGCCTCGACGGCGGCGGTGTCGGACACGTCGAGCACGTAGGCGTGCGCGACGCCGCCCCGCGCGGTGATTTCGGCCGCGGTCTGCTTTGCGGCGGCTTCGTCGATGTCGCTGACCACCAGCTCGGCGCCTTCCCGGGCAAACGCGAATGCGGTCTCACGGCCGATTCCGCTGCCGGCGCCGGTGACCGACACCAGGGTGTCGCCGAAGGACCCGCGGGCCCGGCCCACCTCGGCGCGCAGCAGCGCGCGGCCGGGCGGTTTGCCGTCGGTCAGGTCGGCGAAGTCGTGCACCGCGGCCGCCATCACCTGCGGGTGCGACATCGGCGAGAAGTGGCCGGCCCGGATGTCGCGCCGCCACAGCCGCGGCACCCATCGCGAGGTCACGTCGTAGCCGTAGGGCCGGACGTATTTGTCGCGGGTGTTGACGATCAGCTGCACCGGCACATCGATCACGGCGATGGGCTGCCCGCGACTGGTGAACGATCGAAAGTAGTTGGCGGGATAGGTTTTAACCGATCGCGCCGCGTCCGCGGCGAAGGTGGCGGAGTGGTGGATCTGCTCATCGGGAATGTTATCGACGATGCTGCGGCGCACCGCCCGCACCGAGAACGCCGCTCGTAGCAGCAGCGGTGCCAGCAGCGGAATCGAGAAGAACACCATGTAGGTCAGGCGCAACGCCTGGCTGAGCGAGCGGGCGAACCGGCGCGGGCGCCACGGCTGGCGCAGACCGCCGAAGATGTAGTCGACCAATTGCTCCTGGCTGGGCCCGGACACCGACGTGAAGGTGGCGACGCGGTCGCTGGCGCCGGGACGTTTCAGGTATTCCCAGATACCCACCGAACCCCAGTCGTGGGCCAGCACATGCACCGGCTGTCCGCGACTGAGTTCGCTTGTCACCGTGGCGAAGTCGTCGGCGAAGCGCGCCATCGTGTAGGCCGAGACCGGTTTGGGTGCCGCCGACAGGCCGACGCCGCGATTGTCGTAGCGGATCACCCGGAACCGCTCGGCCAGCAACGGCACGACGCCGTCCCACAGCATGTGCGAGTCGGGAAAGCCGTGCACCAGCACAACCGTGGGGCCTTCGGGGTTGCCTTCTTCGTAGACCGCGATGCGGACGCCGTCCGCGCTGTCGACGAACTGCTGCAGTGGCTGTGTTGCCGGCATTGAACTCTGCCTCCCCCCGCGGTCTGACGTTGACCGCAAGGGGCCACCGTAACAAGTGGGGTCAGCCCTGGATGCGTGCCGACGCGGCGGCAATGACAGGATAGTTTTGACGTCAACTTCCAGTACACCGCGGTGTGGTAGTCAGATGTCGACCTGCAGACCCACGAGCAATCGAGGAGTCACTCGAGATGGCCTTCTCCGTCCAGATGCCGGCACTCGGTGAAAGCGTCACCGAGGGGACGGTGACCCGCTGGCTCAAGCAGGAAGGTGACACGGTCGAAGTCGACGAGCCGCTCGTCGAGGTGTCGACCGACAAGGTGGACACCGAGATTCCGTCGCCTGCCGCGGGTGTGCTGACCAAGATCGTCGCCCAGGAGGACGACACCGTCGAGGTCGGCGGCGAACTGGCCGTGATCGGCGACGCCGCCGAAGGCGGTTCGACAGAAGCACCCGCCCAGGCGCCGAGCGAGCTGGCGGCCGACGCCGCCCCACCGCCTGAGCCGGAGCCGAAGCCCGCGGCGCAACCGGAACCCGAGCGTCAGCCCGAGCCCGCGGCGCAGGCCGCGCCGCAGGATTCCGGTGATGGCAGCGCGACGCCGGTGCTGATGCCCGAACTCGGCGAGTCGGTCACCGAGGGCACGGTGACGCGGTGGCTCAAGAAGGTCGGCGACTCGGTTCAGGTCGACGAGGCGCTGGTGGAAGTTTCCACCGACAAGGTGGACACCGAGATTCCGTCACCGGTGGCCGGGGTGCTGGTCAGCATTACCGCCGAAGAGGACGACACCGTCGCCGTCGGCGGCGAGCTGGCCCGCATCGGCAGCGGCGCGGCTGCCTCCGCTCCGTCCGCGCCGGCCCCGAAACCGGCGCCCACGCCGGCCCCCCAACCGGAGCCCACGCCGGCGCCCGCCCCTAAGCCGGAGCCGACGCCCGCGCCGAAGACCGAGGCGCCGCCGCAGCCGGCGCCCCAAGCCGCCCCGGAGCCGACACCGGAACCCAAGCCGGCCCCCGCCGCGGCCCAGCCCGCCGCACCGGCCCAGGGCTCGGATTCGGACGGCACGCCGTATGTGACGCCGCTGGTGCGCAAACTGGCCGCCGAGAACAACATCGACCTGGCTCAGGTGCAGGGCACCGGCGTCGGGGGCCGCATCCGCAAGCAGGACGTGCTGGCCGCCGCGCAGCAGAAGCAGGACGCCGCCAAGCCGGCCGAGCCGGCAGCGCCGACCCCGGCGGCTCCCGCCGCACCGGCGGCCAAAGCTCCCGCGGCGGCGCCGGCTCCGTCGCCCGCGCTGGCCCACCTGCGCGGTACCACGCAGAAGGCCAGCCGGATCCGTCAGATCACCGCGAAGAAGACTCGCGAGTCGCTGCAGGCCACCGCGCAGCTGACCCAGACCCACGAGGTCGACATGACCCGGATCGTGGGACTGCGGGCCCGGGCCAAGACGGCGTTCGCCGAGCGCGAGGGCGTGAACCTGACCTACCTGCCGTTCATCGCGAAGGCCGTGATCGACGCGCTGAAGACACATCCCAACGTCAACGCCAGCTACGACGAGGATTCCAAGGAGATCACCTACTACGACGCCGAGCATCTGGGCTTCGCCGTAGACACCGAGCAGGGCCTGCTGTCCCCCGTGATCCACAATGCCGGCGACCTGTCGCTGGCCGGGCTGGCCCGCGCGATCGCCGACATCGCCGAGCGCGCCCGGTCGGGCAACCTCAAGCCCGACGAGTTGTCCGGCGGCACCTTCACCATCACCAACATCGGCAGCCAGGGCGCGTTGTTCGACACCCCGATCCTGGTTCCGCCGCAGGCCGCCATGCTGGGCACCGGCGCGATCGTCAAGCGGCCGCGGGTGGTGGTGGACGACACCGGCAACGAGTCGATCGGGGTGCGCTCGATCAGCTACCTGCCGCTGACCTACGACCATCGGCTGATCGACGGGGCCGATGCCGGACGATTCCTCACCACGATCAAGCACCGGCTTGAAGAGGGAGCGTTCGAGGCCGATCTGGGGCTTTAGAGAGGCATAGCGAATTGGCCAAGCCCGTCATCGCGATAGCGGGTTCCTCCGGCCTGATCGGTTCCGCCTTGGCTGCGGCCCTCCGCGCCGCCGACCACCGAGTTCTGCGCATCGTGCGCCGGACACCGGCGAATCCCGATGAGCTGCACTGGAATCCGGAAAGCGGCGACTTCGATCCCGACGCCCTCGCCGAAGTCGACGTGGTCGTCAACCTGTGTGGCGTCAACGTCGGTCAACGCCGATGGTCGGGCGCTTTCAAGCAGAGCCTGCGCGACAGCCGCATCGCGCCCACCGAGGTGCTGGCCACCGCGGTCGCCGAAGCCGGTGTCGAAACGCTGATCAACGCGAGCGCCGTCGGGTTCTACGGCAACACCAAGGACCGTGTGGTCGACGAAAGTGCCCGGGCGGGAACGGGTTTCCTGGCGCGCCTCTGTGAGGATTGGGAGGCCGCGACGCTGCCCGCCCAATACGGCGGCGCCCGGGTGGTGCTGGCCCGCACCGGTCTGGTCCTGGCCGCGGCGGGCGGTGCACTGCGGCGGATGCGTCCGTTGTTCTCGGCGGGCCTGGGCGCGCGACTGGGCAGCGGCCGTCAGTACATGTCGTGGATCAGCCTGGAAGACGAAGTGCGAGCCCTGTTGTTCGCGATCTCGCACCCGACACTGTCCGGCCCGGTGAACATGACCGGGCCAGCACCGGTCACCAACGCGGAGTTCACCACCGCCTTCGGCAGCGCAGTTAACCGTCCGACCCCAATGGTGTTGCCGGCGTTCGCCGTTCGGACCGCGCTCGGCGAATTCGCCGACGAGGGGCTGTTGATCGGTCAGCGGGCCATCCCGTCCGCGCTGGAGCGCGCCGGTTTTCAATTCCACCACAACACCATTGGCGAGGCGCTGGGCTACGCCACCGCCCGCCGCGACCAGGACTGAACATGTATTTGATCACCGGCGCGGGCGGTGGCATCGGCGGAGTCAGCCGACTTGTGGTCCAAGAGTTGCGGTCTCGCGGCGAGGAGGTGCGCGCGATGGTGCACCGCGACGACGAACGGGCCGATTCGCTGCGCGCGCTGGGTGCCGAGGTGGTGGTCGGCGACCTGACCGAGCCGCAGGACGTCGTCGACGCGATCACCGGCGCCGACCGGATGTTCTTCTCGATGAGCGTCTCGCCCGACTACCTGCAGGCGACGGCCGTGGTGTGTGCGGCTGCGCGGGAATCGGGTGGCCTCGAGGTGATCGTGAACATGTCGCAGATGACGGTGTCGCAGATGACGCTGACGAGCACCGACGAGTCGCGCCAGCATCGGCTGCACTGGCTCGCCGAGCATGTGATCGATTGGTCGGGTGTGCCGGCCGTGCATGTCCGGCCGACGGCGTTTCTGGACAATCCGATATTCACTTCGCTGGCCGCCCCCGCGTTGCGGGAGCGCAATGAGTTGGTGCTGCCGTTCGGGACCGGCCGAACCTCGCCGATCGCCGCCAGTGACGTGGCCCGGGTGGTTTCTGCGGTGCTGTTGAACCCCGCTGATCACCTCGGCGCCGTCTACGAATTGACCGGCCCGGCAAGCCTGGACGTCGACGGGCTGGCCGCCGAGTACGGCCGCGGCCTGGGCCGCCCGATCACCGGCGCCGACATTGCGCAGGACACCTGGGTCAGCGACGTGCTGCAGCCGCTGGGTCTGCCTACGCACGTGCAGCAGCACCTCGCGACGATGGCGAAGTTGCACCGCGCGGGCCGCTACGACCGCTCCACCGACGACGTCGAGCGGATCACCGGTCGGCCGGCGGTCAGCGTCGAGCAGTACATCGCGGCGAACCCGCAGCTGTTCGCATAGCTGTTAGGGGGCGTGGTCGTCGTTGGGGTTGTGCAGGAGTTTGTTGGGGTGGTGGTAGGTGTTGGTGCGGGGTTGGCCGCGGTCTAGGTGGGGTGGTGGGA
>NZ_LZSC01000069.1 GCF_001665235.1 Mycobacterium sp. 1100029.7
GTGCGCTTGCCCTCCCGCCCCCCTCGGGCCGCGAGCGTAAGCGCACTGCGAAATTCGGCGCTGTTTCTCGCAGCCTGCTTACGCTCGCGACGCACTGTCGGGGTACGCGCGCACACTTCCCGTCATGATGGACCCATTCCGGGGCAGCGTCGCACTGGCCGCCGGCGAGCTGACCCCTTACGAACTACGCAGTCGGTACGTCGCGCTGCACAAGGACGTGTATGTGCGCCGAGACGCCGAGCTGACGGCGGTCTTGCGGGCCAAAGCGTGCTGGCTGCGTTCGCGAGGGCGGGGCGTGCTCGCCGGCTATTCCGCCTCGGCGCTACACGGCGCCAAGTGGATCGATCCCGCGCTCCCCGCCGCCATCATCGATGTGAACCGCTTCGCCGTCGCTGGGGTGCGGACCTGGGAGGAGCGGATCGACGAAGACGAGATCGGCACCGTCGACGGTATGCGCGTCACCACCCCGGCCCGAACCGCGCTGGACTTGGCACGTCGACTACCGCTGGGACCGGCGGTCACCGCGGTCGACGCGCTCGCGCAGGCGACCGAACTGAAGATGCCCGACGTCGACGTACTGCTCGATCGCTATCGGGGCCGCCGTGGCCTCAAGGCCGCACGCGTAGCCCTCGCGCTCGTCGATGGCGGCTCGCAATCGCCGAAGGAAACCTGGTTGCGATTGCTGCTGACCAAAGCCGGGTTCCCGCCACCGCAGACGCAGATCGCGGTCCGCAATGAATGGGGTTGGGCGGAGGCGTATTTGGACATGGGCTGGGAGGACGTCAAGGTTGCCGCCGAGTACGACGGCGATCAGCATCGGTCCAATCGGCGCCAGTATGTGAAGGACATTCGCCGAATAGAGCTGGTCGAGCGGCGCTACGGGTGGCTAGTGGTCAGGGTCGTCGCCGAGGACCATCCCGACGACATCATCCGCCGCATCGGGGAAGCGCGGGCCAGCCGCGGTGCGTCCCGACCGCGAGCGTAAGCACACTGCGAAATGAGGCGTGGTTTTTCGCAGTGTGCTTACGCTCGCGGGAAAAGGCGGCCGGGCCAGGCGGCCGGGCTAGGCGGCCGGAAAGGCGCCGGGCCGGGCGGCGCAAAGCGGGGGAGATTTCAGCCCAACCGCACCGAGGCGATAAGTTGACCGGGTGACTGACGCAGCCACTGAACTCGCCACCAACGGCGGCAAACCCCCCTTCGTATCCCGATCAGTCCTGGTCACCGGTGGAAACCGGGGCATCGGACTGGCAATCGCGCAGCGGCTGGCCGCCGACGGCCACAAGGTAGCCGTCACGCACCGCGGGTCCGGAGCGCCCGAGGGGCTGTTCGGCGTCGTGTGCGATGTCACCGACAGCGAGGCCGTCGACCGCGCGTTCAAGGAGGTCGAGGAGCACCAGGGTCCGGTCGAGGTGGTGGTGTCCAACGCCGGCATCTCCAAGGATGCGTTCCTGATCCGGATGACCGAGGAGCGATTCGAAGAGGTCATCAACGCCAACCTCACCGGGGCGTTTCGGGTGGCACAGCGCGCCTCGCGCAGCATGCAGCGCAAGCGATTCGGCCGGATCATCTTCATCGGCTCGGTGTCGGGCAGCTGGGGCATCGGCAACCAGGCCAACTACGCCGCCGCGAAGGCCGGCCTGATCGGCATGGCCCGCTCGATCTCCCGTGAGCTGTCCAAGGCCGGCGTCACCGCGAATGTGGTGGCGCCGGGCTACATCGACACCGAGATGACCCGCTCGCTCGACGAGCGGATCCAGGAAGGCGCGCTGGACTTCATCCCGGCCAAGCGGGTCGGCACCGCCGAGGAAGTCGCCGGCGCGGTCAGCTTCCTGGCGTCCGAAGACGCCAGCTATATCGCCGGTGCGGTCATCCCTGTCGATGGCGGCATGGGCATGGGCCACTGAGCAGCAAAGGACAGACATGACAAAACTTCTCGAAGGCAAACGAATCCTGGTCACCGGGATCATCACGGACTCGTCGATCGCGTTCCACATCGCCAAGGTGGCCCAGGAGGCCGGAGCCCAGCTGGTGCTCACCGGCTTCGACCGGCTGCGGCTTATCCAGCGTATCGCCGATCGGCTGCCGGAAAAGGCTCCGCTGATCGAACTCGACGTGCAGAACGAGAAGCACCTCGACTCGCTCGCGGACCGGATCACCGCCGAGATCGGTGAGGGCAACAAGCTCGACGGTGTCGTGCACTCGATCGGATTCATGCCGCAGACCGGAATGGGAATCAACCCGTTCTTCGACGCGCCCTACGAAGACGTGTCCAAGGGCATCCACATCTCGGCGTACTCCTACGCATCGCTGGCCAAAGCGGTTCTGCCGATTATGAATCCGGGCGGATCGATCGTCGGGATGGACTTCGACCCGACCCGTGCCATGCCCGCCTACAACTGGATGACGGTCGCCAAGAGCGCGCTGGAATCGGTCAACAGGTTCGTGGCACGCGAGGCCGGCAAGTCCGGTGTGCGCTCGAATCTTGTTGCCGCCGGCCCGATCCGCACGCTCGCGATGAGCGCGATCGTCGGTGGCGCACTCGGCGAGGAAGCCGGCACCCAGATGCAGCTGCTCGAGGAGGGCTGGGACCAGCGCGCCCCGATCGGCTGGAACATGAAGGATCCGACGCCGGTCGCCAAGACGGTCTGCGCGCTGCTTTCCGAGTGGCTGCCGGCGACCACCGGCACCATCATTTACGCCGACGGCGGCGCCAGCACCCAGTTGCTCTAGGCTGCAATGGATTCCTGTGCTTTTTGATGCCGTCCTGCTGCTGTCCTTTGGCGGACCAGAGGGCCCCGAGCAGGTTCGGCCGTTCCTGGAGAACGTCACCCGCGGCCGCAATGTGCCCCCGGAACGCCTCGACGACGTGGCCGAGCATTACCTGCATTTCGGCGGCGTCTCACCGATCAACGGCATCAACCGCGCGCTGATCGCGCAGCTGGAAGCGGAGTTGCACAATCGCGGCCTGGACCTGCCGGTGTACTTCGGCAACCGCAACTGGGAGCCGTACATCGAAGACACGGTGACCACGATGCGCGACAACGGTATTCGTCGTGCCGCGGTGTTCACCACCTCGGCGTGGAGCGGCTATTCCAGCTGCACGCAATACGCCGAGGACATCGCCCGGGCCCGCAACGCCGCCGGGCCCGGGGCGCCCGAGCTGATCAAGCTGCGGCCCTATTTCGACCATCCGCGATTCGTGCAGATCTTCGCCGACACCATCGGCGCGGCCTCCGGTGCATTGACCGCCGAACAACAGCGTGCGGCACGCCTGGTGTTCACCGCGCACTCGATCCCGGTGGCCGCCGACCAGCGGCTGGGTCCGCGACTGTACAGCCGCCAGGTCGCCTACGCCGCAAGCCTTGTCGCGGCCGCCGCCGGGTACGGCGAATACGACCTGGCCTGGCAGTCGCGCTCCGGGCCGCCCCAGGTGCCATGGCTGGAACCCGACGTCGCCGACCACCTGGCGGCCCTCGCAGACGCCGGGACCACGGCCGTCATCATCTGCCCGATCGGATTCGTGGCCGACCACATCGAGGTGGTGTGGGACCTCGACGAAGAACTGCGGTCGCAGGCGCAGGCGGCCGGCGTGGCGCTGGTGCGGGCATCAACGCCCAACGCGCACCCACGTTTTGCGCAGCTGGCGGCCGACCTGATCGACGAGGTGCGGTACGGTCACGCGCCCGCGCGGGTCAGCGGGCCCGATCCGGTGCCCGGTTGCCTGGGCAGCGTCGACGGCGCGCCGTGCCGTCCACCGCATTGCGTTGCGCGCGAAACCAATTAGTCGGTCCAGGCGGAGTGCAGGATCGCGTTGACCGCGGCCATTCGTGCCGAACGCACCACGGTGGTCAACGGGCGCAGCGCGTCGCCGGCGATACGGGCCTCCGACGAGGACTGCGTTCCCAGCGGCTCCAGGCCGACAGCAATGGGTGAGTCGGCGCGACTGAGCCCGGCGCTGACGGCGATGATTGCGTCGACGTGAGCGGCATTCTCCAGCACACGCAGCGCCCGGGTGGGTGCATGGTCCGGAATCCGGTGCTGCCGTGTGGATTCCAGCAACTGCTCGACCATGCCCCGCGGGTCTTCGATGTCACTCGAGGACCCCAGCCCGACGGCGCCGAGCGCGTCCGCGGCCGACCGCACCGCAGACCGCAGCGAGTATTCGGCGTCGCCGAGCTCGTGGTGCTCGAACACCGGCGCGCCGGGCAGCGAATACACCGTCCATGCCAGGGCACACAGTTCGGGCGCATCCGGATCGTCGGCCTCGTCGGGATCGGCGTAGGTGAACTCGGGGACCAGGCCTACGGCCGCGGCCGGATCGTCGGGGTTGGTGATGATCACGGCCTCACCGGCGGCCAGGGCGTCGCGCTCGAATTGGGTCCCGGGTGCCAGGCCGCGAACGTCGCCGGGCACCGGCAACACCACATTGATCGTCCCGCACAACGGACCCGATGACGGCCCCGTCAGCCGGCCAACTGCCCCACGCAGCGTCTGCAGCAGCGACACGGTCCCGGCGTCGTGAACGTCGGGCCACGGCAGCCCGGTGTGGCCGGCGGCGACTGCATCATACGCGGTGACCGATTGCTTTGGTGCCCAAAGAGATAACGCGTCCAACACATCGTCGGGCGCAGCCTTTCCGGCGAGCCAGGCGTTAGCCCACAGGGACAGCGAAACACTGGGACACCACATGATCCGCAGTGTAGTTGTTCGGTCCGGCAAAGGCCGATCACGCGTATTCTGACGGCATGGCGATCGCGCTGAGCTGGCTGATCTTCGCGCTGGCCCTCGCCGGTGCGGAAGCCCTCACCGGCGATTTGTTCCTGCTGATGCTTGGCGGCGGCGCGCTGGCCGCGTCGGGGACGGCATGGCTGACGGGTTGGCCGATCCTGGCCGATGGGGCAGTCTTCCTGATCGTCTCGGTCCTGCTCGTCGTGCTGGTGCGGCCCGCACTGCGACAGCGGATGACCCCGAAATCGCTGCCGACCGGGATCGAGGCGCTACAGGGCAAGAGCGCCCTGGTGCTCGATCGGGTGGCCCGCGACGCGGGCCAGATCAAGCTCGACGGCCAGGTGTGGACGGCGCGTCCGTTCAACGACGGCGATGTCTACGAACCGGGGGAATCGGTCACCGTCGTGCACATCGACGGTGCCACGGCGGTGGTCTTGAAACACTGACCTCGCCCACCCAGGCGCTGCGAACACGCTGCGAGAGAAAGGAACTCCGGTGCAAGGTGCGGTTGCTGGTTTGGTGTTGCTGGCCGTTGTGGTGATCTTCGCGATCATCGTGGTGGCCAAGTCCGTTGCGTTGATCCCGCAGGCCGAGGCGGCGGTGATCGAGCGGCTGGGTCGCTACAGCCGCACGGTCAGCGGGCAGCTGACGTTGTTGGTGCCCTTCATCGATCGCGTCCGCGCGCGCGTCGATCTGCGGGAGCGGGTGGTGTCGTTCCCGCCGCAGCCGGTGATCACCGAGGACAATCTGACGCTGAACATCGACACCGTCGTCTACTTTCAGGTCACCGTTCCGCAGGCCGCCGTCTACGAGATCAGCAACTACATCGTCGGCGTGGAACAGCTCACCACGACCACGCTGCGCAACGTCGTCGGCGGCATGACGCTCGAGCAAACGCTGACCTCTCGCGACCAGATCAACGGCCAGCTGCGCGGCGTCCTGGACGAGGCGACCGGCCGGTGGGGGCTGCGGGTGGCCCGGGTGGAGCTGCGCAGCATCGACCCGCCCCCGTCGATCCAGGCGTCGATGGAAAAGCAGATGAAGGCCGACCGGGAGAAGCGGGCCATGATCCTGACTGCCGAAGGCACCCGGGAGGCCGCGATCAAGCAGGCGGAGGGCGCCAAGCAGGCGCAGATCCTGGCCGCCGAGGGCGCCAAGCAGGCGGCGATCCTGGCCGCCGAGGCCGATCGGCAGTCCCGGATGCTGCGTGCCCAAGGTGAGCGCGCCGCGGCGTATCTGCAGGCCCAGGGGCAGGCCAAGGCCATCGAGAAGACGTTCGCCGCGATCAAGGCCGGCAGACCCACCCCGGAGATGCTGGCCTACCAATACCTGCAGACGCTCCCGGAGATGGCTCGCGGTGACGCCAACAAGGTGTGGGTGGTGCCCAGCGACTTCAACGCGGCACTGCAGGGGTTCACCAAGCTGCTCGGCACGCCCGGCGAGGACGGGGTGTTCCGGTTCCAGCCGTCACCGGTCGACCCGGCTGATCAGGTGCCCAGACACGCGTCCGACTCCGACGACGCCGAGGTCGCCGACTGGTTCTGCACCGAGAGCGACCCCAAGATCGCGCAGGCCGTCGCCAAGGCCGAGGCGATAGCCCGTCAGCCGGTCGACGGACAGCCCGGGGCGTCACCGGAACTGACCCAATAGGATTGCGGCATGAGCGTTTTGTCTTCGCCGAAAACCTATGGGGCGCTGGCCGCGTTCCACGCCGTCGATGCGGTTCTGTGTGGCATCCAGGTGGCGCCCATCAAGAAGATCCTGGACGACGTGGGCCTCCCGGAGAACGTCCGGCCGGTGCTGCCGGTCGTGAAAGCCGCCGCCGCGGTGGGCCTGGCCTCGGTCACCCGGTTCCCCGCGCTGGCGAGGTTGACGACGGCGATGCTGACGCTGTACTTCGTCTTCGCGCTGGGCGCACATATCCGGGTGCGCGACAAGGTCGCCAACGGTGTGCCCCCCGCAGCGTTCTTGGCGCTGTGCGCCGCGATGACGGTGAAGGGACCCGAGCGGACCTGAGTCGCTGCCCGCCGGTCAACGCGGTCCGGCCGGTTGCGCGGTCACGGCGGTGAGATGCCACTTGTCCAGCCACGGCTGCACCAGCTCGGCGACGGAGAATCTGGCGGGCGCCAGGCAGCCGGCGTTGGGACTGGCGGGATTGCTGCCGCGAATGGCGATGCCCACCGCGGTGGCGGTGCCGTCTTTCTGAATCAGATACACCGGACCGCCCGAATCGCCGCACTGGCCGCCCGCCGCGAAGGAGACCTTGCTCTGCGTCAAGTCCAGGATCTCGCCGCATTCGGCCTCGCCGCTGCTCATCCCGAACTTGCACAGCTCCTGCCCGACCGACAGGTCGGTGGTGACCCCCGTGATCGGCAGCGTCGCGCCGATCGCCGGACTCTGCGGCACGCTGTCGCCGTCCAGGACGATCAGGCCGATGTCGTGCTGTTCGTTGTGCACACCCTCGCTGACGGTCTGGGCGAAGGTGCCCAGCTTCGCGTAGGGAAGGATCCCGCCGAGGTTCATCACCACTTTGCTGGCCTTGCGCGGCCGGTTGCAGTGACCGGCGGTGAGAACCCCGGCCGCTCCCGTGCTGGTATGCACCAAAAACCCTGCCGTACAACCCATCCCACCGGAACCGTCGGCGTACTCGACGTAGATGCCGATACCAGGACCGGCCGCGCTCGCCGCAGGTAACGCGATGGGGTCCAGCTCCGGCAGCGGCGCGGCATCCCGCCCGTAGTCGATGTTCTTGGGCGTCAACCAGATCGCCGTGATGCACACCGCGGCCAGGACGGCAGCCGCGATGGTCAGCTTCGAGGCATGAGCACGTTCGTGCGGGGCCGGTGCGTACGGGACGGTGGGCCGGGCAATGACGCCGGTGCCGGGAACGCGGTTCAGCTTGATCCGATCCAGCAGGAAGGACAGCACCGCGACGGCCACCGAGGTGAGGGCTCCGAGCAGCAGCATTAGCAGCCCGGCCCGCGACGGCTGCAGGCTCACGATCGCCAGCTGCTGCGCGTAGACCCGCTCCATTGAGTAGATCTTTCAGGCAATTGGCGCCGCACTCAACAGTGCAGATGTGTCAGCTGATCTCGACGGGGTTGCCGGCCGGCTCGTCGCTGCGCGACGCGCGATGCTGCCGCCGGTACTGGCGGATCTCCAGGAACAATCCCGTGAGCCCCAGGGCGCTGGTGAACAACGAGAACGCGAACAGCCACGGGCTGGGGTGGCCGGCCAGCGCGTCGCCGAGGAAGACCACCGCGGCGGTGCCGGGGAGTAGGCCGGCCAGCGTGGCCAGCGTGTAGGGGACCAGCCCCACGGCCGACGCCGCGGCGGCATAGTTGACGATCGAAAACGGCAGGACCGGGATCAGCCGCAGCGACAGGACCGACACCCAGCCCCGCTCGCGCAGCCGCTCGTCGGCTCGGTGGATCGCTTGGTAGCGCACCAGCCGGTCCAGTCGCCACCCCGCGGCGCGGACCAGCACCAGCGCCAGCACCGCACTGGCGGCACTGGCGACCACCGCGATCAGCACCCCCAGGGCCGGCCCGAACAGCAGACCGGCGGCCAGCGTGAACGCCGTGCGGGGGATGGGCAGCACCGTGACGACGATGTGCGCGACCAGGAACGCCAGCGGAAACCACGGTCCGACGGACTGGGCCCAGTCGCGCAGCTGCACCGCGCTGGGCAGCGGAACCCACAGCGCGATGACGATCAAGACTGTGATACCGACCACTGCGGCGAGCGCGCGCGGCCGGTACAGCTGGCGCGCGGTGACCATCAGCGTGCGCGACAAAGTGCGCAGCGTGCTGGTGGTTTTGGTAGTGGCGGGGCCCGTCACGGCATTCAACGTTACGGGCCACACATGAATAACGTGCATCCTCCGGGCTGGCGTTTCGCCGCGCACCTGGCCCGATCGTCGCGCCCGAGCGGTTTTTTGGCGGCGGGGTCGATCAATTAGCCTGATTAGCGAGTTGCGCATCCCCGGCAATCTCGAACGACGTTGCCCATACCTGCGAAAACAGGAGCAGTCGGTGTCCATTGATGTACCCGAGCTCGCCGACCTAGAACAGGTTCGCGAGCGTTGGCGCACCGCGGTTGCCGGTGTGCTTGCCAAGAGCACCCGTAAGGAACCCGCGGAGCTGGGGGAGCACCCCGAACAGCTGCTGGACACCCAGACCTACGACGGGTTCGCCGTCCGTCCGCTCTACACCGCCTTCGACGAGCTGCCCGAGCCGTCTCTGCCCGGCGAGTGGCCCTACCTGCGCGGCGGCGACCCGCACCGCGACGTCAAGTCGGGCTGGAAGGTCGTCGAGGTATTTCCGACCGCCGGAGCCACCGACGCCGAAACCAACGCTGCCGTGCTGGACGCGCTGGGCGACGGTGTCAGCGCCTTGCTGATCCGCGTCGGGGAAGGCGGTGTGGCACCCGATGCGCTCGAGCCGCTGCTCGCCGGTGTTCATCTGAGCATGGCGCCGACCATCCTCGATGCCGGCGCCGAGTATGCCGCGGCCAGCGACGCGATGCTGGCCCTGGTGGCCGGCGTCGAAGCCGATCAGCGCGCGACCCTGTCGATCGACCTGGGTGCGGACCCGTTGACCGCGACGCTGAGCAAGCGCGACGCCCCGGCGATCGACGAGGTCGTCGCGGTGGCAGCCCGCGCGGCGGGCGAGCGGGGCGTCCGGGCGATCACCGTCGACGGCCCGGCCTTCCACAACCTGGGGGCCAACGCCACCTGGGAGCTGGCGGGCAGCATCGCGGCAGCGGTCGCCTATCTGCGGCTACTCACCGAGTCGGGAATGCCAATCGCCCAGGCGCTGCGCCAAATCAGCTTCCGGCTCGCGGCCGACGACGACCAGTTCATGACGATCGCCAAGCTGCGCGCCGTGCGCCAGCTCTGGGCGCGGGTCGGTGAGGTAGTCGGGGAATCCGAGGCCGGTGGGGCGATCGTGCATGCCGAGACATCGCTGCCGATGATGACTCAGCGCGACCCGTGGGTGAACATGCTGCGCTGCACGCTGGCCGCCTTCGGTGCCGGTGTCGGTGGCGCCGAGACGGTCCTGGTGTTCCCGTTCGACGTCGCGATACCGGGCGGATTCCCGGGCACGGCAAGAAGTTTCGCCCGACGCATTGCCCGCAACACCCAGCTGCTGCTGCTGGAGGAGTCACACGTCGGTCGAGTGCTGGATCCCGCCGGCGGATCGTGGTTCGTCGAAGATCTGACCAAACGGATTGCCGAGCACGCTTGGGAACATTTCCAGGCCATCGAAGCCCGCGGCGGGTTCACCGATGCTCGTGACTTCATCGCCGACGAGATCGCGGAGATCGCGGCACGGCGCGCCGACGACATCGCGCACCGTCGCACCTCGATCACCGGGGTCAACGAATTCCCCAACCTCACCGAACCCCCACTGCCGCAAAGTGATTCGATCGGCCAGCCGGACGTCGGAAACCTACAGCGCTACGCCGCCGGGTTCGAGGCGCTGCGCGATCGCTCGGACGCGTTCCTGGCCCGCACCGGCGCACGCCCCCAGGCGTTGTTGCTGCCGCTGGGTCCGCTGGCCGAGCACAACATCCGCACCACGTTCGCGGCGAACCTGCTGGCGTCGGGCGGCATCGAGGCCGTCAACCCGGGGACGCTCGACCCCGAAAACGTGGCCGCGGCGGTGTCCGAAGCCGGATCGCCTGCCGCGGCCGTGATTTGCGGCACCGACAAACGGTACGGCGCCGAAGTCGCCGGGATCGTCGCCGCCGCCCGTGCGGCGGGAGTGTCGCGGGTGTACTTGGCCGGGCCGGAAAAGGCCGTCGCCGCCATCGATCCGTCGCACCGGCCCGACGAGTATCTGACGGCCAAGATCAATGCCATTGCCGCCCTTACCGATCTGCTTACTCAGTTGGGAGCGTGACACGATGACGACGTCTACTCCTGTGGTCGGTAGCTTCGCCGACATTCCGCTGCACGGTGACCGTGAGGGCCGGCGGCCCACCGCGGCCGCCGTGGACGAACACGTCGCCGCGGCCGCGGCCGCGCACTGGTACACGCCCGACCAATTAATCTGGCAGACACCGGAAGACATCAACGTCAAACCGGTGTACATCGGCGCCGACCGGGCCGCGGTGCAGGCCGAGGGCTACCCGCTGAACACCTTCCCCGGCGAGCCGCCGTTCGTGCGCGGCCCGTACCCGACGATGTATGTCAACCAGCCGTGGACCATCCGCCAATACGCCGGCTTCTCCACCGCCGCGGAGTCCAACGCGTTCTACCGCCGCAACCTGGCCGCCGGCCAGAAGGGCCTGTCGGTGGCCTTCGACCTGGCCACCCACCGCGGATACGACTCCGACCATCCCCGCGTCCAGGGTGACGTCGGAATGGCCGGTGTGGCAATCGATTCCATTCTGGACATGCGGCAGCTGTTCGACGGCATCGACCTGTCGTCGGTGTCGGTGTCGATGACGATGAACGGTGCCGTGCTGCCGATCCTGGCGCTGTACGTGGTGGCCGCCGAGGAGCAGGGGGTGGCGCCGGAGAAGCTGGCCGGCACCATCCAGAACGACATCCTCAAAGAGTTCATGGTGCGCAACACCTACATCTATCCGCCCAAGCCGTCGATGCGCATCATCTCCGACATCTTCGGCTACACCAGCGCCAAGATGCCGAAATTCAACTCCATCTCGATTTCCGGCTATCACATCCAAGAGGCCGGCGCGACAGCGGATTTGGAGCTGGCGTACACGCTGGCCGACGGCGTCGACTACATCAAGGCGGGGCTGGACGCCGACCTGGACATCGACAAGTTCGCGCCGCGGCTGTCTTTCTTCTGGGGCATCGGGATGAACTTCTTCATGGAAGTCGCCAAACTGCGGGCCGGCCGGCTGCTGTGGAGCGAGCTGGTCAGCCAGTTCAACCCGCAGAGCGCGAAATCGCTTTCGCTGCGCACTCATTCGCAGACCTCGGGCTGGTCGCTGACCGCGCAGGACGCGTTCAACAACGTCGCCCGCACCTGCATCGAGGCGATGGCCGCGACCCAGGGACACACCCAGTCGCTGCACACCAACGCGCTGGACGAGGCGCTGGCGTTGCCGACCGACTTCTCAGCGCGGATCGCCCGGAATACGCAGCTGGTGCTGCAACAGGAGTCGGGCACCACGCGGCCGATCGACCCCTGGGGCGGCTCGTATTACGTGGAGTGGTTGACGCATCAGCTCGCCCAGCGTGCGCGGGCCCACATTGCCGAGGTCGCCGAGCACGGCGGGATGGCCCAAGCCATCGACGACGGCATCCCCAAGTTGCGGATCGAAGAGGCCGCAGCGCGCACCCAGGCCCGCATCGACTCCGGGATTCAGCCGGTGGTCGGCATCAACAAGTATCAGGTCGAAGAGGACCAGGAGGTCGAGGTTCTCAAGGTCGAGAACAACCGGGTGCGCGCCGAGCAGCTCGCCAAGCTGAAAGACCTTCGGGCAAGCCGTGATTCACAAGCCGTCGAGGCCGCCCTGGCCGATTTGTCCCGGGCCGCCACCGCCCACGGGCGTGCCGGGGAAGACGGGCTGGGCAATAATCTGTTGGCGCTGGCCATCAACGCGGCGCGGGCCAAGGCTACGGTCGGGGAGATCTCGGACGCTCTGGAAAAGGTCTACGGGCGGCATCAGGCTGAGATCCGGACCATCTCCGGGGTCTACCGGGACGAAGCCGGAAAGGCGACCAACATCGCGAACGCCACCGAACTAGTCGAGAAATTCGCCGAGGCCGACGGCCGCCGGCCCCGCATCCTCGTCGCCAAGATGGGCCAGGACGGCCACGACCGCGGGCAGAAGGTGATCGCAACCGCGTTCGCCGACATCGGGTTCGACGTGGACGTGGGTTCGCTGTTCTCGACCCCCGAGGAGGTGGCCCGCCAGGCCGCCGACAACGACGTACACGTCGTCGGGGTGTCCTCGCTGGCCGCCGGGCACCTGACGCTGGTGCCGGCGCTGCGCGAGGCGATGGCCGAGGTGGGGCGGCCCGACATCATGATCGTCGTGGGCGGCGTGATTCCGCCCGGCGACTTCGACGAGCTCTACGCCGCCGGGGCCGCCGCCATCTTCCCGCCCGGGACGGTGATCGCCGACGCCGCAATCGGCTTGCTGCACAAGCTGGCCGAGCGGTTGGGCTACGACCTCAGCTAGATGGCGACCGACGCGGGCAAGGCCGTCGACGAGATAGCCCAGGCCATTCGTAACGGCGATCGGACGGCGTTGCCCCGGGCGATCACGATGCTGGAGTCCACCCGGGCCGACCATCGGGAGCGGGCGCAGCAGTTGCTGCTGGATCTGCTGCCCGATTCCGGCAACGCACTTCGGGTGGGGATCACCGGGGTCCCGGGGGTGGGCAAGTCCACCACCATCGAGGCCCTCGGCATGCATCTGATCGACCGTGGCCACCGGGTAGCGGTGCTGGCGGTCGACCCCTCCTCCACGCGCACCGGCGGTTCGATCCTGGGCGACAAAACCCGCATGTCGCGATTGGCGGCCCACCCGGACGCGTACATCCGGCCGTCCCCGACGTCGGGGACCTTGGGGGGCGTAGCAAAGGCCACCCGGGAAACGGTGATCTTGCTGGAAGCGGCCGGTTTCGACGTGATCCTGATTGAAACCGTCGGCGTTGGGCAGTCTGAGGTGGCGGTGTCGAACATGGTCGACACATTTCTTCTGTTGACCCTGGCGCGTGCCGGCGACCAGCTGCAGGGCATCAAGAAGGGCGTGCTCGAGCTGGCCGACATCGTGGTGGTCAACAAGGCCGACGGGGAGCACCTGCCCGAGGCGCGCAAAGCCGCACGAGAGCTCTCGTCGGCGATCAGGTTGATCTATCCGCGCGAAACACTTTGGCGGCCACCAGTTCTCACGATGAGCGCGGTGGAGGGGACCGGTCTGACCGAGATGTGGGATACCGTCGAACGTCATCGCCAGGTCCTCACCGACGCAGGCGAATTCGAGAGCCGGCGGCGAGCGCAGCAGGTCGATTGGACCTGGCAGATGGTCCGCGACACCGTTCTGGACCGGGTGCTGTCCAACCCGGCGGTGCGCAAAATGCGCGCCGACGTGGAGCGGCAGGTCAAGGCCGGGGAACTGACTCCCGCGCTGGCGGCCCAGCAAATACTAGACGCAGCGTCGCGCTAACGGAAAGGTAAATTAATCCGTGTTTGCCCCTGTGACCGGCCGATCCAAAGTAAATTCAAAATTGTGACGGTAGACAACGGGGTCGATTACCGCGCTAACCCCTCCCACGATGCTCCTGACGCAGGCCATCGTGTGTTTGGCGCGGCGGACCCAACTTTTTCTTGCGTCGTTCGAGGCTTTTCCAGCATGTTTCCCGGCCGTCGGTTCGGTGGCGGAGCGCTGGCGGTCTACCTGGATGGCCAACCCGTGGTCGACGTATGGACGGGCTGGTCGGACCGTGCGGGTCAGGTGCCGTGGACGGCCGATCGGGCGCCGATGGTTTTCTCGGCGACCAAGGGTATGGCCGCGACGGTCATCCACCGGCTCGCCGATCGGGGACTGATCGACTACGACGCCCCGGTTGCCGAGTACTGGCCGGAGTTCGCCGCCAACGGCAAGGCGACACTCACCGTGCGCGAGGTGATGAGGCACCGCGGCGGCCTGTCGGGCTTGCGTGGGGCCACTCAGGAAGACTTGCTGGATCACATCGTGATGGAGGAGCGCCTGGCGGCGGCGCCGCCCGGACGCCTGCTGGGCAAACCCGCCTACCACGCGCTCACCTTCGGCTGGCTGATGTCGGGTCTGGCCCGGGCCGTCACCGGCAAGGGCATGCGTGCGCTGATCCGCGAAGAATTGGCCGAACCGTTGGGCACCGACGGTATGCATCTGGGCCGCCCACCCGCCGGCTCGCCGACCCGCGTCGCCGAAATCATCATGCCGCAGAACGTCATCGGCAATCCGATCATCAGCTACGCAGCCCGCAAGGTGGCCACCGAGCTGTCCGGGGGATTCCGCTCCCTGTACTTCCGCGGCGTGATGGCGGCCGTGCAAGGCGATATCCCGTTGCTGGACGCGGAGATGCCGGCCGCGAACGGGGTAGCGACCGCCCGGGCCCTGGCGCGCATGTACGGCGCCATTGCCAACGGCGGCGAGATCGACGGCAGCCGGTTCCTGTCTCGGGAGATCGTCGATGGCCTGACCGGGCGGCGCAGCCTGAGGCGGGACCGAAACATCATGGTGCCCTTGTCATTCCACCTCGGCTACCACAGTGTTCCGTTCGGCAACGTGATGCCGGGCTTCGGGCACGTCGGGATGGGCGGTTCGTTCGGCTGGGCGGACCCGGCGACCGGGCTGGCGTTCTCGTTCGTGCACAACCGGCTGCTGTCGCCGTTCTTGATGCTCGATCATTCCGGGGTCGCCACGTTGGGCAACCTGCTGCGCGTGGGCGTCGGAAAGGCCCGCAAACACGGTTTCCGCCCGATCACCGAGTTCGGGGCGCCGTTCGCCCAGGCCGGGGCCGTCGCCGGCTAACTCCCATAGCGAAAGCGCCTGTCGCGCAGGCGATGGCGCGGAGATCGCCGGGGTATATCAGGAACTCGCCTAACGGCCCGGGGGCCATCGCTATGATCTACCCGGACCATATCCGGTGCGGCATGCCGGTTGACCTACTGCTCTGCAGACGAACGGGAGACGTCGGCTCTTGTCAACATCCGTGCTTATCACTGGTGGAGCAGGTTTCATCGGGTCTGCCTTGTCGCATCGCCTGGTCGAAGCCGGCTACGACGTCGCGGTGCTGGACGTCCTGCACCCGCAGGTGCACGCCGCGGGTCAACCGCTCGACCTGCCGCCATCGGTGCGCGTGTTCACCGGCGACGTCACCCATGCGCCGGACTGCGACGCGGTGCTGCGATTGTTCCGTCCCACCCAAATCGTGCATCTGGCTGCGGAGACGGGCACCGCGCAGTCGCTGTCCCAGTCCACGCGGCACGGCTCGGTAAATGTCGTCGGCACCACCCAGTTGATCGACGCGCTGAGTCGAGCCGGGCTGGTGCCGCAGCAGCTGATCCTGGCCTCGTCCCGGGCGGTCTACGGCGAAGGTGCCTGGCAAAGCGGCACCCAGATCTTCTATCCGGGACCACGCAGCCACGCGCAGCTGGTGGCCGGTGTCTGGGATCCTCCGGGGCCCGGCGGCGAACGTTCGGTCTCGCTACCGAGTTGCGCCGCGCGCACCGAGCCCCGACCGAGCAACATCTATGCCGCCACCAAGTTGGCCCAGGAGCACATTCTCGCGTCGTGGGCGGCAGCGCATGACACCAACCTGAGCGTGCTGCGTCTGCAGAACGTCTACGGCCCGGGCCAGTCGCTGTCGAACCCGTACACAGGGGTGGTGCCGTTCTTTGCGCAGGTATCGCGCGAACATCGGCCGTCCGACGTCTACGAAGACGGCCGTATCGTGCGCGATTTCGTCTACATCGACGACGTCGTCGACGCGCTGTTCGCCACCGTGCAAAGTCCCGTGACCGGATCGCGTTGCCTGGACATCGGGTCGGGTGTCGCGACGACGATCCATGAGCTGGCCCGAAAGGTGGCCGCCAATTTCGGGGCTCCCGAGCCGGTCGTCACGGCGCAATTCCGCGACGGCGACGTGCGCGCCGCCAGCTGCGACATCGAGCCGGCGCAGGGCGCGTTGGACTGGCGTCCCAAGTGGTCGCTTGACGACGGTTTACGAGCGCTGCTGCAGTGGATCGACCAGCAACTCGAATCTTCTTCAGCCGCAAGTGATTCCACGAATCCGGGCATTCAGCACGCGGGTCGCCCGTAACATACCCCGCTTCGAGTCCTAGGACCGCAGACATGAGTCGAGCACGAATTGTTTGCCCGCGGCGGCGAGTGAGGTTGCCCCGATTAAAAGAAATCGAGTGATTCATTCAATAAATCGGGGTGATTCGACTTACTCTTGCCCGAGAACAGGGAGGCGATCCGGTGGGTGGAGTGGTAGTCGATAGGCAGACAGTTGATCGGACAACCGTTCATCGTCTGTGGAAGGCGACCCTGTTTGCCGTTGCGCTCCTCGTGGCCGCGGCGTGTTACTTCGCGCCGGTCCTCGTCGTCGTGATCGGCGTTCTCCTGTTGCTGTTCCTGGGGGCGCGGCTGGTTTATCCGGGTCGCGATCGCTATATCCCCAACCTGTATGCGCGCGACACCAGGATCTATGACGACGGTTATCGCGCGTTCATCAGCCGCACGATGTCGGATTTGCGGAAACGCCGGATCAGCGGTCACACGTTGCTGACCGAGGCGTCGAGCCTGCCTGCACCCTCGGGCGGAGATTCCGACGAACTGCTGCTGGACCTGGGTGTCTGGATCGGCTGGTCGACCAGGCTTGCATCCGAGGCAAGCGGACGCATGGTCTACGGCTTCGACAGTTTCGAAGGGCTCGTCGAAGACTGGAAACTCGAAGACCAGGTGGTCAAGCGCGGCACCTTCTCGTTGTCGGATCCCTTCGCGCAACGGTTCATCCGGGACACCGGCGTCGTGTTCCAAGAGGACGGCCTCCCGGCGCCGCTCGGCCGGAAAGTGGAGTTCATCAAGGGAAGCACCTACGACACGCTGGCGCCCTTCCTGGCCAGTCACCCGGGCGCACCGATCCGCCTCTTTCACATGGACTTGGACACCTACGAAAGCTGTTTGCACGGGCTGGAGACCTGCAAGGAACGCTTCGTCCCGGGGTCCATCCTGGTCTTCGACGAGTACCTGGTCACCAACGGGGAAATGCGGGCGTTCTACGAGTTTCAAAGCCGCTACGAGCTGGAATGGCATTACCGCGCGTGGGGTCTGGAAATGATGGAAATGAATATCGAGATGGTCCAGTCGCGGGTGATGCGAACGCTGTATTACGCCGTTGCAATTCCCATCTTCTGGTTATTGGGGGAGGGGCGCTTCGCCTCGATGTGCTTCCGCAAGCCGTTCTGGCGATTCTGGCTGGGCGCGCCGATAAGCGACATGCTTTTCCTGCTCGGCGCGGTCGGCTCCCGAAAGTCGGTCAGCCTCGAGATAACGGGTTTGGGCAAGCTCGGACAGTCGCGATAGACGGGCGCCGGCGGCGGCAGGAATGCCGGTTTACGCACTCGGCACGTGATTGATATTTTGTCTTCCGCGTCGGTCACCGGTGGGATGTCTCCGACGTCTGGTGGGGCCGGTACTCGGGTGAACCACGGTTGCTGGCGCTGCGTTCGGGAGGGTTGACAGAAAACTGTGAAACGCCTTGGTGACGTCAACCGGCGTCTAGGCTCCATGACTGGGAGTGTTGGTATGGGTAGAGAGGGGCAGTTTTGACCGTGGCCGAAACCGACTCGCGGTCTGCGTACCTTGATCTGCTCCGTCGTGACCTGACCCGTTACGGCCAGGACGAGCTGGTGCCGGTGGGGCTGTACCGTCTCGGACGGGCATTGTTCAACACCCGCAATTTCATGTTGGTGCGCAAGCGTCCGTTCAATGCCTATGCGCGGGACCGCGGCCTGGATTGGCCGGCGGACGCGTTGACGATGATCGGCATGCAGCGGCTGACCAGCCTGCAACAGTGCGTCGAGACCGTGTTGGCCGACGACGTTCCGGGTGACCTGGTCGAGTGTGGCGTATGGCGCGGTGGTGCCTCGATTTTGATGCGTGGGGTGCTGGCCGCGTACGGGGATCGCACGCGACGGGTGTGGCTGTGTGATTCCTTTGCCGGTGTGCCGCCACCGGATCCGGCGAATTACAAAGCGGACAAGGGCATTCGCTTGCATCGGCACGTGAACGTGCTGGGGGTCTCCGAGGCCGTGGTGCGGTCGAATTTCGAGCGCTACGGGCTGCTGGACGACCAGGTGCGCTTTCTGCCGGGGTGGTTCAAGGACACGCTGGCCGACGCGCCGATCGAACAGATCTCGGTGTTGCGCCTCGACGGTGACTTGTACGAATCGACGATTCAAGCCCTGGACGCGCTGTATCCGCGGCTGTCGTCGGGTGGTTTCTGCATCATCGACGACTACCACGTGTTCGATGCGTGCGAGCAGGCGGTGGCCGACTACCGCACCAAGCATGGGATCACCGCCGAGATCGTCGAAATCGACGGCACGGGCGTGTTGTGGCGCAAGCCATAACCCCCGCACAACCCGAAGGCCGGAATCTGCAATGAAATTCGTGCTGGCGAACTATGGAACCCGAGGGGATGTCGAGCCTTCTCTCGTTGTCGCTCGCGAACTACAGCGCAGGGGTCATGACGTGCGGATGGCCGTCGCGCCCGACCTGATGGAGTTCGTCGAATCGGCCGGGCTGCCGGCCGTCTCCTACGGCCTGGACACCCGCACCTGGCTCGATGTGTACCGCAACTTCTGGACGTCGTTCTTCAGCCGATTCTGGCGGGTGCGAGAGCTGAAGAGGCTGTGGCACGAGATGTGGGAACTCAGCGATCAGTGCTGGCGGCAGATGAACACCACGCTGGTCTCGCTGGCCGGCGACGCCGACCTGCTGTTCGCGGGACTCAGTTATCAGGAGCCGGCCGCCAATGTGGCGGAGTACTACGACATTCCGTTGGCCACCCTGCATCACGTCCCGATGCGGCCCAACGGCCAGATCGTCTCGATCCTGCCGTCGGGGCTGGCGCGCTACGCGATGATCGCGTTCGACTGGTTCTGCTGGCGCCTGAACAAGAAAGTCGAGGACGCGCAGCGGCGTGAACTCGGGCTGCCGAAGGCAACCGGCCCGTCGCCGGGACGCATCGCCGAACGCCAGTCGCTGGAGATCCAGGGCTATGACGCGGCGTGCTTCCCCGGGTTGGCCGACGAGTGGGCGAAATGGAATGGTCACCGTCCCTTCGTCGGCACCCTGACGATGGAGTTGACGACCGAGATCGACGACGAAGTGACATCGTGGATTGCCACCGGAAAACCGCCCATCTGTTTCGGCTTTGGCAGCATGCCGGTGGAGTCACCGGCCGACACGATCGAAATGATCAGTAGCGCCTGCGCGGAATTGGGCGAGCGCGCTCTGGTATGCGCCGGTTGGAGCGATTTCAGCGGCGTCACGCTTCCCGATCACGTCAAGGTGGTGGGCGCGGTCAACTACGCCAAGGTGTTTCCCGCCTGCCGCGCTGTCGTGCATCACGGCGGCTCCGGAACCACGGCCGCCAGCATGCGCGCGGGGGTGCCGACGTTGATTCTCTCGATGGACCCGAACCAGACGATCTGGGGAGGGCAGCTCAAGAAGTTGAAAGTCGGTACTGCGCGTCGCTTTTCGAGCACCAACCGCAAGACGCTGGTCGCCGACCTGCGTGAGATTCTTGATCCGGACTACGCCACCCGGGCCCGGGAGCTTGCTGCCCAGATGACCCGACCCGCCGACAGCGTCAGCGCGGCCGCCGATCTGGTGGAGGCCTTCGCACGCGCCAAGCGCGTCGCCTGACCGGTGGTCACCGAAGTCCGTTGACGCCGTTGCCCCGAGCTGCTGCTGCCTGTGAATATCAAATCGACAGAACGGTTTTCGCGTTCCGATCACAGGCCCTGATGAGTCAGCCGACGGTGCTGTGTGCGGGCATCATAGCGCCCATTCGCGGGTCAAATCCCGGTTCCGCGTGACACGTGAAAGATCGGTGTGAACCACAAGTAAACAGGCTAGTGTTGGCTTGCCTAGGTCGGCGGGAAGTGATAGAGCTAGCCTCGCGATGAAATTTGCTCTTGCGTGTTACGGAACTCGTGGCGATGTCGAGCCCTCCCTCGCGGCGGGGCGGGAATTGCTGCGCAGAGGGCACGAAGTCCGCATGGCCATCCCGCCCAACTTGCTCGGACTCGCGGAGGACGCAGGACTCTCTGCGGTGTCCTACGGGCCGGATATGCAAGCGTTCTGGGACGACGAGTTCCTGCGTAACTTCTGGTCGGATCTGCGACGCGAACTCTGGACGATTCGCGGACCGATCAAGATGGTGCGTGAGGCGTGGGAACCCGTTCACCGCGCCTGGACGGACATGAGCACGACGCTCACCGCGCTGACCGCCGGTGCGGACGTGCTGTTCACCGGTCAGCTCTACCAGGACCTCGCCGTGAACGTCGCCGAGTACTACGACATCCCGATGGCGGTGTTGCATTACATCCCGATGCGCCCCAACGGCCAGCTCATTCCGAACCTGCCGGGACCGATGGTTCGGGTCGGCATGACTGCGTACGACTGGCTCGTGTGGCGGATGAACAAGAAGGCCGAGGACGAGCAGCGCCGTAAGTTGGGCCTGCCCAAGACAACGTCCTCCTCGCCGCGACGTATCGCCGAGCTCGGGTCGCTGGAGCTGCAGGCCTACGACGGGGTGTGTTTTCCAGGGCTGGTGTCCGAATGGGCGAAGTGGGGCGACCGGCGACCGTTCATCGGGACCCTGACCATGGGGCTCAACACGGACGCCGACGACGAGGTCGCGGCGTGGATCGCCGAGGGAACGCCGCCGATCTGTTTCGGCTTCGGCAGCATGCCGGTTTCCGAATCGCCGGCCGACACGATCGAAATGATCAGCGCGGCTTCCGAAGAACTCGGCGAGCGCGCGCTGATCTGTGCGGGCTGGAGCGACTTCAGTGATGTGCCGCATTTCGAGCACGTCAAAGTGGTGCGCGCGGTGAACTATGCGGCCACCTTCCCGCTGTGCCGTGCGGTGGTGCACCATGGCGGGTCGGGCACCACGGCCGCGGGGCTGCGCGCCGGAATCCCGGGGTTGATCCTGTGGACGGCGGGCGATCAGCCCTTCTGGGGCGGGCATCTCAAACGGCTCAAGGTGGGCGCCGGCCGCCGGTTCTCGTTGACGACCAAGGACACCTTGGTCGAGGATCTGCGCCTGATCCTCGCCCCGGAATACGCCATCCGGGCTCGCGAGCTCGCCACCCGGATGTCCACCGCCGAACAGAGCGTCAATCGCGCCGCCGACCTTCTGGAAAGGTTCGGTCAAGCGGGGCGGTTTTCGTGATCGGAGGCGGCCTCGCCACCGCGCTGCGGACGCGACGAGGAAGGCAACGGGCGTCCAAATAGGCGAGCGGTGAGCGCCGGCGAAGCCGGAGTTTTCTCTCCCTGATGCGTCCGACACGGAAATCGCACTTCAGCACCGCGATTCGGGAGTAGCGCGCCGGTGACTCAGCTACCATGCTGAGGGGTCGGCGGGACGGCCGTGGGGGTTGACAGAAGATCGTGAAACGCCTTAGTGATGTCATTGGGCGTCTAGGCTCCATGACTGGGAGTGTTGGTATGCGTAGAGAGGGACAGCTTTGACCGTGGCCGAAACCGACTCGCGGTCTGCGTACCTTGATCTGCTCCGTCGTGACCTGACCCGTTACGGCCAGGACGAGCTGGTGCCGGTGGGCCTGTACCGATTGGGTCGCCCGGTGTTCAACACCCGCAATTTCATGTTGGTGCGCAAGCGTCCGTTCAACGCCTACGCGCGGGATCGCGGCCTGGATTGGCCGGCGGACGCGCTGACGATGATCGGTATGCAGCGGCTGACCAGCCTGCAACAGTGCGTCGAGACCGTGCTGGCCGACGGTGTTCCGGGTGACTTGGTCGAGTGCGGTGTGTGGCGCGGTGGTGCCTCGATTTTGATGCGTGGGGTGCTGGCCGCGTACGGCGACCAGACGCGCCGGGTGTGGCTGTGCGATTCCTTCCAGGGCGTGCCGCCGCCGGATACCGCGAATTACAAGGCCGACAAAGGGATTCGGCTGGACCGGCACGCGAACGTGTTGGGGGTTTCCGAGGCCGAGGTGCGGTCGAACTTCGAGCGCTACGGGATGCTGGACGACCAGGTGCGCTTTTTGCCGGGGTGGTTCAAAGACACGCTGGCCGATGCGCCGATCGAACAGATCTCGGTGTTGCGTCTCGACGGTGACTTGTACGAATCGACGATTCAGGCCCTGGACGCGCTGTACCCGCGGCTGTCGTCCGGCGGCTTCTGCATCATCGACGACTACCACGCCCTGAGCGCATGCGCACAGGCGGTGACCGACTACCGCACCAAGCACGGGATCACCGCCGAGATCGTCGAGATCGACGGCACGGGAGTGTTGTGGCGCAACCCGTGAGCACCGTCCGGGCGTAACCGCCCGAATCCGTCGACGGCACCACGCGACAGATCGCGCGAGGGCGTGCGGGCGTCGCATGCCGTTGGCTGTAATTGCCTGCCTGCGAACGTGTTTGCTATTCGGGATAACCGCATGGCGAGTCAAATAAGTTGGCGGCGAACCCATCCGATTCGCCGCAGACGTGATACGCGCCAATGTTATGGTTGCCGCCGTGGCAACCGGTCTAGACGCTAAGACTCGCATTCTGATGTGGTGGGTGCGTGCCGAATACTGGCTCGCGCGCACCGTGCTACCCGATGTCTACGCCAGCGACGGGCTGATCAGCTTCCACAACGACGCATTCCTGGACGACCCGGCGTTTCAGCGCGCGTACCAACGCGGCGCGCGGTCGCTGCCCGACCCTGATTGGTATCAGTGGCAGTGGCGGGTGCACGTCGGACTGTGGGCGGCGGAGAACGCGAGCAAGCTCGAGGGCGACTTCGTCGAGTGTGGCGTCAGCTACGGATTCTTGAGCAGCGCCATCATGGAGCACCTCGATTGGGATCAGCTGGGCAAGACCTTTTATCTCCTGGACACGTTCGCCGGGATCGACCCCCGCTTCGTCACCGACACCGAGCGCAATTCAGGCGAGGTCGAGCGCAGCAAATTGAAGCTGCGCAACGGAATGTACGTCAGCGGGGTCGACGGAGTCCGGGCCAATTTCGCGCAGTGGCAAAACCAGCGGATCATCGTCGGCGCGGTCCCGGAAACTCTCGAACAGGTCGAGGCGCAGAAAATCGCCTACCTGCATATCGACATGAACTGTGCGCCACCCGAAATCGCGGCGCTGCGTTACTTTTGGCCGCGGCTTTCCCCGGGTGCTTTTGTGCTCCTGGACGATTACGCGAATCGAGGGCGCGACGAGCAGCGCAGCGCCATGGACACGTTGGCGGCGGAATTGGGTGTGCCGATCGTCGCGCTGCCCACCGGGCAGGGTCTGCTGATCAAGCCGGCGCAGGCATCGGCTTAATCAGCCGCTGTGCGCGCCGCGGCCTCTTCCAGAAGATCGGCGGCGCGGGCAATGCTCTGGGTGGGCGTCGTCATCTGATCAGCGAGTTCCGCAGCGCGGGTGGCGTATTGCGGGTCGAGGATTTCGTGTAGATCCGCAAGCAGCGACTCAGGGGTGGTGGCCGAAAAGCGCCGTGCGGCGCCAACCTTCAACCGCTTGACCTGAGCGCCCCAGTACGGCTGATCGGCCGAACTCCACAGGATCACGGTGGGGATGCCCGCCCGCAGGCTGGCTGCCGTCGTGCCCGAACCGCCGTGGTGGACGGCCGCGCGGCACGCCGGGAAAATTGTCGCGTAATTCACCGGGCCGACCAGCTTCACGTGGTCGGGGTGCGGCACGTCGGTGAAGTCTGTTCCGCCGAAGCACACCAGCGCTCGCTCGCCCAGTTGCGCGCAGGTCGCGGCGATCATCTCGACCAGCTCGGCGGGGGATTCCACCGGAATGCTGCCCGAGCTGAAGCAGATCGGAGGTGTTCCCGCGGCGATCCAGGACGCGACATCGTCGTCGGCATCGGTGGCGAGTTCCATCGTCAACGCACCGACGAAGGGTCTGCGGTCACCCCATTTCGACCATTCGGCCGCCAGCCCGGGGTAGCAGACGTCGTCGTAGCCCTGAATTTCCAGTGCGCGCCGATCGGCGATCCGGCGCTGGGAGCGGTTTGTCGCATCGGGCAGACCGAGCTCGCGGCGCTGTTCGTTGTCGACCTTTTTCGTCGAGCGCCAGAACAGCCACTCGATCGCCGTCATCGACGAGCGGACCAGCGGCGCCGGCATGGTCGGGACGAGCTGGCCGTTGGCCCGCATCGGGAAGTGGTGCAGCGTCGCCAACGGAATCCGGTAGTACTCAGCGACATTGGCGGCGACTTGCTCATAGTTGATGCCGGTGGACAGCAGATCGGCACCGTCGGCCAGCGCCAGCAGCGTCTTGTTTGCCTCGGCCCAGTGCACGATGATGGGCTCCCAGATTTTGCGCACCAAGTTGATCGGACCGCTGATCGTCCAGGCGCTGCGGAAGAAATTCGTCCACATATTGCGCAGGAAATCTTCGTCCAGGAATTCCTCGATGGGCGGACCGTACGATACTGCCGGCAAGCCCGCCGCCTCGGCGAAGTCGAGCAGTCCGGGAGGGACGGCCAGGCACACCTCGTGCCCCCGGCGTTGCAGCTCCCGGCCGACGGCGGCGGACGGTTCGATGTCGCCGCGTGTTCCGTAGCTTGCCAGGGCAAATTTCATTCCGCAGCCCAGCCTTTCAGTCGTCTACTTCTTCGCCGCCGGCACCCGGGCGAATTTCTCCAGCAGATCGGCCGTCTGTGCGGCGCTCTGGGCGGGTGTGGTCATGCGAGTGGCGATCTCGCGGGCGCGCGCGACGCAATCGGGCGCCAGTATCTCGCGAAGATCACCGACCAGTGTTTCTTCGGTGGTGGCCGAGAACGGCCGGGCGGTGCCCACTTTCAAGCGCTTGACCTGCCCGGCCCAGATTCGTTGATCGCCCAGGCTCCAGAGGCTCAAGGTGGGCACGCCGGCGCGTAGGCCCGCGGCCGTGGTGCCCGCGCCGCTGTGGTGCACCACCGCGCGACAGGCGGGGAAGACGGTCGCGTAGTTGACCGGACCCACCACCTTGACGTGGTCGGCCGGTGACACCTCGCTGAAGTCCGACCAGCCCGAGCACACCAGCGCTCGCTCACCCAACTGGGCGCAGGCCGCGCCGATCATCTCGACGGTCTCGGCCGGAGACTTCACCGGGGTGCTGCCGAAGCCGAAGAAGATCGGCGGTGTTCCGGCGGCGATCCAGGCCGCGACGTCTTCGTCGGCGTCCGTCGTCATCTCCATCGTCAGCGTTCCGACGAACGGCCGCTGCGCACCCCACTTCTTCCACTCGGCGGCGAGTTCGGGGAAGCACACCGCGTCGTAGGCCTGAATCTCCAGCGACCCGCGCGCGGTGATCCGTCGCGGTGCCGGCCCGGTGGCCTTGGGCAGGCCCAACACGCGGCGCTGCGCGTCCTCAGCCTTTTTCGTCACAAACCGCTGCGGCCAGTCCAGCGCCTTGACCGCGGTGCGCACCAGCGGCGCCGGCATGCCCGGTGCGACCTGGCTGTTGGGCAACATCGGGAAGTAATGCATGGTCGCCAGTGGAATGCCGTAGTACTCCGCCACATTGGCGGGCACCCCGGGAAAGCCCGGCCCGGTGAACAGCAGATCGGCTCCGCGCGCGACCGACACCAGCGTAGCGCTCATCTCTGCCCAGGACTGCCCCAGCAGGTTCTGGACTTCACGCCACGAATCGACCACCTCGCGGACCTTCCAAAACTTGCCGAGGAAATCGACATCCCAAAACCCCTCCTGCTGGTCGGGTCCGTACGGCACCACCTCGAGTCCGGCCGATTCGACCAGGCCGACCAGGTTGGGCGGCACGGCCAGGCGGACGTCGTGGCCACGGCGCTGCAGTTCGCAACCGACGGCGGTGCTGGGTTCGATGTCGCCGCGGGTCCCGTAGCTCGCCAGGGCAAACTTCACAACGAATCCCGCCTTTCAGGTGTGCGATATCGGGCACCGCCACAGGCCATTATCTCTGCTTGCCCGATTGCCGGTGGCCGTTGGCGAGTTGTTCGCCGATCCTGCGACGCCTACGCCGTCCAGGAGGGGATGATTGCCGCTGTGACAGAAGGAGGCTCGCAGTGAATGGAAGCACGTCGGCAGGCTCACCGAAGGTGAGCATTGTGGCGACCACGCACAACCAGGAGGGGTACGCCCGCCAAGCCTTCGACAGCTTTCTCGAACAGCGGACCGACTTCCCGGTGGAAATCATCGTCGCCGACGACGCGTCGACCGATTCCACACCCTCGGTGATCCAGGAGTACACCGACCGCTATCCGCACGTGTTCCGGCCCATCTACCGCCCGCAGAACCTTGGCCTGAACCGAAATATGACCGGTGCGTTGTCGGCTGCCCGGGGCGAATACGTGGCGTTATGCGAGGCGGACGACTACTGGACCGACCCGCTGAAGCTGAGCAAACAGGTCGCCTACCTCGACCGGCACGCGGACACCACGGTGTGTTTCCACCCGGTGCGGGTCGTGTGGGAGGACGGCTATGCGAAGGACTCGAAGTTTCCGCCGCCCCACTTGCGCGGAGACCTGAGCGTCGACGCGCTGTTGCTGATGAACTTCATCCAGACCAATTCGGTTGTCTACCGGCGTCTCGAACGCTACGACGACATCCCCGCCGACGTGATGCCTCTGGACTGGTATCTGCACGTCCGCCATGCTGCACGCGGTCGGATCGCGATGCTGCCGGAAATCATGTCGGTCTATCGCCGCCACGCGAAGGGCATGTGGCACAACCAGGTTGCGGATCCGCCGAAATTCTGGCTGACGCTGGGACCCGGGCATGCCGCGACGTTCGACGCGATGCTCGACCTGTTCCCCGGCGACCCCGGCCGCGAGAGTCTCATCGCGGCCATGGCCGACTGGATTCTGGGCCAGATCGCCAATGTGCCAGGTGAACCCGGGCGCGAGGCGCTCGCGGACACGACCGCGAGGTATCCCAGGATCGCCGAGTTGGCAAGCGTGCACCGCGGGGCTTCGCGTTCGCAGCGACTCAAGCAGACGTGGCGCAGGTTCGCCCTCGTCGCGCCACATCGTAGGGGGCTCGTGGACGTATGGCCGTTGCGCATCGGCCAGCGTAGCGAGATCCCCCGCGGTGCCGCTCTCGTCGCTATTGGCGAGCGAAAATAAAGACGTGATTCTCGAAATTCGGTAGCCGTCCGAAATTGCCGCAATTCTTTTTGTGGAGCATGGTGAATCCCAGTTCGCCGACTTTTGCTTCGAGGTCGGCATCGGTGATGCCCCATTGCCAGATATGGTGCACGTCACGCCATGGTCTGTCGTGATCCGGATGGATTTCGTCGAGCCTGCCGAAGAGGTTCTTGTAGTTCTGCTGGCGCGGGTTGTGTGGAACGTTTCGGAAGTACTCATCTTCGCCCAGGTCGAGCAGTCTGACGTTGCTTCCTGACCCTGTCCATTGTTGGTTGTAAATGATCAGCGCTCGCACATTCTTTGCATACATGTCCAGAATGGCGTCCCAGTCGGGCGCGACTTGATGCAGCAACACGTCGAAAAGCAGCACAGCGTCGACTTTGCCCACCTTGTCGGCGAGTTCCTGGCTACCGAAGTTTCCGTTGACAAGGCGGAGCTGCGGATAGGATTTCGCTTTGTTGATGACCGTCGGCGTCAGGTGGGTATCGACCAGAGCGGCATCTCTGATCTTGTGTTTGTCGAGCGCATGAAATGTATATCCGCCTTCCACTCTCCACACACCGCCGAGGTCCGCGAAGGACTCGATCTGCAACGATGAGAATGCCTGATCGATCAGCTCGATTTTGTCGGGAAGAATTTTCCGAAAGAGACCAAACATTGTGACCTCTCACACCTCCTGATCGTTTAAGGAGCCGGCCGCTGGGGGACGATTTCGTCGTTGAATCGTTTACTTCGTATCCGGCCCATGGGCCACCCTACAGGCGTGCCGCGGCAGCGTTGTCCCTCGGTTTCTCTGAAGATTCGAAGTACTGCTGCGAGCCTGCGACTAATACCTGGTCGCTCGACGAAACAAGGTGCCGGCTTTTCTTTTGCGCGACTCCCGGATTTCGCGCGGACCAGGGTTTAAGGTGGTCGGAACCAGGTCAGCAGGTGCCCGCGACGGCAGTGTTACGGGGGACGCACGGCGCGGCCTATTGACCGGTGGGGTTCAGTTGGGGGTTTGCAGACGCTAGGAGGTTGGCATCATGGCGGGCACTGACTCGACGGGGGAGCCGGTGACGTCGGCACCGACCGTCTCGGTGATCACGATCTCGTACAAGGACCTCGACGGGCTCAAGCGCACCGTCGACAGTGTGCGCGCCCAGCGCTACGCGGGCCGCATCGAGCACATCGTGATCGATGGGGGATCGGGCGAGGAGGTCGTCGAATATCTTTCCGGCGCCGAGCCGGGCTTCGCGCATTGGCAGTCGGAGCCGGACGGCGGTCGATACGACGCGATGAACCAGGGAATTGCCCGTGCATCGGGAGATCTGTTGTGGTTCATGCACTCCAGCGATTGCTTTCCCGATCCGGACGCAGTTGCCGACGCCGTCAAGGCGATTGAGGTGCACGGACCGGCGCATGAGGTGTGGGGCTACGGGATGGACAATCTCGTAGGGCTTGGGCGCGTGCGCAGCCCCATACCGTTCAGCCTTCGTAAGTTCCTCGCCGGCTGGCAGACGGTCCCGCATCAAGCTTCGTTCTACGGTTCGTCGCTGATCAGCACGTTGGTCGGCTACGACCTCGACTTCGGGATCGCCGCGGACCAGGAGTTCATTCTGCGAGCCGCGCTGCTGCGTGAGCCCGTCACGCTGCGGCGGGTGCTGTGTGACTTCGACACGAACGGGGTCGGGACCAACCGCCCGCCCAGCGAGGTGTTCAGCGATCTGCGCCGTATGTGGGACATGCACGGCCGCTATCCGTGGGGGGGACGGCGATTGTCGCGCGCCTACCTACGCGCCGCCGAGAACTACTTTGCGTTCCTGGCCTTCGTGTACCAACGGTTGCCGGTGCGCGGCCAATCGAGTACCTAGGCCCGTCGCAGCCAGAACGACCCGGGCTCGCGGGAATCCAGCTGTTCTCGCAGCACCGGGCAGGCCGCGGTCAGTTCGTCTGGATAGTGGTGCTTCAAAAAGTTCAGCGCGCCAATGATTTTGAACTCGGAGTTGTAGCTCAGGAAAGCTTCGAGCAAATACTGCTCATTCCAGAAGCAACCGGACTGTATCCATTCGTCCAAATAATCCTTCGGGCTGAAGATGTCATGGATGTGAATCAGCACGCCCGAGTTGAGGATCGGCAGGATCTCGAGGTATTCGAACAACACATCGCCCTGCGGCCGAATAATGTGTGACGAGTCGATGAACAGGATGTCGTTGTCTTCCAATTGACTGAACAGCGACGTGTCGATCAGCTCAACCGGCTTGCGGACGACATTCACACCGAGCTGCTCGAGCCATCCCACCTCGTATGGCTCGACGCAGACGTGCTCGCACTGATATCCGGGATCGTCGGTGCGGTTGGCGCGTAGCGCACTGGCGGCCAGTAGTGTCGACCGGCCACTTCCGATCTCGAAGATGCGTTTCGGCTTGAACAACCGGATCATGTTGTACAGGTATTCGGCGTCGCCCGACTCGAAGAAACCGTTCCGGTAGTAAAATTCGTGGTCGGCTTGCTGGTACACCGGGAATTTGATCAGTTCGTCATTGAAGTGAAACTTCTTCAACAGATCCAACTGTTCGTCGACGTTCCAATCGATGCCCCGAAGCTCGCGATCGTCGGACAGCGGCTTTCTCAGATGCGCAGGATTGAACAACGGCTCGTAGTAGTGATCGAGCAGCGGATAGATTCCTATTTTCCTGAACACGCGCAAGGTCAGCGGCATGCGCCCGAATCCAGTTTGTCGGATCACTCGCAACGCGAAAGAGGCACTCGCGGTGATCGGAACCAACGCGAAATCAATCAGTGCGAAACAGAATTTCTGAAAATTAGCCATCATTCGCTACTGATCGATCATTCAGAGACATTTCGATGTGATTTATCCCCGGTCACGCCGCGATCGTAACATCACCGCCGCTATTTCATCGTCCGTACCGTCGCGCGGTGTCGGGCCGCGACCGTGTGTTCGGCGGTCGGGGTGGGGTGTGCTGCTGGCGCGTGAAAGCATTGCCTGCGCGAACGGTTCGTCGCGTGCCAAACTTTGGCCGTGAGGTGCCGACTGGCAACTGCTCGACAAGAGGAGGACGCATGGGGGCGCTCGAATCCTTTTACCGCCTGGTGCAACGCGCGATCGATAAGCGGCACGGATACGGAGTCATCAATCGCGGCGGCAACGGTGTCGTCGGACTGATAGACGTCGGTGCTGTAGGCCCATTGCCCAACCCGTGGCATCAGCGCTCTGACCTGGTCAGTCATGTCCTGCGATTCGAGCCGCGGGATCCCAGCGGCGAGACGCCCCGAGTGGTCACGATCGATGCGGCGTTATGGAGCGAGCAGGCAAAGCTGCCGTTCTACGTGTATGCGGGCCAGTCGGGCCACGGCTCTTCGTTGTTTCGGCAGAACATCGACTACGTGCGGGAGAACTTCGACGCGCTACGCACTCGGGGTCCGTCTCACCTTGCTGAGACGTGGTTCGACCGATCGCGTCTAGACCACATCGACGAAATCCAATGCACCACACTGGACTTGGTGTTGGCGGACCGCCCAGAGCCCTACCATCTGCTGAAAATCGACGCCCAAGGGGCGGAACGGCAGATTCTGGAAGGGGCGGCCAACTTCCTTTCCGGAGACAGTTGCCTTGCTCTGCAGCTCGAGTTGTTCACGGTGCCGCTGTACGAAGGAATCGCTCTTCGGCCCGAGGTCGAAGAGCTGTTGGACGGTTACGGGTACGGCCTGGTCAAGGAGTACCCACCGCACGCCACCTTCGACGCGGCCAGCGATTACGTCTACCTGCGTCGCGACGCCTCAGGACCGGTCGCGGACGCTATTCGCGAGGCTTACCAGCTCTAGGTCATCGCCCCCGTCCGCTATGCGTAACGCCGATCGAGTCACCACGCCGGCCGCCCACCACGGCGAGGGTCCGTACTGGGACGTGGCCACCCGTCGACTCCTGTTTATGGATGTTCTCGCGGGCGAGATTGTCGTGCTTGACGCTTCCGGACGGCTGTCCCGCCACCCGGTGCCGAGCCGTGCGGTCACAGTCGTCAGGCGTCGGGCATCGGATGGATTCGTGATCGCCACCGAGCGTGGACTCATCGGTGCCGACGAGCGATTGTCAACGTTCGAACCGATCGCCGACGTCACCGAGGATCCGCTGGTACGCACCAACGATGGAGGCTGTGATCCCTTGGGAGCCTTCATTATTGGAACCATGGCTTACGACGAACGACCGAACGGTGGAGCCGTCTATCGCGTCACTCCCGATCATGAGGTCACCGAGGTACTGTCACCCGTGTCGATCTCGAACGGACTTCAGTGGTCGGCCGACGGTCGTCGCGCGTATTACATCGACACCCCGACGCGACGGGTCGATGTATTCGAGGTCGATCCCGAGTCAGGTGCGTGGTTGCGCCGCCGGGTCCACCTCCACATCGACGACGCCTCCGGCTATCCCGATGGAATGGCCATCGACGAAGAGGATGGGCTTTGGATCGCGCTGTGGGGCGGCGGCAGTGTCCATCACTACGACTCCTCGGGACGCCTTGTCGAGGCCATCGGTGTACCCGGCGTCACCCAGGTCAGTTCCTGTACCTTCGGCGGCGACGGGCGTGACGTTCTGTACATCACCACCTCGCGCCAGGGACTTCCCGACGATCACGAGCCTTCCGCTGGCGCAATATTCGCCGTGGACACCGCGTCGCGGGGTGCGATTGCCGCGGACTTTGCCGGATGACGGCGGCTGCGCCGGCCTGACGGGCTACCTGGGGGCCTGATTGTCGATGCGGCGCACGGGATTTTGGAGGCTGATAGTGTGCAAATCGTGCCCGTGACGCCTGTGACTTCACTTCCGTACGTGCCGAGCCGCGACTTTATCTATGACTTTCTACGCAGTCGCGGACCTGCCGATCTTTACCTCGATGTCGGTGCGGCATCCGGCGAAATCAGTGAGCGCATAGCGGACAACGCCTCGCACGTCTTGGCATTCGAGCCCTTTCCAAACAACGCCCAACTTTTCAGGAAGCGGCTTGCCGACTATCCGCATGTCCAGTTGGTGGAGAAGGCGGTATCAAGTCGGAAAGGGCGAACCACATTATTTGTCGGCTCGACGGTGCAAGGTGACGAACCGGGCTGGGATGATCAAGTTGGTTACTCGTCCGTCGGAATGATCGGCACCTCCGTGGCGGCCACGCTGAACAACTACGTATCGATCGGCCTGGCAGCCCTGCGCCGCAAGCGTGGTGCGACCCTGGTCCGGGTCCAGACAACCACTCTCGACGCCGAATTGGGAGGGCGAACCGTCGACTTCGTGAAGGTCGACGTGCAGGGCGCCGAAGGCCGAGTGCTCGAGGGCGCCGAGTCGGCACTGAAGTCGCACCGAATCAAATTGATGTATTTGGAGTGGTCGGGTGATGCCGAGGTGGAGAGGCGCCTCGACGACGCCGGCTACGCAATTTTCGATTCGGTGTATGTCGGTTCCGGATCGGACGCGGCGCGTAACAACTTCGAGAGCAAGGGTTTCGAAGTTATCGGACTAATACCATTGTCGATCGGACAGCCTGCGCTGGAAATGATTTATCGCGGACCAGGCTCCGATATTGGACCAGTGTTACGTGAGTTAAATGGGGTTGGTCAATGGATTCAGACAGACCTGGTAGCCCTGCCGAGCGACGATGCCGGCGAGTTGACGGAGTTTCTCCGGGCCGCGTAAGCGCCGCAACAGCCGATCGTCGACAACCAGGAGCAAGCGTTGCGGCGCAACGCCCTCGAATTCCGCCACCTGCGGGTATCGTTACGCCACGATGCTGCCCCAGGAGGAATTTCGCAGTTGCGAGCGCCGGAACAGGGCCGGAAAAGGGCCGGAACAGGGGATGTACCGCGGCTCGGTCTTCGGTATGGTCCGAACCCGACAGCACCTCAGACGACAGTGATTTCGCCACGACATGGGGGCAAACGCGCCAGCGATGAGTGAGAACAATTCGCCACGCCGGGTGTCGGCAGTCATCCGCGCACTCAACGAAGGCAAGCACATCGGTCGCTTGCTGAAGGGACTTGAGCAGCAGACCGTCAAGCTCGACGAGATCATCCTGGTCGACTCCGGCTCGACAGACGACACGGTCGCGATTGCCGAAGCTGCCGGCTGCACCATCGTGCACATCGCGAAGAACGAATTCTCTTTTGGGCGTGCGCTTAATAGAGGGTGCGCCGCGGCGACCGGCGACATCCTGCTGTTCGCGTCGGCGCACGTATACCCGGTCTACAACACCTACGTCGAGCACATCGTCAGCGCGTTCGACCGGGAGGGTGTGGCCATCGCGTACGGACGCCAAGTCGGAGATGAGCGAACGAAGTTCTCCGAATCGCGGGTGATGCTGAAATGGTTTCCCAATCAGAACATCTGGGACCAGGGGCACCCGTTCAGCAACAACGCCAATGCTGCGGTGTTGAGGTCGGTCTGGCAGCAGACTCCCTACGACGAGACCCTGACCGGGCTGGAAGACCTCGACTTCGCCAAGAAGGCACTGGACCGAGGGTGCAAGATCGCCTATGTGGCGGATGCGCCGGTGGTCCACGTGCACGAGGAAACGTGGAGCACCATCCGCAACCGGTACCGGCGCGAGGCCATGGCTTATGCCCGCATCGTGAAGGGATCGGAGATGACGCTTCCGCGTGCGCTGGGGCTGGCGTTGACGAACATTGCGGGCGATTACCGAGAGGCGGTGAAGGCGAACCTGTTGCGCAGCAACGCATTGAGCATCCCGCAATTTCGGTTCGCGCAGTTCATCGGGGCTTGGCAGGGGTTCCGCGAGCCGGACCATGTGTCGGCGCGGCTGTTGGAACGCTTCTACTATCCGGCCGGGTCGCAGGGCAACGAGCCTCCGCCCGAGCCCGGTCGCAGGATCGTCTACTCCGAAGACTCCTGAATTACCCACCGTTAGGGAGCAATGACTCGCACCGTCGCCGTCGTACCGATGCGTCACAACAGTGAGCGCGTCCCCGGGAAGAACTACCGCCTGCTGGCCGGAGTCCCGTTGTACCACCACATTATTCGGACGTTGGCCGCGGTGCCTGAAATCGATCTCGTCGTGATCGACACCGACAGCGACTTCATCATCGCCGACTGCGCCGCGTTCTTCCCGCAAGTGCAGGTGCTGCTGCGGCCCGAGCATCTGCGTGACGGCAATATCGCGATGAACGATGTGCTGCTCAATACGCTGGACCAGGTCGACGCCGACATCGTGCTGCAGACGCATTCGACGAACCCATTCCTGAAGGCGGACACAGTATCTGCGGCGCTGAAGCTGTTTTCGGCACCCGGCCGTGAGTACGACTCGGTGTTCAGTGTCACGCGCCTGCAGGCACGCCTGTGGGACGCCGAGATACGACCGGTCAATCACGACCCGTCGGTGCTGTTGCGGACGCAGGACCTCCCACCGCTCTACATCGAGAACTCCTGCTTTTTCATCTTCACTCCGAAACTGTTGCGGGAGCGCGGTACCCGCATCGGTGCGCACCCGTACATGGTGGAGATGGCCCCCCTGGAGGCTGTGGACATCGACAACGAAGAGGATTTCTCGTTGGCGGCTGCCATCGCCGAGAGCAGGATCAGCACATGAGCGCCCCACTGATCCTCGTCACCTGCCGCCAGATGCAGGTCGAACTTCCGCGACACCGCGAGAGAATCGAGAAGCTCGGCTACGAGGTTCTGGCGCCGGATCTGGCTGGGCGTCAACAGTTCACCGCCGCGGAATTACTCGAGTACGGCGATCGTCTGGTGGGGATCATCGCGGGCGACGACGAACTCGACCGGACATTCTTCGACGGTGCCGACAAACTCAAGACACTGATCCGCTGGGGGATCGGCATGGACTCCGTGGACCACGAGGCTGCGCGAGAGCACGGGGTGACCGTGCGCAACACCCCGGGCGTCTTCGGCCAGGAAGTCGCCGACTCGGCGTTCGGCTACATCTTGAACCTTGTCCGCGGTTACATAGCGGTGGACGCGGCAGTGCGCCGGGGCGAATGGCCCAAAGTGGAAGGCCTGACCCTGGCCGGGGCGCGGCTGGGGATCGTGGGTTTTGGTGCGATCGGTCATGAGGTTGCCAAGCGCGCAAAGGGTTTCGATATGGATGTGGTCGCCTACGACCCGTTCGCCGATGGCGCACACTCCGACGTGGCACTCGTCGACCTCGAACAGCTATTGGCGACAAGCCGTTTCATCGTCCTGGCCTGTCCACTGACGCCTGACACGCACCACCTGATCAACGCGGAGCGTCTTGCCCTGGTGCGCCGGGACGCCTACCTGGTGAACGTGGCCCGCGGGCCCGTAGTGGCCGAGCAGGACCTGATCGCGGCGCTCAAGGACGGTCGGTTGGCGGGAGCCGCGCTCGATGTGTTCGAGGTCGAGCCGCTGCCGCTGGACAGTGAGCTGCGCACCTTGCCGAACGTCGTGCTGGGCGCGCACAACGGATCCAACACCCGCGAGGGCGTCATACGGGCGAGCAACGCGGCGGTCGACTTTCTGATCGAGGAGCTGAGCCGGTGACCGCGGCGATCATCGTCACGGGGGCCGCCGGGGGGATCGGCACGGCGCTGTGCGACCGGGTGCGCAAAGACGGGTACCTCGCGATCGGAATCGACAGAAACGTCGCGCCGGCCGCCGACACCTACCTCCAGGTGGACCTGAGCCAGTCCGAGGAGCTGGTGGAGTTGGGGCGCGAGCTCGCCAAAGACTATGAGCTGAAGGCTATCGTGCACAACGGGGCGGTACAGCCCATTGCGGGGGCGGGGGACACGCCCTTCGACGAATGGACAAACGCCTTGCGGGTCAACGTGCTTGCCGTGGACGCCCTGATCTCGGGCAGCCGCGAAAATCTCGCCGCTCATGACGGTTCGGTGGTCGTCATCACCAGCGTGCACGGCCGCGCGACAACGGGAGGTATCACGGCGTACGCCACGACGAAAGCGGCACTGGAGGGTTGGGTGCGGTCGGCGGCAATGGACCTCGGACCCAGCATCCGCGTCAACGCCATCGCGCCGGGGGCGATCGACACCGCCAAACTCCGTGAGGGATTTGCGCGCTGGGGCGAAACGGCCGAGGAACGCAAGGAAGTGTTGCGCCAGCGCACTGCGCTGCGGCGCATCGGCGAGCCCAGTGACGTCGCCGGCGCGGTTTCGTTCCTGATCGGCGATGACGCACGCTTCATCACCGGCACGGTGCTGGTCGTCGACGGTGGTGCGACGGCGCGGCTGGGGTCCGAATGAGGGGAGACACAACGCAGTGAGCTCGTTCAGCGATCACTCCGCCCGCATGTTGACGCGCTCTATCGCCAGCACCCAGACGTGGTTGAACGACACGATGACGGCCGCCGGACGCGCCAACCATGCGTTCATACGCCAATTTCGAGGTATCCATCGCGGGAAGCGATGCGTGATCATCGGCAACGGGCCGAGCCTGAAAAACACCGATATGAGCCTGCTGCGTGACGAATACACGTTCGGGCTCAACCGCATCTACCTGATGTTCGACGAACTCGGGTTCGAGACCACCTTCCATGTCGTCATCAACCGGCACGTCGTCGAGCAGTGTGCCGACGACTTCCGCGCGATCAAGGCTCCGCTGTTCACGACCGCACCGAACCGCGAGTTCCTTGACGGCGCAACCGATACCGCATTTCTCAACACGATCGTCGGACTCTGGCCGCACTTCTCACGTGACGCCGCCCGCGGCGTCTGGGAGGGTTACACGGTCACGTATGTGGCGATGCAACTGGCCTACTACATGGGATTCTCCGAGGTCGTCCTGATCGGCGTCGACCACCGGTTCGCTGTCAGCGGAACCCCGAACCAACTGGTCGAGTCCACTGGGCCCGATGCCAGTCACTTCGATCCGCGCTATTTTCCCAAGGGATTCAAGTGGCAGCTGCCCGATCTGGATAATTCCGAAGTCGCCTACCGACTGGCCCGCAACGCATTCGAGGCCGATGGCCGGCGCATTGTCGACGCGACTGTCGATGGCGCGCTGACGATCTATCCCAAGGTCTCGCTAGAGCAGGCGCTCGCCAAGTGACAGTCCAGGCGCTGTGGCGGGCATACGGCACACACCGCATTTGCAGACAGGTGATGACATGGTTTTGAAGGCACTGGCCCGTCGAGTGTTGCCGCCGTGGGATCTCGACGAAGTGGGCATCGTGTTTCACGTGATCGGCAATACGCCCGGCACCATGCTCGATGTTGGCGCCCACCAGGGCTATTCAGCGGCACCGTTTCTGGTGCGCAAGTGGACGGTGCATGCGTTCGAGCCCGACCCGGCCAATCGTGCGATCTTGTCGTCCCGTTTTCCCGACATCACGATCGATCCACGTGCCATCGCCGAGAAGGACGGCGACGAGGTGTCGCTGTTCACCAGCGACGTCTCGTCGGGCATCAGCACGCTGTCGCCCTTTCATTCCACGCATGAGCCGACCGCGACAGTGCGCACCGTGCGTCTCGACACCTACATTCGCGAGCATGGCATCGAGCAGGTCGACTTCTTGAAGATCGACACCGAAGGATTCGACCTTTTCGCGTTGCGCTCGTTTCCCTGGGACAAGGTGCATCCCAAGGCCGTGGTCTGCGAATTCGAGGACAACAAAACAACTCGGTTGGGCCACGATGTTCACGACATTGCCCGCTTCATCCAGCAGCACGGATATGCGGTGTTGGTTTCGGAGTGGGAGCCGATCACCGAGTACGGCGTCCGGCACACCTGGCGACGCTTTGCGCGCTATCCGACCGATCTTGGCGCCGACAGCTGGGGCAACCTCATCGCGGTAGAGCCGAGCCTGCTCGAATCCGTCGAGCGCGCAGGCCAATCCGCGGTCAAGCGAATGCGGCTGCGCCGGTGGGCCGAATCATGATGCATGCAGATACTATGAGACCGCAGGATGATCGCGTGCGGGCGTTGCCGGGCGTGAAGCTATGAGAAGCGGGAATCCAGTGAAACGTGCACTGATTACCGGAATCACCGGTCAGGACGGCTCGTACCTCGCCGAGCTACTGCTGGCCAAGGGATACGAGGTGCACGGCCTGATCCGCAGGGCCTCCACGTTCAACACGTCGCGCATCGATCACCTCTACGTCGATCCCCACCAACCCGACGCACGGCTGTTCCTGCATTACGGTGACCTGACCGACGGAACCCGGCTGGTGACGCTGCTGAGCACGATCGACCCCGACGAGGTATACAACCTTGCCGCACAGTCACATGTGCGGGTCAGTTTCGACGAACCGGTGCACACCGGCGACACCACCGGCATGGGATCGATCCGGCTGCTCGAAGCCGTCCGCCTGTCCCGAGTCGACTGCCGCTTTTATCAGGCGTCCTCGTCGGAGATGTTCGGCGCCTCGCCGCCGCCACAGAATGAGCTGACGCCGTTCTACCCACGGTCACCGTACGGTGCGGCGAAGGTGTACTCCTACTGGGCGACCCGAAACTATCGGGAAGCGTACGGTTTGTTCGCGGTGAACGGCATCTTGTTCAATCACGAATCGCCAAGGCGCGGTGAAACATTCGTGACCCGCAAGATCACGCGGGCGGTGGCGCGAATCAAGGCCGGCGTGCAGTCCGATGTATACCTGGGCAACCTCGACGCCATCCGCGACTGGGGCTACGCGCCCGAGTACGTCGAAGGGATGTGGCGAATGCTGCAGGCCGCCGAACCCGAAGACTTCGTGCTGTCGACCGGACGCGGGTACTCCGTGCGGGACTTCGCCCAGACCGCGTTCGAGCACGCCGGACTGGACTGGCAGAAACACGTGAAATTCGACGACCGCTACCTGCGCCCCACCGAGGTGGATTCACTGATCGGAGATGCCACCAAGGCTGCCCAAACGCTCGGGTGGAAAGCCTCCGTGCACACCGGTGAACTGGCCCGCATCATGGTGGATGCCGACATCGCCGCGCTGGAGTGCGACGGTAGACCCTGGATCGACACGCCGACGCTGCCCGGCTGGGGTTGAGCGCAGGTATGAATTCACCCATCGGCGTCCTGGACCGCACGCGGCCGGTGTACATCGCCGGCCATCGCGGACTGGTCGGGTCCGCGTTGGTGCGCAAGTTCGAAGCCGAGGGCTTCACCAATCTCGTTGTGCGCTCGCATGATCAGGTCGACCTGACGGATCGGGCGGCGACGTTCGACTTCATCCTTGAGGCCAGACCGCAGGTGATCATCGATGCCGCCGCGCGGGTCGGCGGCATTATGGCCAACAACACCTACCCGGCCGACTTCCTGTCGCAGAACCTGCAGATTCAGGTCAACTTGCTCGACGCCGCGGTTGCCGCACAAGTCCCGCGGTTGCTGTTCCTCGGGTCGTCGTGCATCTACCCGAAGTTCGCGCCGCAGCCCATTCCGGAGAGTGCGTTGCTCACCGGTCTGCTGGAACCGACGAACGACGCGTACGCGATCGCGAAGATCGCGGGAATCCTTCAGGTGCAGGCGGTTCGGCGCCAGCACGGTTTGGCCTGGATTTCGGCTATGCCCACCAACCTCTACGGACCGGGTGACAATTTCTCGCCGTCGGGTTCGCATCTGTTGCCGGCCCTTATTCGGCGCTACGAAGAAGCCAAAGCCAGTGGCGCGCCGGCGGTGACGAACTGGGGCACCGGTACACCGCAGCGTGAGCTGCTCCACGTCGATGATCTGGCGGATGCGTGCCTGCATTTACTGGAACACTTCGACGGCCCCAACCACGTCAACGTCGGAACCGGCGTCGACCACACCATCAGCGAGATCGCCGACATGGTCGCCGCTGCGGTCGGGTACACCGGCGAAACACGATGGGATCCAAGCAAACCGGACGGTACACCGCGCAAGCTGCTGGACGTTTCGGTGTTGCGTGAATCCGGCTGGCAGCCTCGAATCACGTTGCGAGAAGGCATCGAATCCACGGTGGCGTGGTATCGCGCCAACGCCGACGCGGCTCGGCAGTGAATTTCTGGAGTTAAGCGCTGGATTCCGCGGCGCGCCGATAGCCCCGCACCGCAACCGGAATGAACACGGCCAAGAGCACGGCTGTCCACAGGAACGCCGTCGCCAGCGGTCGTAGGAGCGGACCGCCGTGAGCAAGTGCCCACATCGCCTCGATTGGTGGCGACATCGGTTGGGCGCGTACTAGCGGTTGAAGCCACGCTGGAAACAGGCCGATCGGCGTGGTGCCCGGATTGAGGAAGGCGAGTGAGACGGTCACTGCCACCAGCCACGTCATTATGGTGCGGCCATTGGTGCGAACCGCCAGCGCCATGACCATCGCGGTGTATCCGGTCACCGCGATCGACGGGATCAGAACGAAAAACAATGCTGAAGGCCAGCCGTGAGCAAAACGCAGCCCCATGGCCACTCCAATGACGGTGATCAACAACGTCGACACGAGCGCGCGTACCGCCTCGGCGGCTAACCGGCCGATCAGCGCGCTCGCACGGTGCACCGGCAGCACCCACATCCGGCTGAGTAGCCGCCAATCGCGTTCCATCTGGATGCCGACCGCGCCGCCGAGTGCGCCGAACACCGCCGACAGCACCGTGCACAACGGAACTAAGCCGTACACACTGTCGACGCCGGTCACCATGCGGACCCGCTGGCCCAGCACTACTTGGTAGACGACCAACAGGAATATCGGGAGCAGCAGTGACCCCATCAGCACGCCCTGGTCGCGCCGCCATCGGGTGAGGAGTACGCCGGCTTGTACCCAGCTCTGACTCAGCAGTGAGCCCTGCGTCCCGGCCTGCGACGTCATCGCGCCCGCCTTTGCATCCGCAGCGTGATCGCGCCGAAGACCAGCATCATGCCGACGCACCACGCGAGACTGGCCGCCAGATTTCCTGAGACGACGTGACCGCTGGCCATGCCGCGCAACGTTTCGGCGACCTGCGACACCGGCTGATTGCGCACGTACGGCCGCAGCCAGTCCGGAAAAGTCGCTTCCGGTGCGATCCCCGTCGACAGCATGAACAGCAGCACCTGCGGGACGAACAGCAGGGGAGTGACCGCCTCCAGACTGGTCGAGGCCGATCCGAGCGCGTCGGCACCCAGCGCCACACCCAGGCATAAAAACAACGCGATGAACACGAAGGCGAGCGCGTACCCCAGGCCGCCAGTCATCCGAAACCCGAACGCATAACCCGCAATCAGCGCCACGGTCAGCGCGAGCGCAGCCCGCATCAGGGTGGCCGCAATGCGGGCGGTGACCGGAAACGCCGCGGGGATGGGCAGCGCCGCGATTCGCTCGCCCACAGCGGTCAGACGGTCACGTGCCGCACGGTCCGCGGTGACCAGCGCGACGAAGACGACCGACTGGACCACCACCGCGGGTACCAGGTACTGCGAATAGCTGATGTGCCCGGTGTCGACCAGGCCGTGCAGTGCCACACTGAAACCCGCCAAATACGCGACCGGAGAGAGCACTTCGAAAACCATTCCGCCGTCGCGTATCGCACCTGTCATCGAACGTTCGGTGAGGGCGGCCAAGGCGCTCATGATCGGGTAACGGCCCGTTCGGTGAGGTGGAGAAACGCTTCGTCCAGAGAGGGTCTGCGCAGCGAAATGTCGGTGAGCTCGATGCCGAGCGCGTCGACTCGCCGAAACACCTCGGTGAGTGTCGCGACTCCGTCGGGAGCCATCACCGACACCGAGTTGGTATCGGCGTCGATGTCGACTCCTTGTAGACCGGTCAGCGCGGTCGCGACCTGACCCAGGTCGGCGGGATTGGTCGGGGTGACTTGGCAATAGCCGGCACCGGCCCTGCGCTTGAGGTCCTCGGCGGTGCCATTGGCGATCACCTGGCCCTGATCGATGACCACGACGGAGTCGCTCAGCAGGTCGGCCTCTTCGAGGTTCTGCGTGGTCAGCAGCACGGTGATGCCCTGTCGGGTCATCGAGCTGACGAGCGAATACAGTGTGCGGCGGCTGCGCGGGTCCAGGCCGGTGGTCGGCTCGTCGAGGAAGAGCACATCCGGCAGCACCACCAGGGCAATCGCGAGGTCGACGCGGCGCCGCATACCGCCGGAGTAGGTGGAGGCACGCCGGTCGGCAGCGTCGACGAGGTCGAACTGCTCGATCAATTCGGCGGCACGAGCCTTTGCCTGGCGGCGGCTCAGCCCGCGCAACCTGCCGAACAACACCAGGTTTTCACGTCCATTGAGCAGGGGATCCATGGCGCTGAACTGTCCGGCGATCCCGATGCTGGAACGTACCTGCGCGGGCTGGCGCACGATGTCGTAACCGTTGACCACCGCCTGACCCGAACTCGGACGGATCAACGTGGACAAGATGTTGATGGTCGTCGTCTTACCGGCGCCGTTGTGCCCGAGCACACCGCAGACCGTCCCGGCCGGTACCGAGAAGCTCACCCCGCGCAGCGCGTGCGTGGTCCCCCCGAATGTCTTCGTAAGGCCATCGACCTCTATCGCAAGCGGACTCACAGTTGGGAGTATTTCATGGTAGGGCCCCGCATGTTGGTGGTATTGACTGCACACGCCGCAGGTTCGCGAGAAGCGGGTTGCTTTCCATCGAATACGCCGCTACCAGGTGATTCGCAGTCGAACCGTCATGGGCGTTGTCGGCAGATAATTGCTTGTGCGCCATTACTTTTCCGGGAGCGAGCGGACTTGTTCAGTGAATTGTCGGACGTAGCTTCAATTTTCAACGGATAACCGTGAATTGAGTTGTGTCCAACTCAAACCGACTGCCTCGGGATTTCCGTCGTGGGTGCGTCGCTGGAATGTTCTTGCCCCAGCAGGGCGCGAACCAGTGGACGCGAACCGGTCGGCCGAAGCATCTGGCTGGACGGACGCGGGCGAACCACCTGGGGCCACCAGAACCATCGCCCGAGCATCGCGGCGATCGACGGCGTCATGAACGAGCGGACCACCAAGGTGTCGAACAGCAGTCCGAGGCCGATGGTGGTGCCGACCTGGCCGATGATGCGCAAATCGCTGGACGCCATCGAAGCCATCGTGAACGCGAACACCAGACCCGCGTTGGTCACGACCTTGCCGGTGCCTCCCATGGCGCGGATGATGCCGGTGTTAACGCCGGCGCTCAGCTCCTCTTTCATGCGGGACACCAACAGCAGGTTGTAGTCGGATCCCACTGCCAACAGGACGATCACCGACATCGGCAGGACCATCCAGTACAGCTTGATACCCAGGATGTATTGCCAGATCAGCACGGAGAGACCGAACGAGGACCCAAGCGATAGCGCAACGGTGCCGACGATGACCATCGCGGCCACAAAACTGCGCGTGATGATCAGCATGATCGTGAAAATCAGGCAGAGGGCGCCGATTCCGGCAATCAGGAGATCGAACTTCGAGCCGTCCTTGAAATCTTTGAAGGTCGACGCGGTACCGGCGATGTAGATCTTGGCGTCTTCCAACGGTGTCGTCTTGAGCGACTCCTCGGCCGCCGTCCGGATCTTGTCGACGCGATCGACACTTTCGGGCGAGGCGGGGTCACCCTTGTGGGAGATGATGAACCGGGCCGCTTTCCCGTCGGGTGACAGGAATTGGGTTATCGCCTTCTGGAAGTCCGGGTTCTTGAAGATCTCCGGAGGGAGATAGAACGAATCGTCATTCTTCGAGTTGTCGTACGCCTGACCCAGCGTGGTGGCGTCCTTGTTGTCAGTGTTCACCTGGCCGAGAATCCCGGACATCGTGCTGTGCATCGTCTGCGTCGTCTTCTTGAAGAACTCCATGGTCTCAATCATTTGCGGATACTGCTCGAGCAGCTTCGGCAGCAGAACATCCATCTTCTGCAGGTCGACGAGAAGGTCTCCCAGCTTGTCGCTGAGTTCGTCGACACCGTCGAGCGTGTCGAAGATCGAGCGCAGCGACCAACAGATGGGAATGTCGAAGCAATGCTTTTCCCAGTAGAAATAGCTCTTGATGGGTCTGAGAAAGTCTTCGAAGTCGGCAAACCGATTCCGCAACTCGTACAGAATCTCGGTCATTTCTTTGGTTTTGCCGATTGAGTCGTGCGTGATGGCCGTGAGCTCTTGTTGCAACGCATAGAGGCGCTTGATCGACGCGAGCTGTACATCCATCAGGGCGATCTGCTGCAGCATGTCGTCCATGCGCGCGTTCATGTACTTGATGTTCTGGGTCTGAGCCGCGTTCTGCATGCTGAGCATGAACGGGATGGAAGTGTGCTCGATCGGTGTGCCCTCGGGCCGGGTGATGCCCTGCACCCGAGCGATGCCGGGAATCCTGAAGATTCCCCGAGCCAACCTGTGCAGCACGATGAAGTCGGCCGGATTACGCATATCGTGATCGGATTCGATCATCAGGATTTCGGGCAGCATTCGCGCTTGGGAGAAGTGCCGGTCGGCGGCGGCATAGCCGATGTTGGCCGGAATGTCGTCGGGCATATACAGCCGGTTGTTGTAGCTGGTCTGATAGCCCGGGAGGGTCACCAGACCCACCAGCGCCACCGCGATCGTGGCCATCAAGATCGGTGCGGGCCAGCGCACGATCGCCGTGCCGATCCGGCGCCAGCGGCCGTAGCGAATCGCGCGGGTGGGGTCGAGCAGACCGATGCCGCTGCCGAGCGTGATCACTGCCGGCACCAAAGTCAGCGCGATGACCACGGAAACGACCATGCCCAATGCGCAGGGAGCACCCATGGTCTGGAAGATCGGCATCCGGGTGAAGCTCAGGCACAGCATCGCGCCGGCGATCGTCAGACCCGAACCCAGGACGACGGGGACGACGCCACGAAACGTGGTGTAGAAAGCCGTTTCTCGGTCCTCGCCGGTCTGCCGGGCTTCTTGATATCGACCGAAGAAGAAGATCCCGTAGTCGGTCCCGGCCGCCATTGCCAGCGCCACCAGCAGGTTGACGGCGAACGTCGACAGCTGAACGAGGCCGTGATCACCGAGGAACGCGACGATGCCCCGCGCCGCGAGCACCTCGACGCCGACGGTGAGCAACAGCAGGATCACCGTGATGATCGACCGGTACACGAAGAGCAGCACCACGAAAATGATCGCCGCGCCCACCGCGGTCATTTTCAGGATGGATCTGTCGCCGGCCTGCTGCATGTCCGAAAACAGCGCCGACGGACCGGTGACATAGGCCTTTAGCCCGGCGGGCGGCGGGTTGTGGGCGATGATGTCGCGCACGGAGGCCAACGAGTCCAGGCCCTGCGTCGTGCCCTGGTTGCCGGCAAGGTTCAGCTGCACATACACGGCCTTGCTGTCGGCGCTTTGCGCACCCGCGGCGGTAAGCCGGTCACCCCACAGATCCTGCACGTGCTCAACATGTTTGGTGTCGGCCCGCAGCAAGCGAACCACTTTGTCGTAGTACTTGTGCGCGTTGTCGCCGAGCTCGTGCTGGCCCTCCAGCACGAGCATCACAAAGCTGTCCGAATCGGACTCTTTGAAGACCTTGCCCATGCGCAGCATGGCCTGCACCGCCGGCGCATCCTGGGGTGCCAGGGGAACGGAGTGCTCCCGCCCGACTCGCTCGAGCGACGGGACCGCGAAAGTCACCAGCAGCGTCAGTCCCACCCAGCCCAGGATCGTGAACACCGAAAGCTTGCGGAGCGCGCGGGCGAACCGCGGCTTCTCGACGGGAGCCTCGTGGTGTTCGGTACTGATGGGTTCAGTGGTCATGCGGGCCTCACCGCGTCTCTTTCAGCAGCAACGAACGGACTAACGGGCGCGAGCCCACCGGTCGCAGCATCTGACTTGCCGGCCGGGTACGCACTTGTTGCGGCCACCAGAACCAGCGGCCCAGCAATGCCGCGACCGATGGCGTCATGAAGGCGCGCACTACCAGCGTGTCGAAGAGCAGACCCATGCCGATCGTGGTGCCCAGCTGGGCAATGCTGCGCAGATCACTGACCGCCATCGATGCCATCGTGAAGGCGAAGACCAGGCCGGCGTTGGTGACCACCTTTCCGGTCCCGGCCATGGCTCGGATGATGCCGGTGTGCAAACCGGCGTGGAGCTCTTCTTTCATCCGCGACACCAGCAACAAGTTGTAGTCGGATCCCACGGCCAGCAAGACGATGACCGACATCGACAAAACGGTCCAGTGTATTTGCAGCCCAAGCAGATACTGCCAAACCAGAATCGACATACCGAAGGACGCGCCCAGTGACAGCAACACCGTGCCGACGATGACGATGGCCGCGATGAAGCTGCGCGTCATGATCAGCATGATGATGAAGATCAGGCAGATAGCGGCGACACCGGCGATCAGCAGGTCGAATTTGGCGCCGTCGACGAGGTCCTTCACCACGGCCGCGGTTCCGGTGAGATAGACCTTCGAGTCTTCTAGGGGAGTGCCCTTGAGCGCTTCCTCGGCGGCCGTCCTGATCGGGTCGACGCGGGACAGACCCTCCGGTGTTGCCGGGTCACCCTTTTGTGAGATCAGCATTCGCGCGTTTTTGCCGTCCGGGGACAAAAAGATCTTCATGACGCGTTTGAAAGCGTCCGACGTTTCGATAATGCCCGGCGGCAGATAGAAAGAATCGTCGTTCTTGGAGCTGTCGAAGGCTTGGCCCATGGCGTTCGGATTTTGGCCGCCATTGACCTCCATCTGACCGATGGTGCCTTCCATGGTGCTGTGCATGGTCAGCATCATCATGCGCATGCTCTGCATGGTCTCGATCATTTGCGGAATCTGGATGAGCATCTGCGGCAGCAGCACATCCAATTTATCGAGGTCGCCCACCAATTCGGTGAACTTGTCGTTTACTGCGTCGACACCGTCGAGGGCGTCGAACACGGATCTGATCGCGTAGCAGACCGGAATGTCGTAACAGTGTTTTTCCCAATAGAAGTAGCTACGGAGCGGTCGGAAGAAGTCCTCGAAGTCTGAGACGTGGTCCCGCAATTCCGCTGTGGCCTTTTGGATTTCGTGCGTTTGGCCAACCATGTCATGAGTTACGCCGACAAGTTCTTTCATCAGCCCCAGCATGTGCTCCATCAGGGCGATCATTTTCTGCAGCGCCTCGGCCTGCTTCAGCATGTCTTCCATGCGGTCCTTTTGGAACGCCATATTCGTCAGCTGAGTGGACTGAGACATGCTCATGATGTACGGAATGCTGGTGTGCGCCAGCGGAGTTCCCTCGGGACGAGTAACGCTCTGCACGGTGGAAACACCCGGCACCCCAAGGATGCCCTTGGCCAGTTGGTTCAGCACCAGCATGTCTGTGGGGTTGCGTAAGTCGTGATCGGCTTCGACCAAAAGGATTTCCGGCATCATCATTCGTGACTCGGGGAAATGTCGTGCCGCGGCCGCGTTACCTACGCTGGCCGGAATATCCTCGGGGATGAATTTCTGGTCGTCATAGCTCGGGTTGTATCCCGGCAGCGTCAACAGCCCGACCAGGGCGACCGCAATTGTTGCGACCAGAATCGGTACTGGCCAGCGAACGATTGCCGTACCGATTCGGCGCCAGCCTCGAACCTGAAGCCTGCGCTTGGGCTCGAATAGACCGAAACGGCTTCCGGCGGCAATAAGTGCCGGCCCGAGGGTGATCGCGACCAGGACCGCCATCGCGATGCCCACCGCGTTGGGGATACCGAGCGGCTGGAAATAGGGGAGTCGGGTGAAGCTCAGACATAGGACGGCCCCGGCGATCGTCAGACCGGACGCCAGCACGACTTTCGCGACGCTGCTGAATGTGGTGTAGAAGGCGGTTTCACGATCTTCGCCGGCCTGTCTGGCCTCTTGATATCGCCCGACGAAGAAGATTCCATAGTCGGTGCCTGTCGCAATGACCGCGGCTACCAGGAGGTTCACCGCGAACGTGGTCAGGCCGACGAGTCCGTGATACGCGAGGAACGAGACCATTCCCCGGCCCACCTGCAACTCCAGCCCGACCATGATCAACAACAGAATGACAGTGAAGATCGAGCGGTAGACCAGCAGCAACATAATGAAGATGACGGACATGCTGGCCAAGGTGACTGTCGTGACAGTCTCCTGGCCTGCTTTATTCATATCCGTGACGGTTGCGGCGGGTCCGGTGACGTAGACGTGCAAGCCCTCTGGCGCCGGCACGCTCGCCACGATCTTTCGCACGGCTGCGACCGATTCGTCGCCCGCTGATGCGCCCTGGCTGCCACCCAAGTTCAGCTGTACGTAAGCGGCCTTGCCGTCGGTGCTTTGCGCCGCGGCCGCTGTGACTGGGTCGCCCCAGAAGTTCTGCACATGCTGGACGTGCTTGGTATCGGCCTCCAGCCGGCGAACCATTTCGTCGTAATACTTGTGAGCGCCCTGACCGAGCGGCCGGTCGCCCTCCAGCACAATCATCGCCAGCGCGCCCGAGTTGGACTCCTTGAAGTCCTGCCCCAGACGCTGCATGGCCTTGAAAGAAGGCGCCTCTACCGGAGTCAGCGAAACCGAATGCTGTTGCTCCACGATCTCCAACGGCGGGACGCCGATGGTCAGCAAGACGGTGATGCCCAACCAGCCCAGGATGATCAGGATGGAAAACCGGTGGATCGTCCGCGCAATGAACGGTGGTCGCGCGGGCCGCTCTGTGCCGACGTACTCCTCGCTCATGCCGCCGTCAGCACGCAGTACGTGAAGGCGTTCACTTCGTGTGAGACCTTCTCGGACTTGACGGTGCCATCAACGATGATGCGGCAACCGATGGTGTCGGTATCACCTTGTGCCACTACGTTTCCCACGATCGACGGCAGTGTCGTCGAGAGATCCATCGACCAGGGAAGAGTGACTTGATTGATGTGCTGCGGGTCTGCGTTGACGTCGAAATAGCTGATGTCGGCCACGGTCCCCGGGGCTCCGAAGACCTCGTACTTCAAATGCTTGGGATTGAACGGCTTACTGTCCTTGATTCGCGTGTCGGCGTAGGACTGCCGCTTCTCCGAACCGAAAATGCCGTGCAGTCGCGAGACCGTGAAGCCTCCGGCCACCAGTACGGCGATGATGAGCAACGGAATCCACATCCGGCCGAGCAATTTGAAGGCTCCGGCTCCGGGATTGCGTCGGCCCCGTCGCGGGTCCTCAGCGAGTGGCGCACCGGGCGAACGACGCCGACCAAACCGCTTGGAGCGGCCGGCGGGCTGGTTCACGCTCTGGCGACCGTCGATGGCCTCGTCGTCGGATCGGGCTCGAACGTCGTGTTCGACCACCGCACCCCCTTCAACCCGTTCCTGGACTCGCTGTCTCAATCGCTCGAACATGCACCTACACGTCGATCGCGCTACGCCAGACCTGCGGCGGTCGGCTCAATCGAGCGGCGTGCGGCGAGTGCGACCAGATCTTGATGAGTAAACCATGCCATTGGCTCCGACATCAGATCTTTGGTAACCCGATATCGGATCGTAACTCATGCAGCGTGCGTAACGACACGTTATCAATGTGCCGATTCCCCCCACGAAGCAGGTGTTGTCTTCGTCATTGTCCCGAGCAATGGTGACACATATTACATTCTTCTGCGATCTCGCGCAGAAGGTTCGCCAATCGAGCGTCGAAAATCCGTGCCAGATAACGAAGAGTGGGCAGCTCGCCGAGCCCATGTCGTCTTTGTGATAAGTAGTCTCAGATCGGCTTCCGGCGACTCGCCCCGGGCGCGAAAACGGCCCCGAAATCGCGCGTGACATCGGTGGGCGTGTCCTGTTAGGCGCAAGCTCATACCTACGTTGCTGAACGTCTTCCCGCCGCGAGTCGGCGCTCTGATCTGTGTGGCGGGAAGGTGACTGGCGCAAGGACGTTCGGCCGTCGAAACTAATGAGCAATGAGAACGTTACTTGGTCGTCTCCTGGCCGGCAGTACCGTACCCTGGGCGGTCGACAGACAGCCAATGCCGTCGCTGCAGGTCACTGCGCTCCAGGGCGTCAGCGACCGCGCGTTGCGCCCCGCACCGAATTACGAAGAGGTGTCACGACTGCTTAACAGATCACATCGGGAACTTTGTCGAAACCCCCGACCCAGCCAGAGGGCCTCCAGTATGGTTTGGAACGGCCCCACTTATATCGAGAGAACGCCTGGAGAACTGTGAGCACGAATCCGTTCGACGACGATAATGGCAGTTTTTTCGTGTTGGTCAACGACGAGGAGCAGCACAGCCTGTGGCCGACCTTCGCCGACGTTCCTGCCGGCTGGCGGGTGGTGTTCGGAGAGGCCGACCGGGCGGCGTGCTTGGACTACATCGAGCAGAACTGGCCGGATATCCGGCCGAAGAGCCTGCGCGATCGGCTGGCAGCGGGTCGGAGTTTTGATAAGTAAACCGCCTGGGTATGGGGACTCGGGTGGAGCTCTGGGGGACTCACATGGAACGCGGTGAGCGGGCACACCCGCTGACACGGGGCCAGCTCGATATTTGGCTGTCGCAAGAAACCGGTTTCGCCGGTACCGAGTGGCAGCTCGGCCTTTTGGTGCGGATTGAGGGCACCGTCCACCGCGATTTGCTGGAGCAGGCCATCCGGCGGGTAGTCGCCGAAGCCGAGCCCGGGCGCGCCTCGTTTTTCGAAGCCGACGGCCACGTTCTTCAAAAGGCAGACGAGTACCCGGATACCGAGCTGGGCTTTTACGATTTGCGGGACGCCGAAGATCCCGTTCGAAAAGCCCGTGAAATGGCGTCGTCAATTCAGCGCACGCCAATGCCATTCTCCGGTCCGCTTTTTGTCTTTACGTTATTCCAAACGCAGGACGAGGAATTCTATTTATTCGCGTGCTGCCACCACATCGCCGTCGACGGCATGGGCATGGCGCTGGTCAGTCGCCGGGTGGCGACCATCTACACCGCCCTGGTGGCCGGCGATCCGGTGCCCGACCCGTACTTTGGTTCCCTGCAGGACTTGATCGACGTCGAATCAGGCTACGAGGCGTCCCCCGAGTACCAGGATGACCAGGCCTATTGGCAGGAGCACCTTCCTACCGAAAGCGGATTCCATTATCGGCTGCCCCAGGCGACGGCCGAGCGCGACCCTTATCTGACTTCCGCGTCGGTGCAGTTGGACCCCGCGGTTGTGGGCCGAATGCAGCAGCTGACCAAACAGTTGCGGGTACGCCGCTATTCGGCCATTACCGCCGCATGTGCGTTGTTGGTGCGCGGATGGTCCGGAAATGCCTCAGAGGTGGTGCTCGACTTCCCGGTCAGCCGGCGGGTGACCGAAAGCTCGAAGCAGTTGCCCGCGATGCTTGCCGGCGTTGTTCCGTTGGTCCTGTCGACATCGCCCGAGGCGACGGTCGCCGATTTCGTCAAGCACGTCGACATCCGCATTCGGGAACTGTTGCAGCATCAGCGATTCCCGGTGCATGCGCTCGAGGGTGAAGGCGGCGCCAGGCAGGGCGCAAACCGGGTGGGCGTCAATTTCATTCCGTCCCGGCTGACCCTGAACCTCGCCGGTGCGCCGGCCCACGCGTCGTACACCAACCACGGCCCGGTGGGTCACTTCGGTTTCTTCTTCCTCGGCGCCGGTGATCAGCTGCACCTGAGCACCGCAGGGCCGGGCCAGCCGTTTGCGAACTTCGCGGTACCTGAGCTGGCCGCGCGGCTGCAGCAGGTGCTGCTGGCGATGGTCGAGGACCCGACGACGCCGCTGTCGGCGATCGAGGCGCTGGACGCCGCTGACGCGGCCCGCCTCGACGAGATCGGCAACCGCCGGGTGTTGACCGAGCCGGCGCCGGAGAAGGTGTCGATTCCCGCGGTATTCGCCGAACACGTGGAAAGCACCCCCGATGCGGTCGCGGTGACCTTCGAGGGCCGATCGACGACCTACCGCGAACTCGACGAGGCCGCCAACCGGTTGGCGCACCTGCTGGTCAGCGAGGGCGTCGGCCCCGGCCATTGCGTGGCCCTGCAGTTCCCTCGCTCCGCGGACGCCATCATCTCGATTCTGGCGGTCCTCAAAACCGGAGCCGCCTACCTGCCGATCGACCCGGCGCTGCCGACGGCGCGGGCCGAGTTCATGCTCGCCGACGCCGCGCCGACGGCGGCCGTCACCACCGCCGACCTGTTGTCGCGGTTGGACGGCCAGGACTTGGTGGTCATCGACGTCGCCGACCCGCGTATCGCCGACCAGCCCGGCACCGCACTCCCGCTGCCGGACCCGGACAACATCGCCCACATCATCTACACGTCCGGCACCACCGGCACGCCCAAAGGCGTTGCGGTCACTCAGCACAACGTCACGCAGCTGTTCGCCTGCTTCGATGCCGGCTTGCCGGCCACCGGCGTCTGGTCGCAGTGCCACTCGCTGTCCTTCGACTTCTCGGTCTGGGAGATCTGGGCCGCGCTGCTCGGCGGGCGGCGGCTGGTCGTCGTCCCGGAGTCGGTGACCCGCTCACCGGAGGACTTCCACGCGTTGCTGGTCGGTGAGCACGTCAGCGTGCTGACCCAGACCCCTTCCGCGGTCGGCATGCTGTCGCCCGAGGGCCTGGAGACCGCGGCCCTGGTGGTCGCCGGTGAAGCCTGCCCGCCCGAGGTCATGGATCAGTGGGCACCCGGCCGGGTCATGGTCAACGGCTATGGCCCGACCGAGACCACGGTGTGTGTGGCCATCAGCGCCCCGCTGGTGCCGGGATCCGGTGTGGTCCCGATCGGTTCGCCGGTCCCGGGTGCGGCCCTGTTCGTCCTGGACCGCTGGCTGAAGCCGGTGCCGCCGGGCGTCGTCGGTGAGCTGTACGTGGCCGGCGCCGGCGTTGCCTGCGGATATGTGCGCCGGGCGGGCCTGACGTCGTCGCGTTTTGTGGCGTGCCCGTTCGGGCAGCCGGGGGAGCGGATGTACCGCACCGGAGACCTGGTCTCGTGGGGCGACGACGGCCAACTGATCTATTTGGGCCGGGCCGACGAGCAGGTCAAGATCCGCGGATTCCGCATCGAGCTCGGCGAAGTCCAGGCCGCGCTGGCCGCGCTGGACGACGTCAAGCAGGCCGCCGTCATCGCCCGCGAGGACCGCCCCGGGGACAAGCGTCTGGTCGGCTACGTCACCGGCGCCGTGGACACCGCCGCCGCGCGCTCGCGCCTGGCCGAACGGCTGCCGGCCTACATGGTCCCGGCCGCGGTGGTCGTGCTAGACGCGCTGCCGCTGACCCCCAACGGCAAACTCGACACCCGCGCCTTGCCGGCGCCGGAGTACCACAACGTCGGGGGTGCCTATCGCGCACCGACGACGGCCGTCGAAGAGGTGCTGGCCGGCATCTACTCCGAAATCCTGGGCCTCGAGCGGGTCGGTATCGACGACTCCTTCTTCGACCTGGGCGGCGACAGCATTCTGTCCATGCAGGTGGTGGCCCGGGCCCGGGCGGCCGGTGTGCTGCTGCGGCCGCGCGACATCTTCGTTGAGCAGAGCGTGGCCCGGCTGGCTCAGGTGGCCGAGGTGGCCACCGGCGACATCGGCGCGGTCGACGAGGGGCTGGGCGAGGTGGCGGCCACCCCGATCATCCGCTGGCTGCAAGACGTCGACGGCCCGATCGACCAGTTCAACCAGTCGATGGTGGTGCAGGCCCCGTCCGGTGTGACCGAAGCCGATGTGGTGGTGGTGCTGCAGGCGCTGGTGGACCGGCATGCCACGTTGCGGCTGCGCGCCGACGACGACGGCGCCGGCGGCTGGTCGCTGTGGGTGCCCGATGTGGGATCGGTTGATGCGGCCGCATTGGTGCACTCCGTCGACGTGTTGTCCGACGAGGCGCTCGTCGAAGCGCGGTCGCGGCTGAACCCGGCCACCGGCACCATGCTCAGTGCGCTGTGGGTTTCCTCGACGTCGCAGTTGGCGTTGATCATTCACCACCTGGGCGTCGATGGCGTGTCGTGGCGAATCCTGTTGGAAGACCTCAACATTGCGTGGGCCCAGCACCACAGCGGGCAGGAAGTGGCGTTGCCCGCGCCGGGAACGTCGTTTGCCCGGTGGTCGGCACTGCTCGAAGAGCACGCGCGCTCCGAGGCCGTCGTGGCGCAGGCAGACGCCTGGCGCCAGGTGGCGTCGACCCCGGCCGTCTTGCCGGCGGTACAACCGGCTTCGGACACCCACGCCACCGCGGGTCGGCTGTCGGTGGACCTGGACGTCGAGACAACGCGTCAGCTGTTGGGTGAGGTGCCGGCAGCGTTTCACGCTGGCGTGCAAGACATTCTGCTGATCGCGTTCGGGTTGGCCTGGGCCGAATTCCTGGGCAAGCCCGGCACACCGCTGGGCATCGATGTCGAGGGCCACGGCCGTCACGAGGAACTGGCTCCCTACATCGACCTGTCGCGCACGGTCGGGTGGTTCACGACCAAGTACCCGGTGTCGCTGACCGTGGGCGGATTGAACTGGACACGAGTCGTCGCCGGTGACCGGGCGCTCGGTCCGGTGATCAAGGAGGCCAAGGAGCAGCTGCGCGCGGTGCCCGAAGGTCTGACTTACGGCCTGCTGCGGTATCTGAACCCCGAGGTCGACCTGCCCGGAGGCGACCCCGCCATCGGCTTCAACTACCTGGGCCGGATGGGCGCCTCGGCGGCCGAACTCTCCGACGACCTGTGGCGGGTCAGCCAGGAGAGCCTGGCTCTGGCCGGTGCGGCCGCGTCGATCCCGATGCCGCTGGCCCACACGGTGGAACTCAATGCCGGCACGGTCGACAGCGAGGCCGGGCCGCACCTGCACGCCAACTGGACCTGGGCGCCGTCGGCGCTCGACGACACCCAGGTCGCCCGGCTCAGCCAGCTGTGGTTCGACGCCCTCGCCGGTATCTGCGCGCATGTGCGCGGTGGCGGCGGCGGCCTGACGCCGTCGGACGTGCTGCCGGCACATTTGAGTCAGCAGCAGATTGACGAGTTGTCGCGGCAGATCCGGATCGCCGATGTGCTGCCGCTGACCCCGGTGCAGCAGGGCCTGTTGTTCCACACCGCGCTGGCGGAGGGATCCGGCGACGACCTGTACGCGGTGCAACTGGGCATCACGGTGACCGGCCCGCTCGACCAGCAGCGGCTGCACGACGCGGTGCAGACGGTGGTCAACCGGCACCCCAACCTGGCGGCGTGGTTCTGCCAGCAATTCGACGAGCCGGTCCAGATCATCCCGGCCGAGCCCGTCATGGCATGGAAATACGCCGAAATTCTCGGCGCCGACGCCGAAGTCGACGAGCAGGTGCAACGCCTGTGCGCCGCCGAGCGGGCCGCGGTCTGCGATATCGCCGACGAGCCGGCGTTCCGGGTGGCGCTGATCCGCACCGGGGACAACCGGCACCGCTTTGTGCTGACGATCCACCACATCGTGATCGACGGCTGGTCGCTGCCGATCCTGTTGCAGGAGATCTTCACGCTCTACTACGGGCAGCGGTTGGCGGCGCCGCCGTCGTACCGCAGCTTCGTCACCTGGCTGGCCGATCAGGATCGCGACGCCGCGCAGGCGGCGTGGGCCGAGGTGCTGGCGGGCTTCGACACCCCCACGCTGGTCAGCCCGCCCGGGCAGGCCGCGGAGCGCGGCGTCGAGTCGTATCGGGTGGCCGCCGACACCACCCAGGCCCTCACCGAGTTGGCCCGGGCGCACAAGACGACCGTGAGCAACGTGTTGCAGACGGCGTGGGCGCAGGTGCTGATGTGGCTGACCGGTCACCAGGATGTCGCGTTCGGCACCGCGGTCTCCGGTCGTCCCACCGAGCTGGCCGGCGCCGAGGCGTTGGTTGGGTTGTTGATCAACACAATTCCGGTGCGTGCGACGGCCTCATCGACGACGACCATCGCCGACCTGATGGACCAGCTGCAGCGCGCCCGCAACGACACCTTGGAGTATGACCACCTCGCGTTGCGCGATATCCATCGCGTCACGGGTCACGACCAGCTGTTCGACACTCTGTTCCTCTACGAGAACTACCCCGTCGACACCGGTGCGCTGTTGGGCGTACACGAGCTGGCCATCACCGAATTCAGCAGTCGCGAGTTCAACCACTACCCGCTGTCGGTCGTGGTGACTCCGGGCCATGAGCTGAGCCTGCGCGTTGAATTCGACACCCACGTTTTCGACGTCGCCACCATCGACACCTTGATCGAGCGGTTGCGCCGGGTGTTGGTCACGATGACCAGCGATCCCGCGCGACGAGTGTCGTCGATCGATCTGCTTGACAGCGAAGAACATTCACGCCTTCAGGAGTGGAGCAACCGGTCGGTGCTGAGCCAGCCCGTTGCCTCGGCGATGTCGATTCCCGAGCAGTTCGCCACCCAGGTTGCGCGCGCACCGGAGGCCGTTGCGCTCAACTTCGGCGACCAGTCGTGGACCTACCGCGAGCTCGACGAGGCGGCAAACCGGTTGGCGCACTTGCTATCCGACCGCGGCGCCGGCCCGGGCGAGCGAGTTGCCGTGCTGCACCACCGTTCCGCCGAGGCAGTCGTGTCGTTGCTGGCGGTGTTGAAGACGGGGGCGGCCTATCTGCCGATGGACCCCGCGCACCCGACGGCCCGGATGGAGTTCATGCTGTCGGACTCCGCGCCGATCGCCGCACTGACCACCGCGGATCTGCGCCCGCGACTGGAAAACGCGAACCTGCAGATCATCGACATCCATGACCCGGCCGTCGGCGATGCGCCCACCACGGCGCTGCCGACACCCGAGGCGGACAACGTCGCCTACATCATCTACACCTCGGGCACGACCGGTAAGCCCAAGGGCGTTGCGGTCACGCACCGCAACGTGATCCAGCTGCTCGATTCCCTGGACGCCGAAATGGAGTTGGGACAGGTCTGGACGCAGTGCCACTCCCTGGCGTTCGACTACTCGGTGTGGGAAATCTGGGGCGCACTGCTGCACGGCGGCCGGGTGGTCGTGGTGCCCGACGCCGTGGTCCGGTCGCCGGAAGAACTGCACGCGCTGCTGGTCAGTGAACAGGTCAGCGTGCTGAGCCAGACACCTTCGGCGTTCTACGCACTGCAGGCCGCCGACGCACTGACACCCGAGCTGGGGCAGCAGCTCAAGCTGCAGACCGTGGTGTTCGGTGGCGAAGCCCTTGAGCCGCAACGCCTTCAGCCGTGGTTGCACAACCATCCCGGCCTGCCTCGGATGATCAACATGTACGGCATCACCGAGACGACCGTGCACGCGTCGTTCCGTGAAATCGTCGACAGCGACGTCTACAGCAACAGCAGCCCGATCGGTGTGCCGCTGGCGCACCTGGCCTTCTTCGTGCTCGACGGCTGGCTGCGGCCGGTCGCGCCCGGTGTGGTCGGCGAGCTGTACGTGGCCGGCTCCGGAGTGGCCAGCGGCTACGTCGGCCGGCCGGATCTGACGACGACGCGCTTCGTCGCGTGCCCGTTCGGCGCACCCGGATCGCGGATGTATCGCACCGGCGACCTCGTCTCCTGGGGTTCCGACGGACAGCTGCGCTACCTGGGCCGCGCCGACAAGCAGGTCAAGATCCGCGGCTACCGCATCGAACTCGGTGAAATCCAGGCGGCACTGGCCGCGGTCGACGGCGTGGGCCAGGCGGCGGTGATCGCTCGCGAAGACCGCCCCGGCGACAAGCGTCTGGTCGGCTATGTCACCGGGACCGCGGACCCCAACGAGATTCGCAGCCAGCTCGCCGAGCGGCTCCCGACGTACATGGTGCCGGTCGCGGTGGTGGTGCTGGACGCGCTGCCGCTGACCGTCAACGGCAAGCTCGACACTCGGGCCCTGCCCGCACCGGAATACCAGGATGTGGAGAGTTACCGGGCGCCGGCCGACGCGGTCGAGGAGATCCTGGCCGGGATCTATGCCCAGGTGCTGGGGGTCGAGCGGGTCGGCGTCGACGACTCCTTCTTCGACCTCGGCGGCGACAGCATTCTGTCGATGCAGGTGGTGGCCCGGGCCCGCGCGGCCGGTGTGGTGTGCCGCCCGCGCGACGTCTTCGTCGAGCAGACCGTGGCCCGGCTGGCCCGGGTGGCCACGCTGGCCGCCGACGGCGGCGGCGCGGTCGACGAGGGGCTGGGCGAAGTCATCGCCACGCCGATCATCCGCTGGCTGCGCGACACCGAAGGCCCGGTCGACCAGTTCAACCAGACCATGGTGGTGCAGGCGCCCGTCGGTGTGACTCAGGCTGACGCGCGAATCGTGTTGCAGGCCTTGGTGGATAGGCACGCGATGCTGCGGCTGCGGGTCGACGACGACGGTGCCGGTGGCTGGCAGTTGTACGTGCCCGAGGTCGGCTCGGTGGACGCGGGAGCACTGCTGCACGCGGTGGAGGCGTTGTCGGACGAGGCACTGGTAGCGGCGCGGTCGCGGCTGAACCCCGGCGCCGGCGTGATGCTCAGCGCATTGTGGGTCAACTCCACCTCGCAGCTGGTGCTGATCGTGCACCACCTCGCAGTCGACGGTGTGTCGTGGCGAATCCTGCTGGAAGACTTGAACATCGGTTGGGCGCAGCATCACAGCGGGCAAGAAGTGGCGCTGCCGGTGCCCGGCACGTCGTTTGCCCGGTGGTCGTCGCTGCTCGACGAGCATGCGCGGCTTCCCGAGGTGGTGGCGCAAGCCGAGGCGTGGCGGCAGGTGTCCGCCGTGCCCGCGGCGTTGCCGGAGGCACGCCCCGCCGAGGACACGTTCGCCACGGCCGGTCAGCTGTCGATCGGGCTGGACGTCGAGACGACGCGTCAACTCCTGGGTGAAGTGCCGGCAGCGTTCCACGCTGGGGTGCAAGACATTCTGCTGATCGCGTTCGGATTGGCCTGGACGGAGTTCCTGGGCAACGGCGGCGCGCCGATCGGCATCGACGTCGAGGGTCACGGCCGTCACGAGGAATTGGCCGCCGACGTCGACCTGTCGCGCACGGTGGGCTGGTTCACCACCAAGTACCCGGTGTCGCTGGCTGTCGGCGGGTTGGACTGGTCGCAGGTGGTTGCCGGTGAGTCGGCGCTGGGGCCGGTGATCAAGGACGCCAAGGAGCAGCTGCGCTCGCTGCCCGACGCGCTGACCTATGGTCTGCTGCGTTACCTGAATCCTGATGTCGCTCTGGATGATTCGGACCCGGTGATTGGGTTCAACTACCTGGGGCGTCTCGGCGCGGGTGCCGGCGACCTGTCCGGTGACCTGTGGGGTATCTCGCAGGACGACCTGCCCGCGGTGGCTGCGGCCACGGCGGTCGCCATGCCGCTGGCACACACTGTGGAGCTCAACGCCGGCACCATGGACAGCCCGGAAGGCCCGCAGCTGCAGGCGAACTGGACGTGGGCGACGTCGGCGCTCGACGATGCCGCGGTCAACCGGCTCAGCCAGCTGTGGTTCGACGCGCTGGCCGGCATCTGCGCGCATGTGCGAGCCGGTGGCGGCGGCCTGACGCCGTCCGACCTCGCGCCGGCGCGGATGAGCCAGCAGCAGATCGACGAACTGCAGCAAGGTGGTCGGATCGCCGATGTGCTGCCGCTGACCCCGCTGCAGCAGGGGCTGTTCTTCCACGCCAGTACCGCCGAAGACCTCGGCATCAGCGGCGACGACCTGTACGCGGTGCAGCTGGACATCAGCATCACCGGTGCCGTCGACCCGGAGCGGTTGCGTAATGCGGTGCACACCGTCGTGACCCGTCACCCGCACCTGGTGGCCCGGTTCAGCGGTGACTTCGACGAGCCGCTGCAGATACTGCCGGCCGATCCCGAATTGCACTGGCAGTACGTCGAACTCGACGAGAACGACGTCGACGACCGGATCGAGCAGCTATCGGCCGCCGAGCGCGCCGCGGTGTGCGATCTGGTCGACAAGCCGGCCTTCCGTGCGGCGCTGCTGCGCACCGCGGAAGACGAGTATCGGTTTGTGCTGACCAACCACCACATCGTTCTCGACGGCTGGTCGAAACCGCTTCTGCTGCAAGAGATCTTCGCTGCCTACTACGGAGCGCGGCTACCCGCGGCGGTGTCCTACCGCCGGTTCGTCACCTGGCTGGCGGGTCAGGACCGCAGCGCGGCGAGGGCGGCCTGGCGTGAGGTGTTCGACGGTTTCGACACCCCGACACTGGTCGGCCCACCCCAGCGGATGGGGTTGGGGCCGCGCGGTGTCGAGGAGTTCATCGTGTCCGCGGAGACCACCCGCGCGCTGAGCGAGCTGGCGAGGTCTTGCCGCACCACGGTGAGCACGGTGTTGCAGGCGGCGTGGGCGCAGCTGCTGATGCGGATGACCGGCCAGCCGGACGTCGCTTTCGGCACCGCGGTGTCGGGTCGGCCGACCGATCTGCCGGGCGCGGAATCGATTGTGGGCCTGATGATCAACACGGTGCCGATCCGGGCAAACATCTCCGCGGCCGACACCATCGGCGACTTGCTCGACCAGCTGCAGAGCTCCTACACAGAGACACTCGAGCATCAATATTTGGGGTTGAACGAAATTCACCGAATCACCGGGCAGGACCAGCTTTTTGACACGATGTTCGTCTACGAGAACTACCCGATCGACACTGCCGCGCTGTCGGGCGTCCAGGACATGACGATCACCAAGTTCACGAACCGTGAATTCAACCACTACCCCCTGTCGGTGCAAGCCGTGCCGGGACACGAGCTGGGTCTGCGCATCGAGTACGACACCGATGTGTTCGACAAGGCGAGCATCGAGACGTTGGTCGAGCGGCTCCGGCGAGTGCTGGTGGCTATGACCGACGATGCAGGGGACGAGTGATGGCCGGCGGAAAACGGCGGCTGTTATCGATTGACCTCCTCGACGGGGGTGAGGTCGCGCGCCTGGACGAGTGGGGCAACCGCGCGGTGCTGACCCGGCCGGTGCAGGCCGTGACGATGATCGAGCTGTTCGCCGCGCAGGTCGCCGACAACCCCGAGGCCGTCGCGCTGAAGTTCGGAGATAGGTCCTGGACCTATCGCGAGGTCGATGAAACCGCCCAGCGGTTGGCGCGAGTGCTGGCCAGTCACGGCGCGGGTCCGGGTCAGACTGTGGCGCTGATGTTTTCGCGCTCGGCCGAGGCGATCGTGTCGATGGTGGCGGTGCTGAAGGCCGGGGCAGCCTACCTGCCGATCGACCCGGCTCTGCCCGAGGCGCGCGTGGAGTTCATGCTCGGCGACGCCAGCCCGGTCGCGGCGCTGACCACCGCCACGTTGCGGTCACGACTGGAAGGCGCCGGCGATCTGGTCGTCATCGACTTCGACGACCCGGGCGCCGATCCGGGCACCGAGTTGACGGCACCGTCGCCGCAGGACCTGGCCTACATGATCTACACCTCGGGAACGACCGGGGTGCCCAAGGGTGTGGCGATCACTCACCAGAACGCCACGTCGCTGCTGGAGAAGCTGCATTCGGCGGTGCCGGCGGGCCCCGGGCAGGTCTGGTCGCAGTGGCACTCCTACAGTTTCGACGTCTCGGTGTGGGAGATCTTCGGCTGCCTGCTGCATGGCGGACGGCTGGTCATCGTGCCCGAGACAGTGGCCAGTTCACCGGAAGACCTGCACTCGCTGCTGGTCGCCGAAGGTGTCACCGTTTTATGCCAAACCCCTTCTGCCGCAGCGATGTTGTCGTCGGACGGGCTGGAGTCCACCGCGGTGTTCGTGGCCGGCGAGGCACTGCCGTCCGAGGTGGTTGACCGGTGGGCACCGGGACGGGTGTTGATCAACGCCTACGGCCCGACCGAAGGCACTATCTACGCGGCGATGAGCTCGCCGTTGACTCCCGAGGGTGGCGCGCCGATCGGCGTTCCGGTACCGGGCGCGGCCCTGTTCGTCCTGGACAAGTTTCTGCGGCCCGCGCTCGAAGGCGTGACCGGTGAGTTGTACATCGCCGGTCGTGGGGTGGCGTGCGGCTACCTGCGCCGGGGGCCGTTGACGGCATCGCGCTTCGTGGCCTGCCCGTTCGGCGAGCCCGGCGACCGGATGTATCGCACCGGGGACTTGGTGCGCTGGGCTCCCAACGGGCAGCTGGAGTATCTGGGTCGCGCCGACGAGCAGGTCAAAATCCGGGGCTACCGAATCGAATTGGGCGAGGTGCAGGCCGCGCTGGCCGCCCTCGACGGCGTGCAGGCCGCCGCGGTGATCGCGCGCGAGGACCGGCCCGGGGACAAGCGCCTCGTCGGTTATGTCACCGTCACCGGCGAGGTCGACACCGCGCAGTTGCGGAGCGCGCTGGCCGAGCGGTTGCCGGCCTACATGGTTCCGACGGCCGTCGTCGTGCTCGACACGCTGCCGCTTACCGTCAACGGCAAGCTCGACAGACGCGCGCTGCCCGCGCCGGAATATGCCGGCGGCGGCGAATACCGCGCTCCCTCCGACCCGATCGAAGAGATTCTGGCCGGCATCTACGCCCAGGTACTCGGGGTCGAAAAGGTCGGCGTCGACGACTCGTTCTTCGACCTCGGCGGCGACAGCATCTTGTCCATGCAGGTTGCCGCGCGGGCCCGCGCGGCCGGCGTATTGTGCCGTCCGCGAGACATTTTCGTCGAGCAGACGGTGGCCCGGCTGGCCCGTGTGGCCGCCATGACCGACGGCGCCGATGGCGTGATCGACGAAGGCATCGGCGACGTGGTGGCCACCCCGATCATGCGCTGGCTGCAAGGCGTGGTGGGTCCCGTCGAGCAGTTCAACCAGACGATGGTGGTGCAGGCCCCGGCGGACGTGACCGAGGCCGACGTGGTGGCGGTGCTGCAAGCGCTGGTGGATCGACATGCGACGCTGCGGCTGCGCGTCGAGGACGACGATGCCGGCGAGTGGTCGCTGCAGGTGCCCGAAACCGGCACCGTGAACGCGGCCGAGCTGCTGCAGTCGGTCGAGGCATTGTCCGACGACGCGCTCGTGCAGGCCCGGAGCCGGTTGAACCCGGCCGCCGGAATCATGTTGAGCGCGCTGTGGGTCAGCTCCACCTCGCAGCTGGTGCTGATCATCCACCACCTGGCCGTCGACGGGGTGTCCTGGCGAATCTTGTTGGAAGACTTGAACATTGCGTGGGCCCAGCACCACAGCGGACAGCCGGTCGCATTGCCGGCGGGTGGCACGTCGTTCGCCCGGTGGTCGTCGCTGCTCGACGAGTATGCCCAGCGCCCCGCGGTGACCGAACAGGCCGAGGCGTGGCGACGGGTGGCCGCGGTGCCGGCCGCGCTGCCCGCGGTGCGCCCCGAGGTCGACACCTACGTCACCGCCGAGCAGCTCTCGGCGCAACTCGACGTCGAAACGACCCGTCTGCTGCTGGGTGAGGTGCCGGCGGCGTTTCACGCCGGCGTGCAAGACATTCTGTTGATCGCGTTCGGTTTGGCCTGGGCGGAGTTCCTGGGGACCGGCGGCGCGCCGATCGGCATCGGCGTCGAGGGCCACGGTCGTCACGAGGAACTGGCGCCCAACGTCGACCTGTCCCGCACCGTCGGCTGGTTCACCACCAAGTACCCGGTGTCGCTGGCCGTCGGCGGGCTGGGCTGGTCGCAAGTGGTGGCCGGCGACGCGGCGCTGGGCCCGGTGATCAAGGACGCCAAGGAACAGTTGCGCTCGCTGCCCGACCCGCTGACCTACGGGCTGCTGCGGTACACGGACAACGATGTGGACCTGCACGGCACCGATCCGGTGATCGGGTTCAACTACCTCGGACGCCTCGGCGCCGGGACCGCGGCCGAGCTGTCCGGCGACTTGTGGCGCATCTCCGAAGAAGGCCTGTCGGTGGCCGGCGCGGCCACCGCGGTGCCGCTGCCGCTGATGCACACCGTGGACCTCAACGCCGGGACCATGGACACCGAAGCCGGGCCGCATCTGCACGCCAACTGGACCTGGGCGCCCTCGGCGCTCGATGCTGAGCAGATCAACCGGCTGAGCCAGCTGTGGTTCGAGGCGCTGACCGGCATCTGCACCCACGTGCGCAACGGCGGCGGCGGCTTGACGCCATCGGACCTGTTGCCCGCGCGGCTGACTCAGCAGCAACTCGACGAGCTCGACCAGCAATACCGATTGGCCGACGTGCTGCCGCTGACCCCGGTGCAGCAGGGACTGCTGTTCCACGCCGCCGTCGCGCAAGGCGGTGACAACGGTGACGACGTCTACGCCGTGCAGATGGGCATCACCATCGCCGGCGCCCTCGACCCGCACCGGGTGCGCGAAGCGGTGCAGACCGTCGTCAACCGGCACCCCAACCTGGCCGCCCGGTTCTGCGCCCAGTACGAGGAGCCGGTGCAGGTCCTTCCCGCCGAACCCGTCATGGCGTGGCGTTACGTCCAGCTGGACAGCGACGAAGCCAGCCACGACGAGCAGATCGACCGGCTGTGCGCCGACGAGCGGGATGCCGTCAGCGATTTGGCCGCCCGTCCGGCATTCCGTGCGGCTCTGATCCGCATCGCGGAGAACAAGCACCGGTTCGTGCTCACGAACCACCACATCGTGATGGACGGCTGGTCGCTGCCGATCCTGCTGCGCGAGATCTTCACCAGTTACTACGGCGAGCGCCTGCCCGCGCCCGCGAAGTACCGCAGCATCTTCACCTGGCTGGCCGCCCAGGATCGTGGCGCCGCCCAGGCGGCCTGGCGTGAGATGCTCGACGGCTTCGACAACCCGACCCTGGTCGGCCCCGCGACCCGGTTGGGTCTCGGGCGGCGGCGCGTCGACTCCTACCGGGTGTCCGCGGAGACCACACGGGAGCTGAACACGCTGGCCCGCTCCTGCCACACCACGGTCAACACCGTCCTGCAGGCCGCCTGGGCGCAGCTGCTGATGTGGCTGACCGGGCAGCGCGACGTCGCCTTCGGCACCGCGGTGTCCGGGCGCCCCGCCGAGGTGGTGGGCTCGGAATCGATTGTGGGCCTTCTGATCAACACCGTCCCGGTGCGGGCGAAAACCACCGTCGGCACCACCGTCCGGGACCTGCTGGACCAGCTGCAGAACGCGCACAACAACAGGCTCGAGCACGAGCACCTGGGGCTGTCCGACATTCACCGCGCCACCGGGCACGACCAGTTGTTCGACACCCTGTTCCTGTACGAGAACTACCCGATCGACACGAGCGTGCCGATGGGCGTCCACGACCTGGCCATCACCGACGTCACCAACCGCGAGTACAACCACTACCCGTTGTCCGTGATGGCGCTGCCGGGCCACGAATTGGGCATTCGCGTCGAATACGACACCGACGTCTTCGACCCGGCCAGCATCGAAACGCTGGTTGAGCGGTTCCAGCGGGTGCTGCTGGCCATGACCGCCGATCCGACTCAACGGTTGTCGTCGATGGACGTGCTGGACGCCGGCGAGCATGCCCGCCTCGACGAGTGGGGCAACCGCGCGGTGCTGACCCAGCCCGCGGCCGGCACGACGATCCCGGCGATGTTCGACGCGCAGGTGGCGCGGACCCCGGACGGGGTGGCCCTGGTGGACGGCGAGCGGTCGTGGAGCTACCGCGAACTCGACGAGGCGGCCGAGAAGCTGGCGCGGGTGCTCGTCGGAAAGGGGGCCGGTCCGGGCGAGTGCGTGGCGCTGCTGTTCCCGCGGTCGGCCGAGGCGATCATCGCGATGGTGGCGGTGCTCAAGGCCGGCGCCGCTTACCTGCCGATCGATCCGGTGATGCCCGACGCCCGGCTGGAGTTCATGCTCGGCGACGCCACACCCGTTGCGGCGATGACGAATCCGGTGCTGCGGGCCCGGTTCGAGGGCGCCGAGCTGGCCGTCATCGACGTCGACGACCCCGACCTGGTGATCCCTTCGGACGTGACGCTGCCGTCGGCAGCCCCCGAGGATCTGGCGTACATGATCTACACCTCGGGGACCACCGGGGTGCCCAAGGGTGTGGCGATCACCCACGGAAACGCGACGTCACTGCTGGAATCGCCGGATCCCGGCGCTCCCACGGGGCCGGGGCAGGTGTGGTCGCAGTGGCACTCCTACAGCTTCGACGTCTCGGTGTGGGAGATCTTCAGCGCGCTGCTGCACGGCGCGCGGCTGGTTGTCGTGCCGGAGTCCGCGGCGGCGTCCGCCCACGAGCTGCGTGACCTGCTGGTCGCCGAGCAGGTGACCGTGGTGGGTCAGACACCGTCGGCGCTGGCGATGATGCCGTCCGAGGGGCTGGAGTCCGCGACCCTGGTGATGGCCGGGGAGGCCTGCCCGAACGAAGTCGTGGACCGCTGGGCGCCGGGGCGGGTGATGATCAACGCCTACGGCCCGACCGAGGCCACGATCTATGCGGCGATCAGCGCGCCGCTGACCGCCGGCGGGGGAGCACCGATCGGTGCGCCGGTCCCGGGTGCGGCATTGTTCGTGCTGGACAAGTGGTTACGGCCGGCGCCCGAAGGAGTGGTCGGCGAGCTGTACATCGCTGGTCGCGGCGTGGCGGTCGGTTACATGCGTCGCGCCGGTCTGACCTCGTCGCGGTTCGTGGCGTGCCCGTTCGGCAGCCCGGGCGACCGGATGTATCGCACCGGGGACCTGGTGCGCTGGGGCGCCGACGGCCAACTGCAATACCTGGGCCGCGCCGACGAGCAGGTCAAGATCCGCGGTTACCGCATCGAACTCGGCGAGGTGCAGGCAGCGCTGGCCGCCCTCGACGGAGTGCAGGCCGCGGCGGTCGTCGCTCGCGAGGACCGGCCGGGAGACAAGCGATTGGTCGGCTACGTCACCGTCACCGGAGACGTCGACCCCGCCCAACTGCGCAGCGCGCTGGGCGAGGGACTGCCCGGCTACATGGTTCCGTCGGCCGTGGTGGTGCTGGACACCCTGCCGCGCACGGTCAACGGCAAGCTCGACAAACGCGCCCTGCCGGCACCGGAATACCAGAACGTCGTCCGCTACACCCCGCCTGCCACGCCCACCGAGGAGATCGTGGCCGGCATCTACGGCCAGGTGCTGGGGCTAGAGCGGGTGGGCGTCGAGAACTCGTTCTTCGACCTGGGCGGCGATTCGCTGTCGGCGATGCGGGTGGTCGCGGCGATCAACACCGCGTTCGACTCGAACCTGTCGGTGCGCGCGCTGTTCGAGGCGCCGTCGGTGCGAACCGTGAGCGCACGACTGGACAGCAAGGTCGACTCCGACGACGAATCCGACAGGCACGGACCGAGTTACGTGTCCGTCCACGGCCGCGATACCGCCGGGCTGCGCGCCAGCGACCTCACGCTGGACAAGTTCATCGACGACACGACGCTGAGCACCGCGCCGACGCTGCCCAGCCCGAGCGCCGAAGTGCGCACGGTGCTGTTGACTGGGGCGACCGGTTTCCTCGGGCGCTACCTGGCCCTGGAGTGGCTCAAGCAGCTCAAGCGCGTCGACGGCAAGCTGATCTGCTTGGTGCGCGCCGGCTCCGATCAGGAGGCGTACCGCCGCCTGGAGAAGACTTTCGACAGCGGCGACCCGCAGCTGCTGGAGCACTTCCATCAGTTGGCCGCCGGCCATCTCGAGGTCGTCGCCGGTGACAAGGGCGAGGCCAACCTGGGTCTCGACGAGCAGACCTGGCTGCGGCTGGCCGACTCCGTCGACCTGATCGTCGACTCGGCTGCCGTCGTCAACGGCGTGCTGCCTTATCGAGAGTTGTTCGGGCCCAACGTTGTTGGTACCGGCGAACTGATCAAGTTCGCACTGACCACCAGGATGAAGCCGTACGCCTACGTGTCCACGTCGGACCTCGGCCGGCAGGTCGACCCGGCGCTGTTCACCGAGGACGCCGACATCCGGGTCGTCAGTCCCACGCGTGTGCTGGACGGCAGTTACGCCAACGGCTACGGCAACAGCAAGTGGGCCGGTGAGGTGCTGCTGCGGGAAGCCAACGAGCAGTTCGGACTTCCGGTCTCGGTGTTCCGCAGCGACATGATCTTGTCCGACGTGAGCTACGCCGGCCAGTTCAACGTCACCGACATCGTCACCCGGATGATCCTGAGTCTGGTGTCCACCGGCGTCGCGCCCGCCTCGTTCTATCAGCGAGACGAGAACGGCAACCGGCAGCAGGCCCATTTCGACGGGCTGCCAGTCGAATTCGTCGCCGAGGCGATCGCCACGCTGGGCGCCCAGACTGTCGACGGGTTCGAGACCTACCACGTGATGAACCCGCACGACGACGGCATCGGGGTCGACACTTATGTCGACTGGCTGATCGAGGCCGGCTACCCGATCCAGCGCATCGACGACTTCGGGGAATGGGTACGACAGTTCGAAGCCGCCCTGCGCGCCCTGCCCGATCGGCAGCGACAGCACTCGGTGCTGCAGATGCTGCAGCTGATGCTGCACAACCCGGACCAGATCCAGCCGCTCGAGCCGACCCGCGGGTCGTTCGCGCCGACCGATCGATTCCGTGCCGCCGTACAGGAAGCCAAGATCGGCCCGGACAACGACATCCCGCACATCTCGGCACCGGTCATCATCAAGTACGTCACCGACTTGCAACTGGTGGGACTGCTTTAATCGAGCACCGGTCGCTGCCGCGGTGATCCAGATTGCACGCGACAGCGGCGGCCTGAGAGCGCCGACGGCTGACTACGATTAGCCGGTGAACGCGAAGACGTTCCGCCAAGTACATCGGAGTGCCTGCCCATGACAACAGCCCGCGTGCCCGGATTGCCGCTCGGCGAGGCCAAGGCCGCCGCCGACGAAGCGGCGGTACCCGACTACATGGCCGAACTGAGCATCTTTCAAGTGCTGCTGAACCATCCGGCGCTGGCACGTGCCGTCAACGATCTGCTCGCCACCATGCTCTGGCACGGTTCCCTGGACGCGCGGCTACGCGAGCTGGTGATCATGCGAATCGGCTGGCTCACCGCGTGCGAATACGAATGGACCCAGCATTGGCGCGTGGCGACCCGTCTGGGGGTGACCAGCGAAGACCTGCTCGGCGTCCGGGACTGGGAACGCCATGACGGGTTCGGGGCCGCCGAGCGTGCGGTGCTGGCGGCCACCGACGACGTGGTGCGCGACGGCGCCGTCAGCGCGGCGAACTGGGCGGCATGCGAACGCGAATTGCACAGCGACAAAACCATTCTCGTCGAACTCGTCACCGCCATCAGCGCGTGGCGGATGGTCTCGTCGATTCTGCAGAGCCTGGACGTCCCGCTGGAAGACGGTGTGGCCGGCTGGCCGCCCGACGGACGGGCGCCCGCGCGTTGATTGCCATGCCCGTCGATAACTCCTAGCGTCGGGGGATGCGGACCAGAGTCGCCGAGATGCTCGGTGTGGAGTTCCCGATATGCGCCTTCAGCCACTGCCGCGACGTCGTCGCCGCGGTCACCAACGCGGGCGGCTTCGGAGTGTTAGGCGCGGTCGCGCACAGCCCGCAGCGGCTGCGCAGCGAGCTGAGCTGGATCGAGGAGCAGACCGGCGGTAAGCCCTACGGCGTGGACCTGTTGCTGCCGCCCAAATACGTTGGCGCGGAACAGGGTGGCATCGATGCCCAACAAGTCAGGGAGCTGCTGCCCGACGAGCATCGCGCATTCGTCGAAGACCTGCTCGGCCGTTACGGCATCACGGCGCCCGCCGAACCGCCGCGAAGGTCCGTCGGTGGTCTCAACATCTCGCCGAAAGGTTACGAGCCGCTGCTCGAGGTCGCCTTCGCGCACGACATCCGGCTGATCGCCAGCGCCCTCGGGCCGCCGCCGGCGGACCTGGTGCAACGCGCCCACAGCCATGACGTGTTGGTCGCCGCGCTGGCCGGCACCACCGCACACGCGCGGCGGCACGCCGCGGCCGGGGTCGACCTCATCGTCGCGCAGGGCACCGAGGCAGGCGGCCATACCGGTGAGGTCGCGACGATGGTCCTGGTGCCTGAAGTCGTCGACGCGGTGGCACCGGTACCCGTGCTGGCGGCGGGCGGCATCGCCCGGGGTCGTCAGATCGCCGCGGCGCTGGCTCTGGGTGCCGAGGGTGTGTGGTGCGGCTCGGTCTGGTTGACCACCGAGGAAGCCGAGACCGACCCGGTGGTCAAGGACAAGTTCCTGGCCGCCAGTTCCTCGGACACCGTGCGGTCGCGGTCGATGACGGGCAAGCCGGCGCGGATGTTGCGCACGGCTTGGACCGACGAATGGGACAAGCCGGAAAACCCCGCTCCGCTCGGCATGCCGCTGCAGACGAAGCTGGTGACCGAGCCGCAGCTGCGCATCAACCAAGCCGCGGCGCACCCTGGCGCCAGGGCGCGCGAGCTCGCGACCTATTTCGTCGGCCAGGTGGTCGGTTCGCTCGACCGGGTCCGGCCGACCCGGGCGGTGGTGCTCGACATGGTCGAGGAGTTCGCCGACACCATCGGGCGCCTGGAAAACCTGGCTGAGGACTGAGGCCAGCGACTGTGAAAATCGCCACAGCCACCGCATCGCTGCAGGTCGGGGCGCAATAAACTGGCCAGATGCTGTGAAGGGCATAAAAGTTGCCCGACACCGGCCGAATCAGATTGACCGGCTTGGACCCCTCGTGGACTATGGGGACCGCACCTCGTTAGGTGAGGCGGCTACACGAACACAGGCCACTGACCCCGAACGTCGAAAGACGCCCCGGGTCAGGACAGCTCCTCCCGGCTTAAGGGTTGAGCCAAAGTGGCTTCCGGAGTTCCGGACACGTCGGGTAGTGCCAAAGCTCTGACGAGAGGGGTGCGGATTTCCGGCGGTCGCCGGATTCTGAACTTCTTGTGGTGCGCGCACCAGACGCGGGTCAACGCACGCGTCGTGACCATAGAGGAGGTGAGGGACGCATGAGTTCCAGTGACAGTCCGGAGCGAAATCCGGGCTCCGTTCCGTCCCGATCCGACCTCTGGCACGACGTCTTGAGCTAAGCCGAAAGGCTTATCCTTCAAGCGTCCTCGGATCGGAACCCGCACGGGACGGGACATGAAAGTCCTCAACTCGTTTGGAATTTCCGTCAGGAGACGATCATGACCGCAATCCTCGTTGACGAAGTAGTTGCCGTCGCGCCCGCCCGCCCCCTGCAGGTGGTGCGTGACAACGCTCCGGCAGCCGACAAGACGACGCGCCGCGCCGATGTCCGTGCGTCCGGCATCGGTCATGACCCGATGGTGGACGGGGTCGCACTGCTGCTGACCGTTCCGGTGCGGCACATGTACGCGGCCCTGCTGCGTGTCGGGTTGCTCGAGGTCCGGGCCTGAGCCGGTGGACGTGCCGGGTCGGTCATTTGCGACGGATCGTAGAATCGTCGTAACGGCACCGATCCGGCCATCACCGGGGAGCCTTCGGAAGAACAGCCCGCAAGCCCAGTAGACCCGAACGGGTAGGCCCGTCACAGCCAATCGAGCGGTCGCGCGTGAGCGCGACAAGCGGGGTGGTACCGCGGTGCTCGCGCAGGTAGCGCGTCGTCGTCCCCGGCCTGACTTTAGGCACGCAGGAGACGCGCACCGTGACCGACTCGATCAATGGCGAAGCCGACGCCAGGGCCTATCCCAAGCTGGCCGGTGGAGCCCCGGACTTCCCGGAACTCGAGTTCGAGGTCCTCGACTACTGGAACCGCGACGACACCTTCCGGGCCAGCATTGCGCGGCGCGACGGCGCCGACGAGTACGTGTTCTACGACGGGCCGCCCTTTGCCAACGGGCTCCCGCATTACGGGCACCTGCTGACCGGCTACGTGAAAGACATTGTGCCGCGGTACCGCACCATGCGCGGTTTCAAGGTCGAGCGCCGGTTCGGCTGGGACACCCACGGATTGCCCGCCGAACTCGAAGTCGAGCGTCAGCTCGGCATCACCGACAAGTCCCAGATCGACGACATGGGCATCGCCGCGTTCAACGAAGCCTGCCGGGATTCGGTGTTGCGCTACACCGGCGAATGGCAGGCATATGTGACCCGCCAGGCGCGGTGGGTGGACTTCGACAACGACTACAAGACGCTCGATCTGCCCTACATGGAATCGGTGATCTGGGCGTTCAAACAGCTGTGGGACAAAGGCTTGGCCTACGAGGGCTACCGGGTGCTGCCGTACTGCTGGCGCGACGAAACCCCGTTGTCCAACCACGAATTGCGGATGGACGACGACGTTTATCAAAGCCGCCAGGACCCGGCGGTCACGGTCGGATTCAAAATAGAAGCGGCTGGCCCGCACGAAGAGTTGGTCGGGGCTTACCTGTTGGTGTGGACGACCACGCCCTGGACCCTGCCGTCCAACCTCGCCGTGGCCGTCAACCCCGACGTGACCTATGTGCAGGTGCGAGTGGGGGACCGGCGCTTCGTGCTTGCGCAGGCGCGATTGGCCGGCTATGCCCGCGAATTGGGCGAGGAGCCCGAGGTGCTCGGCAGCTATTCCGGCGCCCAGCTGCTGGGCGCCCGCTACCTGCCGCCGTTCCCGTATTTCATGGACCCAGAAGCGAGGCGGGCCAACGCATTTCAGGTGTTGCCCGGCGACTTCGTGACCACCGAGGACGGTACCGGGATCGTGCACATGGCGCCCGCCTACGGCGAGGACGACATGGCGACCACCGACAAGGCGGGCATCGTGCCGGTCACCCCGGTCGACTCCAAGGGCCGCTTCGACGGCACCGTGCCGGATTACCGGGGGCAGCACGTCTTTGACGCGAACCCGCAGATCATCCGCGATCTGAAGAACGGCAGCGGCCCGGCCGCGGTGAACCAGCCGGTGCTGATCCGCCACGAAACCTACGAGCACCCCTACCCGCACTGCTGGCGATGCCGCAATCCGCTGATCTACCGGGCGGTTTCGTCGTGGTTCGTCACGGTGACCGAATTCCGGGACCGCATGGTCGAACTCAACCAGCAGATCACCTGGTATCCCGAGCACGTCAAGGACGGTCAGTTCGGTAAATGGCTGCAGGGTGCCCGCGACTGGTCCATCTCCCGAAACCGGTACTGGGGCACGCCGATCCCGGTGTGGAAATCCGACGACTCGGCCTATCCGCGCATCGACGTCTACGGCAGCCTCGACGAGCTGGAACGCGACTTCGGGGTGCGACCCACCAATTTGCATCGGCCCTACATCGACGAGCTCACCCGGCCCAACCCCGACGACCCGACGGGCCGCAGCACGATGCGGCGCATCCCCGACGTGCTCGACGTGTGGTTCGACTCGGGCTCCATGCCGTATGCCCAGGTGCACTACCCGTTTGAGAACGCCGACTGGTTCGACACCCACTACCCGGGCGACTTCATCGTGGAGTACATCGGCCAAACCCGCGGCTGGTTCTACACACTGCACGTGCTGGCCACCGCGCTGTTCGACCGACCCGCGTTCAAAACCTGTGTGGCACACGGGATTGTGCTGGGATCCGACGGCCAGAAGATGAGCAAGTCGCTGCGCAACTATCCCGACGTGTCCGAGGTCTTCGACCGCGACGGCTCCGACGCGATGCGCTGGTTCCTGATGGCCTCGCCGATTCTGCGCGGCGGCAACCTGATCGTCACCGAGCAGGGCATCCGGGAAGGCGTGCGGCAGGTGCTGCTGCCGCTGTGGAACGCCTACAGCTTCCTGGCGCTGTATGCGCCGAAGGTCGGTACCTGGCGCACCGATTCGACGAACGTGCTGGACCGCTACATCCTGGCCAAGCTCGCCGTGTTGCGTGACGATCTGACCGATTCGCTGGAAACCTGCGACATCTCCGGGGCCTGCGAACAGCTGCGCCAGTTCACCGAGGCGTTGACGAATTGGTATGTGCGGCGGTCACGTTCGCGATTCTGGGAAGAAGACGCCGACGCGATCGACACCCTGCACACGGTACTGGAAGTGACATCCCGGTTGGCCGCACCGCTGCTGCCGTTGATCACCGAGATCATCTGGCGTGGGCTGACCGGTCAGCGGTCGGTGCATCTGACGGACTGGCCGCAAGCCGGCGACGTACCCGCGGATGCCGAGCTGGTCGCCGCGATGGACCAGGTACGCGAAGTGTGCTCGGCGGCGTCGTCGCTGCGCAAGGCCAAGAAGCTGCGGGTGCGGCTGCCGCTATTGAAATTGACTGTGGCCGTTGAAGATCCGCAGCAGCTGGAGCAGTTCACCGACCTGATCGCCGACGAGCTCAACGTCAAAAGCGTAGAACTGACCGACGCGATCGACACCTACGGCCGGTTCGAACTCACCGTCAACGCGCGGGTCGCCGGGCCGCGACTCGGCAAGGACGTGCAGGCCGCGATCAAGGCGGTCAAGGCCGGCGAGGGCGTCGTCAACCCCGACGGCTCCCTGACCGCGGGACCCGCGGTGCTGCGACCCGAGGAGTACAGCTCGCGGCTGGTGGCCGCCGATCCCGAGTTCACCGCGGCATTGCCCGCGGGAGCCGGCCTGGTGGTGCTGGACGGCACCGTCACCCCCGAGCTCGAAGCCGAAGGCTGGGCCAAAGACCGGATCCGCGAACTGCAGGAGCTACGCAAATCGACGGGCCTGGACGTGTCCGATCGCATCCGGGTGGTGATGTCGGTGCCCACCGAACGGGCCGACTGGGCGCAGACCCACGCCGAGCTGATCGCCGGTGAAATCCTGGCCACCAGTTTCGAATTCGGCGATCCCGTCGACGGCGCACAGATCGGTGACGGCGTGCGGGTGAGCGTCGCCAAAGCCTGACCGCGCGGCATCTGGCAGTCGCCGCAGCCTCGCGGCGGAAAGTTACACGTGGGCGGCGGCCGCCAGGGTGACGTAGTCCATCGTGAAGTCGCCGCCGAGCGCGTCGATCGTGGATCCCACGGCTTCCCGCACCGTCGCGACCTCCTCCGGCCCGAGCAGCGTGAGTTGGCCCGTGGTGGCCAGATGGTCCAGCCATTCGTCGCGCGTGTAACGCCGCTGCCACTGGAACCGCCATTGTTCGGGTTCGGCGAAGCCACCGGCAGTGCGGATCCCCGCCAGCGCCCTGGTGAGGTTGTCCTCTTGGAGTTGGGCGCCAGGCGTTCGCAGCGGTGCGTCCGGCGCCACGCGCTCCAACACGTCTTCGAAAGCATCGGCGATCTCACTCGGCGGGTCAAAGACGTGCCAGTACAACGCCAGCAGCCCCTGCGGCCGCAGCAACCGCGCCGCCTTGGTGGCACCCAGCACAGGATCCACCCAGTGCCAGGCCTGACCGGCGACGACCGCGTCGAAAGTCCGGCCGGCCGCATCCCAGGTTTCGAAATTGCCGATCTCCACCTCGATCCCGCTACGCCTGGCGACCTCGGCCATCCTTAGGTCCGGGTCGACGCCGAGCACCTGAATACCGGCCGCGCGGTACTGGCGCGCTCCAATGCCGGTGCCGCAGCCGATGTCCAGGAACTCGGTGCCCGGGCTGCCCGCGATGACACGCTGAATCAGGGCGTCGGGATACCGGGGCCTGGCCCGGTCGTAGCGATCGGCATCCACTCCGAAGGACTCCGCGACCTCGCGGAGCAGGTGCGGCTGGCGGTCGGAAGAGGGGGAGGGTTCGGTCGACACAGGAGGCATGCCCTCCGTTGTACCCCTCGACGCTGTGTGGCCGCCGTGTCTGGGCGCGAAAGGCCTTTGCCAGCAACCGATTCGGCTACGCGGCTTTGACCGCGCGCCAGCGCAGCCGACCGCCCCGCGCCTCGACCTCCACGTCGCTGAAACCTGCCGCGCGCAAGCGATCCGGCAACGTGTCCGGCGGGACCGTGTTGCAGGTATCGCGGAAATGCAGAATCCGGAAGCGCAACGAGGCGGTGCTGTCACTGCCCGCGAAGACACCGCCCGGCCGAAGCACACGGAACGCCTCGGCGAACAACTTGTCCTGCAACTCGACGGTCGGGACGTGATGCAACATCGTGAACGACACCACCGAGCTGAACTCGTCGGCGGGCAGTCCGGTGTTGGTGCCGTCGCCGTTGATGACGCGCGCCCGGTCGCCGTAGAGCCGCTGCAGTCGCTGCGCCATCGGGGTGTCGATCTCGACCGAGGTCAGCTTCGGCGTCTTGTCGACCAGCACCCGCAGGATCGCGCCATAACCCGGCCCGATTTCCAGCGTGTTGTCGCCCAGCTCGACATCGGCCAGCGCCCAGGGCAGCAAATCGTCCTCGACGGCTTTGGCCCAGCGATCCGAGCTGCAGATCCGACGATGCGCGAGGTTCATGGCCATGGCCCAAACGTTAGCCCCATAGCATCGACGTGTGGAGTCCCGTTGGGTGCTGCACCTGGACATGGACGCGTTTTTCGCCTCCGTCGAGCAGCTCACCCGGCCGACCCTGCGGGGTCGTCCGGTGCTGGTCGGTGGGCTCGGCGGCCGGGGAGTGGTGGCCGGCGCGAGCTATGAAGCGCGCGTGTTCGGGGCGCGGTCGGCCATGCCGATGCATCAGGCCCGCCGGATGGTCGGTATCGCGGCGGTGGTGCTGCCGCCACGCGGGGTGGTCTACGGCGTTGCCAGCCGGCGGGTTTTCGAGGTCGTCCGCGGCGTGGTGCCGATCGTCGAACAGTTGTCCTTCGACGAGGCGTTCGGCGAACCGCCGCAGCTGGCCGGCGCCACGGCGCACGACGTCGAGCAGTTCTGCGAGGGGCTGCGACGACGGGTGCGCGACGAGACGGGGCTGATCGCGTCGGTGGGTGCGGGCTCGGGCAAGCAGATCGCCAAGATCGCCTCGGGGCTGGCCAAACCCGATGGCGTTCGGGTGGTCTCGCGGGACGAGGAGCGGTCGCTGCTCGACGGGCTGCCGGTGCGGCGGCTCTGGGGTATCGGCCCGGTCGCCGAGGAGAAGCTGAACCGCCTCGGCATCGAAACCATCGGGCAGCTGGCCGCACTGACCGACGCCGAAGCCGCCAACATCCTGGGTGCGACGATCGGGCCGGCGCTGCACCGGTTGGCGCGCGGCATCGATGATCGCCCCGTCGCCGAACGTGCCGAAGCCAAGCAGATCAGCTCGGAGTCCACCTTTGCCGCCGACCTGACCAGCCTCGAGCAGCTGCACGAGGCGATCGACCCGATCGCCGAACATGCCCATCAGCGGCTGCTGCGCGATGGCCGCGGAGCGCGCACCGTCACGGTGAAGTTGAAGAAGTCGGACATGAGCACGCTGACCCGCTCGGCGACCCTGCCCTATGCGACGACCGAGCTCGGTGCGCTGGTGGCGCTGGCCCGTCGGTTGCTGCTCGATCCCCGTGAGATAGGCCCGATTCGTCTACTCGGCGTGGGTTTTTCGGGGCTCAGCGACGTGCGCCAGGAGTCGTTGTTTCCGGACTTGGAACTCGCCGCGCCCGAGTCGGAGGCACAGCACTCGGTCGAGACCGCGACGGACGCGATGTTCGCGCCGACTGCGCAGCCGCAGGCCGCGCCATGGCGGGTCGGCGACGACGTCGAGCACCGCGACTTGGGCCACGGTTGGGTGCAGGGCGCGGGCCACGGTGTGGTCACGGTGCGGTTCGAAAGCCGAAGCACCGGACCGGGACAGGCGCGGACATTCCCCGCCGGCACCGACGGCCTGACCCGCGCCAACCCGGTCGACTCCCTGGACTGGCCGGACTACCTGGGCGCGCTGCGTAGCGACGAGTCAGCCCCAGCGGGCGACCACGTCGGCGACCGGTGATCGCGCGGCCAGCGCGGCCATCAGGAGCACCCGGGCCTGCGGCGGCCGCAGCCGCGGCACCAGCACCGCCCCCGCTTCGACCAGGTCGTGGCCGGGGCCGTAGCCGGCGCTGACCCCGCCGCCGGGTACCCGGGTGGACACCGCGACGACGATGCCGTCGCGGCAGTGCCGGCGCACGCCGTCGACGACCGCGGCCCCGGCGTTGCCCGAACCGAGCGCCTCGAGGACCACGGCCCGCGCGCCGGCCCGGACACACGCGTCCAACGCCACCGAGTCGCTGCCCAGATACGCCGCGACGATGTCGACCCGCGGCGCGTCGGCGGCCCGCAGTTCACCGAGATACGGCCGGACCTTGGCGCCGGTCAAGGACATGTTCGCCGACGCGGTGCCGACCAACTCGCCGGCAAAGCCAGTCAGATCCTGCGTGGCGACCTTGTGCATGCCCAGCGGTTGCAGCACCCGCCCGGCGAACGACACCAGCACGCCGAGACCCTGCGCGGCCGGGCTGGCCGCCACCGCCACCGCGTCGCGCAGGTTGCCCGGCCCGTCGGCGTCCGGGGCGTCGGCGCTGCGCATCGCGCCCGTCAGCACGACCGGCGCGCCGCCCGCGTAGGTGAGCTCGAGCCAGAGCGCGCTTTCCTCCATCGTGTCGGTGCCGTGCGCGACGACCACACCCTGCGCGCCGCCGTCGACCGCGGCCCCAATGGCGGTGCCGATCCGGTCCCAGTCGGCCGTCGTCAGCTCCGAGCTGTCCACCGCCATCAGATCGACGACGTCGACGTCGAGGCCGGAGGTCAGCTCGGTGCCGCTGCGGCTGGGGCGCCGCACCCCGTCGGCGCCGGTGCTGGTCGATATCGTCCCGCCGGTGGTGATCACAGTGAGCCGACCCATGGTCGAATCATTCCTCACGCGGCGAGGCCGCACTGAACCACGCCGGATGCTAGGGGATGATGGACGGGTGCCCGAAGAACCCACAGGGTCGGCCGAGCCGGTGACGTCGCCGGGGGAGACCGAGACGTCCCGGGAAGTGCCGGAACCCGAAGCCGCCGCGTCCCACCCGCCGCGGCGATTGCGCCTGCTGCTGTCGGTGGCCGCGGTGGTGCTGGCCCTCGACGTCGTGACCAAGGTGCTCGCCGTCAGACTGCTGCCGCCGGGACAACCGGTGTCGATCATCGGCGACACCGTGACGTGGACGTTGGTGCGCAACTCCGGGGCCGCCTTTTCGATGGCGACCGGATACACCTGGATGCTGACGTTGATCGCCACCGGCGTGGTGATCGGCATCTTCTGGATGGGCAGACGGCTGGTGTCGCCGTGGTGGGCGGTGGGTCTGGGCCTGATCCTCGGCGGCGCCACGGGCAACCTGGTGGACCGGTTTTTCCGCGCGCCGGGTCCGCTGCGCGGCCATGTCGTGGACTTCTTGTCGATCGGCTGGTGGCCGGTGTTCAACGTCGCCGATCCGTCGGTGGTCGGCGGCGCCATCCTGCTCGTCGTGCTGTCGGTATTCGGTTTCGACTTCGACTCCGTGGCCCGGCGCAAGGCGACGGCCGAGGACCGGGACGACGCCGACCAAGACAAATGACCGACCGTTCGATGCCCGTCCCGGAGGGATTGGCGGGCATGCGCGTTGATGCCGGGCTGTCGCGGCTGCTCGGCCTGTCCCGCAGCGCGGTGGCGGCCATCGCCGAAGACGGCGGCGTCGAACTCGACGGGGTGCCGGCGGGAAAATCCGACCGACTGACCCCCGGCGCCTGGCTGGAGGTGCGACTGCCCGAGGCGCCGCCTCCGCTGGAGAACACGCCGGTCGACATCGAGGGCATGGCGATCCTCTACTCCGATGACGACATCGTCGTCGTCGACAAACCGGCGGCAGTGGCGGCGCACGCCTCCGTCGGCTGGAGCGGGCCGACCGTGCTCGGTGGCCTGGCCGCCGCGGGCTACCGGATCACCACCTCGGGCGTACCGGAACGGCAGGGCATCGTGCATCGCCTCGACGTGGGAACCTCCGGGGTGATGGTGGTCGCGATCTCCGAGCGGGCTTACACCCTGCTGAAGCGGGCCTTCAAACAGCGCACCGTCGACAAGCGCTATCACGCTCTGGTGCAAGGACATCCGGACCCGTCCAGCGGGACGATCGACGCGCCGATCGGCCGGCATCGCGGCGGTGAGTGGAAATTCGCCGTCACCTCCGACGGCCGGCACAGCGTGACCCACTACGACACCGTGGAAGCCCACGCCGCTGCCAGCCTGCTCGACGTGCACCTGGAAACCGGTCGCACCCACCAGATTCGGGTGCACTTCGCGGCGCTGCACCACCCGTGCTGCGGGGACCTCGTTTACGGCGCTGATCCGAATCTCGCGAAAAGGCTTGGCTTGCAACGTCAATGGCTGCACGCGCGGTCGCTGGCATTCGCTCATCCGGCCGACGGGCGGTGGGTCGAGTTCGTCAGCGCGTACCCGGCCGACCTGCGGCACGCGTTGGACGTGTTGCGCGACGAGGTCTGATCAGTCGGGCTTGCGGGCCTGCACGAGAACCCGGGTGGCATGCGCGACGAAGGGTCCGTCGGATTCAATGCGCTCGTGCAATTCGCGCAGCCGGTCGCGGTAGCGCTCCACGGTGAAGTCCGGCACCCACCAGATCACCTTGCGCAGGACGTAGACCACCGCGCCGATATCGAAGTACTCCTGGCGCAGGCGTTCCGGACGCATCTCGACGATCTCCAGCCCGGCGGCCCGCGCCGCTGCGCTTTCGTTGTCCGGGTGTCGCGCATCACGGGCTTCGGGCGCTGCCCCGCTGAAGAACTCGATCAGCTCGGACACCGTCGCGGGTCCGATGTGTTGAGCCAGATAGGTGCCACCGGGCCGTAGCACCCGGGCGATCTCGGGCCAGAACAGCGTGTGCGGGTGCCGGCTGGTCACCAGGTCGAAAGCCTCGTCGGCGAACGGCAATACCGACTCGTCGGGTGTGCCCACCACAACCACGCCGCGGGGGTGTAGGAGCTTGGTCGCCAGCGGGATGTTCGGTGGCCACGACTCGACGGCGGCCATCGTGGGCGGGAACGGCCCGGCGGCGGCCAGCACCTCGCCGCCGCCGGTCTGCAGATCCAGGGCGGCCGCCACATTCGCGAAATGGCGGCCGATCAGTTGTTGGTATCCCCATGACGGTCGTTGTTCGGTGGCGCGGCCGTCCAGCCAGGAAAAGTCCCAGCCGTCGACGGACACCGAATCAGCCTCTGCGACCAGATCTTCGAATGTGCGGCCCATGCGAAGCATTGTCGGGCATCACGAGGTGGAGCAGACGAATTTGGTGCCGTTGAAGTCCAGTGTCACTTCGCCCTGGTGTTCCCAGTATTCGGCGCCCTGCCGGCCGTACCGGGCGCCACTGCCGGACGGCAGCAGGAACAGAATCTCCTGATTGCCTTTCCAATTGAGCACCGCCGTCTTCGGGTCGAACTGGTTGTAGAACTGTGCGGTCAACGGGCCGGCGTCGGGCGGACAGCGGTAGCTGACGACCGGCGGGGCCGCGGTGGCGGGATCGGCGATGGCCAATTGCACCAGCCGGGTTTGATAGGCCTCCAGCACACAGGTGTGCAGGTCGGCGTTTTGTGCGCAACCGTCGCGGGCGGTCGTCCAGCTGGTCTGCGCGTTCGTCAGCGCGGCGGGATCCGCGCCGGTGCGGGCCAGTGCCTGGTGATACGCCGCCTGCAGCTGGTGATCCAGGTTGGTCAGGTGCGGATCAGCGCAGACCAGCTGCTGCACCGCGGTCGCGGGCTTGCCGCAGTCGACCGCCACCGACGGCGGGGCCACGCTGGTGACGGTCGGCGCACCGGAAGCCGAGCCGGGCGCCGGATGACTGGGAACAGAACTGCACGCGCCCACGATCAATGCCGCGGCGATGACTGCGATCGGCCTCATACCTGCTGAGTACCGGGTACGCGGCGCTCATCGGCTGCGACACGCCCGCGCGCAAACGAAATTCGTCCGGCCCCGCTCGTCAGACCTTGGCCGTGCTGCTGTCACCGGAGACGATCTCGGGTGCCAGCGGGGCGATGGCGCTGATGATGTCGGTGACCGTCCGCGGCGACACGCCGGCCGCGGCCAGCGCGTCGGACAAGTGGCCGGCGACCAGGGTGAAGTGGAGCATCGTGATGCCGCGGCCCTGATGCACCTGCTTCATCGCGGCGCCGGTGTAGGGCTCCGGGCCGCCGAGGGCGGCGGCGAAGAACTCGACCTGTTTGCCTTTGAGGCGGTTCATGTTGGTCCCGGTGAAAAAGCCCGACAGCTGATCGTCGGCAAGCACCCGCACGTAGAAGTCCTCGACGACGACTTCCAGCGCCTCATGCCCGCCGATCCGGTCGTAGATCGTGGTCGGCTCCGGCTTGCGGAAGTGCGCCTGTAGTTTCATGTCACCATCCGACCACCTCGGCGTTGCCCGCCCGTTAGTCCGCGATCACGCGCGGATTGCAGGGCGTAACAAGCCGATTGCCGAGGTGTCGCCGGGTCGCCGGGTAGCGCGTGAGACGTGTCGGCGCGTTCGCGCGACGGGATTGCGGTCTCGCCGTTTAACCGATGACCTAGGTTGGCTATATGACCCACGTCACATCGACCACCGTGAGGAGCGACAACCGATGAATTTTGGTGACTTGACCAGCCTGGTGGAAAAGCCATTCGCGGTGGTCTCCAACATCATCAACACCCCCAACTCGGCCGGGCGATATCGCCCGTTCTATCTGCGGAATCTGCTCGACGCGGTGCAGGGCCGCGGGCTCGAGGACGCGGTCGAGGGCAAGACCGTCCTGATCACCGGCGGCTCGTCGGGCATCGGCGAGGCCGCGGCCAAGAAAATCGCCGAGGCCGGCGGCGCGGTGGTGCTGGTGGCCCGCACGCCGGAAAACCTGGAAAAGGTGGCCGACGAAATCCGGGACAGCGGCGGCGTCGCCCACGTCTACCCCTGCGACCTCTCGGACATGGATGCGATCGCCGCGATGGCCGACAAGGTGCTCAATGAGCTTGGCGGAGTGGATATCCTGATCAACAACGCGGGCCGATCGATCCGGCGCTCGCTGGAGCTGTCCTACGACCGGATTCACGACTACCAGCGGACCATCCAGCTGAACTACCTGGGCGCGGTGCAACTCATCCTCAAGTTCATCCCCGGAATGCGTGAGCGCGGGTTCGGCCAGATCATCAACGTGTCGTCGGTGGGTGTGCAGACCCGGGCGCCCCGCTTCGGCGCCTACATCGCCAGCAAGTCCGCGCTGGACAGTCTGTGCGACGCGCTGCAGGCCGAAGTGGTCAACGACGACATCAAGTTCACGACCGTGCACATGGCGCTGGTACGCACGCCGATGATCAGCCCGACCAAGATGTACGACAAATTCCCCGCGTTGACCCCGGACCAGGCGGCCGGCGTGATCACCGACGCGATCGTGCACCGGCCGCGACGGGCCAGCTCGCCGTTCGGGCAGTTCGCCGCCGTCGCCGACGCCGTGAACCCGGCGGTGATGGACCGCGTCCGGAACCGGGCGTTCGGCATGTTCGACGACTCCCACGCCGCCAAGGGCGCCGAAAACGATTCCGACACATCAAAATTCGACAGACGGAGTGAGACATTCTTGCAAGCGACTCGCGGAATTCACTGGTGACGTTATGAGCCTTCCGCAATCCGGCAATCAGACGACCGTCGTCATCACCGGGGCGTCCTCGGGGATCGGCGCCGAGCTGGCCCGCGGCCTGGCCCGGCGCGGCTTTCCGCTGCTGCTGGTGGCGCGCCGGCGCGAGCGCCTCGACGAGCTCGCCACCCAACTCGGCGAGGAATTCTCGGCGGCCGTCGAGGTGCTGCCGCTGGACCTCAGCGACACCAAGGCGCGCGCGAAGCTGGCCACCCGGCTGCGCACCGAACCGATCGCCGGGCTGTGCAACAGCGCCGGCTTCGGAACCAGCGGGGTGTTCCGCGAGTTACCGATCGACCGCGAGAGTGAAGAGGTCATTCTCAATGCACTCGCGCTGATGGAGCTGACCCACGCGGCGCTGCCCGGCATGGTCGAACGCGGGGCGGGGGCGGTGCTGAACATCGCGTCGATCGCGGCGTTCCAGCCGCTGCCCTTCATGGCGGTGTATTCGGCGACCAAGGCCTTCGTGCAGACCTTTTCCGAAGCCGTCCACGAGGAGCTGCACGGGACGGGGGTGTCGGTGACGGCGCTGTGCCCGGGCCCGGTCCCCACCGAATGGGCCGAGATCGCCAACGCCAAACGGTTCAGTGTGCCGCTGGCGCAGGTGTCGCCCACCGATGTCGCAGAGGCCGCGATCGACGGCATGCTGACCGGCAAGCGCACGGTCGTTCCCGGCGTCGTGCCCAAGGTCGTCAGCAGCGGCGGCAGGTACACGCCGCGAAGCCTGCTGCTGCCGGCGATCCGCATCGGCAACCGGTTCCGCGGCGGCCCCAGCAACTAGCGACCGCTCCTACCGCCGAGTGTGCGTCCACGGAGACCGGTGTGCGTCCAGGGCCGTGACACGCCGAGCGGTGCCACCCTGGCCGCACAGTCAAAGCCTGGAGTGCGCACGCAAATCCCTGGGCGCACACTCGTCGCCGGGCTAGGTTTACGTGATGGCCGCTGTCGATCTGACGCTCGACGTCCCGATCGCCCCGCAGGACATGTGGGACCACGTCGCCGATCTGTCGGACCTGGGCGACTGGCTGACGATGCACGAGGGGTGGCGCAGCGAACTGCCCGACGAGATCACCGAGGGCACCCAGATCGTCGGTGTGGCCCGCGCCAAGGGCATGCGCAACCGGGTCACCTGGACGGTGACCACCTGGGACCCGCCGCGTCAGCTCGCGATGTCGGGTTCGGGTAAGGGCGGCACCAAATACGGCGTCACCCTCACGGTGCGGCCCGCCGACGCGGGCTCCACCCTCGGGGTGCGGCTTGAACTGGGCGGTCGCGCGCTGTTCGGGCCGGTCGGATCGGCGGCGGTGCGGGCCGTCAAGGGCGACGTCGAGAAGTCGCTGCGCAACTTCGTCGAGCTGTACGGATAAATCACCAGACACACTTGCGCGACACGCCGAAGAAGTGTCGCCCCACGGTCATAGACTGGCGTCCCTATGAGTCAGTCGTCGTTCGTGCACCTGCATAACCACACCGAATACTCGATGCTGGATGGTGCCGCGAAGATCACGCCGATGCTCGCCGAGGTCCAACGGCTGGAAATGCCCGCGGTCGGGATGACCGACCACGGAAACATGTTCGGCGCCAGCGAGTTCTACAACGCGGCGACCAAGATCGGGATCAAGCCGATCATCGGCGTCGAGGCCTACATCGCGCCGGCCTCGCGGTTCGACACCAAGCGCATCCTGTGGGGCGACCCGAGCCAGAAGTCCGACGACGTCTCCGGCAGCGGCTCCTACACGCACATGACGATGGTGGCCGAGAACGCCACCGGGCTGCGCAACCTGTTCAAGCTGTCCTCGCTGGCCTCCTTCGAGGGTCAGCTCGGTAAGTGGTCGCGAATGGACGCCGAGCTGATCGCCGAACACGCCTCGGGGATCATCGCGACCACCGGGTGCCCGTCGGGTGAGGTGCAGACCCGGCTTCGGCTCGGCCACGAGCGTGAGGCGCTGGAGTCCGCCGCCAAGTGGCGCGAGATCTTCGGCGCGGACAACTTCTTCCTCGA
>NZ_LZSC01000070.1 GCF_001665235.1 Mycobacterium sp. 1100029.7
TGACCTCGCGCGAGACGCCGCGCAGATTGAGGGCGACCCGCGCCACCGGTCCCATCGCGGGCTGGGGCTGGCCGCGGCTTTGCAGACCGCGGATCACGACCGACCGTCGCTGGCCCGCGCCCAGCAGGTCGAGCCGGTCGCCGCGCGCCACGGTGCCCGCGGCCAGCGTCCCGGTCACGACGGTGCCCGCGCCGGTGATCGTGAAGGAGCGGTCGACCCACAGCCGTACCCGGGCCGTGGCCTCGGGGGCGGGCAGCTGGGCGAGGACGCGATCGAGCGTGGCCCGCAGTTCGGGCAGCCCGGCGCCGTCGACGGCCGACACGATGACGCCGGGCGCATCACCCAGCCCGGTTCCGGCGAGCTCGTCGCGGGCCTGCTCCAGCACCGCGGCGGCGCGGTCGGGGGCCCGGTCGGCGCGGGTGACCACGATCAGGCCGTGCCGGATTCCCAACGCCGCGAGCGCGTCGCGATGGTCGCTGGACTGCGGCTGCCAGCCCTCGTCCGCGGCAACGACGAAGCAGACCACCGGCGTAGGGCCGAGGCCGGCCAGCGTGTTGGCCAGGAAGCGCTGGTGCCCGGGAACGTCGACGAATGCCACGTCGCTCCCCGACGGCAGGGTGGTCCAGGCGAAGCCGAGGTCGATGGTCAGTCCGCGGCGCCGCTCCTCCTCCCACCGGTCGGGCTCCATGCCGGTCAGGGCGCGGATCAGGGTGCTCTTGCCGTGGTCGACGTGCCCGGCGGTCGCGATGACGTACGTGCTCAGCGGTCCGCCTCGGGCAGCGCTGCCAGGGCCGCCTGAACCGCGGCGAGCAGGCGTTCGTCGTCCGACTCCGAGATGCAACGCAGGTCGAGCAGACAGCAGCCGTCGTGAACCCGCGGCAGCACCGCGGGTTCCCCAGCGCGCAACACCGCCGCCGCCGGCTCTGGAAGGCGCACGGCCCAGCCGGGCAAGGGAACGCCCGGGGCTCCGCCGCCGCCCACCCGGCCGTCGTGGGCGACGACGGACGCGCCGACCGCTCGGGCCAACTGCTCGGCCCGTGCCCGAAGACGATCCGGATCGGCGTGTAGCGCCGCGGTGACCGGTGATTCCCCGGCCCGCACCGTGGCTTCCAGCGCGGCCAGGGTGAGCTTGTCGGCGCGGACCGCGCGCGCCAGCGGATGCCGTGCCATCTTGGCGACCACCTCGGTGCGGCCGAGCACGATTCCGGCCTGCGGGCCGCCGAGTAGCTTGTCGCCGCTGGCCGTGACCACGTCGGCGCCATCGGACAGCGTGGTTGCCGCGTCCGGCTCGTCGGGCAGCAGCGGGTCGGGAGCCAGCAGCCCGCTGCCCAGGTCGGCGACCAGCGGCACCCGCTTCTCGGCGGTCACGGCCCGCAGTTCGGAGACGGTGACGGCGGAGGTGAACCCTTCGACCCGGAAGTTGCTCTGGTGGATTTTCAGCACGCATGCGGTCTGCGGACCGATCGCGTCGGCGTAGTCCTTGAGGTGGGTGCGGTTGGTGGTGCCGACCTCACGCAGCTGGGCGCCCGTAGCGGCGATCAGGTCGGGCAACCGGAATCCGGCACCGATCTCGATCAGTTCGCCGCGGCTCACCACCACTTCGCCACCGGTCGCCAGCGCGGTCGTCGCCAGCACCAGCGCCGCCGCGCCGTTGTTGACCACCAGCGCGTCCTCGGCCGCGGGGCAGGCCTCCAGTAATGCGTCGCGCAGCGCGACGGCGCGCTTTGATCGGGTGCCGGTGGCCAGGTCCAGTTCCACGTCGACGTAGCCGCTGGCCGAGACCAGTGCCTCGACCGCGCCGGCGGACAGCGGCGCACGCCCCAGGTTGGTGTGCACGACGACACCGGTCGCGTTGAGCACGGGCCGCAACTTCGTGTTCCGATGCGCGGCCAGCGCCGCCACCACCGCGTCCGGCACCTCCTCGGGCGCGAGGTCACCGCGACGGGCCTGGTCTTGGACGTCGCGGATCACCGCCCGGACGGCGCGCTCGCCCAGCCGGATTCGCGCCTCCTGGACCGGCAGGAGCGCGAGCAGCGAATCTGTGCGCGGGATCAGGCGGCGCGGATCGACCTGTGTCACTTGCCTGCTCGCCTCCTCGGTCGCGACTGGCGGAGGCGGACGGGAATCGAACCCGCCAGACCGAGATACTCGATCTCACCGGTTTTGAAGACCGGGGGGACCACCAGGAACCCAAACGCCTCCATGGACAACGTAGCTTGGTCAGCGCCAATACCCGCGAGAGTGTGCGGTCACGGCCTCGGGTGTGCGGCTGCGGCGGCCCTACCTGGCGTGTTGCCCCCCTCTGCGCACACTCGACGCCGTGAACGCACACGCGACGCCGTGAACGCACACGCGAACGCTTGTGACGACGTAGACAGTTGTCGCCGTGCGGCGGGCGGCCCGCGCACCCCGCCGGTTTCCGTAGGCTCGCGCCATGACCCAGACTCGGCTCACCGGTTACGCGCACGGCGGCGGCTGCGCGTGCAAGATCCCGCCCGGCGAGCTCGAGGAGGCGCTCCGCGGCCTCACCGGTCAATCCGGCGATGACGTCCTAGTGGGCCTCGACGACGGCGACGATGCGGCCGCGGTGCTGGTCGGTGATATCGCGGTGCTGTCCACGGCGGACTTCTTCACACCCGTTGTCGACGACGCTTACGACTGGGGCCGCATCGCGGCGGCCAACGCCCTGTCGGATGTCTACGCGATGGGCGGGCGCCCGGTGGTTGCGATCAACTTGGTCGGCTGGCCGCGTGACGTGCTGCCGCTGGAGCTGATGACCGAGGTGTTGCGCGGCGGGCTGGCGGTGGCAGCGGAGGCGCGCTGCCCGGTGATCGGTGGCCACTCCATCGACGACCCCGAACCGAAGTACGGCATGGCGGTCACCGGTGTGGCGGCCCCGGATCAGTTGCTGCGCAACGATGCCGCGCAGCCGGGCCTCCCGCTGACGCTGACGAAGCCGCTCGGCGTGGGACTGCTCAACAATCGGCACAAGCAGACCGGTGAGGTGTTCGCCGAGGCGGTCGCGACGATGACCCGGCTCAATCGCGACGCCGCGGCGGACGCGGTGGCCGGTGGCGTACGGGCGGCCACCGATGTGACCGGCTTCGGGTTGCTCGGCCACTTGTACAAAATGTGCCGGGCTTCGAAGGTGGGCGCGGTCATCGACCGCGCCGCGGTGCCGGTGCTCGACGCGGCCCGCGACGCACTGCGCGACGGGTTCGTGTCCGGCGGGACCAAGCGCAATCTCGACTGGGTGCGCCCGCACCTGCATCCCGGCTCGGGAGTCAGCGAGGATGACCTGCTGCTGCTCGCCGACGCGCAGACCTCGGGCGGTCTGCTGGTGGTGGGCGAGTTGCCCGGTCACCCGGTGATCGGGCACACCGTCGCGGGCGAGGGCATCGAAATCCGCTGACCTCAGCCGGCGGTGGTGATCGAATCGTCGGTGATGCCCGCCGCGCGGCGCGCGGCCAGCCGGCGCTTCTGCGGCTCGATCGTGTAGCGGGGGTGGCGCGCCGATTCCTTGCCCGCCTCGAAGAAGCCAAACCTCAGCAATGCCGACGCGCTGAGCAGCGTCAGGCCCGACAAGACTGCGACATCGCGGCGATGCCCGCCGAGTAACGCGCCCAAACCGCCTGCGGCAGCGAGCCATTCACTGGCCGTCAGCATCCGGCCAGGTATGCCTTCATGCAACGGCTCCCTGGTCACCGGGTCCATCCGGTGTTCGGTGAACCTGGCCGAGATCAGATCGCTGATCGCACCGATCACCGCCAGCTTGCGGGCGGGCCCGGCCTCGGCGACCGGGGTGGTGATCATCGCCAGGCCCGAGCCGGCCAGGCTCGCCGAGCTGACGAACACGAACGGCAGATCCCGATACGCCGCATTCCACGTGGGCGTTGCGGTGTTGGTCAGCAGCACCGCGGTGTAGACAGCCAGCGGCGCCGCGAAGACGCCGGCTTCCAAACCCGCCGGTCCCTCCACGGCACGCAGCACGGGGCGCAACGGGCCCAACGGGATTCGCTCGCCGGTCATCCGGTCGACCTCGGCTACCGCGGCAACTCCGATACCGGCGCTGAACAGGCTGAGGATCCACGAGCCGATGCTCATCGGCGAGGTCAACTTGACCGTGCGCAGCATGTTGACGAAGCGCTCGGGCCGGCCCAGGTCCTTCACCAGCGCCACCGCGCCCAGGGACACCGCGGCCAGCGCGGAGAGTCTTGTGTTGCGGCGCAACGTCTTTCGTCCGGTCAGCTGGGCACCGGCAGCCAGCAGACCGGATCCACCGGCAACACCACCCAGAAACAGATACGCCGCCACCTCGTGTCCCCAGGGGGCGGGCTTGACCACCGGACGCCCGTAGTACGAGGTGAATTCGGCGTCGGGGACCATCGGCATCTCGCGGGAGCCGTCACCACCGCCGCGCCGGCCGGCGCGCTTGGCCTTGCGCCGCTTGCCGCCCTTGGGCTCCGGCGGACGGAAGCTGTCGAATTCGGAGGTACTCATCGGCTTCCCCAGAAAGCCAACGCGGCCGCACCCACCATGCCTGCCGCGGCAATACTCGCCCGCTTGAACATGGTCGGCAGGTCGGCCGTGCACACCCGCGGATCGGGCGGCAGGCCGTAGACCTCGGGCTCGTCGAGCAACAAGAACACCGAACCGATACCGCCGACGCCGTCGTTCTCATTGGCGCCGTAGAGCCTTGCCTCGGTGCGTCCTTGGTCGTGCAGCTGTGCGACCCGCTGCCGCGCCTGGTCCACCAACTCGTCATGATTGCCGAATTTGATCGACGTGGTCGGACAGGTCTGGGCACAGGCGGGTGTCTGGTCCTCGACCAGCCGGTCATAGCAGAGCGTGCACTTCTGGGCGACGCCGGTGACGAATTCCTCTTTAGGCCGGCCCGGGCGGTCCACCGGCGTCGCGTAGGTGCCGTCGCTGCGGCGCTCGACCACGCCGAACGGGCAGCCCGCGACGCAGGTACCGCAGCCGTTGCAGACGTCGTGCTGTACCACCACGGTCCCGAACTCGGTGCGGAACAACGCGCCCGTCGGGCACACGTCCAGACAACCGGCGTGTGTGCAGTGCTTGCAGACGTCCGAGGACATCAACCACCGAAACTCCGGGGTGTCCGGCGGTTTGAGATCGTCTACCGGCGGCGGCGCCGAGCCGGCGATGGGCGGTATACCCAAATCGATCAGCACCCGGCCGGATTCGCGAGCCTCCTCGATGCGCTCGCGGCCCTGCTCGATGAACGCCACGTGCCGCCATGTGCTGGCGCCGAGCGCGCCGGTGTTGTCGTAGGACGAACCCAGCAGCTCCAGATCTCCATCGCGCGGGTTGCGGTTCCACTCCTTGCACGCCACTTCGCAAGCCTTGCACCCGATGCAGATCGAGGTATCGGTAAAGAATCCCTTGCGCGGCTTGGCATCTGACCAACCAGCAGCCGCGGCCGGGTCAGTCGGTCCGGTCAGCTGGCCCATCAGTTTCCCTTCTGTCCGGCTCGCCCGGCGCATTGATGACGTCCCAGACGGCGGCGGTGACTCGTTCATTGTCCGTCTCGACCGTGGCGCCCGCGCGGGACTGGTACTCGGCGACCAGCCGCAACAACGCCGCGCCCTGCGGCCGGCGGCCCGGTTGGATGTCACACGACCCGGCCTTGGACTCCTGGATCTGCACGTTCGGATCGAGCGTCACGCCCAGTAGATCGTTGGCCGCGTCACCGCTCACCACCGCGTCGCTGCCCACCCCCCAGTGATAGGGCAACCCGATCTGATGCACGGTGTGGTTCCCGATCCGCAACGGAGTCATCCGCTCGGTGACCAAAACCCGCGCCTCGATCGCGGCGCGCGGGGACACCAGAGTCGCCCATCCATAGGGTTCGAGCCCGCGTTCGGCGGCCAGCTCCGGGGAGACCTCACAGAACATCTCGGGTTGCAGCTCGGACAGATACGGCAACCATCGGCTCATCCCGCCGGCGGTGTGGTGCTCGGTGAGCCGGTAGGTGGTGAACACGTACGGGTACACCTCGGCACCCGGGTCGCCCGCACTCGGCGCGCTCAGATTGTCCTTGCGCGGGAACATGATTCGCGACGGACTCTGCTGTTGCGGATACAACGCGTTGGCGACCGGTGACTCCTGCGGCTCGTAGTGCGTGGGCAGCGGTCCGTCGACGACGCCCTTGGGGGCGAACAGCCAGCCCTTGCCGTCCGCCTGCATCACGAACGCATCGTCGCCGGCCAGCGCGGCCGGGCCGCCCAGGTCCGGGTCGGGGCGGCTGTGCGGCGCCCGGTCGACCACGAAGTCGGGTATGTCATAGCCGACCCAACGCTGCTGCTCGGCATCCCACCAGATGTACCTCTTGCGTTCGCTCCACGGATTTCCGTCGGGGTCGGCCGAGGCGCGGTTGTACAGAATCCGCCGGTCCGCCGGCCACGCCCAGCCCCACTCCCGCTGGCTCGGGCCACTCCCGCCGTGCGGTACCCGTCGGGCGGCCCGGTTGCTGCCGTCCTCGTATACCCCGGTGTAGATCCAGCAACCGCAGGACGTCGACCCGTCGGCACGCAGGTCGTTGAACGACGACACCGGCTTGCCGGCGTCCGGGCCACTGACGTGGTAGCCGTTGTACTCGGCCAGCACCGCCTCGCTGTCGATTTCGCCGTGCTCATCGGTGGGGTAGTCCCACGTCAGGTCCAGCAGCGGACGGTCGCGTTCATCGGTCGAGTCCGCCAGCCGTGCCCGGATCCGGTTGCCCAGCTCGAAGAAGAACTGACTCTCGCTCTGGCAGTCGCCCGGCGGCTCGACGGCTTTGTGCCGCCACTGCAGCAGCCGTTGCGTCTGGGTGAACGACCCGGCCTTCTCCACGTGCGTGGCGGCGGGAAAGAAGAACACCTCGGTCTCGATGTCCTCGGTTTTCAATTCGCCGGACGCGATCTCTGGGCCGTCCTTCCACCAGGTCGCCGACTCGATCATGTTGATGTCGCGCACCACAAGCCATTTCAGGTGCGCCATGCCGAGTCGTTGCATCCGACCGTGTGCGGATCCGACCGCCGGATTCTGGCCGAGCAGGAAGTAGCCCTCCACCTCGTCGTTGAGCATGCCCATCACGGTCTGGTAGGTGCCGTGCGGGCCGGACAGCCGCGGCAGGTAGTCGTAGGCCCAGTCGTTGTCCTCGGTGGCCGCGTCGCCCCACCAGGCCTTGAGCAGGCTGACGGTGTAGGCATCGGCGTCGGCCCAGAAACCTTTCTGCTTCTTGGACCCGATCGCCTCCAGGTAATCGGCCAGCGTGTCGTGGGCACCGGCCTTGGGCATCGGCAGATAGCCCGGCAGCAGGTTGAACAGTGTCGGGATGTCGGTGGAACCCTGGATGCTGGCGTGGCCGCGCAATGCCATGATGCCGCTGCCGGGACGGCCGACGTTGCCCAGCAACAGCTGCAAAATCGTTGCGGTGCGTATGAATTGGGCACCGAGGGTGTGCTGAGTCCAGCCGACGGCATAGGCGAAGCAGGTGGTGCGCTCCCGTCCGGAATTCTCCACGATGCTGCGGGCCAGGTAATCAAAATCCTCGAGGCTGATGCCGCAGACGTCGCGAACCATCTCCGGCGTATAGCGGGCGTAATGCCGCTTGAGGATCTGGAACACCGTTTGCGGATGCTGCAGTGTGTCGTCGCGTACCACCCGGGCGTGCGCCAGCGGCGGTCCGCCCATGCCGCTCTCGTCACCGGCGGCGCGCGACGACGCCGACGAGCCGTGCTCGTCCCAACCTCCGGGGCCGGTGATGCCCCCATGGCTACCATCACCGTCGGCGCTGGCGTACGCCCACGTCGACTGGTCGTATTGCCCGGTCTCGGGATCGAAGCCGGAGAACAGACCGCCGAGTTCCTCAGCGTCCCTGAAGTTTTCGTTGATCAGGGTGGCCGCGTTGGTGTAGGCGAGGACGTACTCGTCGAACCACAACTCATTGCTGATGATGTGGTTGATCAGCGCACCGAGCAGCACCACGTCCGAGCCGGCCCGGATTGGGATGTGCTTGTCGGACACCGCCGAGGTACGCGTGAAGCGCGGGTCGACGTGGATCAGCTTCGCGCCCCGGGCTCGCGCCTCTTCCACCCACTGGAAGCCGACCGGATGGCACTCGGCCATGTTCGAGCCCTGGATGACAATGCAGTCGGCGTTAGCCATGTCCTGCAGTGATTGGGTGGCGCCGCCGCGCCCGAAGGAGGCTCCCAGACCGGGAACCGTGGAGGAGTGTCAAATACGAGCTTGATTCTCGATCTGGATCGCGCCCGCGGCGGTGAAGAGTTTCTTGATCAGGTAGTTCTCTTCGTTGTCCAGTGTTGCCCCGCCCAGTGCGGCGATCCCCATGGTGCGCCGTAGCAGGTTGCCCTTCTTGTCGATGTCCTGCCAGGTGTGGCGGCGGGATTCGAGGAAGCGGTCGGCGACCATGTCGATGGCGGTGTTCAGATCGAGGCGCTCCCACTTTGTCGCCCGCGGCGCGCGGTAGAGCACCTCGAGCTGCCGGCCAGGGGAGTTGACCAGTTGCTCGGACGCCGATCCCTTGGGGCACAGCCGGCCCCGCGAAATCGGGGAGTCGGGATCGCCTTCGATCTGGACGACCTTCTCGTCCTTGACATACACCTTCTGGCCGCAGCCCACCGCGCAGTACGGGCACACGCTCTGTACGACCCGGTCGGCCGTCGTGGTGCGCGGCGTCAGCTCGCGAGTGTGTTTGGACGTCACCGCCGTCCCACGGCCCAACACGTCACCCGAACGGAGCTGACGGATGACGGGCCATTCGAGGAGAATCTTCGGCGAGGGCAGCTTCGGAGCCATGGGTTTGAGCCTAGTGCGGCGCAGTTCGCGCCGCTCCGACGGTTTACGGCCAACAACCCGCCCGACGACCGCCCGGCTCTTACGATGTTTGCTGTGCTCAGCGATAACATCCGGGCCAGCGACGACGATCGCAACAACACCTGCGAAGCGCTCGACACGGCGCTCGGCGACGGCCAACTGTCGACCGAGGAACACCGCGAGCGCGTGAGCGCCGCGACCAAGGCAACCACCCTGGGCGAACTGCAGTCGTTGGTCGCCGATCTACAGGTGTATCCCGCGCCGGCCGCGCCGCCTCAAGCGCGCAACCGCATCGTCTGGATCGCGGTCGCGGCGGCAGTCACACTCGTGTTGCTGGGCGGCGGCGTCGCCTGGACATTTCAGCGGGGCACGTCCACACCCGCCGCGTCGCGCCCCACGGTGGCGCCGAGCACCGGCAACAGCACCGGCTCGGCGGCCGCCGTCACAAGCGCGCCGCCGGCACCGCTGCTGACCTTCAGCGGGGTGTCGGGAGTGCTGGCACAGATGCGGACGCAATTCGGCGACACGCTCGGCTACCAGCTGAACGTCTACCAGGACCAAGCGGTGGTCATGCGTCCGGACACCGCCAACGCACACAAGACCGTGGCGTGGCTCTACCGCGATGGCAATTGGACCGATCTCGGCCCCAAACCTTCGGCCTCGTCGGGTGCGGCGGTCGGCGACCTGAGCAAGTTCGACGCGCAGGCGGTGCTCGGAGTCGTGCAGCAGGCGCCCCAGACCCTGCACATCTACGATGCCAACCGGATGTTCTTGACCGTCGAATCACGCAAGGACGGCTCGCTGAGCCTGCACGTCCACGCCTCCGACGGCGCGCTCAGCGGGACCATCACGATCGGCGCCGACGGCAGCGTCATGCAGATCTCGCCGCCCGCCCGCTGACCCGCAGTCCTAGGTGATCGACGCCGCGTAGATCTCCGCGATGTTCGATCCGAGCTTCTCGTCGAACTCGGCGTCGCTTTGCTGGGCGGTCAGCCCCTCGGTCAGCGCCCGCGAGAAGCTGGCGATCAGGCCGTGATTGCGGCTCAGGATCGCGCAACTCTCGGCGAGGCTGTAGCCACCGGACAGCGCGACCACCCGCAGCACGCGCGGATGATCGATCAGCGGGGCGTACAGGTTGTCCTGGTCGGGCAGCGTCAGCTTGAGCATGACCTGCCTGTCCTCGGGCAGCGCATCGAGCCGGCTGTGCAGCGCCGCGACCAGCAGGCTGTCCGCCTTCGGCTTGTCCGGGCTCTTGATGCTGACCTCGGGCTCGATGATCGGCATCAGTCCGCTGTCGGCGATCTTGTCGGCGTACTCGAATTGCTGGTCGACGATCGCGTTGATACCGCCCTCGTTGGGTTCGGAGATGAACGAGCGCATCTTGGTTCCGAAGATGCCCTTGTCGACGGCCCGTTGCAGCAGTGAGTCGAGCTTGGTCATGGGCTTCATCAACTGCACGCCGTTCTCGGCGTCGCTGAGCCCCTGGTCGACCTTCACAAACGGCACGATCTGCTTCTGCTTCCACAGAAACGCCGCGGAGTCCTCGCCGTTGATGGTGCGGTCCATGGTCTGCTCGAACAGGATCGTCGCGATCACCTTGTCGCCGGAGAAGCTCGGCGCCGTGATCAATCGCGAGCGCATCTGGTGGATGAGGTCGAACATCTGCTCGTCCCCGTTGTATTCGTCCTCTTCAATCCCGTACAGCTTCAAGGCTTTTGGCGTGCTGCCACCGCTTTGGTCCAATGCGGCGATGAAGCCACGCCCCGACGCCATCGCGTTGCGTTGCTCTGTGTTCACTGCGATCCTTCCGTCGTTGCTGGGGCCGGGCTCGTGGGCCCGCTGCTAGGGACCTTGCCACCCGCGGGTCCCAGCATTGCGCGCCCCTACCCCTTCGGGCTACCACCTGCGACGACGGCTCAACCGCAGGACATCGCTTGCCCTCACCACCGGTGAGTGAGTACTCTCTCACCATGCCCGACTCGGGACGTGACCGACTGCTGGCGGAAGCACTCAGGCTTTTCGCCGCCAAGGGCTATGCGGCGACGTCGGTGGCCGACATCCAGCGGGCATCGGGCCTCGCTCCGGGGTCGGGCGCGCTGTACAAGCACTTCGCTTCCAAGCGCGAACTGCTCGAGGCGGCGGTCAGCCACCGGATCGACAGCATCGTTGCCGCGCGTGAGCAGTACGACGCCGGTCAGCCGGGCAGCGTCGAGCAGGCGGTGCGCACCGCCGGTCAACTGATCTGGAGCAACCTCAACGACAGCGAGGATCTACTCAAGGTCATGCTGCGTGAACCGGCGGAGCTCGGCGACCTCGACGAGAAGACCTGGCAGGTCATCACCGACAACGCCTATCAGCGATTCGCCGACGAGTTGACCGCGTCCAATCGTTCCGGGCGCACCAGCATTCCCGATCCCGAGGCCGCCGCGGCCGTGGCGATCGCATCCCTGTCCTATGCGGCGACGCTGCAGGCGCTCTCGGGCCGCCTGCCGGGCAACGTCGACGGGGACCGGTACTTCGAGGCGTGGGTCGACCAGACCGTCAGCGTCCTTGCGCAGCACACCATTCCCAGAACCACTGATACTCCAGGAGCACAACCGTGACTTTCTCAATGCAACTGAGCGACGACGTGATCGAGGTGCGCGACTGGGTGCACCAATTCGCGGCCGAGACCATCCGCCCCGCCGCGGCCGAATGGGACGAGCGGGAAGAGACCCCGTGGCCGGTGATCCAGGAGGCCGCCAAGGTCGGCCTCTACTCCCCCGACTTCTTCGCGCAGCAGGCCGCCGAGCCGACCGGGCTGGGATTCATCACCGCCTTCGAAGAGATGTTCTGGGGCGATGCCGGCATCGCGCTGTCCATCATGGGAACCGGGCTGGCCGCAGCGGCATTGGCGGGCAACGGGACTCCGGAGCAGCTGGGGCAATACCTGCCCGAGATGTTCGGTACGGCAGACGACCCGAAGCTGGGCGCGTTCTGCTCGTCGGAGCCCGACGCGGGTTCTGACGTCGGCGCCATCCGCACCCGGGCCCGCTACGACGAGGCGGCCGGCGAGTGGGTGCTCAACGGCACCAAGACCTGGGCCACCAACGGCGGAATCGCCAACGTGCACATCGTGGTGGCGTCGGTGTATCCCGAACTCGGCTCCCGCGGGCAGGTTTCGTTCGTCATCCCGCCCAACACCAAGGGTGTGAGCCAGGGCCAGAAATTCAAGAAGCACGGGATCCGCGCCTCGCACACCGCCGAGGTGGTCCTGGACAACGTCCGGCTGCCGGAGGACTGCATCCTGGGCGGCCGGGAGAAGTTCGAGGCCCGCATCGCCCGCGTCAAGTCGGGCGCGTCCACGGGTGGGCAAGCCGCGATGAAGACCTTCGAGCGCACCCGGCCCACCGTCGGCGCAATGGCCGTCGGAGTGGCGCGTGCCGCCTACGAATACGCTCTCGACTACGCCTGCCAGCGTGAACAATTCGGCCGCAAGATCGGAGAGTTCCAGGCCGTGGCGTTCAAATTGGCCGACATGAAGAGCCGGGTCGACGCCGCCCGGCTGCTGGTGTGGCGGGCCGGCTGGATGGCACGCAACAACCAGAACTTCGACTCCGCAGAGGGCTCGATGGCCAAGCTGGTGGCAAGTGAGGCCGCGGTCTACGTGACCGATGAGGCCATTCAGATTCTCGGCGGCAACGGCTACACCCGCGACTACCCCGTGGAGCGGATGCACCGCGACGCGAAGATCTTCACGATCTTCGAGGGCACCAGCGAAATTCAGCGCCTGGTGATCTCGCGGGCACTGACCGGGCTGCCGATCCGCTAGGTTGAGCGTCATGAAGCGTGCGGCCGCCATGGCAATCGGATTCGTCGTGGTAGGCGGTGGCCTGGGAATGCCTTCGGCCGCCGCGGACAGACCAGTCTGCTCGGCGTCGGAGTGCGCCTTCCTGTCCCCGTCGCGAAACATCAGCTGCGAGGTCAACTACCAACGCAGCGGCCTGACCGACGACGCGTACTGCCAGACGATGGAGCCGCCGCAGTCCGCAACACTGTCCGCAGGCGGGGTCGTCACCGCGTGCAATGGAACGTCCTGTCTCGGCAACGCGGCAGAAAACACCCCCACCCTGGCCTATGGCCAATCCGCAGGCATCGGCCCCTTCAGCTGTACCTCCAAGCAAGACGGGGTGACGTGCACCGTGTCCACGGGCAAAGGGTTCACCCTGTCCAACGCGGGGATCACCAACATCGGATGATGTTGTGCCCCAACCGAATACGGGTCGCTAATCGCGGTCGTGGTGGCACACCGCTTCCAGCTTGATACCAAACGGGTCGTTCCAGAACGTGGCGTAGTAGTGCCCGGGATACTGCGGGAAATGCTGTGGCGGGTGAATGACGACGCCATCCCCGGACACGACGTGATCATGCACGGCGGTCACCGCTGAGCGGCCCCGCACCATGAACGCAAGATGCTGCAGCCCGCCGCGCTGCGCTGCGTATTCACCGGGATCGGTCGCCTGATAGAAGAACAGATAGGTGCCGGGCTTGCCGCCGGCGGGCTTGTAGGAAAACTCCTCGTCGGTGTGAAAGTACGGTTCGAATCCGACCAGCGGCAGCAGTGCGTCGTAGTAGCGCTTGGCCGCCAAGAGATCCGGCACATTGATGCCCACATGACCCAGCATGAGCCGCCCCTTCGTTTTTCGTCCCGGATCCCGCCCTAAACCGTACTGACCCGAACAACACGCAACCGTTGCTCCGTATCTCTTACCAACGGGTGTTGCGTTGGAAAGGCCACATCATGTCTCGTGCGGTGTCGACAAGGGTCGGACTCTATTTTGGGCTACTGCAGCTCACGTTGGGCCTGACCTGGGTGGGCTACGTCATGTATCTGCCCCAACTGGCCGCCCACGCCGGGATCGGTTCCGGCATCGTCGGCTGGCTGCTGGTATTGGATCAGCTCATCTTCGCGCTGTGCGACTCGGCGGCCGGCGTCGCCACCGACCGGGTGGCGCGGGTCGTCGGTCGGACGGGCACGCTGATCGCCGCGGTGACGGCGGTTTCGACGCTATCGTTCCTGCTGTTGCCCTTCCTATCCCGCTCTGGTGCACACCTATTCGTGGCGACGATCGTGATCTGGGCGATTACTTCTTCTGCCTTGCGCGCTCCGCCGCTGACGCTGCTCGGCCGCTACACGCCGGACGACCAGCGGCCATGGGTCACCGCACTGTTCGTCATCGGCATGGGCCTGGCCACCGCGTCGACACCGTTTCTCGCCGGACGGATCACGGCATACGACCCGCGGATCCCTTTCGCCGCGTCAGCTGTCGCCGTCCTGGGTGTGACGCTGTCGATCGCCTGGGCGGAGAAAACCTTGACCCGCGCCGCACCGGCCGCGCAGCCCGCGCCCGCCGAGCTGCGATTCGGCACGTTGCTGGTTTTTCTCGCGGCAGTGCTGCTGGCGCACATCGGGTTTCAGTTGCACAACTCGGTCAACGCGCAGCGGCTCTTCGCAAAATACGCTGGACCCGGGAATCTTCCTACTCTGTTGTCGGTCTTCTGGGCCGGATTCGCAGTCATGGTTCCGTTGGCGCCAATGCTGGTCCGGCGTCTCGGCGGCGTCGTCGCGATGATGGTCGGCTCGGTCGTGGCCGCGGAATCGGCAGCGGCCGCGGCGCTGGCCACCGACGTGGTCGGGCTGAGTATCGCCCAATTCGTGTCTGGGGTCGCCTGGGGAACGGTGATGGTGGGTGCGGTTGTCGCGGCGTTCACGATCGCCGGCCGCAGGAATGCGGGCACCGCGGTGGGCGCGCTGTTCTCGATGATCGCTATCGCGACGATGGCCCGGATCGCGTTGGTGACCGCCCACGGCGACCGGGTGCCTGCGGTCGCGGCGACGTTGCCCTGGTTGCCGACGATGTTCTGGGTGGCCGCCGCGGTGCTGTTGGCGCCGGTGCTGCTGCGATTGCGACGCCGCGGCGACGCCGCCGTCAGCGGCGGGCCCACTCCTTCGCCAGAAGTTCATACGACCGCACCCGGTCCTGATGGTCGTGGGTGATCGTCGTGACGATCAGTTCGTCGGCCTCGGTGGCATCACGCAACCGCTGCAGCTGGTCGGCGACCTGCTCCGCGGATCCCACGAACTGAGTGTCGACCCGATCCGCAACCAGCTCCCGATCGGCGTCGGTCCACGTCTGAGCGCGCGCCTCGTCGGGGGTCGGGAACTCGATGGCGCCTTCCGCGGTCCGGATGCTGCGCACCCACAGGCCATAGCCGGCAGCCAGCTCTCGGGCGGTGGCCTCGTCGTCGGCAACGACGACGTCCGCCGAGACGGCAACGTAGGGGCGGTCGAGATCCGGGGAAGGCCGAAATGCCGCGCGGTAGCCGTCAACCGCTTCCAGGACGGTGGCCGGAGCGACGTGGTAGTTGGCAGCGAACCGCAAACCCCGCCGGCCGGCCACTACCGCACTCTCGCCACCACTACTGCCCAGAATCCACACCTGTAGGTCGGCGCCGCGGCCCGGCACCACGTGTGCCTCTTCCCCCTCGGCGGAATAGGTGTCGGCGATCAACGCCAGCACGTCGTCGACCTGTTCGGTGTAGTCCTGCGACTGCGCCCCCGGCAACTGCAGCAATGCTTTCTGAAGCGCGAAGCGCGGCGACTTCAACAGCGGCCTCGGGTCGAACGCCGCCGGTATCAGCAAGCCATTGGACGTTCGTGCGCCGCTCTGCGTCCGCGGAGTCACCGGCGGCACGGCTGCCGGTTCGCGGGGCTTGCCGCTGGAACGCCCCAGACCGAGGTCGAATCGCCCGGGGTGCAACGCATCCAGCAGACCGAACTCCTCGACGGTGGCCAACGCGGTGCGATGACCCATCTGCACCGCGCCCGATCCGAGGCGGATCGTCGTCGTTTCGGCGGCGGTCAGGGCCAACAGCACCGCGGGTGAGGTGCCGGCAACCCCTGGATTGAGATGGTGTTCGGCGAACCAGTACCTCGAGTAACCCAAACTTTCGGCTCGTCGGGCGAGGTCGATGCTGTTGCGCAACGCCTGCGTCGCGGTCGAGCCCGACGAGATCGGCACCAGATCGAGTACGCCTAGTCGAGTTGTCATGCGCGGCAACGTTTCACGAGGCCACGCCGGTAGCGGTGTCCGTGTCGTCGCGGTGCCGCGGTGCCGCCACGGGCGCGAGACCCAGGTGCTCGCGCAACGTCGTGCCGGTGTAGTCGGTGCGGAACACACCGCGCTCTTGTAGCAGCGGCACGACCTTGTCGACGAACGGGTCGAGACCACCCGGTGTGATGTGTGGGACCAGGATGAATCCGTCGCTGGCATCGGCCTGGACGAAGTCGTTGATTGTTGCGGCGACGGTCTGCGGTGATCCGATAAAGGACTGGCGCCCTGTAACTTCCACGATCAACTGGCGGGTGGTCAGGTTCTCCGCCTCGGCCTTGGCCCGCCATTCGTTGGCGATCGCGATCGGGTCGCGGAACATGCGTACGCTGGCCCGGCCACGCGAGATGCTGTTCTCTCCGACGACGGGATCGACGGTGGGCAGTGGGCCGTCGGGATCATGGTCGGACAGGTCCCGGTTCCACAGTTGTTCGAGGAATTTGATCGCGGTCTGCGGGGATACCTGCGCGAGTCGCACCTGGTAGGCGAGGTCGGCGGCCTCGGCGTCGGTGTCCCCGATCACGAACGTCGCGGCGGGCAGAATCAGGAGTTCGTCGTGACGCCGACCGTGGCGGCCGAGTCGGCCCTTGACGTCTTGGTAAAACGCCTGCCCCGCTTCCAAAGTGCTGTGCCGGGAAAAGATCGCATCGGCCGCCGCGGCGGCGAAGTCGCGCCCCTCGTCGGAATCGCCGGCCTGGAAGATCACCGGCCGGCCCTGCGGGCTCCGCGGCACATTGAACCGGCCAGAAATAGCGAAGTGGGCGTCGTGATGGCTGAACGCCCCGGCGTTCGGGTCGGAAAGGAAGACGCCGGTCGCTTTGTCCGCCACCACTTCGTCGCCGCGCCACGAGTCGAAAAGTTCCTGCGTGGTCTGCAGGAACGTCTTGGCCCGCTGGTAGCGCTGATCTTCGGCCAGGAACCCGCCGCGCCGGAAGTTCTCGCCGGTGAAGGCATCCCACGAGGTGACTACATTCCAGGCGGCCCGGCCACCGGAGAGATGGTCCAGCGACGCGAATTGCCTTGCTACTTCGTAAGGTTCGTTGAACGTTGAATTGATGGTGCCGGTAAGGCCGATGTGATCGGTCACCGCCGCAAGAGCGGCCAGCACGGTGAAGGTGTCGGGCCGGCCGACCACATCCAGGTCGTAGATATGTCCGTTCTGCTCACGCAGCCGCAGTCCCTCGGCCAGGAACAGAAAGTCGAATTTGCCACGCTCGGCCGTCTGTGCGAACTGCGCGAACGAACTGAACTCGATGTGACTCCCGGCCGCCGGGTCGCTCCAAACCGTGGTGTTGTTGACGCCCGGAAAATGCGCCGCTAGGTGAATCTGCTTGACCGGCTTACTCATAGGTGCATCCTCAATATCGATGTATCACGCGACCGCGTAGCGATTGGCAGGTCGGGGCAGACCGAGCAACCCGCGCAGCGTGTCCGCCTCGTAGGCGGTGCGGAACACGCCGCGACGCCGCAGTTCGGGTACCAGCCCCTGGGTGATCTGAGTGAGGTCGTGCGGAAGCGTGGCGGGTCGCAGTCGGAACCCGGATAGCCCGCCGGCGTGCCACTCTTGCAGCAGATCGGCGAGACCTGTCGGCGTCCCCGCGAAAACGGCTGCATCGCTGAGAAATTCGCGGCCAAGCACGTCGTCGAGGCGACGCCGCCGGGATTGTGCTTCCGAGACGGTGCCATCCAGATACACCACCAGGTCGCCGAACAGATGCAACGGGTGCGTGCCGCGCCCGGCGGCCTTGTGCAGCGCGCCGATCTCGGTGCTGATATCGGTGACTTCTGCCGCGCTGTGCGGGGTGACGAACCCGATGTCGGCGCTGGTCGCGATCACCTGGTAGGACGCGCCGCCGAGTCCCAGAGCGGCAACCACCGGCTGGCCCTGGGGCGGACGGGGCGTGATCGACGGTCCCTTGACCGAGAACCACCGACCCTGGAAATCTATGTAGTGCAACTTGTTTCGATCGACGAATCGGCCGGTGTCGGCGTCGCGGATCTCCGCGTCGTCCTCCCAGCTGTCCCACAGCCGACGCAGCACTTCCACGTAATCCGTCGCTTCGGCGAAATACTCGCCGATCTGCTGTTGCGCGGCCGTGTCGCTGATGCGATCGGGGGTAAGACGCGGTACGTGACGGCGCCCGAAGTGCGCCGCGGCATCGGGTCGCGCCGAGATCTGCACCCGAACACCCGCTCTGCCGCTACTGACGTAGTCGAGAGTGGCGATCGCCTTGGACAGGTGAAACGGCTCGGTGTGGGTGACATTCACCGAAGGTATGAATCCAATACCCTTGGTGCGAGGCGCGATTCGGGCCGCGATCAGCACCGCGTCCAGTCGTCCGCGGACCCGGTCGGTGCGGTCATCGGGCTGGAACGGATCGTCGGACTGCAACGTCAGCGCATCCTCGATCGTCACGAAATCCAGCGCTCCGCGCTCGGCTTCGGCGGCCAGATCCGCCCAGTAGCGGGCGTCGAACAGCTCGCTGGGGCGGGCGTCGGCCTCACGCCACGCGGCTGGATGCCAGCCGGCGCCGTCCAGCGCTACCGCCAGGTGAAGTGCGTTCGGTGAATCAGGCATCAGACCTGACCTCCTGACAAATACGACCTCGAGATCGGTGCGGCGGCCCAACCGCCGCTAGCAATCTCTAACGAGAAGAATCACCGGGGAATTCCGGGACCGCCGCCGCACCCACCCTCGGGGTCGGCGGCCCAGGACACGCACTGCGATACGGAGAAACACCCGTGTGCATGTTGTCTCCTGCCCTACCGCCCGGCCGTACGACGTCAAACTGTAGTTGCGCTAATCGGATTGCGCCGTGCAGGCACCGGCCGCGAGGCCGCTCCTACCCCCGGTGCGCGGTGGCAGATTTGCAATCACGTCGATTGCAAGTCCGGCTTGGCCAGCAGCGGTAACACGCCCTCGGCGAACCAATACGCCTCTTCGAGGTGCGGGTAGCCGGACAGGATGAACTCGTCGAAACCCAGCGAATGGTATTCGCTGATCAGGTTTGCGACTTCCTGATGGCTGCCCACCAGTGCGGTGCCCGCGCCGCCGCGCACCAGCCCCACCCCAGCCCACAGGTTCGGATAGATCTCGAGCTTGTCAACCTGGCCGCCGTGCAATGCCGTCATCCGGCGCTGTCCTTCGGACTCCGATTTCGCATGCTGCGCTGTTGCTTTGGCGATTTGCTCGTCGGTGAGCTCGGCAAGCATCTCCTTAGCCACCGCCCAGGCCGCGGCCGAGGTGTCCCGGGTGATGGTGTGCAGGCGGATCCCGAACCGCACCTTGCGGCCGCGCGCGGCAGCTTCGGCCCGCACCTTTTCGATCTTGGCCGCGGCCGCTTGTGGCGGCTCACCCCAGGTCAGGTACACGTCGGCATACTCCGCGGCAATCGGCAGGGCCGGCCCTGACGAGCCACCGAAGTAGATCTCCGGCAACGGATTCGGCGGAGCCGAAACCCGGGCGTCCTCGACGGTGTAGTGCTGGCCGCTGAAGTTGACCGACTCCTGCGTCCACACCGATGTCACGATCTGCAGGAATTCGGCGGTGCGACCGTAGCGTTCGTCGTGGCCCAGGAAATCCCCGAAGCGGCGCTGCTCGGCGTCATCGCTACCGCTGACGACGTTGAGCAGGACCCTGCCCTCCGAAAAGCGTTGCAGCGTCGCAGTCTGCTGGGCGGCCAAGGTCGGCGGCACCAGCCCGGGACGGAATGCGACCAGGAACTTCAACCGTTCGGTTTCGGCCAACAACGCGGCCGAGGTCAGCCAGGCATCCTCGCACCATGTTCCCGTCGGCGTCAGCACGCCTTCGAATCCCAGGCGGTCGGCGGCGCGTGCCACCTCGGCGAGGTAGCGGCGACTCGGTGGGCGATACCCGGTGGGAAGCTCGCGGTTCGACGAGGCATGCGATCCACCGACGATCGAGCGGCTGTCACCGGTGGTCGGCAGAAACCAGAAAAATTTGGGAGCCATCCGCGCCGACGCTAGATACTCGCCGGGCACCCCGCAACTAGCCCCGTGGCCGACAACCGACGGTGCGGGCCATGATGACACCATGACGACCGAGATCCGGATCCTGGACCGCGAGGAGGACCTGATCGCCGCGGTCAACGTGTTTCGCGCCGCGATGGTGGGCTTCCCACCGATGTCGGACCTGCCACCCGGCCAGATCACCAAGTTGCTCGACCCGGGCCGTACCGTCGGTGCATTCGTCGACGGACAACTCGCCGGCACCACGGACGCCGCCACGAGCACATTGACTGTGCCCGGCGGAAAGGCCGTGGGCCACGCAGCCGTGACACATGTCGGTGTGCTGCCGACGTTCACCCGACGCGGCATCGCGACCGCCCTGATGCAACACCAGCTGAACGACATCGCGGGCCGGGGTGAAGCGGTCGCGTCGTTGCGGGCGTCGGAGGCCACCATCTACGAACGCTACGGCTACGGTGTGGCGAGTTCGGCTCAAAGCGTGGAGGTGGCGACCGCGCGCGCCACATTTCGCCCTGGTGTCGCAGCCGGCGGCCCGGTGCGACTGGCCTCCCCGGCCGAAGTCTGGGACCTGCTGCCGCGCATCTTCGACGCCAACCGCCCGTCGCGGCCGGGGACCATCGACCGCCCCGCGGTGTGGTGGGAGAGTGTCCGGCTGCGCACCCAAGCATCTTCGGGCGCTTGGTATGTCGCGGTGCACGGTGAACCCGGTGCGGAGTCGGGCTTTGTCCGCTACCGGCCGGTCGACACCGAACGGTGGTTCGTCAGCGACCAACGCACCATCGTGGTCGAAGACTTCTTCGCGCCGACCGTCGACGCCTACCTCGGGCTGCTGCGTTACCTGCTGACCCTGGATCTCATTGACCGCGTGACGTTTTGGATGTTGCCCGTCGACGATCCACTGCCGTCACTTCTGCTGGATCGCCGCGCGGTCAAGGTGACCGCGATCCGGGACGAGACCTGGCTGCGGGTCGTCGATGCCGAGACGGTATTGGCGACACGGTCGTATGCCGGAAGCGGCACGGTCACCGTCGCCGTCAACGACACATTGCTGCAGAAGAATTCGGCCCACTTCGCGATCACCGGCGACGGGGCCGAACGCACGACGCGCGCCGCAGACCTGCACGTCGGCATCGAGGGGCTGGGCGCGGTCCTGCTGGGCGGAACCAGCTGGCGCAACCTCGCGGTGGCCGGGCTGGCGACCGCGGCGGATCCCGAAGCGCTGGTGATGGCCGACGAACTCTTCGCGGTGCCCCAAGCACCCCACGCGGGGACGTTCTTCTAGGGCGACGCGACCTTCACCGGGTAGAGATTGTGCGTTCCCTGAAGGCCTTTCAGTTCGACCTCGTACGGCTCAGACAGCTCGATGTCGGCTGCGCCGGCAATCGCCTCGCGCACCGCCTCGCTGACCAAGATCTCGCCACCGTCAGCCTGTCCGGCGACCCGAGCAGCCATCGCCACGTTGCGCCCGAACAGATCGTCGCCGCGCCTGACCGACGGCCCGACGTGAACGCCGATGCGAACGCGAATGCCGTCCCAGCGGTCGGGGTTGTCGAGCAGGGCACGTTGCACGCCGATGCCACACAGCACGGCCCGGCGAGGGTCGGCGAAGGCCATCATGAAACCGTCTCCCTGGTTCTTCACCACATGGCCGTCGTGATCGTCGACGAATTTCTGGATCAGCTTGTTGTGCTTGTCCAGCACCTTCAGCCAACCTCGGTCCCCCAACGCCTCGTTGGTCGCCGTCGAATCCTCGATGTCGGAGAAGGCGATCACGACGTCGCCGTCGGCCGTGAGCCGAGCAAGGTCGGGTCGCTCGACCTGCGCCCAGCCCGCGAGGTCTTCGACCGAGTTGCGGAAGGTGGCGCCAACACCTTTCGTCAGCAGGGAATCGGCGGTCTTGAATGCGGTTCGGATCGCGAAGGGCGCAACGCCGCGAGGCCGTCGGCGCCGGCCACTGCTGCGCCGGCTGCGCTCCAACGCGGCACGCGCCCCGCCGAGCTGCCGCCGCGAGACGATCAACAAGATCCCCAGCGCAATCAGGCCGCCGAATTCGGCCGACGCGAGCACGGCCAGCCACACGGTCATTGGCCGAGTATGCCGCAGGGGCGGATCAGCGGTTTTGGGCAGACCGCTGCATCACCAGGCGTACCGCGGCGACGACCAGGTCGGGCTGATGCACTTGGATGAAGTGGTCGCTGCCGGTCGCGATCAGATGCGGTGTCTGGGGCCGCAGCGCGATCAGATCCGACGTGGCGTCGCGCCATGCCTGTTCCAGCCGCGCGCTCTGTTCCTCGGAGATGGTGCCGGGAACCGCGAACGGTTCGGTTCTGGTCAGCACGACGGCGGGCACCGGTGGGACCGCCGGAGCCGCGGCAACCTGCGTGATGCTCTTCTCGATGTCGATCACTTCGAACGACGGTGCATCCGCGAACTGCGGCGGCGGCCCGTCCAACTGCTGGCGGTAGAGCGGCCAGTCCGATCCCATCAGGCTCGGGATCTCGACCGGAAACGCATCGACGAACACCAGCCCGCGCACCTGCTCGGGATGAGTCTGCGCATAGAGCCGGACAAACAGCCCACCCAGCGAATGCCCGGCAAGGATGTACGGGCCGGGAACATGCGCGGCGCCCAGCAACGCATGCAAGTCCTCGACGACGTCGCGTGCGGTGCGCGGCATCGGCGCCGGCGAGCTGCGGTCGGTGATGCTCGCGGGGTCGGGGAAGCGCAGGGTGCCGGGCCGGTCATAGGCGCAGACGCGGTGTTCGTCGGCGAGCGCCGGCACCACGGCAGGCCCTACGGCGGGGGCGATGGCAGCGGACTGATTCCAGGGATCCGACGAATTGTGGTAGCCGGATTCCAGGATCACCGTCGGCGTACCCCGTCCGTGGCATTCCAGGAACAGGTGGCGCCCGTTGCCGATCTGGATCGGGCCGGCGAAGTCGCCGCCCCCGCCTGCCGATGCGTCGTGATTGTTCGCCGCACCGCAGCCCACCAGCGCAACCAACAGTGCGATATGCGCACCGACTCTCCAGATCTCCCTGACTGCCCGCATCGCGTTATTGTGCGGGTAACGGCCGCGGGCGAGGGCATCGTGGCGTTGATCGAGCAACGGCGAGTCCTGTGCTCGCCCGCCGAGGAGGTTCACACCATCGTGGCCACCGCGGGGGGAGCAGCCCTCTGGATCGCGGCCGCCGTCGGGTACCTGGTCCTCGAGGCGATCGCCGCGGCCGGCTTCACGCCCGGCTACAGCTACGCGCACAACTACATCTCCGACCTCGGAGTCACCGGCGGCAAGCCGTTTGTGTCACCGCGGGCTTCGTTGATGCATGCGGCGTTCTGCGTGCAGGGCGTGCTGTTCTTCTGTGGTGCGATGCTGATGGTGGGCATGCCCGATAACCGAAGAGCCCGGATGTTTTTGGCTACCGTCGGCGCGAACACCGTCGGCAATTTGGTGATTGCGGCAGTGCACAGCGGCGCCGTACACGTCACCGGTGCGCTACTGGCCATTGTCGGCGGCAATGCTGCCATCCTCACCGGACCCGGTGCCATTCGATTGGTCGCCCACCGCCGCTGGTATCGTACGGCCTCTAAAGGCATTGCACTCGTTGGCTTTTCGTCGTTGATCATGTTGATGCTCAACTCGGTGACGGCGACGGCCATCCCATTTCCCGACGGGGTGTCCGAGCGCGGCAGCGTGTATTCGATCACCAGCTGGCAATTATTCACCGCCACCTGTCTGTTGACGATCGGGTGGCGCCGACGAATGAAGAGCAGGAGATGAGGCACGCGTGACGAATACGACGTTGAACGATGTGTTGCGGGTCGGCAGCTTCGAACCCACGCTCGAAGCCGAGCTGGTCGCGCGCTACGAAATACCTCAGCTTCCCGAAGGTCGGGAACGAGCGCAGTTCTTAGCCGAGCATGGCCGCGAATTCCGTGTGGTGGTGACCTCCGGACGCTCCAGCGTCGACGCCGAAATCATTGCGGCACTTCCCCACCTGGAGGCGATCGTGAACAACGGAGCCGGTGTGGATTTGATCGATCTGGAAGCGGCCGAAAGGCGCGGCATCGGAGTGAGTAATACCCCGGACGTGCTGTCGGACACGGTTGCCGACACGGCGCTGGGACTGATCCTGATGACGCTGCGCCGGTTCGGGGCGGCCGACCGTTACGTGCGGGCCGGTCGGTGGGCGCGCGAGGGCGCGTTCCCGTACGGCAGGGACGTCAGTGGCCTTCAGGTCGGGATCTTGGGATTGGGCCGCATCGGTTCGGCCATCGCGGACCGGTTACTCGGATTCGACTGTGCCATCGCCTATCACAATCGACATCGGATCGAAGGTTCACGGTATCGCTACGCGGCGTCGCCACTGGAGTTGGCCGAGTCGGTCGACGTGCTGGTGGTGGCCACCACCGGCGATGAGCGGGCTCGTCACCTCGTCGACCGCGCCGTCCTGGAGGCACTGGGTCCCGACGGTTATCTGATCAACATCGCGCGCGGCAGCGTGGTGGATCAGGACGCGTTGGTGGAGTTGGTCGCCGCCGGCGCGCTGGGCGGAGCGGGGCTGGACGTGTTTGTCGACGAGCCCAATGTGCCTGCGGCGCTACTAGATCTGGACAACGTAGTGCTGTTTCCACACATCGGCAGTGCGACCGGCCGAACCCGCCGGTCGATGGCGCTGCTGACGATCCGCAACCTCGAGAGCTACTTGGAGACCGGTGAGCTGGTGACACCCGTGCTACGGCCGCGACGCTAGGCGGCTACCGGCGGCGCGCCAGCCGTTGCTCAGCAGCGCTCAAGATCGCGTCGGTGAGTTTGCCCAGCCCGGCCAGCAGGACGATGGCCAGCAGCATCACGTCGGTGCGACCGGTGTTCTGGCTGTCGATCAGCAAGAACCCCAATCCCTTCGAGGAGGCGATCAGTTCGGCGGCGACGACGAACAGCCAGGCGTTGGCCAACCCGAGCCGCAGCCCGTTCACCAATTCCGGAGCCGCGGCCGGCAGCATCACCGTTGCGAGCAGCGAGGCACCGTGACGGCCGTACGCGCGCCCCACCTCCAGCAGCTGCGGGTCGATGTGGGAGAGCGCCGACGCCGTCGTCGTGTAGACCGGGAAGAACGCACCGATCGCGACCATCAGGATCTTCGGTGTCTCGTCGATCCCGAACCACAACAGCAGCAACGGAACCCACGCCAATGACGGCACCGTGCGAAAGGCCGCGACGGTCGGGGCCAGCAACCGTCGCACCACGGCCGACAGTCCGACAAGGGAACCGAGCGCGAGCGCTGCGGTCGCACCCGCGAGGTAGCCGACCAGTACCCGAGAACCGCTCGCCTGCAGATGCGTCCACAGTTCGCCGTGGCGCAGCAGGCCGCCTAGCGCGGACACCACGTCGCCCGGCGGCGGGAGTTGGCTCGGCGCAAAGAATCCCGTGACCGCGGTGGCGAGCTGCCAGCTCACCAGCAGCAGTGCCGGAACGATCAGGCCTACCAGCGCCCTGGCCAGCAGGCCGGACCGTCGTGTCAGTGCGCCTGCTGGATGTACTTCGGTTCGATCAGCGTGCTCAGCGCGTTGCGGCCCGCGTCGTCGGATTTGATGTCCGAGTCCGCCACCGCGAGGGGCTCCACCCGCGTCAGCACCGCCCGCTGCGGATCCCCCGGCACCGGGTCGATGTCCACCAAGGTCCGGGTCAGCTCCTCCTGCGCCACGCTCAGCGGGATGCTCGCCTGCGAGGCCAGCAACGCTGCCAGTTGATCGGGGTGCGCCTTCGCCCACTTGCGGGCCTCCTCATAGCTGTCGACCACCGCCTGCAAAGCATCCGGGTGGTTCGCGATGAAATCTTCCCGGGCGTCCAAAAACCCGTAGGTGTTGAAGCTCGGGTTGCGGTAGATGAAGCGCGAGCCCGACTGCTGAATGGTCTCGGCGATGAACGGGTCCAAGCCGGACCACGCATCGACGTTGCCGCGCTCCAAAGCGGTCTTGCCGTCGGCGTGTTGCAGATTCACGATCTCGATGTCGCTGGGCGAAAGTCCCGCCGTGGCAAGCGATTGCAGCAGAAAGAAATACGGGTCGGTGCCCTTGGTGACGGCAACCTTCTTGCCCTTGAGGTCGGCTACCGAATTGATGGGCGAGTTCTTGGTGACGACCAGCGCCGTCCACTCTCCCCCGGCGTACAGGTCGACGGCCTTGATCGGTGACCCGTTGGCCCGCGCGACCAATGCGGCGGAACCGGCTGTCGAGCCCACGTCGAGCGCCTGAGAGCGCAGACCCTCGTTGGCCTTGTTGCTGCCCGCTGACAGCACCCACGTGACGTGGTAACCGCGGTTCTCCAGCAGGTGTTGATCACGCACCACCAGACTCAACGGGCTGTAGTAAGCGTAGTCCACATGAATGTCCTTGGACGCCGTGCCGGAATTCGAACCGCAGCCCGCCAGCGCGATCACGCCGGCAATGACCGAAAACGTTGCCAGATAACGGCGTTTCACCATACTGTCGCCTCCTCGTTGAGCACGGCCCGCAGGCTCGCACCGTTTCGCCGGGGTACACCGAGCTCGTCCAACAACTGATCCCGCAGCGCGGCGATACGCGAATCACCGCGATCACGTGGTTTGGGGATGGTGATGTCGTGGGTGGCGGCGATACCCGCGCCGCGGGTGGACGCCCCGGTTTCCAAGACGCGCAGTATCAGCACCCGATCGGCCAGGATCACCGCCTCGTCCACGTCATGGGTCACCAATACCGTTGTGGTCCCTGCCTCTTGCTGCACAGCATCCAGCAAATCCTGCATCCGCAGCCGGGTCAGGGCATCCAGCGCCGCCAGCGGTTCGTCGAGCAACAACACCTGTGGCTGCCGCGCCAGGGCACGTGCCAGTCCCGTCCGCTGAGCCATGCCGCCGGAGACCTGGCGCGGATAGTGCCCGGCGAATTCCTGCAGCCCGACGACATCCAGCCAATGCCGCACTGCGCCAGATCCTTTGGCTGCGCCGGGAGGCAGGCCGTATGCGACATTCGCCGCCAGGGATCGCCACGGCAGCAGCCGAGGTTCCTGGAACACCACCGCGCAGCGCGGATCGATGCCGCGGACCGCTTCGCCGTCGATCTCGATGCGGCCGTTGCTGGGCCGGTCGAGCCCGGCGATGAGCCGCAACAGCGTCGACTTGCCGCTACCTGAGGCACCCAACAGCGCGACGACCTCACCCGGCTCGATTTCGATGTCGACGTCTCGCAGCACGGTGTGCGCTCCGAAGGTGCGCCCGACGCCACGCAGCGACAGCCGTGCCGGCGCAGGTTTGGTCGACATCACCCGCGCAGCCTAGGAATCGCGGTGCGGGGCCGCCAGGTTTGCGTCGGCGATGATTCAAACCCGGTCGGGCTGGGCAGACTTCACCGCTGACAATCGGTGTTGTAGCGCCTGGGGGAATAGGCATTGAACAGCGTCGCTTCTGCTCGACGTGCGGCGCTAGTTCTCGACGCGCGCTGGGATGCACAGCGTTGTGGCCGATATCACCGCGACGCCGACGTCCATCGATCGACGCGTGCAGAAACTGGGGAGGAAGCAGTGTGCAGGCCACATGTGGCAGCGCCTCGCGGGGCGCGCCCGGCGCCGACGAGACCACACGAACATGACGGATCCGAGGTGTTGTTCGCCGCGGTGTTGGCCGTACTGCTGGCGACCGGATGGGCTGCCAACCACTTCGCTGGATTGATGCCCGTGATCAGCGACCGGCAGCATCTGGACCGGTCCACGCTCGACGCCGTCTTCGCAATTTACGCGGTGGGCCTGCTGCCCGGTCTGATCATCGGCGGACGCGCCTCCGACGTGTTGGGCCGGCAGCCGGTGGCGTGGGCGGGGTCGGTCACGTCGCTGGCCGGCACGGTCGCGATGTTGGTGTCGCAGCATTCGGCGGTGTTGCTCGGCGGGCGGTTGATCGTCGGCGTCGGCGTGGGGCTGGTGATCAGCTCATGCACCGCGTGGGCCTCGGACATGAAGGGTCCGGCCGGAGCCGCCGTCGCCGGTGCCGTCCTGACCGCGGGATTCGCAGTCGGCCCGTTCGCCTCCGGGTTGATCACGTCGGTCAGCCAGACCGGGCAAACCGGGGTGTGGGAGTCGTTCGGGATCGCCGCCGCTCTGGTCGTGCTGGCGACCGTTGTCGCCGTGGTCGCTGCCTGGCGCTCACCCTCGACAGCACCGCCCGCCGGGCGGCGGCAGCAACAGTCGGGGGTGGCGCGTCACGACATCGCCAGGGCGTTGAGTTGGGCTCTCCCGCTGGCGCCGTGGGTGTTCTCCTCGGCGACTCTCGCCTTCGTCACGATCCCTACCCGGGTGCATACCGGGCTCGCGGCGCCGATGGCCGCGGGTATTGCCGCGCTGATCGCCAACGGCGCCAGCGGCGCCATTCAACTGATCGCCCGGGCCCGTCGTTGGGGTCCGCACACCGGCACCGTCGGCGCCGTGTTGGCGGCGCTTGGCTACGGCGCCACCGCGGTGGCGCCGTCGACCATGGCGCCGGCAGCTGCCTTGCCGTTGCTCCTAGTTCTGGGATGCGCGTCCGGGCTGGTATTGCGTGAGGGGCTGATCGACTTGGAAGCCGCTGCGCCGCAACGCCTACGCGGTGCGCTGACCGGAGCGTTCTACACGGTGAGCTACCTCGGCTTCGGCCTGCCGATGCTGTTGAGCAGCGTAGGGTTCGGCAAGGCCGCGGCATCGATCCTCGCGGTCATGGCGGTGCTGGCGTTGCTGACCGCCATAATCCGCGCGGCGCGACTGCGTCGAGACAACCACCGGCAGAGATGATTCGCGACTTGTTACAGCGCGAGCGCTTGGCGCAGCACCGCGATCTTCTCAGCCTGTTCCCGCTTGGAGATCGCCGCGTCTTGAATCAGCATCGAGCCGTGGAACGTCCCTGGGAACAAATGCAATTCGACGCTGATGCCGGCGGCGAGCATGGCCAGCGCGTAGGCGACGCCTTCATCGCGCAACGGGTCGAAGTGCATGACCGAGACGTAGGCCGGCGGCAGACCCGTCAGATCCGTGGCGCGAGCAGGCGCGGCATAGATCGGCACGTCGTCGGCGCCGGGGCGCCCGGGCCCCAGGTAAGAGTCCCAGCTGACAATCGCGCGGGGCCGACTCCACATCGGGGTGTCGGTGAAATCGGTCATGCTCGCGGTGACCAGTCGATCGTCGAGTTCGGGCACGGACAGAAATTGAAACGCGATGTGCGGACCACCGCGGTCGCGGGCCAGCAGTGCCAACGCGGCACACAGTCCGCCACCGGCGCTCATTCCCAGAATGGCAATGCGTTGCGGGTCGATCGCCAATTCGTCGGCGTGCTTTGCGGTCCAGACCAGTCCGGCATAAACATCCTCCAGCCCGCCGGGGAACGGTGTTTCCGGGGCGAGGCGGTAATCGACCGAAACCACGATGACGCCGAGCGCCCGCGCCAGCTCCACGTTGAAGGCGTGGTCGATTTCCAGGTCACCGGCGATGAAGCCGCCGCCGTGGACGTTGTAGACCGCGGCCGGGCCAGAGCGATGGTCTGGCCGGTAAATGCGGATGGGCACGTCGGGATCGCCTTCGCGGCCCGGAATTTGGCGATCCTCGATCTGAACGCCGGTGGTGTCCGCCGGCGGGAACTGGGCGACCATCTGCGACAGTGCCGCCCGGACGGCCAGCGGGTCAGCGTCCGGCAGGTCGGGCAAGTGTGGGATGACCCCAGCAAGTTCGGGATCCAACGCGTAGGTCGTCATGGGGCACTCCTGAATCGCTCGGCAGCAACGTCGCTGAGTATCTTGCCCCCGCCCCGCGGTATCTGGCTAGATCGATCCACCACTGATGCGCGACACGTACACATTCATGCCTTGCGCGGCCGTTGAATTCAGTGCTTGCGCACGGCGGTAAAGAATTTCTCGCGTAGCAATCGGTCGAAAATCGGCGGCAATCCATCGACGGACCGACCGTATTCATTGGCGGCCTTATCCACCAGATCCACCCCGGTGACCGTCCAACCTTGTTGACCCAGCCAGTCTTTGGTGTCCACGCGCGGATCGTCGTACCACAGCTCGGCGACGGGCGGTTGCGATGCCAGTTGGCTGACGGCAGGCATGCCCTCGGCGAATTCTTTGAGTTCGCCGGTGTTGGGCCCCAATTCGGCAGCGATCTGGCTCCCGACCGCCGACAACTCGTGCAGTCTGGCGAACAGCGCGTCCTGAGCGGCTCCGGGCAGATAGGGCAGCAGCCCCTCCAACGCCCACGCCGTCGGTTGCTGGGGATCAAAGCCGGCGTCGATCAGCGCGCTCGCCCAATCGTCGCGCAGATCGATCGCGACCACGACACGCCGGGCCAGCGGTGCGGCACCCCGGTCGTCGAGGACCTGCTGCTTGAATTCCAGCACCCGCGGCTGGTCGACCTCGAAGACCGTATAGCCGGCAGGCCATGCCAGTCGATACGCTCGCGCATCCAGACCGGCCGCCAAGATCACTGCCTGAGTGGTCCCGGACTGCGCTGCCCGAGTGAAGAATTCGTCGAAGAACCGGGTGCGCACCCCGACCCATTGGGCGTTGAACGCCGCCGCGCTGTCCATATCGGTATTGGTCACTGCGGCAGCCAAATTCGGCTCCCCCGCGGCCACGACGAAACCCGCGGCGAAGTCGTCGTTCGCCAATGGCGGATCCAACGCGGCGTCGAGGGCACGCCCGGCACAGACGGCCAGGGCGGTCAACCCGACGCTCGTCACGATGTCCCAGGTGTCCCCGGCAGTTCGGGACATGGCGGCCTCCATCATTTCGTTCACACAACTAACAAAACTGTACACCGATCGCCGGGCCCGGCCCCGTCGCCGAAGGTTTGGCTCCCACTGCGTCAATGCGGACTTTGCTGCCAGAACAAGCCTAAAGTGCGCCCTTGCTTGCGGTTTCACCAGAGCGGTGCGCAAGGGATGTCGCGAGCACCCCTCGGCCCCGATGCTCAGCGCCGCTGACGGGCATAGAGTGAGCCGTCCACGTCGCAGCCCGACAGGAGACCAACGATGCCACTACCGACCGACGAGAAGTTGCTGGAGCTCAGCGACAAGATACTGGCGACATTCACCCAGATCTTTGGTGAGCATCCCGGCATTCGCCCGGCCCACGGAAAGGGCACCCTGCTGACCGGCAGCTTCACGCCATCGGCCGCGGCAGCGAATCTGTCTCTCGCTCAACCGTTTCAACAGTCGTCGACACCGGTGTTGGTTCGATTCTCGGACTCGACCGGGCTGCCGAATGTTCCCGACACCGATCCGAACAGCCTCCCCAAGGGGATAGCGATCCGATTCCAGCTGGCCGAGCACGTGCACACCGACGTCATCGCTCATTCCAACGACGGGTTCCCGGCCCGCACCGCCGACGACTTCCTCGAGTTCCTGCAGGCGCTGGCGAGCAGCGATCCAGCCAGTCCGACGGGCTCGCCACTGGAGGCCTACTTGGGCACGCATCCGGCCGCGTTGCGATTCGTTCAGGCGCCCAAGCCTTTCCCTGCCAGCTTTGCCCACGAATCGTTTTTCGGCGTGAACGCACTGAAGTTCACCAATGCGGCCGGCGAGAGCAGGTTCGGGCGCTACCGCGTCATCCCTGCCGCGGGCCCGAAATATCTCGACGAATCCGCGGTCGCATCCCAGGAGGACAACTATCTATTCGACGAGCTCGCCGAGCGCATCGCGGCCGGCCCGGTGCGGTTCACCCTGGCCGTGCAACTCGCGCAAGACGCCGACGTCGTCGACGACGCCACCATCGGCTGGCCGGCCGACCGGGAAATCCGCGAGCTGGGCACGGTCGAACTGACCGCTCCCGCCACCGACGAGGCCGGACAGCAGAAACACGTCATCTTCGACCCCATCCCGCGACTGCCCGGCATCGATCCGTCCGACGACCCACTGCTGGAGTTCCGCGCCGCGCTCTACCTGATCAGCGGTCGGCGGCGCCGGGCTGCCTAGGCCCCTGGGAATGAAGTCGGAAACCGGGCGGTTCGTGTGAAGCAATGAAGTTCCTGCTGATAACGCTGATCACGCATACACCGGATCCGGTTTCGGGCACGAAGAAGAGCCCGGCCGAGCGGCTGCGCGAGGTACTCGACAAGGCGGTGCTCGCGGAGGAATTGGGCTTCGACGGCTTCGCCGTCGGCGAGCGCCATGAGGACCCGTTCATTTCGTCCTCGCCGCCGGTGGTGCTGAGCAATATCGCCGCCCGCACCTCGAAAATCGGCTTGTTCACCGGGGTTACGACGTTGAGCCTGCTCGATCCGGTGCGTGCCTTCGAGGACTATTCGACGCTGGACAACCTTTCCGGTGGCCGCCTCGAGTTGATCATCGGCAAGGGCAACGGCGCCGCCCAGGCTCAGCTGTTTCATGTGACGCCCGAGGATCAATGGGACCGAAACCGCGAAGGTTACGAGCTGTTTCGCCTGCTGTGGGGAAGTGCGGAGGTGACCTGGGCGGGCCGGTTCCGGCCGTCGCTGGTCAACGCCAAGGCGCTGCCCCGGCCGCTACAGCAGCGGATTCGGATCTGGCACGGCAGCGCTACCAGTAAGGACTCCGTCGATCTCGCGGCGCGTCACGGCGACCCGATCTTCTCAGCCAATGTCAGCCACCCGATCGAGCCCTATGCCGAGCTGGTGCATCACTACCGGCAGCGGTGGGAGTTTTACGGTCATCGGCCTCAGGACGCTCTGGTCGGTGCGGGGACGGCCGGTTTCTACGTCACGCGTAAGTCGCAGGAGGCGGTGGATGCCTACCGGCCGATGTTCGAGGCGCGTCTGGCGTTCGCGCGTCGCGCCGGGTTGCCGACGGTGTTCGAAACCATCGATGACTTCGTCGAGCGCAGCTCGGCGTTGGTGGGCAGTCCCGAGCAGGTGATCGACAAAGTGGGGCGCTATCACGAGCAGCTGGGCCAGGAAGTGATGCACCTGTCCGCCGACACCGACGCCGTGACTCCCGATCAGCAGCGACGCAGCCTCGAACTGTTTCAGGCCGAGGTGGCGCCCGTTCTTCGTCAGCGCATCCCGAGCCGGCCGTTGATCGCCCAGTCGACTACGAAAGTCGTTGCTGGATAGCTACTTCCAGGCAAAAACTGGTTGTTCGAGCTCATCGACGCGGTCCGCGCGGCCCTCCAGGCACAACCAACGTACTTGCAGCAGCACCGCACCGGTCGGTGCATGGATCAGGTCGTTGCCCAGCGGGATCTGCACGACCGGTCGCGGACTTTCGGCGATCGTGATGAACCGCGGCGAGTCGTCCCGTTGCAACTGGTGCAATCCCACGCGATAGACGGCCACGACCTCGTCCGGCGCCGGGTGCAGATCGAGCCGTCCACCGCCCCAGACCACCACCGGGGTGATCACGTATCCCGATCGCGTCGGGTAGTCGTCGAGCAGGCCCAGCACCGTCGAGTCGGGGAGTTCGACACCGACCTCCTCGCGCAGTTCGCGCAGCGCGGCGTCGACGACCGTCTCACCCGGATCGAGGCGCCCACCGGGAAGCGCCCACTGCGCTGCATGCGTGCTGAGACGGGATGCTCTGCGGCACAGCAGAAAAGCCGCGCCCCCGGACACGTCGACCATGCGGCCGTCCAAGTGCGCCGCCGGCAACGGACGCCCGGCATTCCACTCGTCCACCGACACCGGATCCACCCGGTCCTCCCCGACTTCGGAGTCGACCAGCACCACCGCGACGGCGGCATGCCGCTTGGTCGGATCGGCGACTACGCGACGGTCGTGAGCGGCCAGATGCTCGCGGATCCGCTCTCTCAGCGCTTCGTCATAGGGGATGGTCACCGCTCGAGCCTAGGCCGAGACGTTTCTCACATCCGCGCGATCGGTTCCCACCTCCGCAGCAAAGTATAGTCAGCTATATCCAGCATTCGGCGGTCCGGTCTCGTCGATCGGTCAGCAGGCTCACGCGAGGAAGTCTTGACGAGCACGAGGCACGCAGCAAACACCCGTGCGATCGCGACCGTCCTGGTGGTCTCGGCGGCGGCATTTCTGGCCAGCCTGGACTTGTTCATCGTCAACATCGCGTTCCCCGATATCCGGAAGGCCTTCCACACCGACGACCTCGGTGTGATGTCGTGGATTCTCAACGGATACACCCTTGTCTTCGCGGCGTTTCTGAACCCCGCCGGCCGGCTCGGCGACCGCTATGGACATCGCCGGATCTTCCAGTGCGGGTTGGCGGTCTTCACCCTGGGATCCGCCGCATGCGGGCTTGCCGGGTCGTTCGCCATGTTGGTGGTGTTCCGCGTCGTCCAGGCATTCGGCGCCGCGATGCTGATGCCGAGTTCGCTTGCGCTGCTGATGGCCGCGGTTCCGGCGGCGCGGCGTGCCGTGGCGGTGAGCACCTGGTCTGCGGTGTCCGCGATGGCCGCCGCGCTCGGACCGCCCGTAGGTGGCGTACTCGTCGAATTGTCTTGGCGTTGGATCTTTTTCGTCAACCTGCCGGTGGCTGCGGCGGCCCTGGCGGTCGCCCCCGTGGTGCTGGGCAAGTCGAGCGGCACCGGTGTCGGGGTTCCCGACTTGTTCGGGGCGCTGAGCCTGGTCGCGGGCGTGGGCACCTTGGTGTGGGTCCTGATCGAGCTGCCGGTGGCCGGCGTTGCCAAGATCGTCGCCGCGGTCGTGGGCGCCGGGTGCGCACTGGCACTGACGATCTGGCGTTCGCTACGTCACCCGGTACCGGCGTTGGATCTGGCCGCCGTGCGGGTGCTTCCGATGTGGTCCAGCTGCCTGGCACTGTTGCTGTTTGCCGCGGCGTTCGGGGCGATGCTGCTGGGCAGCGTCATGCTGCTCACCACGGTGTGGGGCAAGACGCCCGCCGCCGCCGGCTGGTGCCTGTCCCCCGGACCCGTGGTCGTGGTGCTTGTCTCACTGACCGTCGCCGGGCGGCTGATCGGCAGATTCGGTGTCGGCACGGTTGCGGCGATCGGGGCGACACTGTATGCGACGGGCATCGTGATCTGGCTGCTGCGGGTGGGACCCGAGCCGCACTACCTCGCGGATTTCCTTCCGGGACAACTGTTTACCGGAGCCGGCGTCGGGCTTGTCATGCCGAGTCTGTCCGCGGTCAGTGGCCTGGTGCTGCCGTCACACCGCTGGGGCGCCGGATCGGCGCTGACAAACACCGCCCGGCAATTGGGCACGGTGTTCGGCACCGCGATCCTGACCATGATCTACCAACCAGGCGTCGACCTGGCCGCCGTCCGGCGCGGGTGGGCGTTCATCGTCGCGGCAGCGGCCGCCTCGGCACTCATCGCGGTGGCGCTGGCAATCTGGTGGAAGAACTCCGGCGAAGAGTTGACTGACTCTGTCGACGTCGGACACCATGACCTCAAGGCGCAGGAGGCGGGGAGGCGCAATGGCTGACATCACCATGTTGATCCTGCGCGACCACGACTGGTTTCGCGAACAGTTCGCCAAGCTCGACGAACTGCAAGCGCAGACGCCGCTCAACATCCGGGCGCTGCAGCGCGTGTGGCAGCCGCTGGCCGACAAGCTCGACGTGCACGCCTACATCGAAGAGAAGATCTTCTATCCGCAACTTCTCCAGCGCGGTTCCGACGATCCCGAAGGCGAAACCCTGGACGCCATCGGCGATCACAACGACATTCGCGACGGCGTGCGTGACGCCAACGCGGCCGGTCTCGGCTCAGACCCGTGGTGGGCCGCGGTCGGCCGCACCCGGGTGGCCAACGACGACCATATGGGCGAAGAAGAACGCGAAGGCCTGGCGGACTTTCGCCGCAACGCCCCGGCCGGCCTGCGTGAAGCGCTCGGACGCCAGTACCGGGATTTCATGGCTGCGCACCCCACCACAAAGGGGCTCGAGATTGTCGACCGCGACCCCCAGGACTACGTCGAAAGCGTCGCGAATCCGTCGAAGCCGGCGGACTATTCACTTGGCATCGGCAGCCTGAAAGGCCAATGAACTCAGTTCTGCCGGCCGGCCAGCTCGGCGACGAAACGGTCGAGGAAGCCCTCCAGGGCACCTGCGCCCGTCGGCCGAATGACGAATTTCGTCAACCCGGCGTCGATATAGGCATCGAGTCGCCGATGCAGCTGGTCCCAACTTCCGGCGATCAGATCGGCGGGATCGACGTCGGGACGGCGCCGTCGGGAGGCCGCGACCAACTCGGCGGGCAGCTCGCCGTCTGCGACGCCCAGCGAAATACCGAAGTGGTCCGGCTCGATCTGTCGTCCGGCAAGCTCGGCGGCCTGCTCGATCGCCTGGCGCCCAGCCCGCGCCTCCTCGGGAGTTAGGAAGCTCCCCAACCAGCCATCCGCCAACGTTCCGATGCGCCGGTACGCGGCCGGCGCCGAGCCACCAAGCCAAATATCAAGAGGTGGAACAGGTTTCGGAGTGATGACGACGTCGTTGACGGTGAAATGGCGGCCCTGATAGCTGGCTGGGGCTTCGGTCAGCACCGCCCGCAACACCCGCAATGATTCGTCGAACACCGAAGCGCGTTCTCCCTGCGGCACGGTGAATATTTCGCGTTCGGCCGGAATCGCGGAGCGTAGTCCAAAGGCCGGAAGAACGCGCTTGGGAGCAAGCGCCGCCAGCGATGCCAGCTGCTTGGCCACCAGCACCGGATGGCGCCCCGGCAGCACCGCCACCGACGTGCCCACCTTCAACCGGGTGGTGCGGGCCAGCGCGTAGGCCATGCCCACCATCGGATCGACCGTGGGCGCGTACACCAGCTCGGAGAACCACAGCGAGTCCACGCCGTTGGCCTCCAGGTGATCGACGATCCCGGCCAACTGGCCGGGGGCGCTGTCCGCGCCCAACCCCACGCCGAAACGAATCTTCACCCGCGTCTCCCTCCGCCCTACTATCCGAACCATGACCGATAGCGACGTCATGGCCATCACTTCACTGGTGAACCTCTACGGGCTGGCGGTCGATTCCCAGCGATGGGAATTGTTCGACCGGATTTTCGCCGCCGACGTCGACGCCGACTACGGCCCGACCTCGCGTTGGACCGGTCGCGCTCAGTTCAAGTCGGAGTTCGCGGCGTTCCACGATCCGTTCGATTCCACCCAGCACTCGATGACCACGCACGTCGTCTGTGTCGACGGCGACCGCGCCCACAGCTTCTGCAACGGCGGCTGGCGGCTGCTGCGCAACGCCGTCGACGGGAACCCGCTCTGGGACGGCACCGGTTGGTACGACGACACGTGGGCGCGAACCAGCGAGGGCTGGCGGATCACTCACCGGGTCTGCCGCATCACCTGGTGGAGCGGCAACTCGGCCGTCAACGAAACGATTCCCGGCGTCACGTTCGACCTGGCTACCACGGTGCTGCGACACGAGGCCGACGCCGGACGCGTCGGAATCCTCACTGCCATGTTGGGGTAACGCCTCAGGCGGTGGCGAACTTGTCCGCCAGTTCCGCAGCTTCCCGCTGGATGCGGTCGAACTGCGCACCCATCGCGTCGGCCAGCGCCGTCGCCCCCGACAGGGGTCGCACCATGACCATGAAGTCGTCGATCAAGCCGTTTTCGTCGAAGTGCAGGAAGTCGCACCCGGTGATCTTCTTGCCCGCGACGGTCGTCTCGAATACGAGCGCATGGTCGCGGCCGTCGCTGCCGGCGATCTCGCGGATGTAGTGGAAGTCCTCGAAGATCCGCAGCACCCCACGCAGGATCGCCGCGGTGATCGGCTTGCCGGCATAGGGCTTGAAGGCCACCGGGCTGGTGAACACGACATTGTCGGCCAGCAGTGCCTGGATGGTGGCCTCATCGCGGTCCTCGACCGCCTTTCGGAACGGGTGCATCAGATCATGGTGCCGGATGCGAGAGGTAATGCATGAACACCGGTCGCAGCCATTCGACAAGCCGGGCGTCGTCGATGTCGACCAGGGGCGGGATGCACAGGATGTAGCGGGCCGTCGCCAGGCCGAGGAGTTGCGATCCGACCAAGGCGGCGCGCTCGGGAGCGTGATCCGGGACCACAGCGGCCAACGCCGGGGCCACCTGATCGACGAACACCGCCAGCAGCGCGTCCGCGGCGCCGCGGTTGGTTGCGGCCGCGCGCAGCATCGGCAGCAGCGGCCCCTCGGGTCCCCACACGCCGATGAACAGCGGCAGCAGCAGATCCGCGACCCGGTCAGGCGCAATGCCTGAGAGATCGGGGAACTTGACCTCGAATCGAGAAGCCGCGGCAAAGAGCTTGGCCTTGCTGCCGAAGTAATGCATGACCAGCGCAGGATCGACTCCGGCGGCCGACGCCACCGAACGGATGGTGGTGCGTTCGAAGCCGTGGGTCCCGAATTGTGAACGCGCCGTGGTCAGGATCGTCGACCGTGTGGCCTCTCCATCCCGGACTTTCGACGGCATGTGCGCAGTGTATTCAACAAATGTTGACATGGCACATAGCGCGGCCTACCGTTTGAGTTCAACAACTGTTGAACTCAATTCAGGGGGTGCGGGCATGGTCGTGACAGCCATCCAGATCGGACTCGACCCGGACGTGATCGATTACTCCTCGCCGGACTTCGCGCAGTTTCCCGGCTTGTCGAGGGAGAAGCTGCGCACTGCCAACAACGACAATGTCGTCGCGTTGCGCGCTGCGGGCTACCACGTCGACAACTGCCTGATCGACTTCGGCCAGGCGGGGGCCGATAAAGCGCGCCACTGGCTGAAAGCCAAGCACTACGACGCGGTGCTGATCGGCGCCGGAGTGCGGCTGATCGTCGGCAACACGCTGCTGTTCGAGTCGATCGTGAACGCCGCGCACGTGGCCCAGCCCGGCTGCCGCTTCGTGTTCAACCGCGCGGCCGTGGCGACTCCCAACGACATCCGCCGTTGGTACCCGCATCCGGAGGCGGTGGCGCGATGACTACGCAGCACGCCGACGTGCTCGTTGTCGGCGCCGGGCCGACGGGTCTGACCGCCGCTGGTGACCTTGCGCGCTCGGGGCGTTCGGTCACCGTGCTGGAGCGCTGGCCCACGGTGAACCCGTCCAGCCGCGCCTTCGCCACCATGGCCCGCACGCTCGAGGTGCTCGATGCGCGTGGGCTCGCCGACGACCTGCTGGCACGCGCGCACCAGGCACCCGGCGTCACGATCTTCGGCGGCGCCCGCATCGATCTCACGCATCTGGACTCGCGCTATCGGTTCGTGATGGTTACGCCACAGACCAACGTGGATCGCGCGCTGGCCGAGTACGCCGTCGCGCAAGGCGCCGACATCCGGCGTGGCTTCGAAGTGATCGGCCTGCAGCAGGATGCCGACGGGGTGACGGTGACCGCTCGGCCCGACGACGATCGAGCGAGCGATCACATCCGTTGGCGCGCAACGTATGTGATCGGCGCCGATGGTGCGCACAGTACGGTTCGCGCCCTCGTTGGTGCGGATTTCCCCGGCCGGACGATTTTGTCCTCGATCGTTCTTGCCGACGTCAAGCTCGCACACGGGCCAGCCGGGCGGGTGCTGAAGCTGGGTAGCAGGCGCAATGAGTTCGCGTTCCTGGCTCCATACGACGAGCGCGACGCCAGCGGAGCCTGGTACCGCGCGATGGTGTGGGACCGCGCCAATCAGCTGCCCGACAGCGCGCCCGTCGACTCCGGGGAGATCGCCGACGTCCTGATGCGGGCGTTGGACACCGATCCTGGATTGCTCGAGGTGGGGTGGAAGTCCCGATTCCACTGCGACGAACGCCAAGTCGCGCAGTACCGCCACGGCCGCGTATTTCTGGCCGGAGACGCCGCGCATGTGCACTCCCCGATGGGCGGGCAGGGCATGAACACCGGCATCCAGGATGCGGCGAACCTCGCGTGGAAAATCGACGCGGTGCTGGCCGGCGCCGACGATGCCGTGCTCGATACCTATCACGACGAACGGCATCCGATCGGCAAGCGGGTTCTCCTGCAGTCCGGTCTGATGGCCCGCGGCATCACGCTGCGGCCGCGAATCGCCCGCGGGATGCGAAACCTGGTGGCACCCCGAATTCTTCGGGTACCCCGGGTCCGCGACGCGGTCGCCGGAAGTTTCGCGGGAACAACGTTGCGTTATGCCCACCGCAGTGACGAGGGGTCTGTGGTGGGCACCCGCGCGACGCAGATCCCGTTGCGGTCCGGGCGACTCACCGAGTTGCAACGGCTCCCCGGCTTCGTTGTGGTTCGGGAGCGGGGCACACCCGCGTTAGCCGCGGCCGGCCTCCTGCAGGCCGAACGGGCCGACGACGGTCCGGCGCTGCTGGTGCGCCCCGATGGCTATATCGCCTGGGCGGGCAACTCGGCCGATGGGTCCGCCTGGACCGCGGCACTCGCGCGCTGGACCGGTCGCACCGCTGCCGGCCAGATCAACTGTGTGTCGCGGTGATTGCGTTGAGGCCCAACAGCTCTGCCAGCTGGCCGGCTGAATAGCGTCCAGGCCCGAGACCGTCGTGCACGGTGGCGCGTGCGGCCCGGGCCAAGGCGGTGTTCAGCGGGGCGGCGATGCCGTGCCGATGAGCGATGCGGACGATCTCTCCGTTGAAAAAGTCGGTCTCGACATTGCCGGTCTGTCGACTCAACGACTGCCAGGTGGAATTGCTTGGGCCGGTGTGCGATCCGGGTACCGGCCGTATCGTGGGCCCGTCGGCACGCGTCGCCGTCGATACCTCGAACGAGACGAACTCGATTCCGGCTTGCCGCAACACGTTCTCGCCCTCACGACGCAGCGCGGCCACCACCTCGCCGGCCGTGTCGGCGGTCAGGGCGCCGACGGCGTTGCCCAGATTGCTCAGCAGCTTGTTGTACTTCCAGGGTGCGACGTCGTCAGGAGTCCGCACCCGCACGCCCGCGGGCGTCCATGTCCGGGCGAGCCCCGCCAGCAGGTCGATATCGTCTTGGGTTTGCAGGGATGCGGGCCATCGCGAGATGTGGAACTGCCCGACCACCGGCCACGCCCGCACGACGACCTCACCGGGCTCGAGGTGTACGGCCGGCAACCAGACGCAGATCCCGAACACCCGCCGGAAATAGCGCAGCGTTTTTTCTTCTGCGGCAACGCCATTGGTGGCGGTCATCGCGGGCAGCCGCTCGCCGGCGGTCCCGAGGACACCGTCGTCGCCCTGGACGGGCCGGTCCGCCCATTCCTGCAGCGCCGCATCGAGTTGCTGGGTTTTGGTGGCGAACACCAGGACATCCCGATCGTTCAGCGCGACATCCTCGGGTCGCGCCGCCGCGGTGACCGCGACGCGCAACGTTCCGTCGGGAGTTCTCAGCGTGAGGCCATCGGCCGCCAGGACCTCCGCGTGCCGGCCACGGGCAACCAGCACCGCCGGGATACCGGCGCGCGCCAGCACCCCGCCGACCGTTGCGCCGATCGCGCCGGCGCCGATGATCACGTATCGATGCTCGTCTGGTTCAGACAAGTGACTCGCCCTCCGTTGGCCCCCCGGCTTCTCTTGGGCGAGATTACGTCGGCCGCGGCGTAGGCGCCGCCCGCCGGAGCGGACCAGAGTGCGGACACGCTCCCGGCCCTGCCATTCCGGTCTGTAGTCACTCGACTACGGTGTAGTGTAGACATATGACTACACGCGGCGCAAGCCCCGGCGCTGCCCAGGAATCCGCCCCCACCGGTCGCGACGAGGTGACCGCCGCAATCCTGGACAGCGCCGCGGAGATGTTCGCCGAGCGCGGCCCCGCAGCAGCGTCGATTCGCGACATCGCGGCCCGGGCACACGTCAACCACGGCCTGGTGTTCCGCCATTTCGGGACGAAAGAAAAGCTCGTCGCCGCCGTCCTCGATCACCTGGCCGCCAAGCTGACCACGCTGACCGACGGCGAGGCGTCGCCGGAGGAGATCGAGGCCGCCACCTCACGCCAGTTACGGGTCATCGCGCGTGCGCTTCTCGACGGATTTCCGGCCGGCAAACTGCAGTCCAGCTTTCCGGCTGCCGCCAGACTGCTCGACGGCATCCGACCCGAGCATCAGAGCGAAGAGAGCGCACGGCTGGGAGCGGCGAATGCGATCGCCTTGTTGTTGGGTTGGCAACTGTTCGAGCCGTTCGTGCGGTCGGCGACCGGCCTGCACGACATGCCCAAGGAGAAGCTGCGCGAATCGATGTTCGCCGAGATGGCCCGGGTCGCCGAGCCGCACTGAGGTCCGATCCTGGGTAGTCTGAACGGGCGTCGAAGCCCCGAGGAGGCGCTGATGTCCCGCACCGATTGGGCCAGCTGAATGAATCAGACGACGCCGACCCCGACCGATCGTCTCGCCCAGCTGCCGCTGCCGCCCGGTCCGCGAGTACCAAGCGTGGTACAAACCGCGTTGTTCGCCCACCGCGACCGCATCACACCGTGGCTGCGCAAGCACTACGGCGACGTCATTTCCGTCTCCGTACTCGGCCGGCCCTCAATCCTGTTGTGCAGTCCCGAACTCACGAGGTCCGTGCTGAGCGGGGAGCCGACGACGTTTCATGCCGGCGAAGGACGCATTCAGGGGATCCGCAATGTGATGGGTGAGCGCTCGGTGGTGACCACCGACGAAGCCGCTCACCAACGCCTTCGCAAATTGCTGGTGCCACCCTTCAACGGCGCCGCCCTACGCGGCTACCGCGACATGATGCTCGAGCTCGCCACCAAGGAAGTCAGCCGGTGGCCGGTTGGCACTGCCTTCGCCGCACAACCGCGAATGAACGCTGTGACGTTGGAGATGATGCTGCGCGTGGTCTTAGGGCTTTGTGAGGGGCCGCAACTCGACGAGCTTCGGGTGCCATTCTCGCGACTCGTTTCCGCACCGATGGCGGTGTACGCCGGCGAGGTGGTACCGCCGCTGCAACGATTCGGGCCCTGGAAGCGCTTCCGCCAATTGCTTACGCGCATCGATGAATTGCTCTACGCGGAGATACATCGGCGCCGCCGGGATGCCGGCACCGCGGAGCGAAGCGATGTGTTGTCCCAATTGATAGCAACGCAGGTGGACGGCGACCGGCTTTCCGACGCCGAGCTACGCGACCAGATGGTCACCCTCCTGCTGGCGGGTCATGAAACCACGGCCATCACACTGTCATGGACGCTGCACGACCTCGCGCACAATCCGGTGCTGCAAGACAAGGCCATTACCGCCGTCGACTCCGGTGACGACAAATACTTCGAAGCGGTGATCAAAGAGTCGATGCGGTTGCACCCGGTGTTCTACGCAGTCGCGCGGCGACTCACCGAAGACACCGAGCTGGGTGGCTACCGAATTCCGGCCGGCCACACGGTGTTTGCCGGAATAGGTCCGGTGCAATCCGACCCCTGTCAGCACGCCGACCCGAAGGTCTTTCGGCCGGAACGGTTCCTCGATGGTTCGGCCACGGCATCGAATTGGTTGCCGTTCGGCGCCGGGGTACGTCGTTGTCTTGGAGGCGGTTTCGCGATGATGGAAGCCACCGCAATTCTTCGCGAGGTCTTGCTCAACTATCGCCTGGCGCCCGCCCGCAACCGTCCGGAAAGGGCCCGCGCGCGTCACGTCGTGTACATCCCATCGCACGGTGCTCGTATCGTCGCCTATCGGCGCGTGCGATCGTCGGTCACAGCAGTGAATTGACCATCTGCCCGCCCTCGTTGATCGCCTGAGCCGTCGCATGGACTTGCCTGAAGTCGATGAATGCCGACCGGCGGCTCGCGGTATTCAGCAGCTCGCTGTAAGGTTCCGACCACGGGGACCGAGCCCTGTGCTGCCGAGACGGTCGCGGTGTAGTTGACAAAAGCCTCTTGCTGAAAGTTGTTGCCGCTCACACCGATAATGGCCGGTGTGCTCAAATCCTTCACTCGAGTCGCCGTTGGACAGTGCCACCCAGTTGGAGCCACGGTGGGTGATCGTCCAACCCGGGGCGGGGATATACGTCGATTATCAAGACCGCATCGAGCTTGCTCACCCAGCGTGCGGACCAGTCGCCCGCAGCGAGAGGACCGGGATGGTCCGGGTGGTCTTGCGCTCGTATTCGGCGAATCCGGGGTAGCGCCTGGCCTGCTCGGCATACTTTTCGTCGCGTTCGGCGCCCTTGATCTCCTCGGCGTGCACATTCAGATGCTCGTCGCCGACCTCGATGCTGGCGTCGGGATTGGCAACGAGGTTCCAGTACCAGGCGGGGTTGCGGTCGGCCCCGGCCGCCGAGGCGAAAACCAGGTAGTTGTCGCCGTCGGGGAGGTACATCATCGGGCTCACGCGTTCCGCACCGCTGCGGGCACCGATGCTGTGCAACAGCAGCACCGGCGCGCCCTCGAACTGCCCGCCGAGTCGGCCGTGGTTGGCGCGAAATTCCTCGATGTTGCGACGGTTGAAGTCGTCCTCGGTCATGAGCCCTCCCGCGATGTCTGGTCGGCGTCGGCGCGCTCCTGGTGCAGCCGGTCCTTGCTGCGCAACAGTCGCAATAGCGTAACCAGAAAAAGCCCGCCGAATATGTTGCCGATCACGGTGTAACCGAACCAGGTCAACCAATCGAAGTAGCCGAATGGCGGCCGCCCGGTGACCAGAGCGCCGAAGATCAACAGCGAGTCCAGAATTGAATGGAACAGCCGCAGACCGGCGAGGAGGAAGGCGGCGGCGATCGCGGCGACAATCTTGCCCGGCACCGAGTCCGTGCCGTGCTGCATGCGGGTCATCAACGTGATCGCCATTCCGCCGAGTACCGAAAGCGCGAAGGTCTGCGCCGACAGCGGCGCGGTGGCGAAGTGAGTTGCCGACTCGACGGTCTGCGCACGCAGCTCCGGGAATCCCGTCATGATCAGCCACATCATCACCCACCCGCCGGCCAGGTTGGCGAACATCGTGCCGCCCCACAACTTGAATAGCTGGCCCACGCTGGCGCGCTTGGCCGCCACGGTGGCAACGGGTACCAAGAATCCCTCGGTGAACAGCTCGCTATGGCCCAGCAGCAAGGCCAGAAATCCGATCGAGAACGCCAGGCCCGCCAGCAGCGGCCGGTGGGTCGCATCGAGGACGGCTAGGTAGGCCAGCACACCCAGGGCCACCTCAGTGCCGCCGAAGAAACCGGTGACCAGGACACCCCGCCAGGTTCGGTGCAGTCGCTGGGCGCCCTCGCTCATCATGCTGACGAAAGCGTCTTCCAGCTTGTCTTCGATCGGGCTGTCGGTCGCCCCCAGCTGGCGCTGCGTCGTCTCACTCACGGGCGGTCCTTACGGTCAGGCACCGGGCGAACCACCCGGAATCTGTTGCGGACGTTACCGCGACCGACCGAGGGTCTCGGTCGTGGTGCGGCAGCGTCAGGCAGCTGCCGCCGGGCTGACGGGGGTCACCTCGGAGTGGACATGTCCGCAGCCGTCGCAGCGCACCTCGTACTCGAGTTTGTCGCTGCCGATTTCCAGGAATCGGTACTCGGTCCACGCTGCACACCGCGGGCACCGCGTCCGCCCCTGCTCGACTGCCCTCATGTCCTGCCCCCTACTCAGCTGTGCGGTGAAAATACCCCCCCTACACCTGGTCAAACCATCAATCTGAGAAGTTCACGCGAGGGAAACAGCTGACGTCCATTGACCGCTTTGAACACATATCGTTAATGTGTTCAAGTGCCCGTCGACGCCGACCGTCGCGCCAAACCGGTGCCGAGCGCGTTGTTGACCGCCGCCAGTCAGACGTTGCGCCAGCTGGGGCCCCGCCACTTCAGCTTGACCGCGGTGGCCGAAGCCGCCGGCGTGTCCCGCGGCACCGTTCACAATCTGCTGGGCACTCGCGACAACGCGATCGCGACGGCACTCAATCAGCTGGCTGCGGGATTCATCGACACGATGGCCGTCGAGATCGACAAGGAACAGACCCTCGCCGAGCAGGCCGCCGCGGTCGCGGTGCTGATATGTGCGCATCGTCAACGGTCACAAGCGATGCCGCGGGGACTCGACCGCAGCATCCTGGTCCTGCTGTTGGACCACGGTGGCGACGAGCTGATGCGCCGCGCGATCGAATTGTGGAAGCCCTTGGTCAAGACCGCCCAGCGCAACGGAGAAGTCGGCCCGTCGGTCGATGCGGCGCGCGCCAGTGAATGGATCGTGCGAATGCTGTTCAGTTTCGAGCTGATTCCGCCCATCGCGGTCGACCTCGACAATCCGCGGGCCGTGCGCCGCTACGTAAGCGATCACATCATCGCGGGCCTGACCGGGGCCGACCGTGGTTGACACTGATTACGAGGTAGCGATCGTCGGTGCCGGGCCGGGTGGCATCGCCGCCGCGAAACTGCTGCGCGACAAGGGAATTACCGACTTCGTGATCCTGGAACGGGGACCCGACTTCGGCGGTACCTGGCGCGACAACCACTACCCCGGCCTGGCCGTCGACATCCCGGTGCTGTGGTACCAGCTGTCGTTTGCCCCCAATCCGAATTGGACACGCTTCTTCGCCCCCGGCCCGGAGATCTACCAGTACCTACGCGACAGCGCAGCCCGCTTCAAGCTGTACAAGCATCTGCGCCCCAATGCCGAGGTCGTTCAACAACAGTGGGATGCCGACACAGGTCGATGGCAACTGTCCGTCAAGGACCAGCCCGCTGTGTCGGCCCGCTTCGTGATCAATTCGGTGGGCGGCTACGTCAACGCCAAGAACGTCACGGACATCGTCGGCGTCGACGACTTCGCCGGCACCATCCTGCGTCCCAACGCCTGGGATGACGATTACGACCCCACCGGCAAGCACATCGCGGTCATCGGCACCGGATCCAGCGGTGTGCAGATCGCCGGGGCGTTGTCCAGTGAGGCCGCCAGTCTGGTCGTGTATCAACGCACTCCGGCGTGGGTGCTACCCAAGATCGACTTCGACATTGCGCCGTGGATGCGCCGGGTGTTGCGATTGCCGGGGATGGTCGGCGCCATCAATGCTCTGGGCCGGGCCGGCATGGACGCCTTCATGCTGGCGCCGCTGATGCACCTGCTGCCGTTGCTGCCCGGCCGGCTGCTGACCCGGGTGATGCCGCTCTACGACCGCTGGTGCCGATTGCTGTACCGCCTACTGCTGCGCGCGGTGGTCGACGACCCGCAGACCCGCCGTGCACTGGTTCCCCGATACGGCCTGTTGGCCAAACGCCCCGTGATCTCCAGCAGCTTCCTACCGGTGTTCAATCACATTGGGACTGAACTGATCACCACCCCGATCGAACGCATCACCCGCGCCGGCGTCCGCACCACCGACGGCACTGAGCGCGCCGCGGACCTGATTGTCCTGGCCACCGGCTACGAGTTATGGACCGACCCCGAGACCTACCGGCCCGGAACGGTGTTGGGTACCGACGGGTTCGACCTTGCCCGGTATTACCGGGCCGAGGGCTTGCGCAGCTACTCCGGTACCGCGCACCCGCAACTACCCAATCGGTGGGAGATCGTCGGACCGCTGGGCTTCGTCGGGTTCGCCTGGCCGGACTTCGTCGAGACCATGGCCGCCCACGCGGTGCGCATGATCGACGAAGTCAGGCGGCGCGGCGCGAGTTCGGTTGCGGTCAGCGAATCGGCGTTCCAGCGATGGAACGACCAGATGCAACGGCAAGGCAAAGCCGTACACCTCTATCTGACCGCGTGTAATCCAGGTCTTTCGACCTATTTCGTGAACTCGCAACAGGAAACCGTTTACCACCGCCCCCAAACCATTACCGCCTCGCGCCGGTTCAGCAAGCGATCGGCGTTGTCCGACTACGAGTTTCACAGTCTGCCCGTCGTCGGACCGCGGGCGGCGCCTCGAGCAGAGGAGCTCTCGGCATGAACGACACCGTCACCCCATTGGCCGGGAAGGTCGCCTACGTGACCGGGGCGGCACGCGGGCAGGGCCGCTCACACTGCATCCGGTTGGCCCGGGCCGGTGCCGACATTGTCGCGATCGACGCGTGCGCACCGGTGGCCGAACACAACGGCTATCCCCCAGCCGCGCCCGAAGACCTTACCGAGACGGTCAGCCTGGTCGAGGGCGAAGGCCGCAAGATCGTCGCCGAGGAGGTCGACGTCCGCGACCTGGCCGGACAGCAGCGGGTGGTGGCGAATGCGATTGAGCAGTTCGGGCGCCTCGACATCGTGGTAGCCAATGCCGGTGTGCTGAATTGGGGCCGGGTGTGGGAGATTTCACCCCAGCAGTGGCAGGACACCATCGATACCAACCTCACCGGGCTGTGGAACACGATGAAATCGGTGGTGCCGCCGATGATCGCCGCCGGCAATGGCGGGTCGATCATCAACATCAGCTCCGCCGCGGGGATCAAAGCGGTACCCGGCTGCGGGCATTACTGCGCAAGCAAATTCGGCGTCGTGGGTCTGACCAATTCGCTGGCGGTCGAACTCGGTGAATTCGGTATCCGCGTCAACTCTGTCCACCCGTACGGCACCGACACCCCGATGGGCAACGACCTGTCGATGTACCAGACCTTCCAAGAGCACCCGAACTACATCTTCAGTTTCTCGCCGGGCGCCCTGCCCACCGAGTCGCTGGCCGCTCCCGACCTGATCTCCGACATCGTGGTCTGGCTGGCCAGCGATTCGTCCTCGCTGATCACTGCCGCTCAAATCCCCGCCGACAAGGGCTATCTCAAGATCTGAGCCGGTCACCGCCGGTACCGTGTCGTCATGCGCTGCAGGCTGACGTTGTCATTGGCCTGTCTGGTGCTGGTGGTCGCGGGGTGTTCCAGCCCCGACGTCGAGGCCCACGATTCGGACAACGGTGGGCATGTTGCGATCGACAAAGGCGACGTCTTCGACATCGTGCTGGCTGATGATTACGCCACGACGAATTGCCAATGGCACCCTGGGGAGCCCAATGATTGGGCGGTGCTCAAACTTCTCGGCTACCGCTACGAACCTGATCGAACAGCCCCCGGAGCCTCCAGCGGCGGCACCTTCACCAGCAGGTACAAGGGGACGGGAACGGGCACCGTACACGTCACGCTCGTGGAAGAAGACAATGCCAACCCGCCGCACATCGCGAGGCGGTATGCGCTGGATGCGACTGTGCGCTAGTCGGTTATCGACTCAAGATCGGCCGGAGGTCTCTTACTATCCATCCTGGATCGGGCAGCAGTCGAGCAGGAATGCGTCACCGCCAACCCTGCTACCCCGGTTTGCTGTTGACCAACGAACCCGTGGGACCCACGCCTGCTCCCGAAAGGAGTGCTTTCGACATGACCGACGTCGTTTTCATCCACGGCCTGTGGATTTCACACACCGCCTGGCGACCGTGGACGGACTACTTTGCCGCCAACGGTCACCGGCCCGTCGCCCCGGTCTGGCCGGGCGAGGCCGACACCGTGCGTGCGACCCGCGAGAACCCCGCAGCACAAGCGGGTTTCGGCATCGGCGCGATCACTGACCACTTTGCGAGGATCGCCGAGAATTTCGATACCCCGCCGGTGGTGATCGGCCACTCTTTCGGGGGTTTGATCGCCCAGAAACTTCTCGACCAAAACAAAGCTGCCGCCGCGGTGGCCATCGACCCGGCGCCCATCAAGGGCGTCAAGCCGTTGCCGTTTGCTCAACTTCGGTCCGCTTTCCCGGTGCTGGGTAACCCGCTCAATCGCAAACGGGCGAAGGGCCTGACCCGTACGCAGTTTCGCTATGGCTTCGGCAATGCGCTGACCGAGGCCGAATCCGACTCCCTGTGGGAGCAGTGGGCCATTCCGTCGCCGGGCAAGCCGCTGTTCGAGGCGGGCACCGCCAACTTCATTCCGAACTCGCCGGCCAAGGTTAATACCGCCAACAACACCCGGGGCCCGCTGCTCATTACCGCCGGATCGGCAGACCACACCGTGCCCCAGGTCAGTGTGAAGGCTGCGTTCAAGCTCTACGCTAAGTCCGCCGCTGTCACCGACTTTCATGTCTTCGAGGGGCGGGGGCACTCACTGACCGTTGATCACGGGTGGCGAGATGTGGCCGACGTGGCGTTGAGCTGGCTCGCGGCGAAAGGGTTCGGCGGTGCGGCGACACCGCCCGCGACGACCCACATCCGCGAGGCGGGCTCGTAAGCGAGACCGCAACACGGTCAGCCAGCCGTCGCCGCTTCGCGCAGACTGCGCGCGAACTGCTTCTTGATGAAGTCTTGCGCTCGTTGTTCTGACCAGCCCAGCACCGACACCGTGAAGTGGTAGCCGTTCTGCGGCCCGTAATGGTAGAGAGCGATGTCGGCGAAGTCTTCATCGGACAATCGCGACGAAAACGCGCCCAATTGTCTTGCCTTACCTGCGATTTCGTATAACGCGGCTCTGTGGCGCTGGGTCGCCTGGGCGAACGATTCCATCGCTTCGGCATCGTGGGCGGCTGTCGCAGCGACAAGCTGAACGATGTCGTCATAGCGGCGCCAGAATTCCAAGTACGAGTTCGACAACTCTTCCAGCATCTCCTCGAGGGATTCAGCCACGTTGATCCGCTCGAGGGTCTGCGACACCAATTCAGAAGTGGTCCATTGATCCATCAACGTCCGCAGCAGTCCTTGTTTACCACCACATTGCTGGTAGACGGTGCCCGGTGAGACGCGGCTGGCATCAGCGATCTCGTTGATGGTCGTGGCGAAATATCCACGCTCTGCGAACAACGCTCGTGCGGCCTCGATCACCGCGTTGCGCGTCTGCTCCGCGTATTCGTCACGGCGCGTTCGGCGGGGCTCAGGCCGGTGACTCGTGGTCATGAGGTGGCGGCTGACTGAAGCATCGGCACTCGACTCTAACAGAAGCCGCAGCGGGACTATGGTAACTGCACTATAAATACTGCGGATTTAATCCATATGTAGTGGACAAGCAAAGTAGATAGTCTTTAATGACTGAAGACATTCACTGCAGTATCACTACATCGAACACGGTTGTCCCAGGCAGGTGACATGCGAGCAAGAGCCGCATCCGATCCGCGCGCGTCTCTGGTCAGCACCGCGGAGGGGCCGCGTGCCGTCACGCTCTTGCTGGCTGAACTGATGAACCGGGCCCGCAAGGAAGGCGCCAACGCGGGTCTGTGGCCGGGCCTGACCATCTATCGCTTCACGCGGCCGACAAAACCACAGTGGGACGAGGTCGATTCTCCGTCGCTGTGCGTGATCGGTGACGCGGGTAGCTGCCGGTTCACCTACGGGGTGATCGGCAGCCGTGACGAACTCGACGCCGACGTCATCGAGGCTTCGGCTGAGCACCCTTGGATGTGCATTGTGCTTCGAGTCGAGCCGCAGATCGTCCGGACCGTGGTGGCGACGATGCGCGGGCGCGAATCGAGCGAATTCGGGACGCACTCATACCCCGGCGATACGCCATTTTCAGCACTCGACGACCAATTGATCGGCATCATGTTGCGCTTTCTGCACTCGCTGTCGGCCCTATCCGATCGTCGAGTGTTGGCGCCGCTGTACACGCAGGAGACGGTGTACCGGGTGCTGCAGGGTGGACACAGCGCGCGGCTGCTGCATCTCACCGCTCAGGAAGCGGCGGGCAATCCGGTTGCTGCTGCTCTGGATTACATCGCCGAACATCTTGCCGAACCGCTGACGGTCGACATGCTCGCCGCTCAGGTCAACCTGAGTCCATCGGCGTTTTCTCGCGCGTTCCGGGAGAGGACCGGCCGATCGCCCTACCAGTACACCAAACAGAGCCGCCTGGACCGCGCGCAACACCTGCTCGACGAGGGACGGCGGGGCGTCGCCGACGTCTCGCGTGCCGTCGGCTATAGCAGCGTGTCCCACTTCATCAAGGAGTTCCGCGCACGGTTCGGTGCAACCCCCGGGGACTACGTGAATACGCAGACGTTCCACGGCGGAGCGCACATGCGGTTAGTCGCCGACATTCGAAGGCGTCCCGTCAACGTGGGGTGAGTATCGGCCGGAGGTCGTCGAGACGGTCGAACAAGTGCCAGATGTAATCCGATGATCCGTCCTCCCGGTGCGGATGCAGGTCGGCAAGTTCCGGGTCATTGCAGTAGCTGTCAAAGGCTTCCCGCGATTCCCACTCGACGAGGATCAGAACTTGGCGCGGTTCGATGTCGCCGACGACGGCGTGCTGGAAACTCCCGAGCGCGACAACACGACCGCCATGCTTGGCCACTTCGGCAGGTGACCGCCGCGAGTAGGCGCGGTACTCGTCGGCGTCGGCGACGTTGAAGAGATTCAAGGCATAGACGGTCATGTTCACCGAAGATATCGGCTTGTTGCCGGCCGCGTTAGTGTGCCTAGGTCGGCCGCAGTGAACCGGTCGATAGAAAAGTTGGGCAATTCATGACCGCAGCAGCAGAGACGTCAACGCTCGAATCGCGCGTCGGCCACTACTACCAAGCCGACGACATCTACCGGGTTTCTGGGGAGAAGGTGCGTGAGTACGCCCGCGCCGTGCAGGACTACCACCCCGCCCACTGGGATGTCGCGGCGGCCGCTGAGTTGGGATATTCGGGCCTCGTGGCGCCGCTGACGTTCACCTCGATCCCCGGCATGGTCGCCAACCGGCACTTGTTCGAGTCAGTGGTCGTCGGTTACGACACGTACCTGCAGACCGAAGAGGTCTTCGAGCAGCACCGACCGATCGTGGCGGGTGACGAACTGCAGACGGACGTCGAACTGTCATCGGTGCGCAGGATCGCGGGCCGGGATCTGATCACCGTGACCAACACCTTTACCGACTCGGCCGGCGAGCGGGTGCACACCATGCACACCACGGTCGTCGGCGTCACCGGTGACGACGTCGATCCGGCGATGCTGGCGGCCGCGGAGAACGTGGTGATGCACGACGTGAACCTCGTCGGCATCGACACCTCCGAAGCCGCCTACCGCAAGACCGTGCGTCCCCCGGGCGAGGTTCGGGTCGCCCAGGCAGGTACGGAGCGCACTCCAGGGACGCCGTTTTTCGACGACCTGAACATCGGCGACGAGCTGCCGGTCCATCACGCCCGGCTGTCGCGCGGCGACCTGGTGAACTACGCGGGCGTGGCCGGCGACGCCAATCCGCTGCACTGGGATGAGAACGTCGCCAAGCTGGCAGGTCAGCCCGATGTGATCGCGCACGGAATGCTCACGATGGGCTTGGGCGCGGGGTTCTTCTCCGGATGGTCGGGCGACCCCGGTGCCGTGACCCGCTACGCGGTGCGGTTGTCCCAGCCCGCGATCGTGCCGGCCGCCGGCGGCGCGGACATCGAGTACAGCGGCCGGATCAAGTCGCTGGACCCGGCAACCCGCTCCGGAGTGGTCATCGTCGTTGCCAAGTCCGGCGGACGGAAGATCTTCGGCCTGGCCACGATGAACATCCGCTTCCGCTGACCCGTCGCGGCTAGCGCAGACTGATCAATTGTTCGACCGAATCCCTGGGCAGCTCACCGTCGACCACCGCCGTGACCGTCATGCTCTGCAAGTTGATCGCACCACCGTGGTTGTCCAGAAACGCGGTGTCGGCAGCATCGCGGCCGGTGGCGATGCGCAACATCGACTGGCGCGGGGCCAGGCAGGTGGCATCGACGACCTGCCACACCCCGTCGACCAATGCCTCGGCAACGGCATGGAAATCCATCGGCTGACAGCCGGGCGCGTACACCGCCGCCAATCGGGCCGGGACGTTGAGCGCCCGCAGCAGCGCGATGACCAAGTGCGCGTAATCGCGGCACACGCCGGCACCCGCGAGCAAGGTATCGGCCGCCCCGTCGATTGGATCGCTGGATCCCGGAACGTAGTCCAGTCGAGTGCCGACCCACGACGACACCTTCTCCAGCAAGGTGACCGAGGTGCCGTACTGCTTGAACTCGGTCGCGGCAAATCCGAAGAACTTGTCGGCTTCGGCGTATCTGCTCGGGCGTAGATAGGTGATTGCGTCGATGTCGGTGACCGGTTCGGGATCCGCCTGACCGACGACCGTCGCCGAGTAGGACGCGGTCACATTCCCTGTGTCGGCCGGGAGGACATGGATGCGTGTCTGATGTGGGCCGATGATTTCGCGCGGCTCGACGGCCTTGCCGTTTCGTTTGACGATCAGCGACTCGCTCACTTCGAGACCGGGTTTCCGGCTGACCGCGATCTGGAAGTCGAGCACCGTCGGTTCGGTGACCTCGAGCTCGATCTCCGCACCGACGCTGCGGACGAGCTTGCCCGTGGTGCTGGTGTCCGTAGCCGTGGCGTGGCGTCTCCATGCAGGCATGCGTCAAGCCCCTCTCTCAGCCAGTCAAATCCCGCTCGCTGCTTGGCAGGGCTTTTGTCTACGCCTTTCTTACCGCACAACGCCGCCGGGCGCTCATCGGGCCGCGCTAGTGCGGCAGCAGGTCTGATGCGATGATCTGCACGCTGCTGCTGCCGTCGGGGTTGCTGCCGGTGACCAGTACGGTTCCCGAATGTGGTTCTACTGCAACAGAATTAGGTTGTTGCACGGTTGGCAGGTCGCCGAGCACGCGGCTGTGTGGCGGGTCACTGACGTCGACAACCCGCACGTGGTTCGTCGCGGTCAGCGTGAGGTAAAGACGGCGGTGTTGGCCGTCGTAGGCGAGACCGTAAGGCTTGCCGGGAGCATCGAGCCTCGCTAGTTGCGTGATCTGCGGATCGATGCGTTCGAGAAATATCGCATCGCCGTCGGTGTCGGTGAACGCAGCAAGGTTGCCCGAAAGGGCAACCGCATGAGTCAATCTGGTGCCGACCGGCGCCTGCGCGACCTGTTGGTGGGTGCGCCCGTCATAAACCCACACTCCGTTGCCCCGCACGTCGGCCACCGCGGCGTAATCTCCCACCGCTGCAACGCCTCCGGGCTGCGGTGGGCCGGCCGGAAGCGACGCCACCACCCGTCCGGCACGCACGAACAGCACGCCGCCACCGCCCTCGTTGGTCACGACGATCGTCCCGCTCGCGGTGATCGCCGCGTCGTGAGGTCGGTGACCGACGCCGGTGGCGGTAGTGATGATCCGGCCGTCGGCCAGGTTCATCTCCAACAGTTCGTCCGAACCCTCCTGCGGTACCAGGACGGGTCCGTCCGGGCCGGCCAAGCTGAGGTGGCGAGCTGCGCTGGGCGTCGGGACCCGTTGACGTTGCGCCCCGGTGGCCGCGTCGATCAGCACGACGCCGTCGGGGTTGCGCACAGCGACGGCCGCGACACCCGATGTCCCGACGACGATGCCCTCCGGGGCGTTGCCAATCGGTACGACGTTTCCGACCGGCGCCACGGTGGGTGTGCCGGCCTTCGCCGGCTCGGCGGCCGTCGGCGACGCGGAGTTCGCCGCAGGCGGGGCGGATTCGGTACCGCAGGCACCGACCAAACAGCCGATGGCAACTACCGCGGCCGCAGTGCGTGAGCCCATTGCGGCCCTGTGCCCGCAGTATCGACGAACAAAACCGACGCACCGAATTTACGGTCTGATTTCGGCCGATTGCCGCATCTGTCAAACGCCTAATCGACCAGAGAGACGATTGAGGCGCTCTAGACTAGCCCCGTCCAGACCGCTGATCCGCACGGTCTTACCGCGGCCCTGATACTTGTTGCAAATGGCATCGAGGGTGGCCACCGCCGACGCATCCCAGATATCGGTGCCGGACAAGTCAATGACAACGTCGTCCGGATCGTTGGCATAGTCGAACCGATGAACGAGGTCGTTGCTGGAGGCGAAGAAAAGCTCGCCGCGGACCCGGTAAATGCGAGTTCCTGTCTCGTTGGCTTCGGGTTGCTGATCGGATTCAACGATCGTCAGGTGGGCTACGCGGCGAGCGAATGCCACCATGGCTGTGAGCACTCCCAGTGTCACCCCAATGGCCAGGTTGCCGGTAGCGACCGTTGCGACAACGGTGACGATCATGACGACGGTCTCGCTGCGCGGTAGCACCTTCAACGTACGAGGCGTCACGCTGTGCCAATCGAAGGTGGCGGCAGAGACAACAATCATCACCGCGGCCAGTGCGGCCATGGGTATGCGCCCAACCAGTTCGCCAAGAGACATGATGAGTAGTAACAAGAATCCACCGGTGAAGAAGGTCGACAGCCGGGTCCGCCCGCCGGCCACCTTGACGTTCATCATCGTCTGGCCGACCACCGCACAGCCGCCCATACCGCCGAACACACCGGTGAGGATGTTGGCTATTCCTTGGCCGCACGCTTCGCGGGTCTTGTTCGAAGGGGTTTCCGTGATGTCGTCAACGAGCTTGGCGGTCATCAATGATTCCAAGAGCCCGACCAGCGCCGCACCCATCGCGTAGGGAGCAACGATCTGCAATGCGGCCCAAGTAAACGGCACGTGTGGAATCGTCGGCATCGGCAGCGAATGCGGCAGCGCGCCCTGCGATCCCACGTCCGGCACATGCCAGCCGAAGGCCACTACCAATGCGGTCAGCATCAGCACCACCACCAATGGCGGCGGGACAGCGGTCGTGAGTTTCGGCAGCAGAACCATGATCGCGATACCGATCGCGGTCAGCGGGTAGACCAGCCACGGGACATTGATCAGGTGCCGGAGCTGCGAGACGAACACCAGAATGGCCAGCGCGTTGACGAAACCGATCATGACGCTGCGCGGAATGAACCGCATCAGTTTCGCGATTCCGGCAAGGCCAAGCAACATCTGGAAAGCGCCGGCTAGGACGATCGTCGCGATGAGGTAGTCGATCCCATGTTCGCGGCCAACCGGCGCGACAACGAGAGCCACCGCGGCCGTGGCTGCCGAGATCATGGCCGGTCGACCACCCGTGATCGCGATGGTGGTAGCCATGGTGACCGAAGAGAACAGCCCGACTCGTGGGTCGACACCGGCGATGACCGAAAACGCGATGGCCTCGGGAATCAACGCGAGCGCGACCACAAGTCCCGCAAGCACTTCGGTGCGTAACAGTGCTGGATTGCGTAGTGCGCCAAGTGCGGAATTGTCGGGAGTCTTCGCACCTGCGCGGGTGCCTGGAATGGTGATGCTCATCTTGTTCGGCTTTGTCCTTTGTCATCGCCTCTTGCAGTCATGAACGTAGAAAACGGTTTTCGAGGGCATCGAGAAGTCGGCGAACTTCTCTCATGCGCGACTGCAACTGCATCATCTGCTCGGCAGAACACGGTGCGCCGCGGTTACGCGCTCCCAGTCGCGCTGCGGCACCCAGTTCGGCGTGCTCGGCTCGCAGGATGTCGGCGAACAGCCCCGCCTGGGCTACGTCGGCAGGCTGAGTCGGGGATGAAAAGTACTGCGGGCGAACCGCTCGCGCCCAATCAACGGGAATAGCGGGCGTCTGTTCACGCACGGAAAGATAAGGCAAGTGGTAGCGGCTTCGTTCGAGATTCGGTGCGGAGCCTGTCCACGGCCTCAAATCATTTTCAGTCGTCACAGTTCGCTCCCACCTGTGCTGTACTCAACGACGATCGCGCCACCGTGCTGTCGGTGCGGTTACCGCCGGACTGCGGTCCTAGAAATTCGAGGATTTCCTGGCGGCGACGCTGGTAGGCCTCGGTGAATTGTGCTTCTGCCGCGCGGGGTTGGTCGATCGTGATGATGTCTGCGACAGTCGCGGGCCGGTGGCTCAGCAACACAACGCGGTCAGCAAGCAACAACGCTTCGTCGACGTCATGGGTGACGAACAGGATGGTCATCTGCTGTTGCGCCCACACCTTCATCAGCAGCCGCTGCATTTCCAATCGCGTCTGAGCGTCAAGAGCACCGAATGGCTCGTCCATCAGCATCACCTTCGGCTCGCAAGCCAACGTGCGGGCGAGCTGGACACGCTGACGCATGCCGCCGGACAGATGGCTGGGCAGATGATCTCCATAGGATCCGAGACCCACCTGATCGAGGCGATCTTGCGCCGCGGCCTTCGCATCCTTGCGGCGGATCCCGCGCAACCGAATCGGATACATGACATTCTTCAGGGCAGTACGCCACGGAAACAGTGCGTCTTCCTGAAAGACCATGGCGCACTGGGCTGCATCGCCCGCGACTGGCGCGCCGTCGATGGTGGCGTGCCCGCTCAGCGGAGTGAGCAGCCCGGCCAGCGCTCGCAAAATAGTCGATTTCCCGCAACCCGATGGCCCGAGGAAGACGACGACCTCGCCGGCGTTGATGTTCAGGGTGACGTCGGCGGCGACAACCCCGTTGAATCCGAGCCTCAGCCCGTCCAAACGCACCGCACCGGCGCTCATCGGGCGGCCCTGGGCAACCAGTGGTTCACCCGGCGACCGACGCGCTCCACCGCCCACGCCGTCAACAAACCGAGCGCACCGATCGAAATCATCCCGACGACCACCCCGGGGTAGTCCAGCAACCCGTAGGACTGCCAGGTGTAGTAACCGATGCCGAACTGCCCAGAAATCATTTCCGCGCTCACCACACAGATCCAAGCAACACCCATCGCAACGGAAAGACCGGCAAAGATGCCCGGCAATGCGCCCGGAAGAATCACATGCCTCAATAGGGAAAGCCGTCCCGCGCCCATTGTCTTGGCGGCTTCTTCCCAGACCTTCGGCAGCGACTCCATGGCATGAATCGTGCTGACGACGACGGGGAAGAATGCGGCGAAGAACGTGATGAAGACGATGCCTTGCTCGCTAGAGGGGAACAACAAAATGGTTAATGGGACCAGGGCAATCGCCGGGATCGGCCGGACGATCTCGATAGAGGGGCGCAGCATCATCCTTGCCAGTTGCGAGCGGCCGATCAGGACTCCCAGGCCGATGCCGACAACAGCGGCGAGGGAAAAGCCGAGCAAAATTCGCTGCAGGCTGGCCAACAGGTCGTCGTAATACCCGCCGGAGCTGATCCGCAAGACCAGGGAGTCGACGACCTGGGAAGGCGCGGGCATCCGATTGAATCGCAACCAGGCGACGACGTTGTGAGCGGTGAGCATCTGCCACAGTGCGACAAATGTGATGATCGGAACCAACGGTAGGAGCACGGCCGCAGCACGGTGCTGCACGCCGGTAGGGATGCGGCCGGCGATCCCTCGCCGCGGGTGCAGCGGCGATGCCGCAGCCGGCAACGTCGCCGTGGGTTGGACGGCCAGTCGGTGGGTCAATGTTGTTGTCACAGGGGTTCCTTCCTTCAAGGGGTCAGTTGTCGGCTATCCCGACGAACGGGACTGTGCTACCGCTGCTCCATAAGCGAGTGGCGTGGCTGCCGGGTGACGCGCGCGGTAGGCGTCGGCACCGGCGGCGGTGGCGAAAGGCTTGTACCGCTGAGTGGGTGTTGCGCTCGGATCATCGAGCCACACAGCATGATTCGCGAACAACCTGGTGTTGGTCAGGGTGTCGGGCACGTAAGCCGCTCGCACCGCGGCGGTGGTGGCGACTCGCCGCAGCAGACAGGTCGGCGTTGCGGCGACGATCGTGGCAGCGGCACCTTGCGGCCATAACTCCGAGGCCTCGGATGAATCGGTAACAGGCAACCGGCACAGGTCGTCGTATCCGGTCAGGCCGCTCGGGTTGGCGACATCGGCGCGGCGGCCGTCATAGTCGCTGCCGAAGAGTTGCCGCACGTATTCGTCGTCGAAGAACGACGCGATGTCGAAATCCTTGCTGACCGACCCTCGAGCTACCAGAAACCGCTTGATTTTCTCGGCGGCCAATACAAACTGGTTCTTCAGGGTCATGTCGAACGACACCAAGCCGTTGGGACCGTTGTAGAGGTAGACAACTTCGGGTTCGATGCCGGTGAGTCGGCTAACCCGCAACGCGGCCGGCAGCGGATTGGCAACGATGTAGTCCGTGGTCGCCTTCATCGCTTGCATGAACGCGGCCATCACCTCGCGGTTCGCATTGGCGAACTGTCGACGGACGACGATGCCGTGGAAGGTCGGCACCTCATTGTCGCCGCCGTCGTAGAGCAACCGGCCTTGGTTGCGGTAGACCACCAGCTGCGGCCAGGGCACGAACTGCGCCAAGGCGTCTACTTGTCCGCCGTCGATGGCTGATGCGCCAATCGACGGATCCTGGTTGACCGTGTGGACGGCGTGCGTATCGATGCCGCTGCGTTGCAACGCAGTTGAGAACATTCCATCGCCGGCTGACCCGAGGCTGGTCGACACTCGCTTGCCAACGAGATCAGCCAGGGTGCGGGCAGCCGAATTGGTAGGTACCACAACCTGATTGAGTGAGCCGCGCAGGCTATAGCCGGTGACAGCGATCAGTTCGGTCTCGGAATCGCTGTATTTTCTGGTCTTGGACCCATTGGTGAGTAGCGGGTAGTCGCCCATCGATCCGATGTCTACGTGTGTAGCGATCATCTGTGCGGTCAGTGGTGCCCCTGAGGAAAAGTCTTGCCACACAACGCGGTACTTCTTACCGGTGGACTTGCTGAGTTGACTTAGCGCCTTTTCGAACTCGCCGCCGTCTCGCATCAGGGTGCCGGCATTGACAGTGTCGATGGTCTTTGACTGGTAGCCAACGTTGATCGCCATGGCATTTTCAGTGAGCACATCGCAGCCGCTAAGCATTTGCGCTATAGGCACGACTACCGCCGCGGCGGTCACGGCCACCCGGGGGCGCCACCAGCGCGACCACAAGGTGCCCCAGGCGCGTCGGCCGGGGCGGGCGGTATGTATCTCGTGGTGCACGCAATCCAGCGTCCGGGCTATCTATTACCGCCCGATAACTAGAGGTTGCGCCGCCGTTACGCCATCTGACGTGGCCGAGCACCGAAGCTCACGAGGCCGCGGTCGCGCCTCCGGGCCAGGTCCGCCAGGGCAACGCCTGGGCACCCGTGACTGCGGGACAGGCGCAAATGAAACCTGAGTTACGCCACCGGCCCGGCCCTAGCGGAGGACCCACGGCAGCCAAGAGACTGAATGAGTGCAATCTTTTGACCCCCCAGCCACATTGGATGGCGCGGACGCATCCGGCGGCCAACCTCTCCCGACTGCCGAACCCGATTATCGATTCACATTGGCAAACGAGCGGACGTTTTTGGCGTGGCAGCGCACGGCGCTGGGCTTGCTTGCCGCCGCAGTCGGGGTCGTGCAATTCCTACCAGAATTGACCGTCCCCGGATTGCGGCACGTCCTCGGCGGTGCAATCGGTGCGGTGGCGTTGCTGACGTCGGCTGCAGGCTTACATCGCTGGAGCCAAGTCGATGACGCGATACGCCATGAGCAACCGTTGCCGAGGCCTTCAACGCCAACATATTTGGTGACGGCGCTGATTACGGTCGGTCTTGTGACCGTGGCACTGGTCACAGCTGGCGGCCGGTGATCCTTCTTAACGCTCAGCACGGCAACTGTTCTCGCGCTCGCGGTGTTCGCTGAGCGTGCGGTGCAACTTGTCGCATGCTCGGTGATCAGGTCGACGGTACCCACGGTCACCTACCTGGTAGCCGTCGGCTAATAACGCGGTCTTCAAATATCCAGAAAGCGAACATCCTTGGCATTACGGGTGATAAAGCTGCGGCGCGCCTCGACGTCCTCGCCCATCAGAATCGAGAACAACTC
>NZ_LZSC01000071.1 GCF_001665235.1 Mycobacterium sp. 1100029.7
GGTGCTCTCCGGCGCGGACGCCGAACGGGCGAATCGGTTACTTCATCGGCGCTACGGCTGGCAGTGGAACATCGTCCCGCTGCTGAAACTGCCCGGCGTGACCAATGTGCACCGCGACCTGCCGCTGCGGGAGAAGTTGCGCCGGGCTCGCGACCGCGGGGTCTGGGCCGACAGCGTCATCGTCCGGGTGCAGCTTTAGGCGTGCGTTCCCGGCGTCGAGTGGGCACCGACGGCGACGACACGCCGCACGGCGACGCCCTGAGTGCAGAGTCAAAGCCGCAGCCGCACAACGGGTTTAGTTGCCCAGGCAGCCGGGGCCCAGGAGTTCCTTCAAGTCGCCCATCAACGCCGGGGAGGGTGTCACCCGCAGCGATTGATCCAGTTCCAGCGTGGTGATCCGGTCACCGCTGATCAGCCGCAGATGCACCTGCGAGGTCCCCGGGTGCCGCGCCAGCACCTGCTTGAGCGCGCTGACCTTGTCGATGGTGCACTGCCGGGTCGGCAGGCTGACCGCGATCGTGCGGTTGGCCTGCGCGCTGGAAAAGTCCGGCACCACAAGCTCGTTGGCGATCAACGAGATCCGGTCGTCGCGGATCGCGACCTTGGCGTTGATCAGCACCACCGCGTCGTCGGCGATGTCGGCGCCGAAGGCCGAGTAGGCGTGCGGGAAGAACATCACCTCGATGCCACCGGTGAGGTCTTCCAATTGGGCTGACGCCCAGGGCATTCCGTTCTTATTGACGCGACGGTTCACCGACGCCAGGATGCCGCCGACCCGCACCTGTGTCTCATTGGCGACGTCGCCGTCGAGGATGGCCGGGATCTGGGTGTCCACCTGGGTGGCCAGCAGGTGCGCCACCCCGTTGAGTGGATGCCCGGACACGTACAGCCCCAGCATCTCCCGCTCCAGGGCTAGCTTGTGCTTGTCTTCCCACTCGTCCTCGGGCACCTTGATGGTGAACACCGAGTCCGCGGCGCCGGCGTCGCCCCCGCCGAACAGGTCGAACTGCCCGATCGCCTCGGCCTTCTTGGTGCCCAGCACCGAATCGACGGCATCGGTGTGCACCAGGAACAGGCCCTTGCGGGCATGCCCCAGCGAATCGAACGCGCCCGCCTTGATCAGCGACTCGGTGACTTTCTTGTTGCAGGCCGAGATGTCGATCTTGTTCAGGTAATCCGAGAAATCGGTGAATTTGCTTTTCTCGCTGCGGGTTTTGATCAGCGAGCCCACCACGTTGGCGCCGACGTTACGCACCGCGCCCAACCCGAAGCGGATGTCCTTGCCCACCGACGCGAAGTTGACCAACGACTCGTTGACGTCCGGCGGAAGCACCGTGATGCCCAGTTTGCGGCAGTCGGCCAGATACACCGCAGCCTTGTCCTTGTCGTCACCCACCGATGTCAACAGCCCGGCCATGTACTCGGCCGGATAGTTGGCCTTCAGATAAGCCGTCCAGTACGACACCAGGCCGTAGCCGGCGGCGTGCGACTTGTTGAACGCATATCCCGCGAACGGAAGAATGGTGTCCCACAACGCTTTCACCGCTTTTTCGGAGAAGCCGTTGGTGGTCATGCCCTCGTAGAAGCCCTTGTACTCGGCCTCGAGCACCTCGAGCTTCTTCTTGCCCATCGCCTTGCGCAGCGCGTCGGCCTTACCCATCGTGTACGAGGCGACCTTCTGGGCGATGAACATGATCTGCTCTTGGTAGACGATCAAACCGTAAGTCTCGGAGAGGATTTCGCGTAGCGGCTCTTCGAGTTCCGGATGAATCGGCTTGATCGGCTGGCGGGCGTTCTTACGGTCGGCGTAGTCGTTGTGGGCGTTCATGCCCATCGGGCCGGGCCGGTACAGCGCCAGCACCGCGACGATGTCGTTGAACTCGGTGGGCTGCATCCGGCGCAGCAGGTCGCGCATCGGCCCGCCGTCGAGCTGGAACACACCCAGGGTGTCGCCGCGCCCCAGCAGTTCGTAGGTGGGTTTGTCGTCGAGCGGCACCGACTCCAAGTCGAGGTCGATTCCCCTGTTGGCCTTGATGTTATCCAGCGCATCGCCGATGATCGTCAGGTTGCGCAGGCCCAGGAAGTCCATCTTCAGCAGGCCGATGGCCTCACAGGACGGGTAGTCCCAGCCGGTGATGATCGCGCCGTCCTGCGGCCGCTTCCACAGCGGGATCGCCTCGGTCAGCGGCTCGCTGCTCATGATCACCGCACACGCGTGCACACCCGCATTGCGGATCAGGCCTTCCAGACCCCGCGCGGTCTGGTAGATGGTGCGCACGTCGGGATCGGTTTCGATCAGACTGCGGACCTCGGCGGCTTCCTTGAAGCGCTCGTGGCTCGGGTCGGTGATGCCGGACAGCGGGATGTCCTTGGCCATGATCGGCGGCGGCAACGCCTTGGTGATCCGGTCGGCGATCGCGAAGCCGGGCTGGCCGTAATGGATCCGCGCCGAATCCTTCAGGGCCGCTTTGGTTTTGATCGTACCGAAGGTGATGACCTGAGCGACGCGGTCCGACCCCCACTTGTCGGCGGCGTAGCGCACCATCTCGCCGCGGCGACGGTCGTCGAAGTCGATGTCGATATCGGGTGCCGACGGACGCTCCGGGTTGAGGAACCGCTCGAACAGCAGACCGTGCGGAATCGGGTCGATGTTGGTGATGCCCAGCGCATAGGCCACCAGCGAGCCAGCCGCCGAACCACGGCCCGGCCCGACCCGGATGTCGATGGACTTCGCGTGGTTGATCAGGTCGGCGACGATCAGGAAGTAGGCCGGGAATCCCTTGTCGCAGATGACCTTGATCTCGTATTCGGCGCGGTCGATGTAGTCCTGGCCGACACCGGTTCCGAAGCGTCGCTGCAGCCCGGCCATCACCTCGTGGTGCAGCCAGCTCCCCTGGTCGTGTCCCTCGGGCACCGGGAAGACCGGCATCCGGTCGCGCGGCGCCCACACCTCGTCGTAGGGCTGTACCCGCTCGGCGATCAGCAGCGTGGAGTCGCACGCGCCGGGTACCTCGCGGTCCCAGATCTGCCGCATGTCGGCGGCCGACTTCAGGTAGTAGCCGTCGCCGTCGAACTTGAAGCGGTTCGGGTCCGACAGCGTCTTGCCGGTCTGCACGCACAGCAGCGCCTCGTGGTTGTGCGAGGCGTCGCGGGTGACGTAGTGGCAGTCGTTGGTGGCCAGCGGCGGGATGTTGAGCTTGCGGCCGATCTCGAGCAGGCCCTCACGGACCCGGGTCTCGATGGACAGCCCGTGGTCCATCAGCTCGAGGAAGAAGTTGTCCGCGCCGAAGATCTCGCGCCACTTGGCGGCGGACTCCAGCGCCTCACGCTCGTGGCCGAG
>NZ_LZSC01000072.1 GCF_001665235.1 Mycobacterium sp. 1100029.7
GCAAAGGCCGGCTCGTCGACTAGCAGCTGGCGGCCCATCCCCGGCCATTGCGAGCCGCGGCCGGAGTAGACGAAGACTGTTCCCGGGCCGGTGGCAGCCTCCCGGGGTCCGATCACGCCGGGAGCGTGCTGGCCCGCGGCCAGTGCTCGCAGCCCTGCCACGGCGCGGGCACGGTCACGGGCGACCACGGTGGCGACCTTGGCTTGACGGGCCCGGTGATGGTTGAGCGTGTGCGCCACGTCGGGTAGCGGCACGCCCGCGCCGGCGCCGTCCATCCAGTCGGCCAGCCCCGCGGCCGTCGCCGCCATCCGCTGTGTTGTCTTGCCCGACACCAGCAACGCGGACACCGCGGTGTCGGTGCTGGCCGCGGTCACCCGCGTGGGCGCCGGGCCTTCCTCGACGATCGCGTGGGCATTGGTGCCGCCCAGACCGAAGGAGGACACCGCGGCGCGGCGCGGCCCGGCGTCCGCGGGCCACGGGATGTTCTCGACCGGAACGAACAGCCGGGTCGGCGCGGCGTCGATGGCAGGATTCCACTGCGAGAAGTGCAGGTTCGGGGGAATCTGGCCGCGCTGCACTGCCAGCACCGCCTTGATGAAACCGGCCACCCCCGATGCCGCCTCGAGGTGGCCGATGTTGGTCTTGACGGCCCCCAGCGCGCACTTGCCGTCGCCGCGACCGTAGGTGGCGGCCAGCGCCTCGAACTCGATGGGGTCGCCGAGAGCCGTTCCGGTGCCGTGACTTTCGACGTAGTGCACGCTCTCCGGTGCGACGTCGGCTGAGCGCAGCGCGTCGGCGATCACGTCGCACTGCGCGGCGGTGTTCGGTGCGGTGATGCCGTTGGAGCGCCCGTCCTGGTTGACCGCCGAACCGCGCACCACCGCCAGCACCTTGTCGCCGTCGCGCACCGCGTCGGTCAACCGCTTGAGCACCACCACGCCGGCGCCCTCACCGCGCACAAATCCGTCGGCCGCGGCGTCGAAGGTGGCGCACCGGCCGTGCGGCGACAGCAGTCCCCAGGCGGAGATGGCGATTTGGGTTTCGGGGCGTAGCGTCACGCTCACCCCGCCGGCCAAGGCCAGATCGCTTTCCCGTGATCGCAGACTCTGGCAGGCCAGGTGGATCGCCGACAGCGACGACGAGCACGCGGTGTCGACGGCGACGGCCGGCCCACGCAACCCGAGCAGATACGAGATCCGGCCCGCGGTGATGCTGTGCGAGTTCCCGGTCCCGGTGTAAGCGTCGACGCTTTCCGGGCTGCTGGCCACCATGGACTGGTACTCGTTGAAGTAGGCACCCATCATCACGCCGGTTCGGGTGCCGCCCAGCGAATCCGTGGGGATGCCGGCATGTTCGAGTGCCTCCCAGGCGACCTCGAGCAGCATCCGCTGCTGGGGGTCCATCGAGGCGGCCTCGCGCGGGGTGATCCCGAAGAACTCGGCGTCGAATCCCGCGATGTCGGGCACGAAGCCGCCCCACTTCGTGGTCATGTGCCCGGGCGTCAGGGGATCGGCGTCGTAGAAAGTCTCGGCGTCCCAGCGGTCCGGCGGGATGTCGGAAATGGCGTTGCGGCCCTGCACCATCAGTTCCCAGAAAGTCTCCGGGTCGGTCACATTGCCGGGAAAGCGGCATCCCATCCCGACCACCGCGATCGGTTCGGCCATGGCGGTGCGCGCGGCGCGGGCGAATTCTTCGGACAGGGCCGTGCGTTGGTGCGCCGTCATATCCAGGATGCGGCTGAACACACTGCGCATTACGCGGACTCCTCGGCGGCGACCGGGGCCGACTCGATGCGGTCGAACAAACTGTCCAGAGTGCTTCCTGCCGAAGCGGACAGCGCCGCGATCTCATCACTTCCTGAGTCCGACTGGGGCGTAACCACTTTGGCAAGGTGATCTGCCAGGGCTGCGACGGTGGGATGGTTGAACAGCATGGTGGCCGACAGCTCGACGCCGGCCAGGATCTCGGCTTCACGCCGGATCGCCATGGCCATCAGGGAATTCAGTCCCAGTTCGGCCAGCGGCCGGTCGGCTTCCAGCTCCGACTCGGGTATCCGCAGTTCGCGGGCGACGATGTCGCGCAGACCGGTTTGCAGTTGGGCGCGGATCTGCGCTTGGGACAGGGTCGACCAGTCGCGCGCCGGAACCACCGATGCGGCCGGCGCGTCCTCGAGCAGGTCATCGACGATGCGCAGCGACCCACGGGTCCGATAGGCGTCCGCGAGTAACGGCCAATCCGCGTCGACGACAACGGAATGTACGCCGGCGGCTGCACTCATCACTATCGGTAGCGCCGTGATGGCGACGTCGTCCTGCATGGGAAGCAGGCCGGTGCCGACACTGACCTGGGTGCCGTTGTCTTCGGTGTCGGCCAGCGATTTCCACAGGCCCCAGTTGACGGTGGTGGCCGCCAATCCCAGTACGCGGCGTGCGTAGGCCAGCGCGTCGAGGAAGCCGCTGGTGGCGGTGTAGTGGGCCAGCCAGCGCGAACCGGTCAGGCCCGAGATCGAGGAGAACAGCACGAAGTGGCGTACCGGTGTCGTCAGCGACAGCCGGTGCAGCACCGTGGCGGCGTCCAGCTTGGGAGCGAACATGGCCGTGACGTCGTCGTCGGTCATCTCCGACAGCAGCACCGGGCCGCCCGCGAAGGCGGCCAGATAGATGCCTTCCAAGGGCGGCAGGTCGGCGCCGAACCTGTCGAACAGGGTCCTCATCGCGGTCTCGTCGGTGGCATCCGCTGCGACGGTCACCAGGTTGGCGCCTTGCGCGGCAAGGCTTTCGGCCAGTTCCTGCAGCCGATGGCCGGGGTTGCGGGACACCGCGACGATGGTCTTGGCGCCCATCTGCGCCAGCTGACGGATCAGGTGCGGCCCGATGTTTCCGGTTGCACCAACGACAAGCTGGCAGGTGTCGGCGTCCAGCGTGACCGGAGCCTGCGCGGGTGCCGCGCGCCGTTGCAAGCGGGCTACGTGACGCACCCCCCGCCGATAGACGACCTGATCGTCATCGTCGCCACCGACGACCTCGGCGCGAACTTGGGGCGCGGCCAGTTCGGCAGGCACCGAGCCGTCGAGATCGACGATGCCGCCCCAGATTTCGGGGTGCTCGAGCGCGATGGTGCGTCCCAGGCCCCACAGCGCGCCGTGGGCCGGATTGGCGTGATCGCCCTCCGCGACGGGTTGCGCGTTGCGGGTGACGATGAACAATCTGGCCGACGAGGTGCCGGCAGTCATCGCGGCCACCAGGCGCCGCACCTGGTGGAACAGCCGGTATGCCAGCGCCGCGTCGACCGAGGTGCCCGCGGGCGGCGCGAAGACCACGTGGTCGGCGTCGCGCAGCGCCGCGCCCAATGCGGCCTCGTCGTCGAGCGTCGCGGACGCCGCGATGTCGACGCGGGACTGCGGGCCCACGATCCGGGCGAGCTCGCCCCCCAGGTCGGCATCGGCGAACAGCAGCCACCGGGCACCGCCGGCGGGTGGGGCATCCGGTCTCGGGGGCGCCGGCGGCTTGGCCGGCCACCCGACCTGGTAGCACCATGGGTCGAGCGGACTCGCCGCCACGGCCACCGGTAAATCATTGTGTCGCAGAACTTTCGGTGTGGATGTGGTGGCCGTCGTGGGCGTCAGCCAGTGCCGGGTGTGATGCCACGGCGTGGTGGGGATCTGCGGATGCGGTTCCGGCGGATGCGGAGTCTGCGGCGGGTGCGTGGTCCGCACCCGGTGGGAGTTGGTGCGGAACATGATGGTGTCGTCGCTGTCCCGCTGCAGGGTCCCGACGCAGGCGTACCTGCTGCCATGTTGGGCGTTGTGCAGGGTTTCCAGCACGGCCTGGGTGAGCAGGGGATGGGCGCTGACTTCGATGAAGGTGTGGTGGTCGGTCCCGGCTTTGGCGATGGCTTGTTGGAAGCGGACCGGGTTGCGCATGTTGCTGGCCCAGTGCTCGGCATCGAAAACCATTGTGGTGTCCAGGTTTTCGTAGGTGGTGGAAATGATCGGGATGGTGGGGGTGCGGGGGGCTAGGTCGGCGAGTTCGGCGCGCATGGCCGGTTGCAGGGCATCCATCGCCGGGTTGTGCGGCGCGACTTCGATATTGACGCGGGACGCGAACCGGTTCTGAGCTTTCACCTTCTCGATCAGCACGTCGATCTGGTCGGTGGGCCCGGAGATCACGGTCTGGCGCGGGGAGTTGTAGATGCCGAGGGTGACCGCGGGGTGATCGGCGATCAGCGCCTCGGTCGCCGCGACGTCGAGTTCCAGCAGCGCCATGGTGCCCTGGCCGGACAGCGGGGCCATCAGCCGGGAGCGGGTTGCGGTGACCCGCAAACCCTCGGCGGGCGTGAGGGCGCCGGCGACGACGGCCGCGGCGACTTCGCCCATGGAGTGGCCGATCACCAGGTCCGGGGTGATGCCGTAGCCGCGCCACAGTTCGGTCAGCGCGAGCTGCATGCCGATCAGGCCGAGCTGAATCTGCTCGATGCCCTCCAGCGGCTTCCCGGTGGCGATGATCTCGTGCAGCGAAAACCCGGCTTCAGCAACGAAAGTGGGCTCGAGTTCGGTCACCGCCGCGGCAAAGGCCGGCTCGTCGACTAGCAGCTGGCGGCCCATCCCCGGCCATTGCGAGCCGCGGCCGGAGTAGACGAAGACCGTTCCCGGGCCGCCGGCACTCTCCTGCGGGCCGACCACGCCGGGTGCGTGCTGGCCCGCGGCCAGTGCCCGCAGGCCCGCCACGGCGCGGGCACGGTCACGGGCGACCACGGTGCCGAATTTGGCCTGCCGCGCGCGGTGATGGTTGAGCGTGTGCGCTACCTCGGGCAACGTCACCCGCGACCCGGCGCCGTCCATCCAGTCGGCCAGCCCCGCGGCCGTCGCCGCCACCCGCTGCGCCGTCTTACCGGACACCACGAGCGTCGACACACCGGGACGGGGAACCGGCCGGCGCCGCAGCGTGAGTTCCTGGCCCTGCTCGATCACCACGTGCGCGTTGGTGCCGCCGAATCCGAACGACGACACACCGGCGCGGCGCGGACGCCCGGTCTGCGGCCAGGCAGTCCGCGTATCGACAACTTTCATCCGAAGGTTGCTGAACGGGATATGCGGGTTCGGACTTTCGAAGCGTTGATTGGGCGGAATCTCGCCACGCTCGACGGCCATCACCGCTTTGATGAATCCAGCGATGCCGGCCGCTGCCTCGGTGTGGCCCAGATTCGTCTTCAGCGCACCGATCAGCAGCGGGGACTCCTCGGGACGGCCACGACCCAGCACCGTGCCCAGCGCGCGCGCTTCGATTGGATCACCCAATAATGTTCCGGTGCCGTGTGTTTCGACATAGTCGACCATGCCCGGCTGCATGCCCGCGTTGGTGTAGGCGGCACGCAGCACCGCCATCTGGGCGGCCGGGTTCGGCGCCATCAGACCGTTGGAGCGGCCGTCCTGGTTGACCGCCGAGCCGCAGATCACCGCCAGCACCCGGTCGCCGTCGCGTTGCGCGTCGGTCAGGCGCTTGAGCACCACCACGCCGGCACCCTCGCCGCGCACGAATCCGTCGGCGGCGGCGTCGAACGCGCGGCACCGGCCCGTCGGCGACAGCGCGCCGACCTGGTCGAAACCGCGGAACACCGCCGGGGAGAACACCAGGTTCACGCCGGCGGCGATGGCCAGGTGCGAATCCTGGGTGCGCAGGCTCTGGCATGCCAGATGGATGGCCACCAACGACGACGAGCAGGCGGTGTCCACCGCCACCGAGGGGCCGCGCAGGTCCAGGAAGTACGAGAGACGGTTGGCGATGATGCTCATCGCGCCGCCGGTGTTGTTCCAGCCGTCGACCTGGCACAAGTCGTTGGAGGCGATGACGCCGTATTCACTCAGGCACGCGCCGGCGAACACGCCGGTCTGCGAACGCCGCAGCGAGCTGGGCGGTATTCCGGCGTGCTCCAACGCTTCCCAGGCGACCTCCAGCAACAGCCGCTGCTGCGGGTCCATCTTGTCGGCTTCACTGGGCGAGATCTCGAAGAATTCGGCATCGAAGGCGTCGATGTCGGGCAGGAACGAGCCCCACTTCGTCGTGCGGGCCAGTGTCGCGGCCACCGCCGGTGAGCCGTCGTCGAACGGCTGCCACCGCTGCGGCGGCACTTCTGCGATGGTGCAACCGCGGTCAACCAGCAACTGCCACAATGCGTCCGGACTGGTGATGCCGCCGGGAAAGCGGCAACCCATTCCGACCACGGCGATCGGCTCGTCGAGGGAGTTGCGTGTCGGGCGCTTGAGGCCGGCGTCGGACTCAGGGTCGGATTCCGGCGCGGTCAGATAGGCGGCCAGCGCGTTGATCGTCGGGTGTTCCCAGAATTCGATCGGGGACACCGGTTTTCCCAACAACTCCGACAGCTCGCCGGACAGCACGACCGACTCGCGTGAACTCACCCCGAGGTCGGCCAGCGACAGATCGGGGTCTACCTCGTCCGGCGTGCAGCCGATGTTGGTCACCAGGTAGTCGACGAGCCAGTGGCGGAGGTCGGCCTCCCCATCGATGCTCGACGACGTCATACCGTCACATCCAGCCGTTTGAATCCGTCGGTTTGATAGCGCTCCACACAGGCCGAACGCCGGACCTTGCCGCTGGTCGTGATCGGTATCGAACCGGGGGACACCAACACCAGGTCGGCGACCCGCAGGCTGTGCGACCGCGAAATCGCCGAGGTGACTTTGCGTTTCACCGAACGCAGCCGCTCCTCGGCGGACGCCGCCTGGCCTTTGAGCTCGATGATGGCGACCAGCTGCTCGGTGATGTCGTCGGGCACCGAGATCGCCGCGACGCGGCCACCGGTGATCTCGGTGATCGTGGCCTCGATGTCGTCGGGGTAGTGGTTGCGTCCGTCGACGATGAGCAGGTCCTTGATGCGGCCCATGATGAACAATTCGCCGTCCGAGATGACGCCCAAATCGCCGGTGCGCAGCCACGGTCCCTCGGTGGCATCGGGTGCGGGGTCGACCAGTTTGGCATTGAACACCCGCTCGGTCTGCTCGGCTTTGCGCCAATAGCCCAGCGTCACATGGTCGCCGCGCACCCAGATCTCGCCGACGGTGCCTTCAGAACTCTCGATCATGGTCTCGGGGTTGACGATTCGCACCAACGCGGGATCCGGCGCACCGTAGCCGATCAGTTCGGTCCCCAGCGTCCCGTCGGTTCCGCACGGTCTGGCCTGGCCGGCGGTCAGGTGTTCGTAATCGAACCGGACGGTCCGGGGCGCGGTGTCGGGTTCGGGGCTGGCCACATACAGCGTCGCTTCGGCCAGGCCGTAGGACGGGCGAATCGCCTTGGGGCTCAGGTTGTACGCGGCGAAGCGCTCGTTGAAACGCTTCACGGTCGCAACGTGGATCCGCTCGCTTCCGCTGACGATCCGCTGCACCCGGCCCAGGTCGAGTCCGGCCATGTCGTCCTCGGAGGTGCGTCGCACCGCCAGTTCAAAGGCGAAGTTCGGCGCCGCGGAGAAGCACGGACCGCTGGTGGCCAGCAGGTTCATCCAGCGGGCCGGGCGGACCAGGAATGACATCGGGCTCATCAACACCGCGCTGCGCTCGGTGACCAGCGGGGCGCACAGTCCCAGGATCAGGCCCATGTCGTGGTACAGCGGCAGCCATGACGTCAGGACCAGGTCGTCCGGCATTTGGGCGGGATTCCCGAAGAACGCGTACATGCTCTGCGTCACGTTCGCGATCACGTTGGCGTGCGAGACGATCACCCCGGCAGGGGTGCGCGTCGACCCCGACGTGTACTGCAGGTATGCCGCACCGGAGGAGTGCTGGCGAGCCGGCGCAAGGTCGCGGGGGGAGTCCAGGTCCAGCAGGTCGACCTCGATGACGAACGGGGCGGGCTGCCCGTCGTATCCGGTCGCGTACTTCGTGACGTCGCCGACCACGGCCGAGGTCGTCAGAATGGCGACCGGGTTGGAGTCGCGCAATACCGAGGAGATCCGGTCGTCGTGGACGCCGTATTGCGGTGTCGAGAGTGGAACGGCGATGAAGCCGGCTTCCAGCGCGCCGAAGAACGCGACGATGTATTCCAGACCCTGCGGGGCCAGAATCGCCACCCGGTCACCGGGTGAACCACAGAGCGCGAGCTCCTCGGCAACGATGCGGGCGCGCTGCAGCATCTGCGACCATGTCAGCGTCTCAGCAAACCCCGAAGGGTCGTCGTCGTAGTCGATGTAGGTGAACGCCGCCGCGGCCGGGTGTCGATCGGCCCGCCCCTGCAGCAAAGCAGGTATGGACGCATTGGGTACCGGCATGTCGTTACCTTCCAGCTCGCTGTCGGCGGCACTAAGTGCACGCACCCTGTGTGTTGCCTATTAGCGGCTGGTGGCTCCCGGACGGAGCCCCCCTAGCACACAGCAGCTGCTGGCGGTAAATCTTGGCGCGTCGAGACTGGATGGGCGGGGCCCCCGGTAAGCCTCCCCGACCTCGAGTCTCCTTAAGCAAGGTAAGCAATCTAACACGGGGAAGGGATCGGTTTTAAGAAATCCACAGAGTTCATGCACAGGGTGCGGCGTGGGTTGTTGACTATCCGCTCCGCTTTTGCGCAGACCAGCGTTCCTGCAGGTCATACGGGTGTGGTGAGAAAGTGATTCGTGTTGCTTTTGATGCCGCTGTGGTCAATGGGCGCTGTGGTGTGACTCCTGTGCCCGCGAACAAGTGCCGCACGCCCGCCGGTTCTGGGACCAGCGCACCGTTTTGCGCCGAGGTCTTCGCGCCGGTGCCGGCGAGCGCGAGAACCCCGTGAAGTGCCCGCGCCGATCGGGCGGTCACGCGGTCGCACCTACCGTCCGCCAAGACGGGCCCGGCGGGTGTGGACGGCGGGGGGGTCGGTCCGCGGCGGCGCATCGCCCCGGTGGCCGGTGCGGCTATCGGACGCCGACCCGCTCGCTAACGGCCGACGCAGCGATCGAGGAGTTTTTCCTCAACGTTTTTGACGAGCTCGGCCAAGTTGTTGTTGAGGTAGAAATGGTCTCCAGCAAACATCTGCAACGAGAAGTCATCGGTTGTTCGATCGACCCACGCCGACATGTTCTCCTCGGCCACGATGATGTCGTTGTCGGCGACGAACGCGTGGATCGGACACGACACCGTCACCTCGGGTGGGCGGGTGTAACCGGCAATGGCGCGCACGCTCTGCAGCGTCGGCAGAATGGTCGCAGCGAATTCGTCATTGGCCAGCATGTCCGGGTTGGTGTCGGTGACCTGCGCGACCACGTTCAAAATGTCCAGGTCCGAGCCCTGCAGCTCCTTGTAGCGGATGTGGCCGGGCGCCGCGCAGGCCGACACGAACAGCGCGGCGATCGGGTGTCCGGACGATTGGAAGCGCAGCGCCACTTCGAAGGCCAGCAATCCGCCCATGCTGTGCCCGAAGAACGCCACCGGACGGTCGGTCGGTGCGGTCGGCGCCATCATCGTGAAGATTTCGTCGGCGAACTCGGGAATGCTCGGCAGCTGGGTGAGCCCGCGATCGCTGCGCCCCGGGTACTGGACGGCGACCCGCTGGATGTCCGCGGAGAACGTCTTGGCGAACGGCACATAGAAACTCGCGGAGCCGCCGGCGTGCGGGAAGATGTAAAGCGTTGCCGCGGCGGGCTTTGCGCCGCTGTCGCCGTGGTTTGCTGGCCCGATCACCGGCTCAGCCTAGCCTGGCGCTATTCGATTGCCTGCCGGTTCGGCGCCCGTAGTTGCTGGTCATCCTGGTGCGCCCGGACGTGCTGGCCGGGCATCCGGGCAGAAGTCCTGGAAGAATGTGCTGTTGTGAGGTCAATGCCCGACACACCGGCGTTGCCACCGCTGTCACAGACGTAACACCAGGCACACTGGTAACAACAGAGTTTTTTGCAAGTAGCCAGGAGGGTATGGCCGTGTACCGAGTCTTTGAAGCGCTGGATGAATTGGGCGCCATCGTCGAAGAAGCCCGCGGCGTGCCGATGACGGCGGGTTGCGTGGTGCCTCGCGGTGACGTGCTCGAACTGATCGACGACATCAAAGATGCGATCCCCGGTGAGCTGGACGACGCCCAGGACGTCTTGGACGCGCGCGACTCGATGCTGCACGACGCCAAGACGCACGCCGAGTCGATGGTGGCCTCGGCGACCACCGAGTCGGAGTCGATGCTCAACCACTCCCGTGCCGAGGCCGACCGGTTGCTGTCGGACGCCAAGGCGCAGGCCGACCGGATGGTGAACGAAGCGCGGCAGCACAGCGAGCGGATGGTCGGGGAGGCTCGCGAGGAAGCCATGCGCATCGCCACCGCGGCCAAACGTGAATACGAGGCCAGCGTGTCGCGCGCCCAGGCCGAAGCCGACCGGATGATCGAGAACGGCAACATCTCCTACGAGAAGGCCGTGCAAGAGGGCATCAAGGAGCAGCAGCGGCTGGTCTCGCAGAACGAGGTCGTGCAGGCAGCCAACGCCGAATCAACCCGCCTGATCGACACCGCGCACGCCGAAGCCGACCGGTTGCGCGGCGAGTGCGACATCTACGTCGACAACAAGCTCGCCGAGTTCGAGGAGTTCCTCAACGGAACGCTTCGGTCTGTGGGCCGCGGCCGTCACCAACTGCGCACGGCGGCCGGCACACACGACTACGCCACCCGCTAGCCCGTAGCACCCCGAGTTCGTCGCTCCCCGCGGCGAGCGCCCACCTGCGCGAACGGTGGAAGCGCCGTCCGGGGCGCGGCGATCGCGCCGTAAGATTTTCTCTATGGCGCGCCAACACCGCACTAGTGCGCAACAAGATCCCGCCTCGCCGATGACGATCGACGTCACGCGGCTCGGGCGACGTCCCGGAGCGATGGTCACCGTGCGTAACACCGTGCCCAGCCCGCTGCGCATCGGCTTGGACATGATCGCCATCGCCCAAGACGCCCCGCTGGACATGGACCTACGAATCGAATCGGTGTCCGAAGGAGTACTGGTCACCGGAACCGTTTCCGGGCCCACCGTCGGCGAGTGCTCCCGATGCCTCAAGGAGGTCGACGGGCGCGTAGAGATCGGCCTGACCGAACTCTTCGCCTACCCGGACAGCACCACCGAGGCGACCACCGAGGAAGACGAGGTCGGTCGGGTGGTCGACAACCGGATCAACCTCGAGCAGTCCATCATCGACGCCGTCGGGCTCGAGCTGCCCTTCGCGCCGGTCTGCCAGCCGGATTGCCCGGGACTGTGCCCGCAGTGCGGGGTACTGCTGGCGAAGGACCCGGACCACCACCATGACAACATCGATCCGCGATGGGCCAAGCTGGTCGACATGCTGTCCGACGATTCGGCTAACCCCGATACCTCACGGGGGCAACGGTGAGCTCCCGGCAACTACTGCTTGACGCGTTGGGGGTCGACCTGCCCGACGAGTTGCTCTCGCTGGCGCTGACGCACCGCAGCTACGCCTACGAGCACGGGGGACTGCCGACCAACGAGCGGCTGGAGTTTCTCGGCGACGCGGTGTTGGGCCTGACCGTCACCGACGAGCTCTATCACCGCCACCCCGACCGTTCGGAGGGCGATCTGGCCAAGTTGCGGGCCAGCGTCGTCAACACCCAGGCGCTGGCCGACGTCGGACGCAAACTGTGCGAAGGCGGACTGGGCTCTCACCTGCTGCTGGGGCGCGGCGAGTCGAACACCGGCGGTGCGGACAAGTCCAGCATCCTGGCCGACGGCATGGAATCGCTGCTGGGCGCGATCTACCTGCAGCACGGCATCGAGACGGCGCGCGAGGTGATCCTGCGGCTGTTCGGTGGATTGCTCGACGCCGCGCCGACGCTGGGCGCGGGACTGGACTGGAAGACCAGCCTGCAGGAGCTCACCGCGGCGCGCGGCCTGGGAGCCCCGTCCTACCTGGTCACCTCCACCGGCCCCGACCACGACAAGGAATTCACCGCGGTGGTGGTCGTGATGGAGACCGAATACGGGTCGGGCGTGGGCCGCTCCAAGAAGGAAGCCGAACAGAAAGCGGCCGCGGTGACCTGGAAGACGCTCGAGGCGTTGGACACCGCGGGGAAAACACCGGCTTGAGCCGTTGGTGCTGACCCGCTTCGCCCGGCTCTGCCGCGCTTGCGATCATGCCTGAATGCTGGTGATGACCCGCTTCGCCCGGCTTCGCCGCGCTTGCGATCATGCCTGAATGCTGGTGATGACCCGCTTCACGCAGCTTCGCCGCGCTTGCGATCATCACTAGATGCCTGAGCTGCCCGAAGTCGAGGTGGTGCGCCGCGGCTTGCAAGCCCACATTGCGGGCAAGACGATCACTGCGGTCCGGGTGCACCACCCCCGCGCGGTGCGCCGCCACGAGGCCGGCCCCGCCGACCTCACGGCCCGGCTGCTCGGCGCCCGCATCGACGGCACCGGCCGGCGCGGCAAATACCTGTGGCTGCTGCTCGACGGCCAGACCGCATTGGTCGTGCACCTCGGCATGAGCGGGCAGATGCTGTTGGGGGAGGTGCCGCGGGCCGATCATGTGCGAATCTCCGCGCTGCTCGACGACGGAACCGTGCTCAGCTTCGCCGACCAGCGGACCTTCGGCGGCTGGATGCTCGCCGAGCTCGTGGAGGTGGACGCCACCGTGGTGCCCGAGCCGGTCGCTCACCTCGCACGGGATCCGCTGGACCCGCGCTTCGACCGCGACGCGGTGGTGAAAGTGTTGCGCGGCAAGCACTCCGAGATCAAACGTCAGCTGCTGAATCAGGAAGTGGTCTCGGGTATCGGCAACATCTACGCCGACGAGGCGCTGTGGCGGGCCAAGGTCAACGGCGCCCGGATCGCGGCCACGCTGAGCCGCAAACAGCTGGCCGCCGTGCTGGACGCGGCCGCGGAGGTGATGCGGGAAGCGCTCGCCAAGGGCGGGACCTCCTTCGATTCGCTGTACGTCAACGTCAACGGCGAGTCGGGCTACTTCGACAGATCCCTGGATGCCTATGGGCGAGAAGGCGAGAACTGCCGGCGCTGCGGCGCGGTGATGCGCCGCGAGAAATTCATGAACCGCTCGTCGTTCTACTGTCCGCGGTGTCAGCCGCGTCCCCGCGGTTGACTTTTCTGGGCGAAAAGTGAGGCTATGCTCAGCATCCTGAGGTTATCCTTACCAGGATGATGCACCTCTGGACTCGGGGCGGGTAATGCGCAGATCAGCGCGAGACGCAGACGGTATTTCGGGTTCGCCGACAGTGCTGGCGCAGCTGAACCCCGGTGCGCGGGCAACCATCGTCGGCGTGGCGCCGGCGGCCTCGACAGCGGTTGCAGGACGGTTGCGGCAGTTGGGGTTTCGGCCCGCTTCCGATGTCGAGGTGATCCGCCGGGCGCCGATGGGTGACCCGACCATCTACCGGGTCCAAGACACCGAACTGTGTTTGCGCCGGCGCGAGGCGCGACTGATCGAAGTGGCCCCCGGGACCCAGGCATGACCTCCTGCCACGAGGACGGCGGGGGTGCCGTCGCCGTCGCGGGGATGGCGCGGATCGCCTTGGTGGGAAGCCCCAACGCGGGCAAGACATCGGTGTTCAACCACCTGACCGGATTGCGGGCCAAGACCGGTAACTACCCGGGCGTCACCGTCGGACGCAGCGTCGGCACCACCAAGGTCGACGGCGTCGAGGTCGCCATCGAGGATTTGCCGGGCACCTACAGCCTGGACCCGATCAGCCCCGACGAGCAGGTGGTGTCCGACCTGCTGGGCGGGGAGGTCTACGGCGACGGCCGGCCCGATGCGATCGTCATCGTCGCCGACGCCACCACCCTGCACCGGTCGATCATCCTGGTGGCACAGGTGCTGCGGCAGGACCTGCCGTGCCTGCTGGTGCTGAGCATGACCGACGAGCTGACCGCGCGCGGCGGCGGCATCTCCGTCGACGCCCTCTCGACGGCGCTGGGTGTGCCGGTCATCCCCGTCGTCGCCAACCGCGGCATCGGTATCGACACCTTGCGGTCGCAGCTGGTGACCTTTCCCCACTGGCAACGGCCCCCGGTGCTGCCGCCGGCCGACGATCTCGCGATCGACGCGTGGGGCCGCTCGGTGCTCAAGGCCGCGGATTACGCTGCGCCGCAACCCGATCGACGCACCCGGCGCATCGACGCGGTGGTGCTGCACCCGTTGTGGGGGACCGTCATCTTCTTCGCGGTGATGTTCTGCTTCTTCCAGGTCGTGTTCACCGTCGCCGCGCCGCTGCAGGATCAGGTCGGCAATTGGCTCACCTGGCTGGGCACCTTGGTCAGCAATCACGTCGGCAACTACGTGGTGCGCGGGCTGCTCGGCCAGGGCCTGATCGGCGGCGTGGGCACCGTGTTGCAGTTCATCCCACAGATCGTGTTGCTGTTCCTGCTGATCGCGCTGCTGGAAAACGTCGGGTACATGGCGCGCGCCGCGTTCCTGATGGACCGGGTGATGGCCGCGACCGGACTCGAAGGGCGCGCGTTCGTCGCCATGCTGTCGTCGTTTGCGTGCGCGATCCCGGGGATCATGGCCACCCGGACGCTGCCGTCGTCGAAGGACCGGATCGCGACCATCATCACGGCCCCGCTGATGACCTGCTCGGCCCGCCTTCCGGTGTTCACGCTGCTGGTCGGACTGCTGGTGTCGCCGCGTACCCACTGGGGCGGCCTGAGCGCACAGGGCATCGCGATGTTTGCGCTCTACGTGTGCGGCGGCACCTCGGCGCTGATCGCGGCGTCGGTGTTCAAGTCGACGATCCTGCGCAGCGACATGCTGCCGTTCACGATGGAGCTGCCGCCGTACCGCTTCCCGTCGGCCAAGAACGTGATGATCACGATGTGGGATTCGGCGAAGATGTTCCTGCGCAAGGCCGGAACGATCATCCTGTTCACCTCCGTCGTGCTGTGGGTGCTGCTCAACCTGCCGAACCGGTCGGCCGAGACCGCCAACATGTCGCAGACCGACGCGACCGCATACGTGATGGACCACAGCTACGCCGCCGACGTCGGCAAGGCGATCGGGCCGGTGTTCGCGCCGCTCGGATTCGGCTGGCACATCAACGTTTCGCTGCTCGGTTCGTTCTCGGCGCGGGAGGTGTTCGTGTCCACGCTGGGTCAGGTGGCGGCGGCCGAAAGCCCCGACGATCCGCACGACGCCCTGCTCAACCTCAAAGACGACGGCGGCCACAAGGTGTTCACCGCGCCGACGGTCATCGCGCTGATGGCGTATTTCATCTACGCGTTGCAGTGCATGTCCACGGTCGCGGTGATGCGCCGCGAAACCAACTCCTGGCGCTGGCCGGTGATCGCATGGTCCTACATGTTCGTCCTGGCGTGGCTGGCGGCATTCGCCGCCCGGTCGGTCGCGATCGCGCTGGGCGCATGATTCCGCTGCACGCCACCTCGACCGCGGACCCGCGTCGGCTGCGCTGGGTGGTCGCGGCCGATCGGCTGCCACCGCGCGGCACGGTGCGCAGTGCGCCGGGCCGGCTCGGCGCGCTGCTGGACGCCCACGTGATCGACGAGCCGGTGGTGGAGCCGGGCGGCATCTTGATCACGATCGGCGCCGGGTACAGCTGGCGCGAAGCCGGAGACGACGTCCGGGCGGCACTCAGCGCGGCGCTGCAGGATCCTGCCGCCTGGGACGTCGACCAATCCTGCTGCGCGGCAACCACTTTGGAGGCCGTCACCGCGGAGCTGCTGGCCGGGCAGGTCGGCGCCCTGGCCGGTTCGCACGGCGGATCGATCGAGCTCGTCTCGGTCGAGGGCCACCATGTGGTCGTGCGGATGGCGGGTGCCTGCGACGGATGCCCGGGCGCGTCGTCCACCCTGCGGGACGCCCTCGAGCGTGAACTGCGACGGCGGGTCGATGACCAGGTCGTCGTCTCGTCTGAAAATGATTCTTCCGCAGTATCTTTCGGGAAGAAGCTGCTGTCGTTGATTGTTCGTTAAGCCATGGCGCAATTGTGGGTCGAACGCACCGGAACACGCCGCTACACGGGCAACAGCTCGCGGGGCGCGCAGGTACTGATCGGTTCCGAGGACGTCGACGGCGTGTTCACGCCCGGGGAATTGCTGAAGATCGCGCTGGCGGCGTGTAGCGGGATGTCCAGCGATCAGCCGCTGGCCCGCCGACTCGGCGACGACTACCAGGCGGTGGTCCGGGTATCCGGGGACGCCGATCGCGACGAAGAGGTTTACCCGCGGCTGCAGGAGACCCTCGAGCTGGACCTGTCGGGGTTGTCCGACGACGAGAGAGATCGCTTGCTGGTGGTCGTCAACCGGGCGATCGACCTGGTCTGCACCGTCGGGCGCACGCTCAAGGCGGGCACCACGGTGGACTTCGAGGTCGTCAGTAAGGCCGACGATGCCGGGTCCTGACACTCGGCTGACCGCCTGGGTGCACGGCGCGGTCCAGGGCGTCGGATTTCGCTGGTGGACTCGGTGCCGGGCTCTGGAACTCGGCCTCACCGGCTACGCGGCCAACCAGGCCGACGGTCGCGTGCTGGTGGTCGCGCAGGGCCCGCGGGAGTCCGGCGAGAAGCTGCTGGCCCTGCTGGAAGGCGGCCGTTCCTGGCCCACGCAACCGGGCCGCGTCGACAAGGTCGTCGCCGACTGGTCGCAACCTCAGGAGCAGTTCCAGGGCTTCGTCGAACGTTGATGTTGAACGTTGACGGCGAACGTTGATGTCGCACGTTGATGCGCCTCCTGGCCTCCCTTTTTCCGTGACTGATGTGGCCACTGTGGCCAGTGCGTCAGGGGGTGGGAGAGGGACGATCTTGGGCCCGCACGACACCCCTTGATGACCGTGAGGGAGGCATGTCGAGCGGTAGTCTGGCTCGCCGTGTACCTCAAGAGTCTGACGCTGAAGGGCTTCAAGTCCTTCGCTTCGCCGACGACTCTGCGCTTCGAGCCGGGCATCACCGCCGTCGTCGGGCCCAACGGTTCGGGCAAGTCGAACGTGGTCGACGCCCTGGCGTGGGTGATGGGAGAACAGGGCGCCAAGACGCTGCGCGGCGGCAAGATGGAAGACGTCATCTTTGCCGGCACCTCTTCGCGGGCCCCACTGGGCCGTGCCGAGGTCACCGTCACGATCGACAACTCCGACAACGCGCTGCCAATCGAGTACTCCGAGGTCTCGATCACCCGGCGGATGTTCCGCGATGGCGCCAGTGAATACGAAATCAACGGTGCCAGTTGCCGTTTGATGGATGTCCAGGAGCTGCTCAGCGACTCCGGTATCGGCCGGGAAATGCACGTGATCGTGGGCCAGGGCAAGCTCGACGAGATTTTGCAGTCCCGGCCCGAGGACCGCCGCGCGTTCATCGAGGAAGCCGCGGGCGTGCTCAAGCACCGCAAGCGCAAGGAAAAGGCGCTGCGCAAGCTCGACGCGATGCAGGCAAACCTGGCCCGGCTCACCGACCTGACCACCGAGCTGCGCCGCCAGCTCAAACCGTTGGGGCGCCAGGCCGAGGTGGCCCGGCGTGCCCAGACCATCCAGGCCGACCTGCGCGATGCGCGGCTGCGACTGGCCGCCGACGACCTGGTCAACCGTCAGCTGCAGCGCGACGCCATTCTCGAGGCCGAGGCCACGATGCGCCGCGAGCACGACGAGGCCGCCGGCCGCCTCGCCGTGGCGTCGGAGGAGCTGACCGCGCACGAGACCGCGCTGGCCGAGCTCTCGGTGCGGGCCGAGTCGGTCCAGCACACCTGGTTCGGACTGTCCGCGCTGGCCGAGCGGGTCGGGGCGACCGTGCGCATCGCCAGCGAACGCGCCCAGCACCTGGACCTGGAGCCGGCGACGCCCAGCGACACCGATCCGGACGCGCTGGAGGCCGAGGCCGAACAGGTTGCCGCCGCCGAGCAGCAGCTGCTGGCGGAGCTGGCCCGCGCGCGGACGCGGCTGGAGACCGCCCGCGCCGAGCTGACCGAGCGCGAACGCGAGGCCACCGAGGCCGACCGGGCGCATCTGGCCGCCGTTCGGGCCGAGGCGGACCGACGCGAGGGCCTGGCCCGGCTGGCCGGTCAGGTCGAGACTATGCGGGCCCGCGTCGAATCGATCGACGACAGCGTCGCCCGGCTCTCCGAGCGGATCGAACAGGGCGCCGCCCGCGCCCAGCAGACCCGGGCGGAGTTCGAGACGGTCCAGGCCCGGGTCGGCGAATTGGACCAGGGCGAGGTCGGCCTGGACGAACACCACGAGCGGACCGTGGCCGCGATGCGGCTGGCCGACGAGCGGGTGGCCGAGCTGCAGGCCGGTGAGCGCGAGGCCGAGCGACGGGTGGCGTCGCTGCGGGCTCGCATCGAGGCGCTCTCGGTGGGCCTCGAACGCAAGGACGGCGCGGCGTGGCTCACCCAAAACCACAGTGGCGCAGGTCTTTTCGGGACCATCGCGAAGTTGGTCAAGGTCCGATCGGGGTATGAGGCGGCGTTGGCCGTCGTGCTCGGGTCGGCGGCCGACGCGCTGGCCGCCGAGAATTTCAGCGCGGCCCGGTCGGCGGTGGCCGCGCTCAAGCAGGCCGACGGCGGCCGCGCTGCCCTGGTGTTGGGGGACTGGCCGGCCGATCAGCCCCCGTCGGCCGCACCGCTACCGGCCGGTGCGCTGTGGGCGCTCGACTTGGTCGAGGCCCCGGAGCGGTTACGCGGCGCGATGGCGGCGATGCTCTCCGGTGTCGCGGTGGTCGACGACCTGGGGGCGGCGCTGAATCTGGTGGCGGCCCGCCCGCAGCTGCGGGCGGTCACGCTCGACGGGGACCTGGTCGGTCGCGGCTGGGTGAGCGGCGGCTCGGACCGCAAGCCGTCGACGCTGGAGCTGACCTCGGAGATCGATAAGGCCGGCAGTGAGCTTGCCGCCGCCGAGACCCAGGTGGCTGAGCTGAGTGCCGCACTCTCGGGTGCGCTGACCGAGCAGCGTGGCCGTCAGGACTCCGCCGAGCAGGCCCTGGCGGCGCTCAACGAGTCCGACACCGCGATTTCGGCGATGTACGAGCAGCTGGGCCGCCTCGGACAGGACGCGCGGACCGCCGAGGACGAATGGAACCGGCTGTTACGCCAGCGCGAGGAGCTGGAGGCCGGTCGCGCGCAAACCGTCGAAGAGGTCACCGAACTCGAGACCCGGCTGCGCAACGCGCAACAGAGCCAGCTCGCACCCGCGGAGGACCCCGCCGACCGTCAGCGCATCGCCGCCGCGGCCGAGACCGCCCGCGGCGTCGAGGTGGAGGCCCGCCTCGCGGTGCGCACCGCCGAGGAACGAGCCAATGCGGTACGCGGCCGGGCGGATTCGCTGCGCCGGGCCGCCGCCGCCGAACGCGAGGCACGGGTCCGGGCTCAGCAGGCGCACGCCGCGCGACTGCGAGCCGCCGCGGTGGCCGCGGCGGTCGCCGACTCGGGACGACTGCTGGCGGCGCGGCTGAGCCGGGTGGTGGGTGCGGCCTCGCAGATCCGCGACGAGCTGGTCGCCGAACGAGAAGCGCGCTCGACGGCGGTTACGGCGGTGCGCGACGAGGTACACACGCTGGGCGCCCGGGTCGCCAAGCTGACCGATTCGCTGCACCGCGACGAGGTGGCCAACGCCCAGGCGGCGCTGCGCATCGAACAGCTCGAGCAGATGGTGCTCGAGCAGTTCGGGATGAGCCCGCCGGATTTGATCGCCGAGTACGGGCCCGACGTCGCATTGCCGCCCTCGGAGCTGGAGATGGCCGAGTTCGAGTTGGCCCGCGACCGCGGCGAACAGGTGACCGCGCCCGCGCCGATCGCGTACGACCGGCCCACTCAGGAGCGGCGGGCCAAGCGGGCCGAGCGGGAGCTGGCCGAACTGGGCCGGGTCAATCCGCTGGCCCTCGAGGAGTTTGCCGCGCTGGAGGAGCGCTACAACTTCCTGTCCACTCAGCTCGAGGACGTCAAGTCCGCGCGCAAGGATCTGCTCGACGTCGTCGCCGACGTCGACGCTCGTATCCTGCAGGTGTTCAGCGACGCGTTCGTCGATGTCGAGCGGGAATTCCAGGAAGTCTTCACGGTGCTGTTCCCCGGCGGCGAGGGTCGGCTGCGACTGACCAACCCGGACGACATGCTGACCACCGGCATCGAGGTGGAGGCCCGGCCGCCGGGCAAGAAGGTCACCCGGTTGTCGTTGCTGTCCGGTGGCGAGAAGGCGTTGACGGCGGTGGCGATGCTGGTGGCGATCTTCCGCGCCCGCCCGTCGCCGTTCTACATCATGGACGAGGTCGAGGCCGCGCTCGACGACACCAATCTGCGCCGGCTGATCTCGCTGTTCGAGCTGCTGCGGGCGCGTTCGCAGCTGCTGATCATCACCCACCAGAAGCCGACGATGGAGGTCGCCGACGCGCTCTACGGCGTCACCATGCAAGGCGACGGCATTACCGCGGTGATCTCGCAGCGCATGCGCGGACAACAGGTGCAGCAACTCGCCGCCACATCGTCCTGACGCGCGGGCGCCGACCTGCCGCCGTCGGTTCGGCGGCGTGGCCCTGAAACAATGTCAGCGTGTCACAAGGTCTTTGGATCGCGATCGCGGTCATCGCCGCCCTGATTCTGATCACCGCGCTGGTCCTGGGGCTGGTCCGGTACCGCCGCCGGCGGATCAGCCTGACCCGGCCCGAACCGGACGCGCTCGACCGCGGCGGACGCTACACCGCGTCGTCGGGCATCACCTTCAGCCAAAGCTCGCCGACGCAGGACCGCATCGACACCAGCGGCCTGCCCGCTGTCGGCGACGACGCGACCATCCCGCGCGACGCGCCGCGGCGCACCATCTCCGACGTCGAGCTGCCCGAGCCGCCGGCCCCACCGGAAGCTCCCGCGCCCGAACCGCCCGCGCCGGAACCCCCCGCGCCGGCAGCCCCCGCCGCCGAACCCGAGCCGGCGCCCCCGGCCGCGCCGCAGATCGAGGAGATCGCGCCGACCGAAGGCCGGCTGGAACGCCTGCGCGGCCGGCTGGCCCGATCGCAGAACGCCCTCGGACGCAGCATGCTCGGGCTGATCGGCGGCGGCGACCTGGACGAAGACTCCTGGCAGGACGTCGAGGACACGCTGCTGATCGCCGACCTGGGCCCGGTCGTCACCGAAGCGGTCGTCGGCCAGCTGCGCAACCGTCTGGCCAGCACCAACGTCCGCACCGAGGCCGACGCCCGGGCGGTGCTGCGCGACGTGCTGATCAACGAACTGCACCCCGAAATGGATCGCTCGATCCGCGCGCTGCCCCACGACGACCACCCGTCGGTGCTGCTGGTCGTCGGCGTCAACGGCACCGGCAAAACCACGACCGTCGGCAAGCTGGCGCGGGTGCTGGTGGCCGATGGCCGGCGCGTCGTGCTGGGCGCGGCCGACACGTTCCGGGCCGCGGCCGCCGACCAGCTGCAGACCTGGGCCTCGCGGGTCGGCGCGGAAGTGGTGCGCGGACCCGAAGGGTCCGACCCCGCATCGGTCGCCTTCGACGCGGTCGACAAGGGCATCGAGGCGGGCGCCGACGTGGTGCTGATCGACACCGCCGGGCGACTGCACACCAAAAAAGGTCTGATGGACGAGCTCGACAAGGTCAAGCGCGTGGTGAGCCGGCGCGCCGCCGTCGACGAGGTGCTGCTGGTCCTCGACGCCACGATCGGACAAAACGGTCTGGCCCAGGCGAAGGTGTTTGCCGAGGTCGTCGAGATCACCGGTGCGGTGTTAACCAAGCTGGACGGAACGGCCAAGGGCGGCATCGTTTTCCGGGTGCAGCAGGAACTCGGCGTGCCGGTGAAATTGGTCGGCCTCGGGGAAGGCCCCGACGATTTGGCCCCATTCGAGACCACCGCATTCGTGGACGCATTGCTCGGCTGAATCCCCTTAACATCGGGGCCCTTTCGTTAATGACGCCGAAACACGGCGGCCCCAACTCGGAAACAACCATTGCGCAAGGTTCTGGATCAGGTCATCAGGCACATGTCTGATGACTGGTTCAGGGCCGACCGGAGGTGATAGCGAGTGAGTTTCCCAGTAATGGGCCAGCCCAATACCGGCGATACTGCCTGGATGCTGGCGAGTTCCGCGCTGGTGTTGTTGATGACGCCAGGCCTGGCATTCTTCTATGGCGGTATGGTGCGCGCCAAGAGCGTGCTCAACATGCTGATGATGAGCATCAGCGCCATGGGCGTGGTCACGGTTCTGTGGGTGCTGTATGGCTATTCCGTCTCGTTTGGCACTGACAAAGCCAATTTCTATGGCGACCCCACCGAGTACTGGGGCCTGAAGGGTCTGATCGGGGGTAACGCCGTTGCCGCAGACCCGACCAAGGGCGTTGCGGCGACGGACATTCCGCTGGCCGGTACCTTGCCCGCGACCGTATTCGTGGCATTCCAGCTGATGTTCGCGATCATCACCGTCGCGCTGATCTCGGGCGCGGTGTCCGACCGCCTCAAGTTCAGCGCCTGGCTGGTGTTCTCCGGGCTGTGGGCGACCTTCGTGTACTTCCCGGTCGCACACTGGGTCTTCGCGTTCGACGGATTCGCGGCGGAGAAGGGCGGCTGGATCGCGAACAAGCTGCACGCGATCGACTTCGCCGGCGGCACCGCGGTCCATATCAACTCCGGTGTGGCGGGCCTGGTGCTGGCGATCGTGCTGGGCAAGCGCAAAGGCTGGCCCACCACGCTGTTCCGCCCGCACAATGTGCCCTTCGTGATGCTCGGTGCCGGCCTGCTGTGGTTCGGCTGGTACGGCTTCAACGCCGGCTCGGCCACCAGCTCCAACGGTGCCGCCGGGGCGACGTTCATGACGACCACGATCGCGACGGCCACGGCGATGCTGGCCTGGCTGCTCACCGAGCGCATCCGTGACGGCAAGGCGACGACCCTGGGCGCGGCGTCGGGCATTGTCGCCGGGCTGGTCGCGATCACACCGTCCTGCTCGTCGGTGAATGCGCTGGGTGCCTTGGTCATCGGTCTGGTGGCCGGTGTGCTGTGTGCGCTGGCAGTCGGGCTGAAGTTCAAGTTCGGCTTCGACGACTCGCTGGACGTGGTCGGGGTGCACCTGGTCGGTGGGCTGGCAGGCACGCTGCTGGTGGGTCTGTTGGCCGCCCCGGAGAGCGTGGCGATCAACGGTGTGACCGGTGTATCCAAGGGTCTGTTCTATGGCGGCGGCTGGGATCAGCTGGAGCGACAGGCGGTCGGCGCGTTCGCCGTCCTGTTCTACTCCGGGATCGTCACGCTGATCTTGGCGCTGATTCTGAAGTACACGATCGGACTGCGTCTGAGTCCCGAGTCGGAGGCAGCGGGTATCGATGAATCGGAGCACGCGGAGAGCAGCTACGATTTCGCAGTAGTTACCGGTTCGATTCTTCCGCATGCCAGTCTGCCGGACAGCTCTAACGGCCGAGACGAAGCAGTGTCCGAGAAAGTGGAGGCAGAGCAATCATGAAGCTGGTCACCGCAATCGTGAAGCCGTTCACCCTCGATGACGTCAAGACCGCCCTGGAGGAGGCAGGCGTCCTCGGGCTGACGGTCAGCGAAGTCCAGGGTTACGGACGGCAGAAGGGGCACACCGAGGTTTACCGCGGTGCTGAATACTCGGTCGACTTCGTGCCGAAGGTCCGGATCGAGGTCGTTGTCGACGACTCCATCGTCGACAAGGTGGTGGACAGCATCGTCCGGGCCGCGCGCACCGGCAAGATCGGTGACGGCAAGGTGTGGGTCAGCCCCGTGGAAACCATCGTGCGAGTGCGCACCGGTGAGCGCGGGACCGATGCGATATGACGCTAGCCCCACGTTGACGATCCAGCCCGGGCGGGCCGGGAGGTTATGAAACCGAACGAGCCCGACCCGGGATCTGGGACGAACGCCGCGCAGCCAGAGATCGCTTCCGGAGCAAGCGATCTAGCCGCTGCGCGGCGTACGTTATTGTCCGACGGCGGCTCCTTGCACGCAGCCGAACTGCGGCACGCCTGGCTGGATCTGCACGAGTCGTGGCTGACCGCCAAGGCCGCCGAACTCGGCATCACCGACAGCAGTGGGTTTGCGCTCGTCGGAGTCGGTGGGCTGGGCCGTCGCGAGCTGTTGCCCTACTCCGATCTCGACTTGATGTTGTTGCACGACAACGTCTCTGATGATGTGCTGGGGCGGGTCGCCGACGGACTGTGGTATCCGTTGTGGGACGCCAACGTTCGGTTGGACCACAGCGTGCGCACGGTGTCGGGCACACTCGGTGTCGCCGACGGCGACCTGATCGCGGCGCTGGGTCTGCTGGACGCCCGTCATATCGCGGGCAACGCAACGCTGTCAGAGGAATTGATCAGCGGCGCACGAAAGCAGTGGCGCACCGCAATTCGCTCGCGGATGGACGAGCTGGTCGACATGACGGATGCCCGCTGGCAGCGCTGTGGACGCATCGCGCAGCGCGCCGAGCCCGACCTGAAATCGGGCCGCGGCGGACTGCGCGACGTGCAACTGCTCGACGCACTGGGCGTCGCCCAACTCATCGACCGCCGCGGCATGAATCGTCCCGAGATCCCCGGCGGCTCGCTGGACGAGGCGTATCTGACCCTGCTCGACGTGCGGACCGAACTCCATCGGGTGTCGGGCCGCGGGCGCGACCAACTGCTGGCGCAGTTCGCCGACGAGATTAGCGCCGCGCTGCATGTCGGTGACCGATTCAGCTTGGCGCGCACGCTTTCTGGCGCCGGGCGCACCATCGCCTACCATGCCGAGACCGGGTTGCGCACCGCGCAGAACGCGCTGCCGCGCCGCGGTATCGCGGCGTTGGTGCGGCGCCCCAAGCGGCGCCCGCTGGACGAGGGTGTGGTCGAGTACGACGGCGAGATCGTGCTGGCGCGCGAGGCTCGGCCCGAGAGCGATCCGGGGCTGGTGCTTCGGATCGCGGCCGCATCCGCCGACACCGGCTTACCCATCGGGGCTGCCACCCTGAGCCGGTTGGCCGCTAGCGTTCCCGACTTGCCGACGCCGTGGCCGCGCGAGGCACTGGACGATCTGCTGGTGGTGCTGCTGGCCGGCCCAACGATGGTGAACACGATCGAGGCACTGGACCGAACTGGCTTGTGGAGCAAGCTTTTTCCCGAATGGGACGCTGTGCGTGACCTTCCGCCGCGCGATGTCTCGCACGTGTGGACGGTGGACCGTCACATCGTGGAGACGGCCGTGAACGCGGCGCCGCTGACCACCCGCGTCGCGCGCTCGGATCTGCTTGCGCTGGGCGCGCTGCTGCACGACATCGGTAAGGGCCGCGGGGTCGACCACTGTGTGCTCGGCGCCGATCTGGTGGTGCCGATCGGGGAACGGCTGGGGCTTTCGCCGCGTGACATCGAGACGCTGTCGGGCATGGTGCGCCACCATCTGCTGCTGCCGATCGCGGCCACCCGGCGCGACCTCAACGACCCGCTGACCATCGAATCCGTGACCGACGCGATGGGCGGGGATCTGCAGTTGCTCGAGCTGCTGCATGCGCTGGCCGAGGCCGATTCGAAGGCCACCGGCCCGGGGGTGTGGAGCGACTGGAAAGCCTCCCTGATGGACGAGCTGGTGCGCCGCTGCCGCCTGGTGATGGCCGGGGAGCCGCTGCCGCAGGCCGAACCGACTGCGCCGCACTATCTTTCGCTGGCCGCCGACCACGGGGTGCATGTCGAGATGACGCCGGGGGAGCGCGAGCGCCTCAACGCGGTGATGGTGGCGCCGGACCAGCGGGGCCTGATGTCCAAGGCCGCGGCGGTGCTGGCGCTGAACTCGCTGCGGATCCACTCCGCGACGATCAACGTCCACGAGGGCGTCGCCGTCACCGAGTTCGTGGTGTCGCCGGTGTTCGGTTCCCCGCCTGACCCGGGACTGCTGCGCCAGCAGTTCGTCGGCGCCCTGGGAGGCGACGTCGACGTGCTGGGCGCGCTGGCCAAGCGCGACACCGACGCCGCCAACGCGGCGATCGCCCGGGCCGGCGAGGTGCAGGCGGGGGCGCCGCTGACCCGCTCCACCGCGCCGCCCCGCGTCCTGTGGCTCGATGCCGCCGCGCCCGAGCACCTCGTCGTCGAGGTGCGCGCCATGGACCGGCTCGGGCTGCTGGCGCTGCTGGCGCAGGGACTCGAGCGGGCCGGGGCCGACATCGCCTGGGCCAAAGTCAATACGTTTGGATCGACGGCCGCCGACGTGTTCTGCGTGACGATGCCCTCCGGCACCGGGGGCTCGGCGGCGGCCAGCGAGTCCGACGGGGACTACAGTTCGACCGCGCGGGCCGAGGTGGAGAAGCAGCTGCTGGCCGTGTTGGGCGCCACCGCGCACGCGGTGTCGGACGAACCCGTCGCCGATTGACTCCCTAGGTCAGCTCGGAATTCAGTTGGCGCAACGCCACAATGCGGTCCTGAAGCTGATCGCGGGTGGCGGCGGCGATCGGCGGGCCACCACAGCGGCGGCGTAGTTCATTGTGAATCCAGCCGTGCGGCTTGCCGGTGCGGTGATGCGCCACCGACACCAGCGAGTTGAGTTCGCGGCGCAATTCGCGCAGCTGGCCGTGCATGGTCCCGGAGCCCGACGGCATTGGTGCCGCTTGCCCGGACGCGGCCCGCTTCTGCAGTTGCTCGTCCTGGCGGCGGTGCAGCAGCGCCCGCATCTGGGTGGCGTCGAGCAGTCCCGGGATGCCCAGGTAGTCGGCCTCCTCGTCGCTGCCCGCGGGCGCCGCGGTGCCGAACGAGGAGCCGTCGAAGATGACCTGGTCCAGCTCCGCGTCGGCGCCCAGGGAGATGAATCCCTTGTCCGGGTCTGTCTTTTCGTTCTGTTCCTTGACGGCGGGATCGGCGTCGAGCGGGTCGTCGAGGGATTCGCGGTGCGGTTCGCCGAGCACGTGGTTGCGCTGCGCCTCCAGCTCGCTGGCCAGCATCAGCAGGTTGGGCACCGACGGCACGAAGATGCTCGCGCTTTCGCCGGGGCGGCGAGATCGCACGAACCGGCCGATGGCCTGGGCGAAGAACAGCGGCGTGGAGGCGCTGGTGGCATAGATTCCGACCGAGAGCCGCGGGACGTCGACGCCCTCGGACACCATGCGCACCGCGACCAGCCAGCGACTGGTGCTTTCGGAGAATTCGCTGATGCGCGCCGACGAGCCGGGATCATCGGAGAGCACCAACGTCGGGGCTTCACCGGTCAGCGTCGTCAGCAGCTTGGCGTAGGCGCGGGCGGCGGTCTGGTCGGACGCGATGATCATGCCGCCGGCGTCGGGGACATGCGTGCGGAGCTGACGCAGCCGTTGGTCCGCGGCGGTGATCACCGCGGGCATCCACTCGCCGGCGGGGTCCAGCGCGGTACGCCACGCCCGCGCGGTCTGCTCGGCGGTCAGCGGCTCGCCCAGGCGCGCCTCGTGCTCTTCGCCGGCGCTGTCGCGCCAGCGGGCCTGTCCGGAGTAGGCGAGGAACACCACCGGCCGCACCACGCCGTCGGCCAGCGCCTCGGCGTAGCCGTAGGTGTGGTCGGCCTGCGAACGCCGGATCCCGTCGGGGCCCGCCTCGTAGTTGATGAACGGGATGGGGCTGTCGTCACTGCGAAACGGGGTACCGGTCAAGGCAAGTCGGCGGGTGGCGTCGCCGAACGCTTCGCGGATGGCGTCACCCCAGGTCTTGGCGTCGCCGCCATGGTGAATTTCGTCGAACACCACCAGCGTCTTGCGCTGCTCGGTGCGCACCCGGTGCAGCGTCGGATGCGCGGCGACCTGCGCGTAGGTGACCATCACGCCGTGATAGTCCGGCGAGGTCTGCGGGCTGGTGTTGGAGAATCGCGGGTCCAGGAAAATCCCGTAGTGCTGCGCGGCCTGCGCCCACTGCACCTTGAGATGCTCGGTGGGCACCACGACGGTGATCTGCTCGACGGTGCGGCTGCCCAACAGTTCGGCGATCACCCGCAGCGCGAACGTCGTCTTCCCGGATCCGGGCGTCGCCACGGCAAGGAAGTCGCGCGGCTCGGCGGATACATACTTGACCAACGCGCGGCGCTGCCAGCCCCGCAGCGGTCGGCTGACAGCGTCGACGGTCGCTGTCGCGCTGACCGGCTGCATCGACACAAGCTCCCCTCCGGCGCGCGGTCATCAGGTCGCGCCCATTGCAAGTCTTTGGTCCCGGCCCGCGATGCTAACCGGCGTGGTGGCGGGTGTGAAATGTAGCATGGCAACGCTTTTCGGCGCCGCAACGACTCGAGCCAGGTTATCCCGAAAGCCGCGTCGGACTCATGAAATCGCGCGATTTCAGCCACGCGTCGATCCGGGCGGCGACGTCGGCCCAGCCCGGCTCGAGCATCATGTTGTGACCCATCGTGAAGAATTCCGCCTCGGTCCGGTAGGCCCGCGCCGTGGCACGTACTGCGCGCGGGCTGACGAAGCCGTCGTAGCGCGCGCCAAGAACCAGGATCGGGGTGCTCACCCGCCGGGTCCTGACCCGGCGCACCGTCGGATCGATCATCGTCGCGCGAATGCTCTCGGCCCCGGCGCGCTGCCGGCAGGATTCGACGACGGCCTCGGGCGTGTCGGCGCAGAACAGGTATTCGCGTGCCAGCGCCGGGGTGGCGAGGAACTTGAGCAGCGTCGGGTCGTTCCAGGACTCCATCGTCATCGACGGCCGGCGGCGCCACACCCGCAGCGCCGTCCCGAGTACGCCCTGTGGGGGCAGGGAACCGAGCAGCACGGCCGCGGGCGCGCGGTGCTCTTCGAGGTAGCGCTGCACGACGAAGCCGCCCACCGAATGACCGATCAGCACCGGCTCGCCGCCCAGCTCGCCGGCGACCGCCGCGACGTCGTCGACGTAGTCGGCGATGGACACCTTGGGCAATGGCTTGGCGGTGGGGCTGGTGCCGTGTCCGCGCAGGCTCATCGACACCGCGCGATAGCCGGCGTCGGCGAAGTAGTCCAGGAACCCGTCGTCCCAGCACCAGGCGCCATGCCAGCCGCCGTGCACGAAAAGCAACGGGACCGGATGCGCATCGGTACAACGCCCCTTGTCGATCAGCTCGAGCATGAGCTGACATTTGCTGGCGTGGGGCGCGCCGTCAAGACCTTGCGGCGGGTCAGCGTGACGATGCCGGCCTCATGCACGCGCCCGCTAGGCTGGCTGGGTGTTTGAATCGCTGTCTGACCGGTTGACCGGTGCCCTGGCGGGGCTGCGCGGCAAAGGTCGACTGACCGACGCCGACATCGATGCCACCACTCGCGAAATTCGCCTCGCGCTGCTGGAAGCCGACGTCTCACTGCCCGTGGTGCGGGCCTTCGTCGGCCGGATCAAGGAACGCGCCCGCGGCGCCGAGGTCTCTGGTGCGCTGAACCCGGCGCAGCAGGTCGTCAAGATCGTCAACGAGGAACTGATCGGCATCCTCGGCGGCCAGACCCGCAAGCTGGCGTTTGCGAAGACGCCGCCGACGGTGATCATGCTCGCCGGTCTGCAGGGTTCCGGTAAGACCACGCTGGCCGGGAAGCTGGCCGCATGGCTGCGCGGTCAGGGGCACACGCCGCTGCTGGTGGCCTGCGACCTGCAGCGCCCCGCCGCCGTCAACCAGCTGCAAGTCACCGGTGAGCGCGCCGGGGTTCCGGTGTTCGCGCCGCATCCGGGGGAGTCCCCGGAGTCCGGTCCCGGTGACCCGGTGGCCGTCGCGGCCGCCGGCCTCGCCGAAGCCCGCGCCAAGCACCACGACATCGTCATCGTCGACACCGCCGGCCGGCTGGGCATCGACGAGGAGCTGATGAGCCAGGCCGCGGCCATCCGCGACGCCGTCAACCCCGACGAAGTGATCTTCGTGCTCGACGCGATGATCGGTCAGGACGCGGTCACCACCGCCGAGGCGTTCCGCGAGGGCGTCGGCTTCACCGGCGTCGTGCTGACCAAACTCGACGGCGACGCCCGCGGTGGTGCGGCGTTGTCGGTGCGCGAGGTCACCGGCGTCCCAATCCTTTTCGCGTCCACCGGCGAGAAGCTGGAAGACTTCGACGTCTTCCACCCCGACCGGATGGCCAGCCGCATCCTGGGCATGGGCGACGTGCTGAGCCTGATCGAGCAGGCCGAGCAGGTCTTCGACGCCGAGCAGGCCGAGGCCGCCGCGGCCAAGATCGGCGCCGGCGAACTGACGCTCGAGGACTTCCTCGAGCAGATGCTGGCGATCCGCAAGATGGGACCCATCGGCAACCTGCTGGGCATGCTGCCCGGCGCCGGCCAGATGAAGGACGCGCTGGCCGAGGTCGACGACCGGCAACTGGACCGGCTGCAGGCCATCATCCGGGGTATGACGCCCCAGGAACGCGCCGACCCGAAGATCATCAACGCCTCGCGCCGGCTGCGCATCGCGAATGGATCCGGTGTCAGCGTTTCTGAAGTGAACCAGCTCGTGGACCGCTTCTTCGAGGCCCGCAAGATGATGTCGTCGATGCTCGGCGGCATGGGTATCCCGGGGCTGGGTCGCAAGTCGGCAACCCGAAAAGCCAAGGGCGCGAAGGGTAAGAAGGGCAAGAAGGGCGGACGGGGGCCGACGCCGCCGAAGGTCCGTAACCCGCTGGGCGCCGGCCTGCCGGGGATGCCCGCCGGATTCCCCGACCTGTCGCAGATGCCGGAGGGCCTCAACGAGCTGCCGCCCGGGCTGGCCGACTTCGATCTGTCCAAGCTGAAGTTCCCGGGCAAGCCGTGACGATCGCGAGCGCGACCGTGACGATCGCGAGCGCGACCGTGACGATCGCGAGCGCGGCGGAGTCGGGCGAAGCGGGTCGTCACCATCGGACCGGAAGAAAGTAGCCGCACGGTGCCCCTGCACGTGCGAGGTCGCGGGCTGCCCGACGACACCGAGATCGATCTGTGGATCGTCGACGGCCACCTCAGCACCGAACGAGTTGCCGGGGCCGACACCGTCTTCGACGGGGGTTGGGTGCTGCCGGGGCTGGTGGACGCGCACTGCCATGTCGGCCTGGGCCATCACGGCGAGATTCCCCTGGACGAGGCGATCGTTCAGGCCGAGGCCGAACGCGAGGTCGGTGCGCTGCTGCTGCGCGACTGCGGCTCGCCGACCGACACGCGCAGCCTCGACGACCGCGACGATTTGCCCCGCCTCATCCGCGCCGGTAAGCATCTGGCCCGGCCCAAGCGATATCAGGCCGGCTTCTCAGTTGAGCTCGAAGACGAGTCCGAGCTGCCGCACGCGGTGGCGCAGGAGGCCCAGCGCGGCGACGGCTGGATCAAACTCGTCGGCGACTGGATCGACCGCAGCGTCGGCGATCTCGCGCCGCTGTGGTCCGACGACGTGCTCAAGGCCGCGATCGACACCGCGCACGCCCACGGCGCGCGCGTCACCGCCCACGTCTTCAGCAACGAGGCGATGCCCGGGCTGATCAAGGCCGGCATCGACTGCATCGAACACGGCACCGGCCTGGACGACGACACCATCGCGCTGATGCTCGAGCACCAAACGGTGTTGGTGCCCACGATGATCAACATCATCGACAACTTCCCGGGCATCGCCGACGCCGCCAAGCGCTACCCGACCTACGCGGCCCACATGCGCGAGCTGTATGCGCGCTGCCCCGAACGGATCGCGGCGGCCGTGGACGCCGGCGTGCCGATTTACGCCGGAAGTGATGCCGGCACGATGATCGCGCACGGCCGCATCGTCGACGAGATCGAAGCCCTCAAGGGCATTGGGATGAGCGCCACCGACGCGCTGGGCGCCGCGTGCTGGGATGCCCGACGCTGGCTGGGCCGTCCCGGTTTGGAGCACGGCGCATCCGCGGACCTGGTGTGCTACGCCCAAGACCCCCGCAGCGGGCCGGACGTATTGCGCCAACCCGATCTGGTGATCCTGCGCGGCAACGTGTTTCGTCCCTGAGCTTCCAGGAGCGGGGTGTCATGACGACGGATAGAATCTGCTGATGGCACTGGCCAGCGGCGCGGTGTTTGCCGGTTATACCGTCGCGCGGAAGCTGGGATCCGGGGTGACCGGTGAGGTCTACCTTGTTCAGGATCCTCGTTCGGCGCGCTGGCAGACGCTGAAGGTCCTGTCGCCGGCGTTGTCGGCAGACACCCAGTTCCGGAAGCGTTTTGCGCTGGAGACCCCGACGGTGACGACTCTGTATCACCCGAACATCGTCGAGGTGGCCGACCGCGGTGACTTCGACGGCCGGCTGTGGATCGCGATGGAGTACGTGGAAGGCAGCAGCGCCGCCCAGCTGCTCAAGGACCGCTTTCCGGCGGTGTGGCCGGCCGGGGAAGTGCTCGCGATCGTCGGCGCGGTCGCCGAGGCGCTCGATCATGCCCATCAGCGTGGACTGCTGCATCGCGACGTCAAACCGGCCAACATCCTGCTCACCGGCCGGGCCGAGGGCGAACGACGGATCTTGTTGGGCGACTTCGGGGTCGCGCGGCAACTCGGCGAACACGCTGGCGTCGTCGGGTCGCATGTTGCGGCCGGCACCGTGGGCTACGCCGCGCCCGAGCAGTTGATGGGCGCCGACATCGACCGGCGCGCCGACCAATATGCGTTGGCTGCCACCGCATTTCATTTGCTGACCGGGGCGCCGCCGACCGAGTACCTCAATGCGGCCAGTGCGCTGCGCGAGGTGCTGAGCGGCGCGCCGCCAAAGCTCAGCGATCAGCGTCCCGAGCTGGCGCGCCTGGACGGTGTGTTCGCCCGGGCGCTGGCTCCTCGGCCGGCCGACCGGTTCAAGGGGTGCCGCGAGTTCGCCGACGCCCTCAGCGCGGCCGCCGGCGACCTGACCGGTGATCGCAGTCCCGAAGGCGTTCTGGTGCTGGACTACCCGGCCTACAACTGGCCCGAGGACGACGACGCGGCGGGCACCGCAACCGATGCCGCGGCGGAGGCGCCCGTCAATGTGCCGACCAGGCGGCGGCCCCGCAAGATCGTGGTGGGCGCGGCCGCGGTCGCGGTGCTGATCGGCCTGTTCGCCTTCGGCATCATCACCGGCCGCAAGATGGAATCGACCGCCGCGCGGGCGGCCAACGTCCCGTCGAATAGCCGCACCGTGGCCGCGGCGCTGCCACCGCCCAGCGCCGCGTCCGGTCCGCCCGCCGCGCTGGACGGCACCTACCGCCTGGAGGTCGAACGGTCCAAGGAGACCTTCGATTACACGCCCAGCCCGCAACCGCCGGACGTGACCACGTGGTGGGCGTTCCGCTCGTCGTGCACGCCCACGTATTGTTCGGCCGCCGCGATACCGCTCGACGACAAGGACCACACCCAGCTGGCGTCGGCGGGCGGGCGTCCGGTGGTGTTCCGGTTCGACGACGGGCAGTGGCAGTCGCGTCCGGAAGTGGTGCCTTTTGCGTGCGTGGGACCCAGTGGCATCGCGAAATCGCAGACCACCGTGCAGACGCTGGTGCTGCGGCCCACCCCGCAGACCGATCTCGTCGGCGAGATGGAGCTGGTGGTGCAGACCGACGAGTGCGGGCAGCGGGGATCGGTCGTGCGGGTCCCCGCCAAGCTGGGCCGGGCTGCCGACACCCCGCCCAATGTCTACGTGCCGGATCCGGTCAGCGTCCCGGAAAACGGCGGCCCCACGTCCTCCAGCGCCGCCACGCAACCCGCCGCGCCGGCCACACCGGGGCGTTGAACTGCGGAGTCGATCAAGGGAGGAAAAGATTGCGAGCACTCACTATCTATGATAGGTTCGCCGCAATCGAGTAGCCGGGAGGCGACAGTGACCTACGACGTGATCATCCGTGACGGATTGTGGTTCGACGGAACCGGCAGCGCGCCGCATACCCGCACGCTGGGTATCCGCGACGGCGTGGTGGCCACCGTGTCGTCCGGGCCGCTCGACGAGACGGATTGCCCCGAGATCATCGACGCGGCCGGCAAGTGGGTGGTGCCCGGCTTCATCGACGTGCACACCCACTACGACGCCGAGGTGCTGCTGGACCCGGGACTGCGCGAGTCGGTGCGCCACGGGGTCACCACCGTGCTGCTGGGCATGTGTTCGCTATCGACGGTTTACGCCGACTCCGAGGATGCAGCCGACCTGTTCAGCCGGGTCGAGGCGGTGCCGCGCAACTACGTCCTCGGAGCGCTGGAAAACAACCGAACCTGGACCACCGCGGCGGAGTACGTCGCGGCCCTCGACACACTGCCGCTGGGGCCGAATGTCAGTTCGCTGCTTGGGCATTCGGATCTGCGCGCCACGGTGCTCGGACTGGACCGGGCCACCGACGCCTCCGTCACCCCCACCGATGCCGAACTGCAGAAGATGGCGACGCTGCTCGACGAGGCGCTCGACGCCGGGATGCTCGGCATGTCCGGCATGGACGCGGCGATCGACAAGCTCGACGGCGACCGCTTCCGGTCGCGCGCGTTGCCGTCTACCTTCGCGACCTGGCGCGAGCGTCGCAAGCTGATCAAGGTGCTGCGCAAGCGCGGTCGGATGTTGCAGAGCGCACCCGATGTCGACAACGCCGCCACGGCGGTGCTGTTCTTCCTGGCCAGCAGCCGAATCTTCGGCCGCCGCAAGGGCGTACGGATGAGTCTGCTGGTCTCCGCGGACGCCAAGTCCAATCCGCTGGCCGTCTACGTCTTCGGTCCTGGCGTTCGGCTGATGAACAAACTATTCGGCTCGAGCGTGCGGTTCCAGCACCTGCCGGTGCCGTTCGAGTTGTATTCCGACGGCATCGATCTGCCGGTCTTCGAGGAGTTCGGCGCCGGCACCGCCGCCTTGCATCTGCGTGATCAGTTGCAGCGCAACGAATTGCTGGCCGACGAAAGCTACCGTCGGGAGTTTCGCAAGGAGTTCGACCGCATCAAGCTCGGGCCTTCGCTGTGGCACCGCGACTTCCACGACGCGGTGATCGTCGAATGCCCCGACACGTCGTTGATCGGCAAGAGCTTTGGCGCCATCGCCGACGAGCGCGGACTGCATCCGCTCGATGCGTTCCTGGACGTGCTCGTCGACAACGGGGAACGCAACGTGCGGTGGACGACCATCGTCGCCAACCACCGGCCCAAGCTGCTCAACGCGCTGGCCAACGAGGACAGCGTGCACATGGGCTTCTCGGACGCCGGTGCGCACCTGCGCAACATGGCCTTCTACAACTTCCCGATCAAGCTGCTCAAGCGCGCCCGGGACGCTTACCGGGCCGGCGCGCCGTTCATCACCACCGAACGGGCCGTGCACCGGCTGACCGGCGAACTGGCGGAGTGGTTCGGCATCGATGCCGGCACCCTGCGTCAGGGTGACCGCGCTGACTTCGTGGTCATCGACCCGGCCGGCCTGAACGACGAGGTCGAGAGCTACCACGAGGAAGAGGTCCCGTTCTACGGCGGCCTGCGGCGCATGGTCAATCGCAACGACGCGGCCGTGGTCGCGACCGGTGTGGGCGGCGCCGTCGTCTTCCGTGCCGGCGAATTCCGCGAGGGTTACGGCCAGACCGTGAAGTCGGGCCGCTACCTGCGGGCAGGCCAGCGCACGCGGCAAGCGGCTGCATTGGTCTGACCGGGATGGCCCGAACCCAGCAGCAGCGGCGCGAGGAAACCGTCGGGCGCCTGCTCGAGGCGTCCATCGCCAGCATCATCGAGGTCGGCTACGCCCGGGCGTCGGCGGCCGTGATCACCAAGCGCGCCGGAGTGTCGGTGGGTGCGCTGTTCCGTCACTTCGAGACGATGAGCGACTTCATGGCCGCGACGGCATCCGAAGTGCTGCGCCGCCAGGTGGAGTCGTTCACCAAGCAGGTCGCCCAGATCCCCGCCGACCGGCCGGTGCTGGAGGCGGCGCTGACGATCCTGCGCGACATCACCGGCGGCTCCACCAACGCGGTGCTCTACGAGCTGATGATCGCCGCACGCACCGACGACAAACTCAACGCGCATCTCCGCGAGGTCATGGCGCAGTACACCGCCAAGATCCTCGACGCCGCTCGAGCACTGCCCGGCGCGGAGGCCATCGAATCGGAAACGTTCCCGGCGTTGGTGGCGCTGTTGACCAACGTCTTCGACGGTGCGGCGATCGTGCGCGGAATCTTCCCGGAGCCCTACATCGAAGAACAACGAATTGCGTTGCTGTCCAAGCTCTTTACCGGCCTGGTCTCGAACCCGGACAGTTAAAGTGAACCGATGTTCGACGACGGATTGAGCGCGAAACCCCAGTCGAACAGGCTGCCCGCCTGGTCCCAATACGTCGGTCCCCCCGGTTGCACCATCCCGTACATCATCGCGACCACCAAGCGGCGGCCACCGCGGCCCGCGGCGCCGACGAAGGTCTTGCGCGCCGCGTTGGTGAATCCGGTCTTACCGCCGATGGCACCCGGATAGCGGGTGAGCAACTCGTCCTGGTTGGTGATCGGCTGTTCGCCGGTATCGGTCGGGAACATCGCCGACGGTTCGGCGGTGATGTGGGCGAATGTCGGGTTGGCCATCGCGGCGCGGAAGATGACTGCCAGGTCGTGTGCGGTCGAGGCGCCCGAACCGCCGGGCCCGTCGAGTCCGGACGGGGTCGCCGCGTGGGTGCTGGTCGCGCCCAGCGAGGCGGCCTTGGCGTTCATCTTGGCCACGGTGACCTCCGGGCCGCCCATCAGGTGCGCGAGGGTGTTGGCCGCGTCGTTGCCCGATACCAGCAGAAGCCCGTCGAGCAGTTGCCGCGCGGTGTAGGTGTGGCCGGGCTTGATGCCGACACAGTTGCACTCGACCTGGGTGTCGGCGACGTCGGCGACCACGGTGGAGTCCAGGTTCACCTGGTCCAGAACCACCAGCGCCAGCAGCACCTTGATGGTGCTCGCGGGCGGGTGAGCCACGAACTGGTCGCGAGCCGCCAGCACCTGACCGCTGTCCAGGTCGGCCAGAATCCAGGTCTGGGCGGGTCCGTCGGGGATCGGCACCGAGCCGGCCGGCTGCATGTCGTCGGCACGGGACGGGGCGGCAGTGACGGCGGCGACGGTAAGCAGCGCAGCAGCTGCGGCCATGAGTTTCCGCATGGCCGCAGAGTTTAACTTCCGGTCCCGCGCGCGGTCCGTTGCCTCACGGACACCACGGCGGAACCGGGCAGAACGGCAGCGGCGGCAACGGGAGGTACGACGTCTGGGTGGGCACCGGCCCCGGCGGGGGCGGTTGCTTGAAGGGCAGCGACGACCAGGAGTAGAAGACTCCGGTGCCGGTGTCGTGGACGCCCGCGTAGTCCCAGTAGAAGTCGTGACAGATGTTCGGGTCCCACGGGACGGGCCGGCCCGCGGGGTCGGGGTCGCCGGGACACCAGCGCTGACACGCGCTGCCCGGTGCGCAGCTGCCCGGAGCGGCGTCGGCCGGTCGGGGTACACCGAAGGCCGCCCACATCAGTGCCGTCGTTGCTAAGCAGGCAATCCCTGCCCTCATAGCAGGGATTATTCCCCCCTCCGGGTTTTGCGCGGTAGGGATATTTCGGGCCTGTCCCTGCCCGGGTGACCGGTGTTGAATCGAAGGTGTGACTCAACGAATCGACTACACGGCGGTGGCCCCGCGGGGGGTGCGGGCACTGGGTGGCGTCCACGTCTACGTGAGCCAGTCGGGATTGCCGCCCGAGCTGCTGACCCTCGTCTACCTACGGGTTTCGCTGATCAACGGCTGCGCGTACTGCATTGACATGCATTCGCGGGAGCTGCGCGATCTGGGCGTTTCCAACGACAAGATCGCTCTGGTTCCGGTGTGGGAGGAGGCGGGGGAGTTGTTCGGCACCCGGGAGCGCGCCGCACTGGCCTGGGCCGAGACCGTCACACGCATTTCGCGCACCGGTGCACCCGACAGCGCCTATGCGGCGGTGTCGGCGCACTTCGACGACAAGGAACTGGTCGACCTCACGCTGGCGATCGGGTTGATGAACACCTACAACCGGTTGGCCATCAGCTTCCGCAGCACACCGGCCGCGGTGAACGCCGAATTCCGCTGACGCACAAGACAACTGGCGGGTAGGTGGCACCACGGACCGGTCGCCTCGGCAGTGGCCGCGGCCCGGGTGTTCAATCGATGCATGTTGAGCCTGGCCGAAATTTCCGACCGTCTGGAGATCCAGCAGCTGATGGTGGACTACTCCACCGCCATCGATCAGCGGCGATTCGACGATTTGGACAACGTTTTCACCGAAGATGCCTACATCGACTACACCGCCCTGGGCGGAATCGAAGGTCAGTTTCCCGAGGTCAAGAAGTGGCTGTCCGAGGTGCTGCCGGGGTTTCCGGTCTATGCCCACATGCTCGGGAACTTCTCGGTGCAGATCGACGGCGACAAGGCCACCTCGCGGGTGATCTGCTTCAACCCGATGGTCTTCCCCGACGGCTCGGGCAAACCGGGGGACCAGGTGATGTTCTGCGGGCTTTGGTACGACGACGAGTTCGTACGCACCGACCAAGGTTGGCGGATGTCGCGGCGTGTCGAGACGAAGGTCTTCCAAAAGATCATGTAGGCACACCCGCGCCGGCAACCGTGTTCGAAGCACACCGACCGACCGCAATTTCTGCCCGGGCCCCTCGTTCTGGCACAATAAGCGGCTGTCCGCCGCGCGACCCGCCCCGTTGCCGGGGTGCTTGTTCGGCGGTCATACACGCGAGGCAAAACCGGACCCCGGCATCCCGCCCGGGTCGCTGAATTGCAGCGTGACACCCAGGAGAATCGCTTAACCATGGCTGTGAAGATCAAGCTCACTCGGCTTGGCAAGATCCGCAATCCCCAGTACCGCATCGCCGTCGCCGACGCGCGCAACCGCCGCGACGGCCGCTCGATCGAGGTGATCGGCCGGTACCACCCCAAGGAAGACCCGAGCCTGATCGAGATCAACTCGGAGCGCGCCCAGTACTGGCTCTCCGTCGGCGCGCAGCCGACCGAACCCGTCCTCAAGCTGCTGAAGATCACCGGCGACTGGCAGAAGTTCAAGGGTCTGCCGGGCGCGGAGGGCAGCCTGCAGGTCGCCCCGCCCAAGCCCAGCAAGCTGGAGCTGTTCAACGCCGCGCTGGCCGAGGCCGACGGCGGACCGACCACCGAGGCCACCAAGCCGAAGAAGAAGGCCCCGGCCAAGAAGGCCGCCAAGGCCGACGAGGCAGCAGCCGCACCCGCCGAGGCCGAAGCTCCGGCTGCTGAGGCCGAGGCTCCGGCCGCCGAGGCGCCCGCCGCGGACGCGCCGGCCGAACCGAGCAACTCTTCGACGGAAAGCTGACCCAGCGCTATGAGTACGGTCGTCGTCGACGCTGTCGAGCATTTGGTCCGCGGCATCGTGGACAACCCTGACGATGTCCGGGTGGACCTCGTGACCAGCCGGCGTGGGCGCACTGTGGAAGTGCACGTGCACCCCGACGATCTGGGCAAGGTGATCGGGCGCGGGGGACGCACCGCGACCGCGCTGCGCACCCTGGTTGCCGGCATCGGCGGCCGCGGTATCCGCGTCGACGTGGTGGACACCGACCAGTAGGCCGGGGCGCTCATGGAGCTGCTCGTCGGACGGGTCGTGAAGTCGCACGGCATCTCCGGCGAGGTGGTCGTGGAAGTCCACACCGACGACCCCGCCGAACGCTTTGCTGCGGGTACTACGTTGCGCGCCAAGCCTTCTCGTGGCCGCGGCGAAGCTCGCAGCTACGTTGTCGATGCCGTGCGCGAACACGGCGGACGGTTGCTGGTACGGCTGGCCGGAGTCAACGACCGCGACACCGCGGATTCGTTGCGCGGCAACCTGTTCGTGGTCGACTCCGATGACCTGCCGCCGATCGACGAGGAAGACACCTACTACGACCATCAGCTCGAAGGTCTGCAGGTGCGCACCACGGCCGGGGAAGTCGTCGGGGTCGTCGCGGAGGTGCTGCACACTGCGGCCGGGGAGTTGCTGGCGGTGCACCGGACCGAAGGCGCCGAGACCCGGGAAGTGTTGGTGCCGTTCGTGAATGCAATTGTCACGTCGGTGTCGCTGGACGATCAGCTGGTCGAAATCGATCCGCCTGAGGGCCTGCTGGATCTGGAGTGACGGTGCGCATCGACGTCATCACGATCTTTCCGGCCTACCTGGATGCACTGCGGCAATCGTTGCCCGGCAAGGCAATCGAGTCGGGTCTGGTCGACCTGCAGGTGCACGATCTGCGGCGCTGGACACACGACGTGCATCGCTCGGTGGACGACTCGCCCTATGGTGGCGGCCCCGGCATGGTGATGAAGGCCCCGGTCTGGGGTGAGGCACTGGACGAAACCTGTTCGGATGAAACCCTATTGGTCGTTCCGACGCCCGCCGGGTCGCTGTTCAATCAGGCCACCGCCCAGCGCTGGAGCGCCGAAAAGCACCTCGCCTTCGCCTGCGGCCGCTACGAGGGCATCGACCAGCGCGTCATCGAGGATGCCGGCCGGCGGATGCGCGTCGAAGAAGTCTCGATCGGCGACTACGTGCTGCCCGGCGGGGAAGCCGCGGCCCTCGTGATGATCGAGGCGGTGCTGCGGCTGCTGGCCGGTGTGCTGGGCAATCCAGCGTCGATACACGACGATTCACACTCGCCGGTTCTCAACGGCCTGCTGGAGGGCCCCAGCTACACCCGGCCGCCGAGCTGGCGGGGCCTCGAGGTTCCCGACGTGCTGCTCTCCGGGGACCACGCGCGCATCGCCGCCTGGCGCCGCGAGGTTTCGCTGCAACGCACCCGCGAGCGTCGGCCCGATCTCGGCCCGCGCGACTAGAAGCTCGCGACGCCGATTCTGCCGTTGGGGAACATCGTCTTGACGGCCGCGGTGATCGTGTCGCGCGCCGTGGCGTCGTCGGAGGACTGCAGCGACTCGACCACCACGATGTAGCGGCGATCCGCGCCCACCACACCGGTGGACAGGTGCATCCACTCGGTGCCGATGCAGCACATCCAGCCCTGCTTGACCGCGACCGGTTCCGCGAACAACCCATCCGGGATGCCGAATCGCTGCGGGTAGCCGTCGATGCCGTTGGGCGTCGACTGGGCGAGATCGTTGACGATGATCTTGGCCCGGTCCGCGGGCAGCCCGCCGGTCGCGTCGAGCAATTTGTCGTAGTAGTGGATCAGGTCGGTCAGCGAGCTCATCGTGTTCCACCAGCGTCCGTCGGACGGCGGAGTGGTGGACGACAGCCCGTAGCGGTTCGCGACCTGGTTGATGATGTCGCTGCCGCCGTCCTGGCCCCAGAACCGCTCGGCGGCGCCGTCATCGGACGACTGCAACATGGCGTCCAGGGCCTGACGGTCCTCCGCGGACAGCTTGGTCCGGCCCTGGGCCTCCTGCAGGAGCAGGTCGTCGGCGATGAACAGCTTGGCCACCGACGCGGTACCGATGATCTGGCTGTTGCCGTTGGAGATCAGCTCGTGGGTCTTGCGGTCCAGGATCCCCACCGACAGGGTGGCCCCGCTGGCGGCGGCCTGCTCCGTCGCCTGCTGGATGCGGGCCTGCAGGCCGTTGAACGCGGCGACCGGCGCCCGGGGCGCGTCGCTGGTGTCCAGCAGCAGCTGGATGAGTTGTGGCTGGTGATCGGGGGTGTCGGACTTGGTGGATACCTTCGTCTGGGTTTTCACCGCGAGCTGTGCCTCGTCGCACCCGGCAAGCACCAGCGTCACCGCCGCGATGGCGGCGAGAGCGGTGAGCGGGCGAACACGCATCTTGCTTCTCCCAGTTCTCCGACGTGTGCATATCCGTGTGGGCGGCCGTTGCGCAATCTGCCCGGGCGTCTTCGAGTTCGGGTAGTGACCAGCGTGTGTTGACCCCAGTCATATGTACCACTCACCAGCGCCTTCAGGGCCGCATGAATCACAGCGTTTACATGTGATTTTCAATGCATGCGGGGTGTCTGGCACAATTGACCAGTTGTCTCCAGCGGCTATCGGCCGTCCGGGCCACTTTCCGCCGGCTGCGAGATACCACCCGAAGCCCCAATCGGCTTACCGACCACCCCTGCGTGCGGGCTGTTTCCGCACGCCGTGACCGCAAGGAAGTGTCTCTCACATGAACAGGCTGGACTTCGTTGACCAGGCGTCGCTGCGCGACGACATCCCGGCCTTCAACCCGGGCGACACCATCAACGTGCACGTCAAGGTCATCGAGGGCGCAAAGGAGCGCGTCCAGGTGTTCAAGGGTGTGGTGATCCGCCGGCAGGGCGGTGGCATCCGCGAGACCTTCACGGTGCGCAAAGAGAGCTACGGCGTGGGCGTCGAGCGGACGTTCCCGGTGCACTCGCCGAACATCGACCACGTCGAGGTGGTGACCCGTGGCGATGTCCGCCGCGCGAAGCTCTACTACCTGCGTGAACTGCGTGGCAAGAAGGCCAAGATCAAGGAAAAGCGCTGACCGCGTGCGTCCCGGCGGCCGCTGCGGCTTGCTCATTTCTTTGAGAAGACGCTTTACAAACGCACAACCTGCGCTGGCTACGCTGATCTCGTGACGGATTCCACGGACTCACCCGAGCCCCAGTCCGAGCCTGGTCAGTTGGAGCCGAAGGTCTCTACGCGCACTCCGGACACGCCCGCCGAGGATGCGGCCGAATCGACGGCCGTGCCGGAACCGGGGCCGGAATCCGACCCGGAATCCGACCCGGAATCCGACCCGGAATCCGACAAGGACGAGGCGGAACCCAAGAAGAAGTCCGCCCTGCGCGAGCTGGCGGTGCTGGCGATCACCGCGATACTGCTCTACTACGTGATGTTGACGTTCATCGCGCGTCCGTACCTGATCCCGTCGGAATCGATGGAGCCCACGCTGCACGGCTGCGCCGGATGCGTCGGCGACCGGATCATGGTCGACAAACTGAGCTTTCGCTTCGGCTCGCCTCATCCCGGCGACGTCGTCGTCTTCAAGGGGCCGCCATCCTGGAATGTCGGATACAAATCGATCCGGTCGCCCAACACCGCGCTGCGCTGGCTGCAGAACACGTTGTCATTCATCGGGTTTGTGCCGCCCGACGAAAACGATTTGGTGAAGCGGGTGATCGCGGTCGGCGGGCAGACGGTGCAATGCCGGGCCGACACCGGCCTGACCGTCAACGGCAAGCCGCTCAAGGAGCCCTACCTGAATCCGTCGACGATGATGGCCGACCCGTCGGTATACCCGTGCCTGGGCAGCGAATTCGGGCCGGTCACCGTCCCGGCCGGGCGGCTGTGGGTGATGGGGGACAACCGCACGCATTCGGCCGACTCGCGTGCACACTGCACCAGCGTCCCGGCCGACGCGCTCAAAGGCATTCTGTGCACCGGGGATCCGATGTCGGGGACGGTGCCGGTGGCCAACGTCATCGGCAAGGCCAGATTCATCGTCTGGCCGCCGACACGATGGGGCGGAGTGGGTTCGACGAACCCACAGCAAGGGCAGTAGCCGTGGCCACCACGTGGCCGCCGCGGACGGTGATCCGTAGATCGTCGGGGTTGCGCACCCTGGAGTCCACGCTGCATCGCAACGGTCTGGGCCCGGTGGCGGGGGTGGACGAGGTCGGCCGGGGCGCCTGCGCGGGACCGTTGGTGGTGGCCGCCTGTGTGCTCAGCCCGAATCGACTGGAAAGTCTTGCTGCGCTTGATGATTCGAAAAAGCTCACCGAGAAGGCTCGGGAGAAGCTGTTCCCGCTGATCCGTCGCTACGCGCTGGCCTATCACGTGGTGTTCATCCCGTCGGTCGAAGTCGACCGGCGCGGCGTGCATGTCGCCAACATCGAAGGCATGCGGCGCGCGGTGGCCGGTCTGTCGGTGCGCCCCGGCTACGTGCTCAGCGACGGATTCCGGGTGCCCGGTTTGCCGATGCCGTCGTTGCCGGTCGTCGGTGGGGACGCGGCCGCCGCCTGCATCGCCGCGGCCAGTGTGCTGGCAAAAGTCAGCCGGGACCGGTTGATGGTGGCGATGGACGCCGACCATCCCGGCTACGGCTTCGCCGTTCACAAGGGGTACTGCACCCCGATGCACACCGCCGCCCTGGCCGAACTGGGCCCGTGCGCCCAGCACCGCTACTCCTTCGTCAATGTGCGGCGGGCCGGCGACCGCACCGAGGTGGTGGTCACTGACGGGCTGTCGGATCCATGGGATACGGAGCCGAGGCAGCGCGACGGAATGGGGTGAGGAAAGATGGCGGTAACCGAACGCGAAGGACAGCAGGACAGATGAGTGCGGAAGATCTCGAAAAGTACGAAACCGAGATGGAGCTCTCGCTCTACCGCGAATACAAGGACATCGTCGGCCAGTTCAGCTACGTAGTGGAAACCGAACGGCGCTTCTACCTGGCCAACAGCGTGGAGATGGTGCCCCGCAACGCCGACGGCGAGGTGTACTTCGAGCTGCGGCTGTCCGACGCCTGGGTCTGGGACATGTACCGGCCGGCGCGGTTCGTCAAGCAGGTACGCGTGGTGACCTTCAAAGACGTCAACATCGAAGAGGTCGAGAAGCCCGAGCTGCGGCTACCCGAGTAGCTGTTCGCCGTTGGCCGGCAGCGCGCCGCGCCGCTCGATGACCTCGCGTGCCACGTCGGCCAGCTTGATGTTGAGCCCCTGCGAATGCCGGCGCAGCAGGTCGAACGCCTGATCTTCGGTCATGTCGTGCAACAGCATCAACATGCCGACGGCCTTGCCGATTTCGCGGTTGCTGAGCAATCCGCGGCGCAGGCTGGCGGCATCTTCCCCCTTGGCAACGGCGTTGATGGCCACGCTGGCGAACGACGCCAGCACCGCCGCCCGTCCGGCGGACTCCTCGTCGAACATGTTCGGGGTGTCGCTGAACAGGTTGAGCGCGGCGCCCTTGCGCTTGTTCACCAGCAGACGAAATCCCATCGCGCCGCGCACCGGCGTCTCCTCGACAAGCCGGGCGGCCAGCTTGGGCCAGTGCGACGGCGTGGTCAGATCCGTGTCGATCTGGGGGGTTTCTTCCTCGATCGCGTCAAGGCACGGACCGTCACCGGCGTCCAACTCCATCTGATCGATCTGCCTGGCGAGTTCGTCGCTGGCGCCGACGGTGACATAGCGGTCGTTGTCCAGGACCAACAGGCTGGCGTGATCGCAACCGCGGACTGTCAGGGTCGCGGCGATACAGATGGCCGCATACATCTCCTTGGCCTCCGAGCCCTGATAGAAGATCTCGGCGAGCGCCGCGAAGACCGTCGCAGGGTCGGCTTTCTCGCCGCCGGGCGGCGAAGTGTTCGATTTATCTGCCATCTCGTGCCTCTTTCCGGCGATGCCGCCGTGTGACCGCGCTTGGCCGCCGATAGCCCTCGACCGCCAGCGCAGGCCGTCCCCACTGTGTTCCCGTACCCGTCGGTAACCGACGAGCCAAGTCGACATTAGAGCAAGATCGCCCGTCACCCGGCGAGTTTCCGCGTCGTGGTTTGTGTGACGCGGGGCCGGGAAGCACACCTAAGTGGGACTCACCGTTGCTGTGACCGGACCGACCGGAGAGGTCGGCATGTCGGCGGTGACGGCACTGGAGCGCGAACCCGGGGTGGAGACCATCATCGGGATGGCGCGACGGCCGTTCGACCCCGCCTCGCGCGGTTGGCAGAAAACCAGCTACCGCCAAGGCGACATCACTGATCGCGGGGCCGTCGAAGCGTTGGTGGAGCAGGCCGATGTGGTGGTCCACCTGGCATTCATCATCATGGGCTCGCGGGAGGAGAGCGAGCGCATCAACCTGCAGGGCACCCGCAACGTGTTCGAGGCGACGGTGGCCCACCCGCGACCGCGCCGGCTGGTGTACTGCTCGTCGGTGGCGGCGTACGGCTATTACTCCGACAACCCGGTGCCCCTCACCGAGGATGTGCCCACCCGAGGATCACCGGAGCACTACTACTCCGCGCAGAAGGCGGCCTGCGAGGCTTTGCTCGCCGACATCGTCAAGGATTCGGCACTCGAGGTTTTTGTGTTGCGCCCCTGCGTTGTCGCCGGTCCGAACGCCCCGGCTCTGGCCGAGGCGATGCCGTGGAATCAGCTGCCCGGGCCGGTGCGTGCCGTGGTCAAGGCGGTGCCGATGCTGAAGCCGGTGGTGCCGGATCCGGGCTTTTCGCTGCAGCTCGTTCACCATGACGACGTCGCGTCCGCGATCGCCTTGGCGGCCACCGCGCCGGTGCAGCCGGGCGCGTACAACATCGCCGGCGACGGTCTGGTGACGGTCGCCGACGTGGCCAGGGCGCTGGGTGGGCGGCCGGTGCGCGTTCCCGGTGCGGCTGCGACGGCGGCGTCGGCCGCGATCTCGCGGGTGCCGTTCATCCCGTCGGCGCTGGAATGGCTGCACGCCACTCGGACCTCGGTGGTGATGGACACCACGAAGGCACGCACCCGGCTCGGCTGGCGACCGGTGTACTCGTCGGCGCAGGCGCTGGAGTCGCTGGCCTCGGCGGTGTGAGTGGATGCCGGGTAGTTTGGCCTGGTGGAGGTAACGCCGTGGGGAACGTAACCGCGCGCCGGCGCGCCAAGCACCTCAACGCGGGCCAGGCGATCACCCGGCCGGAAACGCTGGCCGTGGAGGAGCCGCTGGAAATCCGCGTCAACGGCACGCCGGTCACCGTGACCATGCGCACGCCCGGATCGGATTTCGAACTCGCGCAAGGCTTTCTGCTCACCGAAGGGGTGATCGCCCGGCGTGACGACGTGGCGAGCATCCGTTACTGCGGCGGCCGCGGCGACGACGGCGCCAACACCTACAACGTGTTGGATGTGACGCTGGCGCCGGGCGTGGCGCCACCGGGCCTGGACGTGACCCGCAACTTCTACACCACTTCCTCGTGCGGGGTCTGCGGCAAGGCATCCCTGGACGCGGTGCGGGTGATCAGTCGGTATTCCCCCGGGGACGACCCCGTCGTGGTCAGTGCCGACGCCCTCAAGGCGATGCCCGCTCGATTACGGGGTGCGCAAAAGGTTTTCGACTCCACCGGTGGTCTGCACGCCGCCGCGCTGTTCGACGTGCATCAGACGATGCTGGTGGTCCGCGAGGACATCGGCCGGCACAACGCGGTCGACAAGGTCGTCGGCTGGGCGCTGGAAAACGAACGGATACCGCTGAGCGGTTCGGTGTTGCTGGTCAGCGGCCGAGCCTCGTTCGAGCTGACGCAAAAGGCGGTGCTGGCCGGCATACCGGTGCTGGCCGCGGTGTCAGCGCCGTCGTCACTGGCGGTGTCGTTGGCCGAGGAGTCCGGCCTGACGTTGGTGGCGTTCTTGCGCGCGGATTCGATGAACGTCTACACCCGCGCGGATCGGATCACGTAGTTCTGTTGCGGCGCAGTCTGATTGCCCGACTGTGGATGGATGCGCGACTGGGGATAACTTGACCCGTTGCCCGGGTTGTGGCGGCTTCGGCGGCCCGTCGTGTCGGGATCAGCGGGCAGGTTGGCCGCATGACGACCGAACAAACACCGACGCGCATCGAGCTGGGCGCGCGGGGCGAGGCGCTGGCCGTGGAATTCCTGAAACGGCTGGGGCTGCGAATCCTGGACCGTAACTGGCGCTGCCGGTATGGCGAGCTCGACGTGATCGCCGCCGACGACACCACGCGCACCGTGGTGTTCGTTGAGGTGAAGACGCGTACCGGCGACGGCTACGGCGGTCTCGCGGATGCGGTCACCCCGCGCAAGGTTCGGCGGTTGCGCCTGTTGGCGGGGCTGTGGCTGGCCGCCCACGACGGGCGCTGGGCGGCGGTGCGCATCGATGTGATCGGAGTTCGCATGGGGCGCGGATATTCCAGCCGCACCCCGGAGATCTCGCATCTGCAGGGCGTCGGCTGATGGCGCTGGGCCGGGCGTTCTCGGTCGCGGTACGCGGGCTGGACGGCCAGATCGTGGAGATCGAGGCCGACATCACCTCGGGTCTGCCCGGTGTCCACCTGGTGGGGTTGCCGGACGCGGCGTTGCAAGAGTCCCGCGATCGGGTCCGGGCAGCGGTGACCAACTGTGGAAACGATTGGCCGCAGGCCAGACTCACGCTAGCCCTGTCACCGGCGACGCTGCCGAAGATGGGCTCTGTCTACGACATAGCAAAGCGCATAGTAACTCTGTTCTAGTTCCCGACCGAATGGAGTACCAGCCCCATGACCAGCACAACCACCTACGTCACTGTTTCTCGCCACGGCAGCGATGAGGTCATCACCCTGCCGGCGGATCAACTTGCCGAGCGACTGATCGCCGCGAATCGGGATGCGTCGGCAGAAACGATCGAAGCGATGAAAGGGCTCGAGGATGCGATCGTCACCGGCCAACCAATCCACGAATTCGTCGGGTGCCTGGGCATCGATGTCCGCGTGAACATGGAGGACGCCATCGACATCGGACCCGCGCCCGCAAGACCGGCATGGTGCCTGCCCGATGCCGAACCCACCTGGGAAAAGCTGGCCAAGGAGTACGGGAAGCATCCTGTCTGCTCCTGGTCTCGCGACGTCAATGGTGACTACTCGGGAGTCTGGATTCGCGGAGACGACCAGATCATCGATCAGCGGATCATGCGTGGCGCACCCCGCGTCATGATGTCGGAGCCGCCGGCCCGCGGGTGGACCGCCGCGGAAGCGCGTCAGCATGCGGCGGCTCTGCTCAATGCCGCCGACATCCTCGACGAAGCCGCCGCAGGGTAGGAAATGGCATCGACCAGCGACAGTCGGATTTCCTGGGTAGTGGTCTGTGCTCAGGCCGTTGCGTTGCTGGCGGTGTGTGCCGCGATCGCGGTTGCGGCAGTGGAGTTTTCCCCGACATCGAGGAAGGCTCCGCTGCCGCCCGCGGTCGCGCCGACAGTGACCGTTAGGGTTGCTCCGCCGTCGACGGTGACTGTGCAAGCGGCTCCGTCCGTCCCGGCTCCGATTGGGCCGACCGCGCTGCCGCTGATCCTGCCGCCGACGATCGAGGTGGTTCCCGCGCAAGATGACTTTGTGGCGGATCAACGGATGCTCGACAGCATCCGAGCGTCCGGCTACACCGTCTACGACGCGCAGTCGGTGCTGCGCAACGCCCACGAGGTGTGCCGGCTCTTCCGTCAGGGCAAGTCGGTCGACGAGGTCAACCAGCAGATGGCAGCCGAGACGGGTGCGAGCATGGCCGATGTCTTGCAGTTGAGCTCGAGCGCGATGTTGTCCTACCCGAATTGTTCCTAAGCCCGAGCCCGCTAAACGTAGATCGCGAGCGGCACAATCTGCACGAACGGCGCTTCGATCACGGCATCAGGTACTTGCGACGCGAGTTGTGGCTGTACTTTTGCGATCATCTCTACTAGACGAGTTTGAACATCGCCAAGGGCAGCCAAAGAGCCCCGGCGTGATACAGAAATAGTTTCTGGCGCTTTTAAGCCGACTCTAGTTACTTTACCCAAGGCGGTGAACGATCCGCCGACCAACGCTGCTCGGGCAGTTTCTGTCATGAATTCACGGCTAGCCGTGATGATGGCCCGACAGAAGCCGGCGTCCAGGACAATATCAGTTACAGGGCTGCTCGAAACATCAGCACGTAGTTGGTCTATTACACCTCCCAGCTGGTCTATACCCATGTTTGTCACCTGAGTCGGACCACCGCCCTGCTCAACAGCAGCTGTCAACTGTTTGAGGCTGCCAACCACTTCAATTATGGGAATAAGCGCCTTTACTGTGTCAAATAAGAATTCGAGTGGATTCTCTCCCACGGTGCCACTGATCTCGACAATGTGCCCTGGTAGAAGCTCTTGCAATTGGTCGCGATGGTAGACATAACCAAATATTTTATGCGTCTTAAAGATACGGTAAAGCTTGTTGAACATCGACGCAGCAGTGTGCTCGCGAATGGACTTCTCTTCAACACTCGACTCAATTGCCGTTTTTCTTGTGTACTGACCGGAAAGGTTTATATCAAGTCCTAACAACGAGGCGATGTCGCTCGCGCCTCCTTTACCGGCGACGTCAGTCCGACCATGCCGGGAACGGGCAGCCCGTCTCGACATCGACGTGGAGGCTGAAAACCCGTCCTCAACCGTCGCCAGGAAGCTCAGCAGCATCGGCGTATCGAGGTAGACCGGATGGACGGGCGTTTCGATAGGTTCGGCTGGCACCGGGATAGGTAAGCACACGGAGACCGAGGATCATGCCGGATTGCTGCAATCGCGCCGCAGTGAAGTGACGCGTCGTGCACGCCTGCATGGGTGTCCCGGGCAGGCGCGAACTCCAGATCATCGACGGGAACTCCGGCTGCTGGGCCCCCGCGCTTGGCGGGGTTGCTCGTCGAGGGGATGGCGGGCCTTCCACCACGATTGACCCGGCTGCTCGACGAGCGATCAGCCAGCTCAACGCCGGTCACCCGTGCAGCTTCTCCATACCGGCGCCGACGCTGCACACACCGAGATGCGTGGTACGTGACGCCCTCACCGCCGATTCCGTCTCGGCCATTCCGCCTGTAGCCGTGGAGAACTGTTCGCCGCAGACGCCGCAGCGGCCTACTCCGATGAATCGCTGCCGGCCGACCTCGACGACCGCGAGCGCGATCGGTATTCCCGCCGCGAGCATGCTGTCGAGGGCACGGGCTGTTCTTGTCTCGACGTTCACAGCCCTCATCATTGACCTGCGGTCGCGCGATGGTGGTGCGGCGCGCGGTGGACTAGTCGTCGAGGTTGATGTCGTCTGCCAGCTCCTGCCGGCGTTTCTGTTCCGCGTCGCGTGCGGCGTACTTCTCGGCCTCCCGCTGTGCTGCCGCTACGGCTTCCTGGCGGACTTCCTCACCCCTCTCTGCGATCTGGCCAAGGATCTCCTTGAACGAGTCGAGATGATCGCGTACTAGCTCGAGGGTGGTCCGCAACACCACTAAGTGCTGGGCATCCGAGTCGATAGTGACGGCACCGGCCGGGCTTTGGATGGGCCTGCCTAACCGCTGGATGAAGTCAATTTCGCCGGGTGCGAGGGCACGGGACAGCGGCAGATGGACGTCGTACGTGGGCGCATCGGTCTGTGTAATCACAGGATGCCCGGTTAGCTTCAGTTCCTGGGCGGGTGCGTCCAGATTTAATTCCGACATTTGTCTCTTTCCGATGGGCGGGGCTGCGGTGAGGATTGTCGACCATTACCAACGGGATTGGTAATCGGGACCGCACCAGCATCGGTAATCGGCGATCAGCTGATGGTACGCCGATCGCTGCACCAGATGTTGCAGTCTCTACCCGTCGAGTGGCTGCGGCTGTTCGATCAGGTCGGCGCCGAATTCGAGTTGGGTTCCGGCCAGGGCGAGTGCCCGGGTGGTGCCGTAGTGGTGCTCCATGAAATTGGCGAGCGTGCCGCCGAGGAAGGCGAGCAGGGATGTCAGGCAGCCGGTGCAGTAGCCGATGTGCCTGATCTGGTCGATGGACGCGTCGCTCCGGTTCTCCGACAGGTTCGCGATGACCAGTCCCCAGGCGCGTTCGTTGTCGTAACGGTGAGCTCGTTTCAGGTCGCCGGCGCGTAATGCTGCACAGCGCTGACAACCAGGATCCGGGGCCGTCATGGTCCGCCCTGCCAGCCACCGGCTTGTGTTGTGCTGCTACGGAATTGGGGCGTGATCGACTGCGACTGCTGGGCGTTGAGGAGCGCTGCCGATTGTCGCGCGTAGTCGCGCATGGTTGCCGCACTCGGATCGCCTGGGGCGTAGTTGTTGTAGTGGAACTGCACACCCTGAAGGTCTTTCGCGCCGTCGCCGCCCTGCTGCCCGCTGCCGCCATTGGGACTGTTCGGGTCGTTCGAATCGTCCGGCTGCCCTTGGCCTTTGGGCTGGTTCGGGGTGTTGCCCTTCGGGTCTTGGCCGGGGGTGGCCATACCCGCCATGTTCGGCAGGGCACCTTTCACTCCGGCCGCCGCGGACAAGATGCGCCCACCCCATCCCTTACTCGGGTCGGCGAGCGGGCTGTCGTTGAGGCTGAACGTCTGCAGCAGACCCTCGGCGCCGATGCCGACGGCTTGGCCGGCGAACTGGATCCCGCGGTTGATTTCGTCGATGCCGATCTGCGCGGCCTGCGACGCCAACGCCCCGGCCGCCCCGCCGCCAGGGAACGCGCCGCCCGCCGAGCTGGCCGCCATCCCGGGAAGGCTTTCGGCGAGACCGATGAGGCCACCGCTGATCTGGATTCCGTCGCCGGGTGACCCGGCCATCTGCTGGCCACCGATCACCGATGAGGGGCGGCCACCGAATCCGCCGGCGGCCAGGCCCTGCACGCCGGAGGCACCGCCGTACCCGCTGGGACCGAATGCGGGTGCCCCGGGCGCGGCACCTGGCGCCATCCCCGGGGTGGGTGACGCGCCGCCGCCGCGGCCAGCGCTGTCGGGGACACCGCCACCGATCAAGCTAGGTCCGCCCGGACCGCTCGGGCCGCCGCCCCAGCCGCCGCTACGACTGGGGCCCGCCGGCGCGCCACCGCCGCCGCCGAAGCCTTTGACGCTGGGGCTTAGTGGTGCACCGCCGGCCATACCGGCGACCGACGGATACTTACCGAGGGCACCGAGCGCCGCGGCGGCGTCGGGGCCGAGTCCGGACGCATTGAGCGCGGAGTCGGTGCCGTAACCGGGGTAGCCGTAGCTGGGCCCGTACCCACCGCCGTACCCGGCGTCCTGGCCGCCGCCGAGGCCAGTCGCGAGCATGCCCAGCAGGCCCTTGCCACCATTGTTCCCGCCCCACTGCGTCACCGCGCTGAGCGCCCCCAGCACCGGGGCGAATGCGAGGTTGCCGAGGAACCGGGTCAGGTTGTCGGCGAGACCCGGGAGTCCTTTCGACGCGCCGAAGTCCCCGTCCAGGCCGACACCGATCTGACCGGCACCACCGCCCATGCCGCCGACACCCATGCCGCCGCCGCTGCGGCCGCGGTGGAACGTGCCCTGCTTGACCTTCTCGAGGTCGTCACGCGCATCTTGTGCGTCCTCGCGCGCAGCCCTGAGTTCGTTTTCCAGGCGCATCTTCTCCGAGGCCTTGGCACTGTCCTTGAGCTCATGCTGGCGTTGCTCGAGGACCGCGACCCGTTCGTCGGCGCGGGACACGCGCTGCTCGGCGTCGCGTACCCGTGAGGGGTCGGCCGGTGCCGTGTAACCGCCACCACCGCCGCCGTAGCCGCCCCCAGCACCGCCGAACCCGCCGGCACCGCCGCCGAAACCGCCACCACCACCACCACCGCGACCGCCGCCGCCGCCACCGCCGGCACCGAATCCCATCGGGCTGGCCCCGCCGGCCCCGCCGCCGCCAGCGCCGCGGCCGTCCGGGTACAGCGCTTGCATCGGCAGATAGGCGTGCTGCTCGAACTGGCCGTCCTCGGCGCCCTTCGCGGAGCCACCCAGCATGATGCCGCCGTGCTGCCCACCCGACTCGAAATGCGTGCCGTCGGGCAGCGTGGCCGCCATGTGCCCGCCGCCGGGGCCGCCCTGGTGCCAGCCGATCCGCAGCGTCCCGGGGGGGCCTTGGCCGAGCTGGAAACCGCGCGCGGTCAGCCACGCCGCCGCAGACCCGGTGTCCATGCGGCCGCCGCCACCGACCGCGGCGTTCACCAACCGGGAGACCGCGCCCGAGCAGTCGGTGTCACCCCAGACGTATTGGCCGCCGGAAAGTTGCGCGGCGACCCGGTACAGGTTGCCGAACCCGCCGGTGTCGACGTCGGCGCTGTTCCCGCGGAAGCCGCCCTTGTCGAACCGTCTGATCGCCCGGCGGTGCTGGCGCCACGGGTCAAGCGGCGAGTACGGCACACCCGGCCAACCCGGCCAGGGGAAGTCAGTTGTCCAGCCCGGGTCGTCGCCCGGTGCGCCGTGCGAACCCCAGTGCACGCCGGGGCCCCAGTTGCCGGGGGTCGGCGGTGTCAGAAGCGATCCTTGGTCCGGGCCGCCGGGGGGCTGGCCGCTGCCGATGATCTCGGCGAGCCGGAACCCGCCGTTGGCGAACTGCGTTGTCTGCGGCCGCGAGCCGCCCGCTCCGGAAGCCCCGGGCGCGAGGAGCTTTCCGCCGTTCCACAGTGCGCTCGGGTCGTTCGGGTCGTAGTAGTCCGACGGGTCGTTGTCGGTGAACCAGTGCGCCGGGTTGGGGTCCAGCGCGGCCTTGATCGCCGACCACCACGACTTGCCCTGGTCGGATGCGCCGTTGAAGCCGCCGTTGTCGAACACGCCGAGCATCCGGCCGGTTTGGGCCCAGATGTCGACCGAACGCCGGCCACCGCGCAGCGGGATGAACGCCTCACCGCCGGTGGAGTCCTCGGCCCACTGCACCAAACCGCTTCGTCCCGAGGGCGGTTGGACCATCGCCTGGGTAGGCAGCTTCCCGTCGGCGAACGACGCGAGGCCCCGGAAGATCCCACCGGCCGCGCGCGGCGGCACAGGCGGAACCATGAAACCGGGCGTCAAAGCGTTGCCACCGGGCGGCGCCGCGGTGACGTTGATCGGCGGCGGGTTGCGGAAGAACTGGCTGTAGAACGCCTCCATCGACGCGCCCGCCGAGTTCGTGTTGACCGTGATCGGCACGGGGATCGGCGTCTGGGACTGCGCATCGCGAAACGCGGTGAGGTTGTTCGCCGCTTCCTGCGTGTCGGGCACGACCTTGAGATGTGTTGGGTCGTTGGCGATCTGCTCAAGGTGAGCGTGCATGCGGTTGATTGCTGCTTCAACTTCTGGGGTGTTGTCTTTGATCGCGATCGTCAAATCGCTCCCGGAGACCTGCAGCTTCTGCGCGGCGTCGCCGAGCTTGTCGGTCACGGTGAACGCGTCAGCGGCGTTCTTGGTGTACTTGTCGACCGTGTCGGCGAGACCCGGGAGTCCCTTGCGGGCGTTGTCGATCCAGTCGGCGAACCGCGTCGCGTTGTCACCGGCGTGGTACTCGGCGTCAGCCATCTTCATCAGCCCACCGGAGGCGTGCTGCAGTTCGTCCCCGAGCTTGTCGATGCCGGCAACATGGATGTGGGACATGAGTTTCCCTGCGCCCGAGGCGATGTCAGCCAGGCCGTGCAGGATGGTGCCTTGAACGCGGCCGACAACCTGCTCGAGCATTCCGAACAGCCGGATACCGCCCGCGACGAACCCTGCGATCCCGTCGAGCGCGCGCAGGCTTCCAGCGGCGAACCCGCCGAAATACTCGGCCATGTCGGCCTTGTGGGTGTTGACCCAGTTCCCGATCTTGGTGATTTCGTTGACGATCTCGTCGCCAAACTTCTGCGCCCCGGGGGTTTTGAACAGGTCGAACATCGACAGTTTGATGCTGTCGATACCGTTTTTGACCTTCTCGACGATGCCCGGCCAGCCCTGCATCATCGCCGCGCCCATCTGCTGGGCTTGGCCGCCGTGCTGGAACTCGGCCATGATCTGGTCCATCATTTTGGGCCCGGCGTCGCCGGCGATCATGCCGCCTCGGATCGAGTCTGTACCAAGGAGTTCGGCGATGTTCCGCTGGAAGTCGTCGGGCCGCATCCGCCCTGCGGCGTCGTGAAGCTGCTGGAAGATCGCGCGCATCCCGACGAACCGTCCCGTGACTGGGTCGTTGGGGTGAACCCCGAGTGCTTCCATCGACTCACTGGCCGGGCCGCTGGGATTCGCCAGATGCGTCAACAAGGTCTTCAGGGAGGTACCCGCGTCCGATCCGAGGATGCCGGACTTCGCGAAAGTCCCGAGGGTGGCTAGAGTTTCTTCGACGGAGATCCCGAAACCGTGTGCGACGGTGCCGGCCTGCTGCAGCGCCAGCGCGAAGTCGGGGATCTCGCCGGGAGCGACTTGTTGGACCGCGGTCAATAGGTCCGCGATGTGGTCGGCCTTGCTGGGGTCAAGGCTGAACGACTGCAGGACCGAGGCCTGTGATGCGGCGGCCTGCTCCGGGCTGATGCCTGCCGCAGTGGATAGCAAGAGGGTGCCGCGGATCGACTTCTGCACGTCACCCATTTCCAGGCCGCCTTTGGACAGCTCGAGCATCGCGTCGAGCGCGTCTTTCGGCGACACACCGGGAAGGGTGAGGTCGTTACCCAAAGCCTGTGCTTGGGAGCGGAATTGGGCCATCTCGACGGCGTTAGCGCGGGTGACGCCCTGCAGCTTGTTGAACGTCCGCTCGAAGTTCAGGCCGTTGTCGAAAACGTCTTTCATCGCGCCGACCGCGGTGCGCGCCGCCGTCTGTGCGGCGTTGACCAAGCTGCCCGCCAAGATCGCGGCGGCCGCGCCCGCGATGAACGCCCCCCCAGCGCCCTTACCGAGCGTGGAGAACTGGCCGACGATGCCGCCCTGTTGGGAAATCAGCCCCGACGCCAGGTTGCCGCCACCACCGAACAGCGACTTGAAGAATCCCGGGGGGCCGGCCTGGGCACGCCGTTGCGCGGCTTCAAGTTCCCGATATGCCTGCGCGGCTTCACGGGCCTGCCGGGCCTGATCGCGCTGGCTCTTGGCGATACCTTCTGATGTGCGAACAAGTTTCGCGTCGTTCTGCGAGGCCGCGTCACGGGCCCGCTGCAGCTCCCGCTCCGCTTTCGCCGCCTCGCTGGCAGCACGGGACTGCGCCAGCCACGCCTTCTCCAGCGCCTGCTCAGCCTGAGCGGCCTCGCGTGACTCACGGCCAAGGGTGTCGCGGATTTGCCCCAGACGCTGTTCGGCGTCAGACACTTCACGGGCCCGGCTTTTCGCCTGATCGCGCGCGGCCTCGACACGTTTCTCCGCGGCTTCGATCTCCTGGGCCTGAGATTTCGACTTGTCGCGCAGTCGCTGCAGATCCGCCTCGGCTGTCTTCACCTTCCCGGTGGTGTCGGCGACCTTGTCGTAGGCCTTCGCGTACTGGGAGGCGGCCTGCTCGACATCGCGTGCCCCGGAGGCGAATCCCTTGCTGAACGCCGTCGCCGCGGTGCGGCCGGCCGTCGCGAACGTCTTCTCGGTAAACTCGGCGGTCCGTTTGAACGATCCCTGGTCGGGCCGCGCCTCAACTAGCATCGGAATTGGCACGGCTCACACCACCTTTCGATCTGGGTTCCGCGCGGGCAGGGTGGGGTTTTCCTGTCCTTTCGCCCCCGATGCTGGGCCCGCTAGTTGAGGCGCGGCCCGACC
>NZ_LZSC01000073.1 GCF_001665235.1 Mycobacterium sp. 1100029.7
GGCTGAACTCCCGCATGCTCAAGTATTTCGTCAAGCGATACGCCGTGCGGCGGGGCGGCCTGAGCGTCACCGGAACTCGGCGTCTCCGAAACGGTGGCGGCGTTCGACTCGGGGTTGTAGTCGACCAGGAACTCGTGCCAGCTCGGATCCACCGACGAGGGGTCGTCGCGGAACTTCCGGTACATTTCCTCGACCAGCCATTCGTTCTGCCCGAACGGTGAACTTATGTTGCTCACGGCCGCTGTTCGCCTCAATTCTCGTGTCTTGCAGGCTCGAAAGCGTCACTGCTTCACGCCTGCGACTCTGGCGCACCTCGGTTGACGAGGTACCTCGTACCGGTGGCGGTAATCAACCTTTCCGCCCCATAAAGGCTAACCCTTCGCCGGTATTTCGCCAGCGAGACGGCGGACGGCTACTGGTTGGCTTCGTGGGCCGTCGGCAACACGTGCAACGTGTTCGGCCACCGCGTCGGCGGGGCGCCGAATGCCTGGCGGGCATTGCGGACGATCTTCTTGCCGACCATGCGGTTGCCGGCGCCGCCGACCGCCGCGCCGATGCCGACGGGCAGCATCTTGCCGAACATCAGCGCGCCCCGTCGCACGGCGTATCGCTTGACGAAATACTTGAGCATGCGGGAGTTCAGCCGGCCCAGCGAGGACAGCGGCAGCGATGCCATGCCCTCGGCCAGCCAACCGCCGTTGGTGCGGGCGGGGCCGATCAGCTCACCGATGGCCCGCCTGCTGTCGTCGCCGACCAGCACGGACAGCACCAGCGCGCGGCGCCGCTCGTGGTGGTCAGCGGGAATGCCGTACACCTGGGCTTCCGCCAGGACGAAGATCGCCGTCGCCTCCAGGAACAACACGGTCTCGCCGGCGCCCGCGGACATCGCCGTCAGTGTCCCGATGCCGGGGAAGGTGGCGGCCGACCCCACCGCGGCGCCGCTGGCCGTCAGCGCCGCCAGGTAGCGGTTTTCCAGCTTGGCGATGATTTCCGCGGGGCTCGCACCGGGGAACGCCCGCCGCAACCGGGCCACGTAAGCCTCCGCGGCGGGGCCCTGGATTCGCGAACTGCGCTCGAGGACCTGCGCCAATGCGCGGGTTGACGCCTTCGGCCGGCCGGAGCCGCCCAAGGCCGCGTCATCCGGCGGTTGCTCAGATCGTTTCAGGGGCCAAAGCCCTGACCGGTTGCGTCGCGCGCTCATAGTGCCAGGCTAACGCGAGTTTGCTGAACAGGTCGCCAGCCGCAACGGTTGTGCCCTGACGCGGCCGCAGCAGGCCCTGGGGGTGCGCAGCCGATTGGGCAACCCGCAATAATGCAACCGGGACGGGTCGGTCCGTTTGGCGAGTGCGGTGGGGGACACGCTGCGTGCGGGCGGTATCACACCTGCTCACGGCGGTGAATCGGCCGTCTGGCGTGGAAGTGAGGTGAACCCATGAGCACGGCCACGCCCGCGTTTGCGGCCAAGGTCCGGCAACGCATCCCCTCGGGCCTGCTGAACAGCGAGAACCCCTGGCTTGCGCTCTGGGCGATGATGATCGGTTTCTTCATGATCATGGTCGACTCCACCATCGTGGCGATCGCCAACCCGACCATCATGACCGACCTGCACATCGGGTACGACGCCGTCGTCTGGGTGACGAGCGCCTACCTGCTCGGCTACGCCGTGGTGTTGCTGGTGGCCGGCCGGCTCGGTGATCGCTATGGCACCAAGGACCTCTACATCATCGGCCTGGTGGTGTTCACCGTCGCCTCGCTGTGGTGTGGGCTGTCCCGCAGCGTCGGTGTGCTGATCGCCGCCCGGGTCGTGCAAGGGCTCGGTGCCGGAATTCTCACGCCGCAGACCTTGTCGACGATCACCCGGATTTTTCCGCCGGAGCGCCGCGGCGTGGCGGTCAGCGTGTGGGGCGCCACCGCCGGAGTCGCCAGTCTGGTGGGCCCGTTGGCCGGCGGCGTGCTGGTCGACGGGCTGGGCTGGGAATGGATATTTTTCGTCAACATTCCGATCGGCATCGTCGGGCTGGCTTTGGCGGCGCGGCTGATCCCGGTGTTGCCGACTCAGGCGCACCGGTTCGATCTGTTGGGCGTCGGCCTGTCCGGGGTGGGCATCTTCCTGATCGTGTTCGGCCTGCAGCAGGGGCAGGCCAACCACTGGCAGCCGTGGATCTGGGCGACGATCGTCGCCGGCGCCGGATTCGTGTCGGCTTTCATCTACTGGCAATCGGTGAACACCCGCGAGCCGCTGATTCCGCTGAGCGTGTTCACCGATCGTGACTTCAGCCTCTGCAACGTCGGCGTGGCCATCACCTCGTTCGCCGCGACCGCGATGATGCTGCCGCTGACCTTCTTCACCCAGACGGTGTGCGGGCTGTCGCCGACGCGGTCGGCCCTGCTGATCGCGCCGATGGCGATCGCCAACGGCGTCCTCGCGCCGTTCGTCGGCCGCATCGTGGACCGGTACCACCCGCGCCCGGTCCTCGGTTTCGGCTTCTCGGTGCTCGCGATCGGGCTGACCTGGCTGTCGTTCGAGATGTCGCCGGACACGCCGATCTGGCGGCTGGTGTTGCCGTTCGCTGCGGTGGGTGTCGGCATGGCGTTTGTGTGGTCGCCGCTGACGGCCACCGCGACCCGTAACCTGCCGCCGGAGCTGGCCGGCACCGGCTCCGCGGTGTACAACTCGGTGCGCCAGCTCGGTGCGGTGCTGGGCAGCGCCGCGATGGCCGCATTCATGACGTGGCGCATCGGTGCCGAGATGCCGCCGTTCGAGGCCACCCAAGACCCGGGCAGCGGCGGAATCCCGCTGCAGTTGCCCGAATTCGTGCGTGAGCCGTTTGCGGCGGCGATGTCGCAGTCGGTGCTGCTGCCCGCGTTCATCGCATTGTTCGGCATCGTCGCCGCGCTGTTCTTGATCGGCTTCGCGCCGACGCTGCTGACCCGCACGGGCGGCGGGCGCCCCTCGTCCGATCCCCGCGACGACGGTGACGGCCAGGACGACCAGGACGACCAGGACGACCAGGACGATGATGACAACTACGTCGAATTGCTGCTACGACGTGAGCCCGAGGTTCGGCCGTCGCGTCCGCCGTCGCGCCCGCAGCCGCCTCGGCCGCGTCCCCAACCTGGACAGCAACGCGGTCCGATTGACTTTGCGCACAACAGCTCTCGGGTAGACAGTGCCAAGCGGTTCCGTCCGATCGTCGAGCTGCCCCCGCACTTGTCCGGACCCGCGGCACGCAATGACCGCGGCGCTTCCGGGCGACGCGTCAACAGTTCGACCCGGCATCGCCACTTCGGGGGCGACGTACCGCGCGGCGGGCATTACGCCCCGGACCCCGACGACGACGCCACCGGTCACGGTCGGCACGCCGGGCGATAGGTCAGGCGCTGTGCGTCAGCGCCAGGAAGGCGCCCAGCTCCAGCAGGCCCGCGGGGGTGGTGGGCAGGTACTCGGTCAGCAGTTCCGAGCGGACGATCACCGCCGTGTACTGTGCCCGGCTGACGGCGACATTGAGTCGATTCCTGTTGAGCAGGAATGAGATTCCGCGTGGCACCTCGTCGACCGAGGACGCCGTCATTGAAATGAACACCACCGGCGCCTGCCCGCCCTGGAACTTGTCCACGGTGCCGACCCGGACGGCATGCAGGCCCGCGGCGCCCAATCCCTGGCGTATCAGCGACACCTGCGCGTTGTACGGCGCCAGCACCAGCACGTCGGAAGCGGCCAGTCCGCGGGTGCCGTGCTCGTCGGTCCAGGACGACCCGAGCAGCCGCTGAATCTCGGCGACGATCGCGTCGGCCTCCTCCGGACTCTCGACCGAATTACCTTGGTGGCGAACCGGAAATATCCGCACTCCGGGTTCGCAGCCGTCGAGGCGGCGGGCCGCGGTGCGTTCGACGTGCGAATGCAAGCGGCCTTCATAGGACAGCGCGGAGACCGCGGCGCAGACCGCCGGATGCATCCGGTAGGAGCTGTCCAGGAAGTAACCGCGCTCGTCGGGCAGCGTGCGCTGACCGTCGACCAGCCAGTCCAAGGCGGAGGTGTCGACGGGCTCGGGATGAGTGCCCTGGCTGACTTGCGGCAGCTGCTGCGGGTCACCCAGCAGCAGTAGGTTCTGTGCCGCCGGTGCCACCGCGATCGTGTTGGCCAGACAGAACTGCCCCGCCTCGTCGATCACCAGCAGGTCCAAACTGCCCGGTGGCACCCGGTTGGCGTTCGCGAAATCCCAAGCCGTACCGCCGATTACACACCCGACGGTGGCCGCGATGAAGGTGGGGTACTCGCTACTGTCGATCTGCTGCCAGCGCGGCGCCTGGTTGTCATACTTCTTCTTCGCGACCCGGGCCGGCTCCAGCCCGGCATCGAGCACCGCGCCGAGCAGGTTCTCCACCGTGGCGTGCGACTGCGCCACCACCCCGACACGCCACCCGCGTTCGGTGACCAGACGGGCGATCACATTGGCCGCGGTGTACGTCTTGCCGGTTCCGGGCGGTCCGTGCACCGCGAGGTAGGACGAGTCGAGATCGAGTGCGGCCGCGGTGATGTCGGCGATGGTGTCGCCACTACGCGGTAGCGTGCCGCCGCTTCGGGTGCGGGGATCGCGGCGCAGCAGCACGTCGATCATCGCGGTGCGGGGCAGTCGCGGTAGTCCGGACGCCAGCGCGGCCGCCGTCGTTTCGATCGACTCGCGCAGCGCGGTGGTGGGAACGGGCGGACCGGGTGTCAGCGCGAACGGCAGCTGGTCAAAAGTGTTGCCGTCGCTGCCGACTCGTTCCAGGATGACGACTTCGGTGGGCACGGCCGGGTCGTCGACCTCGACCACCGCGGCCCGCCCGGCCGCCCGCCGGTCCGGATTGTCGCTCATGCTCGGCGGCGCCGGGGCCTCGTAGAGCGCGAACACCTCCGCCATCAGGTCGCCACGCGCCAGCTCGCCGTGCAGGCGCACCCGCCGCTGCGGCTTGCGGGCCCGTGGTGGGGTATGCCATTCCACGCTGACCGACACGCTGCCCGGCCCCGGGTCGGCGACGAAAACATCGGTGTTGTCCGACCATTCGTCGAGCGGGAAGTTCAGTCGGTCGAAATGTGCCCACCAGAAGGGCTTGTCCTCGCGTCGGTGGTAGCCGCGGGCGGCGGCCACCAGCGCCACGGCGACCTGCTCCGGGTTGCGCTCGCCGACGGCGGCATCGCCGCTGAACGCCGCCAGGGTTGCCGCCAGCCGGTCGTGGTCGTCGACGGTGTTGCCTTGCGGAACCGGTTGCGCGCCAACGGGAGTGACACCGGACTCCCAGGCGCGCACCAGCAGCCAGTTGCGCAGCTCCAGCGTCGACCGGCAGTCGTAGTGGTTGTAGTCCTCGATCTCTTTCAGCACGGTGTCGGCTTCGCCGGCCCGGTCGGCATCGCGCAGCTCACAGAATTTGGCGTAGGAGGTGATCGAATCGGTGGCCGTGGTCACCTCGCCCGAGCGCAGCTGCGACCCCATGTACAGCGGCTCGAGCGCCTTGAGGCTGAACGAGTCGGAACCCACCCGAATACTCTTGCGCACCAGAGGATATAGGTCCACCAGCACCCCGCAGCGCAACAGCTCGTCGACCTCGTCCTCGCCGACGCCGTAGCGCCCGGCCAGTCGCAGCAGGGCGGTCTTCTCGTACGGCGCGTAGTGATAGATGTGCATGTTCGGCCGACGCTTGCGGCGCTTTTTCACCATCGCCAGGAACTCGATCAGGGCCTGGCGTTCGTCCGCCCGGCCGTGCGCCCACAGCGGCTGGAATTTGCCGGCGGCGTCCAAGACGCCGAACAGATATTCCAGGCCCCAGTCGGTGCCGTCGGCGGTCCACAGCGGATCGCCCTCGAAGTCGAAGAACAGATCACCGGGGTCGGGCTCGGGCAACAGCGTCAGCGGCTGCGGATCGACCATCTCGAACCGGGGAACGCCGCTGTCACGTTGCAGCACTTGGAGTTTCGCCTGAGCGGTCAGCTTGCCCAGCACGCTCCCGGCCAGCCCGGCCACCGGGCCGCGGTGCGCGGCCAGCTCGGCGACTGTCGTGATCCCGGCATCGATGAGCTTGTCGCGCTGGCTGACTCGCATACCGGCGACGAGCAGCAGATCGTCGTTCGCTTGCACCTGCTCGGCGCACAGCGGGCAACGAAAGCACGCCCGCACGCCCTCGTCGTCCCAGCGCACGGCGGTGCCCGCGGCGTAGTGGTCATCGAGCAGCCGCTGCAGCAGGGCGCGCTGAGACCGGAAGACGGGGATCAGATCGCAGACGCGGTAGCGCATCACCGAGCCGTCGCCGAGTCGCAGCTCGGCCTCCTGCGCGACCGACACGCCCATCCCGGTGAGCGCGTCGGCGTAGGCCGCCAGCTGCAACAACGCGGTGACCTTGGGGGAGCGGGCCAGCTTGGTGTCGACCAGCCGGTACTGCTGGCCGTCGAGGACCAAAAAGTCGGCGAAGCCGACGAACCGGCCGTCGAACATCGCGGCCTGATAGACGACCGGCGCCCGGCTGTCAATGGCCCGGCGGGTCTGCTCGGCGGCGGCGGTCAGCCCCGCAATGGTGTAGGACGGGCGCCCGATGACGGTGACGTCGTCGGCGAACTCGTCGCGCAACCGGTCGAGTTCGCGTTGCTCATGCTCGTCGCCGAGAGTGGCGGTGCGCGCCAAAAGATCGTCCTCGACCTCGACGGCGGGTCCCCGGCCCAGCTTCGCGTCGAAGGCGCGCAGCAGGGCGTACTCGCACCGGGCCGCGGCGGCCAGGTCCGACGCGCTGTAGACAACGCTGTCGCCGGTGACGAACACAGCAGCCACTGTAGGTGAGGCGACCGACAGCGACGCGGTTCTGCGAAGGTGCGCCGGGTCAGCGTCCGGTCGGGTTGCCGATCAGGTCGACGGAGTTGCCGTTCCAGTGGAATCGGACGTCGGTGTTCAGACCGTTGATGCCGCTCGGGTACGTCAACGCGACGGTGTCACCGGTGGTCTGCGCCACGTCGATGCCGTTGAACCCGTAGGTGTCCGGCACTCCCTGCGGGATGTACTGCCCGAGGTGAAACAGCACCGCCCGCGTCGTCGCATTGACCGCGTTGGTGTTGGCCTTGATGATCACCGCGGAAAGCTGGGCGCACTGGTTGTAGTTGCCGGCCAGCGGCTCCGGATTCCAGGCCTGCTGGCTGCGCGGATCGCGCGGCAGCTCGGAGACCACCTTGGCGATGGTGGGCGAGGCCAGGTTGACCGCGCACGGATCGGCAGGCGCGCTGCTCGCGGGCGAACTAGCCGGGATCGGGGTTGCCGGAGCGGTGATCGACGGGGGCGCGGTCGTGGTGGCCTGTGGCGTTTTCGCGACGGTCGAATCCGAAGAACCACAGCCGGACAACGTCACGGCGACCAGGACGCCGGCGCTCAGAAGCTCGGCACGGCACGGTTGGCACCACACATCGCGCAACCGTACCGGCATCGCCGATGCCGGTGTGACAGGCATGCCGGGTCGGTGTCCGTCGGTCAGCTCACACTCCGGCGCGCCGCGCCTCAGCCCCGCTACTAAACTGCTTGCACGATGACAGACCCCGACGGCTCGCCTGACGCGGCCGCTACATCCTTTGCCGACCTGCAGATTCACCCAGCCGTCCTGCGGGCGATCGCCGACGTCGGCTACGAGTCGCCGACCGGAATCCAGGGCGCGACGATTCCGGCGCTGATGGCAGGCTCCGACGTCGTCGGTCTGGCACAGACCGGAACCGGCAAGACGGCCGCGTTCGCGATCCCGATCCTGTCCAAGATCGACGTGACCAGCAAGGCGACTCAGGCCCTGGTGCTGGCACCCACCCGCGAGTTGGCCCTGCAGGTCGCCGAGGCTTTCGGTCGCTACGGCGCGCACCTTCCCCAGATCAACGTGCTGCCGGTCTACGGCGGGTCGTCCTACACCGTGCAGCTGGCCGGGCTGCGGCGCGGCGCTCAGGTCGTGGTCGGCACCCCGGGGCGCGTGATCGACCACCTCGAGCGCGGCACGCTGGACCTCTCCCGGGTCGACTACCTGGTGCTCGACGAGGCAGACGAGATGTTGGCGATGGGTTTCGCCGAGGACGTCGAGCGCATCCTGGCCGACACCCCGGAGTACAAACAGGTCGCGCTGTTCTCGGCGACCATGCCCGCGGCGATCCGCAAGCTGAGCGCGAAATACCTGCACGACCCGTTCGAGGTCACCTCCAAAGCGAAAACCGCGACCGCCGAGAACATTTCGCAGCGCTACATCCAGGTCGCGGGGCCGCGCAAAATGGACGCGCTGACCCGGATTCTGGAAGTCGAGCCGTTCGAGGCGATGATCATCTTCGTCCGCACCAAGCAGGCGACCGAGGAAGTCGCCGAAAAGCTGCGGGCCCGAGGGTTTTCCGCGGCCGCCATCAACGGCGACATCGCGCAGGCGCAGCGTGAGCGGACCGTCGCCGCGCTCAAGGACGGCAGCATCGACATCCTGGTCGCCACCGACGTCGCCGCCCGGGGGCTGGACGTGGAACGCATCTCGCACGTGCTCAACTACGACATCCCGCACGACACCGAGTCCTACGTCCACCGGATCGGGCGCACCGGCCGGGCCGGACGTTCCGGAACCGCGGTGCTGTTCGTTTCGCCCCGGGAACGCCATCTGCTCAAGTCGATCGAGAAGGCCACGCGGCAAACGCTTACCGAGGCCGAATTGCCGACCGTCGAAGATGTCAACGCGCAACGGGTCTCGAAATTCGCCGACTCCATCACCGGCGCGCTGAGCAGTCCGGCACTCGAGCTGTTCCGCAAGCTGGTCGGTGACTACGAACGCGAACACGACGTCCCGATGGCCGACATCGCCGCGGCGCTGGCGGTGCAGTCCCGCGACGGCGAAGAGTTCCTGATGTCCCCCGAACCGCCGCCGCGCCACCGGGAGCGGCCCGAGCGCGACGGGGAACGTCGGGAGCGGCCCCAAAAGTCCAGGGACGCGCGCTCGTTCCAGACCTATCGGATCGCAGTGGGCAAGCGTCACAAGATCGGGCCGGGCGCGATCGTCGGCGCCATCGCCAACGAGGGCGGCCTGCATCGCAGCGACTTCGGCCACATCGCCATCGGACCGGACTTCTCGCTGGTCGAGCTGCCCGCGAAACTGCCCCGCGCGACACTGAAAAAGCTTGAAAGAACCCGTATTTCGGGTGTGCTGATCGATCTGAAGCCGGACCGCTCGTCCGGCAAATCCTCGGACAAACCCCGACGCGGTAACCCCAAACCGCGCCGAAAAGACACCGGATGACCCTCTCCGAGGAACGGGACGCCCAAGGCGGACTCGAGGGGATCTCGCACGTCGACAGGGTGCCCGCCCTGACCGGTATCCGGGCGGTCGCCGCCATCTTGGTGGTGGGTACGCATGCCGCCTACACCACCGGCAAGTACACGCACGGCTACTGGGGCCTGGTCGGTGCGCGGATGGAGATCGGCGTGCCGATGTTCTTCGTGCTGTCGGGTTTTCTGTTGTTCCGCCCCTGGGTGAAGGCGGCGATGACCGGAGGGCCAGCGCCCTCGGTGAGTCGCTATGCGCGACACCGGGTTCGACGCATCATGCCCGCCTACGTCATCACCGTGCTGATCGCCTACGTGCTGTACCACTTCCGGGAAGCCGGGCCGAACCCCGGACATTCCTGGCTTGGACTGGTTCGCAATCTCACGTTGACGCAGATCTACACCGACGGCTATCTCGGCAAGTATCTGCATCAGGGCCTGACCCAGATGTGGAGCCTCGCGGTGGAGGCGTCTTTCTATGTCTTGCTGCCGTCGTTGGCCTACCTGTTGTTCGTGGTGATATGCCGGCGTGTGTGGCGCCCGCGGCTGGTGGTGGGCGCCTTGCTGGCCATGGCGTTGATCAGCCCGGTCTGGGTGGCCCTGGTGCGCGTCGACCACTGGTTTCCCGATGGCGCGCGGCTGTGGCTGCCGACCTATCTGGCCTGGTTTCTGGGCGGCATGCTGCTCACGGTGCTGCAGGCGATGGGGGTGCGCTGCTACGCGTTCGCCGCGGTACCGCTGGCGGTGATCAGCTACTTCATCGTCGCCACCCCGATCGGGGGCGCGCCCACGACATCGCCGGCCTCGATCATGGAGGCGGTGGTCAAAACCGTCTTCTACACCGTGATCGCCACGCTGGCGGTGGCGCCGGTCGCGCTCGGGGACCACGGCTGGTACTGGCGGCTGCTGGCCAGTCGGCCGATGGTGTGGCTCGGCGAGATCTCCTACGAGATTTTCCTGATCCACCTGGTGACGATGGAATTCGCGATGGTCTACATCGTGCGGGCCCACGTCTACACCGGGTCGATGCTGTACCTGTTCGTCGCGACGCTGGTGGTGACCATCCCGCTGGCGTGGGTGCTGCACCGGTTCACCCGCGTGCCCGGCTGATGGACCCGGTGTCCGGCTGATGGACCCGGTGTCCGGCTGACCTTCCTTGCCGGGCCTTCCTCTCAGTGCTGGATTAGGTTACCCTTACCTAACTATGGGAGCCGGCACGAGCGAAACCAAGACATCACGCGGCTGGGCGGGTGCAGTGCTCAAGCTGATGGGCGCGGGGGACTACCGGCTGACGGTCACCGGCCGCAGCGAGATCAACCCGCACTACCTGCAGCTGAGCTTCGATGCCGGCGGCATGCTCGCCGACCACACGGTGCATCCGACGATGTGGATCCGGATGTGGTTCGCCGACGGCGACAAGTCGCACCAGCGTGGCTACACGTTGGTCGACCCCGACCCGATTGCCGGCACGGTCAGCATCGAGTTCGCCCTGCACGACGGCATCGCGTCGCGGTGGGCGCGCGCGGCGCAGCCCGGCGACACCATCGAGGCGACTGTGTTGGGCAGCAGGTTCGCCATTCCGGAACCGGCGCCGGCCGGATACGTCATCGTCGGGGACAGCGCCTCGCTGCCGGCCATCAACTCGCTGCTCGCCTGGATCGGTGACGCCCCGGCGCAGGTGTTTCTGGAGGCCGGCCACGAGGACGACAAAGACCTTCCGGTCGTGGTGGGCCCCGAGATCACCTGGGTGGACCGCACGGACGCCGGTCGGGGATTGCTGGAGGCGGTACGATCGGCGGCCTTTGACGCCGGCGACCACTTCGGCTGGGTGGCCTGTGAGGGCCGCACCACCCGCTCGATTGCCAAGGCGTTTCGGGAGGACTTCGGTATCCCGCGCAAATCCATTAAGGCGCAAGCCTATTGGGTGGCCTGACTGGGAAGAGGGGGACGGCTGCCAGCTAACGGCGGGCGCTTGCCGGGGCGATGATCGGGACGACAAATTCCTCGATCATCGCCCGCTCCTCGTGGGCGTCGCGTCCCGGAAACATCAGCAGCGAGACGATCACCCGAATGACCCAGCGTCCGCGCCGTTGCACGACGGCGGGATCGTCAGGACCCAGCGAATGCAGGAATGCCGCTGCCAGTGCGGCGATCACGTCGGATTCTTCAGCCAGCTCACCGGCGATCGGCGGGCGGGTGGTGGCAAACCAGGACGCCAGTGCGGGGCTTTCGCGCACCATCGTCAACGTGACCAGAATGCTGACGATCAGCTTTTCGCCTGCGTCGGCGATATCACCGGTGCGCGCCAAGATCTCGCGGCCCAGCCGATTGGTCTCCCGATGCACATAGGCGGTCCGCAGTGCCTCGCGGTTGTCGAAATACCGGTACAGCGTCGCGCGCGAACAGCCTGCGGCCCTGGCGATCTCGTTCATGCCGATCGAATCCGAATCGCGTTGCGTGTAGAGCTCCTCGGCCGCGTCGAGGATCCGGTCCACGGCTGCTTCGCTGCGGCTCGAGGCCAGCCAGTCGTTGGGCGGCATCAGGACTTCACGGTGATCGGCACCGACAGCGGGCGTCGCACATAGCTGCCGCCCGCCCACTCGATCGCATTTTCGTCGACATCGAAATCCGGGCAGCGGGACAGCAATTCGGTCAGCGCTACCCGCGACTGCATCCGGGCCGCGGCGGCCCCCAGGCAGTGGTGGGCGCCGTGGCTGAAGGTCAGGATGTTGCGCGGGCAGCGGGTGACGTCGAGCTCGCCGGCATCGGCGCCGTACTGGCGCTCGTCGCGGTTTGCCGAACCGTACAGCAGCAACACCCGGCGACCGGCCGGGATGGCGGTGTCGCCGATCGTCACGTCGCGGGTGGTCGTGCGTGCCAGCCCCTGCACCGGCGAGGTCGCCCGCAGCAGTTCCTCGACGGCATCGGCGATCATTTCGGGGTTGTCCACCAACAGCTTTCGCTGATCGGGGCGCTCATGCAGCAGCGGCATCGAACCGCCGAGCATGCCGGTCACGGTGTCGTTGCCGCCGGTGACCATCGTGAAGGTGAACGCCAGAATCGACAGGGTGCCGGAGATGTCGCCGTCGGCGCCGACCCCGGCGGCCACCAGGTGTGAGATCGTGTCGTCTTGCGGGTCGGTCCGGCGGCGCTCGATCAGCCCGGTGAAGTAAGCCATCATCGTCCCGATCGCGTCGCCGACGGTTTCCAGAGCGCCCGCGACACCGCCCTCGGCGGTGTTGGCCGCGACGATCGCCTGGGTCCACCCGTCGAATTGGTCCCAATCCTCCTCGGGCACACCGAGATAATGCGCGACGACCATCGACGGCAGAGGCTTGAACAATTCGGTGACGATGTCGCCGCCACCGTCGGCGCGCAGTCGCTCGAGGCGCGCCACGACGAACTCGCGCACCTTGGGCTCTATCGCCTCGACCTGGCGCGGGGTAAATCCGCGCGAGACCAGTTTGCGAAACTCCGTGTGTACCGGGGGATCCAGCATGACGAACGGCGGATTGTCTTCGAGCCCAATCATTTCCAGGTCGCCATAGTTGACCGTCAAACCTTGTGCCGAGGAGAACGTCTCGTGGTCGCGTGCCGCCGACCACACGTCAGCGTGTCGGGACAACACGTAGTAATCCTGCTCGGGGTGCTTGGGGGGCACCACGTGGTGCACCGGATCGTGATCGCGCAGCGCGCGGTACATCGGCCACGGCTTTGCCCAGGTGTCGGCGGTGGCCAGCTCGAACATGACGGGTGCGTTGTGAGACATAACCGCAGTCATGTCTCATTCGTACGACAATAGCCGACAGATGTCAACCGATCGAAGCCGCTATCCGAGCTCGTCGTCGGCGTCTTGGGCAGGGACGGCCACGTCGTCACTGGTCAGATGGCGCAGGACGCGCTCATTGAGGGCGGCGAGCATGTCGAGCTCGGCCGGGGTGAGCAGATCGATGAAGTTCTGGCGGACGTCCGCTACGTGTCCGGGCGCCGCCTTCTCGATGGCGGCGCGGCCGGCCGGCAGCAGGCAGACCATGGTGCTGCGGGCGTCATCGGGGTTGGGTTCGCGGCAGATCAGCCCATCCTTCTGCATTCGCCGCACCTGATGAGACACCCGGCTCTTCTCCCAGCCCAGCGTGTTGCACAGGTCGTGCGCGGGCATGCGATCCCCGTCGTGAGATGAGAGCACCGCCAGAATTTCGTAGTCGGCCCCGGACAGGCCCGATTCCTGCAGACCCCGGTTCAGCCGCACACCGAGCTGATGGTGCGCGTGCTTGAACGCCCGCCAGGCGCGATCTTCGCGAGGGCTCAGCCACTTTGGTTCCATCAACGTCGATGCTACCCGATTGGTTGACGCATCAACTAACCTTCTTTAAGGTTGAGTCGTCAACCTTTAGATACTCAACCAGGACGGAACTCATGAGCAGCATCAGCATCATCGGTACCGGCAACATGGCCCGCGCCATCGGCACGCTGGCGGTAGCGGGCGGCAACACCGTCGAAATCATCGGCCGCGATCAGGCCAAGGCCGCTGACCTTGCCAAGGACCTCGGCGGCAACACCACAACGGGTGAGTTCGGCGCCGTCCCGGTAGGGGACATCGTGATCGTTTCGGTGTTGTACGCCAACGTCGTTCCGGTCGTCGCCCGGTACGGAGACGCCCTCGCGGGCAAGGTCATCGTCGACATCAGCAACCCCTTCAATGCCGCGGCCGATGGGCTAGCCATCCCCGACGACACCTCGATCGCGCGGGAAGTTGCCAAGGTGGCGCCGGCCAGCGCCAGCGTGGTGAAGGCGTTCAACACCATCTTCGGTGTTGTCCTGACCCAAGGCCGACCGCTCGACGTGTTCATCGCCGGTGACGACATGGACGCCAAGGCGGGTGTGGCGGAGTTCATCGAGAGCCTGAAACTGCGCCCGCTCGACGTCGGCGGCTTGAACATGGCGCACTGGCTCGAAGGAACGGGGCTGCTCGTGATGGGTCTCGCCCGCAACGGCATCGGCAATTTCGACTTCGCCCTGGGCGCCAGCGTTCCCGCCTGAGCCGTGCCGCCCCGGTCTTAGCCGTCAACCAAGTGCGGCGCCGCGCGCCGCAGAAAATGGTTGATGGATCACCGAAAGAGAGACTGCTCGCGATGAACCTGATACCTCGATCCGGTAGCCCGATCCGGTGCCGCTGCGGACGGCCGGCGCGACGGCGACCAGCCGGGTGCGGCTGAACGCCACCCAAGATGCACCCATCAGGCGTCACATCTGATCAGCAGGAGACCGCCGGGCCGCCCTTCATGGGGCAGTAGGGAAGGCAGCTCACCGACGTCGTCGAAACGGCAAAGGCGAGCAGCACGGCAAACAAGACTCTTTTCCCCCTGGTCATGCCGAAAAGTCTACGTCCGACCGAGATCCCCCGCGCCGGTTCGGGTTTATCGGTCCGGTCGTCGAGTGCGCGCCGTCAGCGCACAAGTCACGCGCCGTCAGCGCACAAGTCGCGGCGGCGGCGCCGCGAAATCAGATCGCGGCGCCGGGGTTGAGGATGCCGAGCGGGTCGAGTGCCTGCTTGATGCGCTGGGTCAGCGCCATCACCTCGGGCCCGAGGTAGCCGTCCAGCCAGGGCCGCTTCAGCCGACCGACCCCGTGCTCTCCGGTGATCGTGCCGCCCAGCCGCACGGCCAGGTCCATGATCTCGCCGAACGCCAAGTTGGCGCGCTCGGCCATCGCGGGGTCGGCGGGGTCGAAGACGATCAGCGGATGGGTGTTGCCGTCGCCGGCGTGTGCGATCACCGAGATCATCAGGTCGCGTTCCTCGGCGATCCGCGCAATCCCGGTGACCAGCTGGCCCAGGGCCGGAAGCGGCACCCCGACGTCTTCGAGCAGTAGCGACCCCTTGGCCTCGACGGCGGGAATGCAGAAGCGGCGCGCGGCGACGAACGCCTCACCCTCGTCCGGATCGTCGGTGGTGAAAACGTCCGTTGCATTGTTTTCGGCAAATATCGCCGCCATCAGCTCGGCGTCCTGTCCGCTGGCGCGACCGCGCTCGTCGGAGCCGGCCACCAGCATCGCGGCCGCGCCCCGGTCCAGGTCCATGCGCAAGATGTCCTCGACGGCGTTGATCGACGCCGCGTCCATGAACTCCAGCATCGAGGGCCGCAACCGCGCCGAGACCCCGAGGACCGCGTCGACCGCCGATTCCACCGAGGCGAACGTGGCCACCACCACGCTGGACGTGTTCTGGGCGGGCAGCAGCCGCAGCGTCACGTCCGTGACCACGCCCAGCGTGCCCTCGCTGCCGACGAACAACTTGGTCAGCGATAGCCCGGCGACGTCCTTCAGGCGCGGACCGCCGAGTCGCACCGCGGTGCCGTCGGCCAGGACCACCGTCATGCCCAGTACGTAATCGGTGGTGACGCCGTACTTGACGCAGCAAAGCCCGCCGGCGTTGGTCGCGATATTGCCGCCGATGCTGCAGATCTCGTACGACGACGGGTCCGGCGGATACCAGAGGCCGTACTTCGCGACGGCCTTCTTGACCTCGGCGTTGAGCAGCCCCGGCTGGCACACCGCGGTGCGGGTGACCGGGTCGACGGCGATGTCGCGCATCTTCTCCGTCGACAGCACGATCCCGTTCGCCAGCGCGGTGGCCCCACCCGATAAGCCGGTGCCGGCTCCGCGGGGTACGACGGGTACTTGATGGGCGGTGGCCCAGCGCAATACTTTTTGCACATCTTCGGTGCAACGGGGCCGGACCACAGCGAGCGGGATGCCCGCCGACGGGTCGAAGGCTCGGTCGTGTCGGTAGCCCTCGGTGATGGCGGGGTCGGTGACCACCATTCCCTCGGGCAGGTCGGCGATCAGGCCGGCCAGTGTGTCTTCGTTGACTGTGGTGCTCACGGGCCGATTTTACGGCGCGGCGTCGTCAGCAAACTCGGGCGCGCGGTCGAGTTCGCGCAGCGACGGCAGCCCGCGTGCGATCAGGCCCACCAGGACAATCGGCACCGCCAACGCCAGGAACGTCACCCGCAGCCCGGCGGTGTCGGCCAGCGGACCCGCCACCAGCAAGCCCAGTGGGCCCGCGGCGAAGGTGAGGCCCGTCATCACCCCCACCACCCGTCCGCGCAGATGATGCGGCGCCCGGGTCTGCATCACGTAGTTGTAGATCGGCTGGATCGGCCCGTAGACCAGTCCGGTCACCCCACACAGCACCAGAATCACCGGCAGCGGCGGCAGGAACGCAATGCCGACCGAGGCGGCGCCGAAGGTCAGCGTCGCGGTCAGCACGGCCGTGCGTCGTCGCGTGAACCTGGACAGTCCGGCATAGCCGAGTGCGCCCACCACACCACCGACCCCGAGCGCCATCAGCGCCCAGCCCAACTGCGCGGGCTCGTGACGGTCGCTGAAGTACTTCGGGAACAGCACGCTTTCCATCGGCAGGTACAACGCGGTGACGACCAGGTCGATCAGTCCGAGCGTGCGCAGTACCCGCAGATTCCAGACGAACCGCAGGCCTTCGGCGACTCCGGACACCAGCCCGTCGGGTCGGGTCGCCTGGTGTGGCTTGCCGATACCGTCGAGTCGAAGCGCCCCAATTGCCAAGAACGACAATGCAAAACAGCCCGCCGTGATCCACATCGTGGTGACCCCGCCGACCGTGGCGATCATCAAACCGCCGATGCCCGGGCCCACGATGTAGGCCAGGTTGAGAATCGCCTCGTACACGCTGTTGGTGCGGTCCAGCGACCAGCCCGCGCGGGCGGCGGCCTCGGGCAGCATCGACTGGCGCGCCGTCGCGCCGGCCGGATCGAAAGCCGCGGAGCAGAACGCCAACCCGGCCAGCTCGGAGACATTGATCGCGTCCGCGCCGATCCACCAGGCCAGCACCGGCACGGCTGCCACCGCGGTGCCGGACAGCGAATCGGACACCAGTGAAATGCGGCGGCGCCCGAAGAAGTCGACCGCGGTGCCGGCAACCAGCGTTGATACCACCAGCGGCAGCGTCATCGCCGCGGCCACGATCGACGCGTCGCGCGCGCTGTTGTGGTGCTGCAGCGCCAGCCACGGAAAGGCGACGAGCGAAATGCCGGTACCTGCGGTCGCCACCAGCGTGGCGAACAGAATCAGGAGCGCCGGACCGCGGCTGGAAGATCTCATAAATATCGCGGGGAAAATTTAACCCACAGCATTGCCGGCGGCCACCGAATTTCGTGGTCACTACCGGCTGAATGCAGGATGTTCATGTGCTTGTTCATCCGAATACCGGAATGGCATTCAATTCGCCGGTGCCGCCGGGCACGGGCTGGCCCGGCGACCCCGCAACACCGCTGACGCCGGTGGCCGCGGACGCCGCGCAGGTTCAGGCCTTGGCGGGCGCCGCCACCTCGATTGCCGAACTGGACGCCGCGTCCAGCGTCTGCCGGGCCTGCCCGCGGTTGGTCACCTGGCGCGAAGAGGTTGCTGTCACCAAGCGCCGGGCATTCGCCGAGCAACCGTATTGGGGGCGCCCGGTGCCGGGATGGGGCTCGCGGCAACCGCGGCTGTTCATCGTCGGATTGGCGCCGGCTGCCCACGGCGCCAACCGGACCGGACGAATGTTCACCGGTGACCGGTCCGGGGATCAGTTGTACGCGGCGCTGTACCGGGCCGGACTGGTGAACCAACCGATCAGCGTCGACGCCGCGGACGGCTTGCAGACCAAGCACATTCGCATTTCCGCACCGGTGCGGTGTGCACCCCCGGCCAACGCTCCGACGCCCGTGGAGCGCGACACCTGCTGGCCCTGGCTGGAATCCGAATGGCGATTGGTCTCCCGGCACGTTCGCGTCATCGTCGCCCTGGGCGGCTTCGGCTGGCAGATTGCGCTCCGGCTTCCCGGTGTCGCCAGTTCACCCAAGCCACGATTCGGCCACGGCGTCGTTGCCGAACTGCCCGGAGATCTGCGGTTGCTGGGTTGCTACCACCCCAGCCAGCAGAACATGTTCACCGGTAGGCTGACCCCGGCAATGCTCGACGACGTCTTCATTGAGGCCAAGAAGCTGGCAGGGGTCAAGTGACCGAAGTTTTGATTTCCGGGGCTAGTGTCGCCGGGACCGCGTTGGCCTATTGGCTTGGGCAGTATGGGTATTCGGCCACCGTGGTGGAGCGCTACCCCGGGCTGCGTCCCGGCGGGCAGGCAATCGATGTGCGGGGCCCGGCGCTGACGGTGCTCGAGCGCATGGGATTGCTGAGCGCCGCGCAGGATCGCAGAACCGGCATCCGCGGGTCCTCGGTCGTCGACCGCGACGGCAACGAGTTGTCCCGCGACACCGAGTCGACGCCCACCGGCGGTCCGATCGATAGCCCGGACATTGAGCTGTTGCGCGACGACCTGGTCGAGTTGCTCTACGGCGCAACCCAACCCGGCACGGAATACGTTTTCGACGACAGCATCACCGCACTGGAGAACCGCGGTACGGGTGTCGAGGTCACGTTTGAACGCTCACCGGCGCGCAGCTTCGATCTGGTGATCGGCGCCGACGGTCTGCACTCCAATGTGCGCCGGCTGGTGTTCGGTCCCGAGGAACGTTTCATCAAGCGGCTGGGCACGCATGCCGCGATTTTCACGGTGCCCAACTTTCTTGGTCTGGATTTCTGGCAGCAATGGCATTACGGCGACACCACGATGGCCGGGCTCTACAGCGCTCGGCACAACTCCGAGGCGCGCGCCATGTTGGGCTTCATGGACACCGAATTGCGGCTGGATTACCGCGACGTCGACGCCCAATTCGACGAGATCGAACGGCGGATGGCCGACGACGGCTGGGTACGCCCGCAGCTGTTGGGGCTGATGCGCAGCGCGCCGGATTTCTACTTCGACGAAATGGCCCAGATCGTGATGGATCACTGGTCGATCGGCCGGGTGGCGCTGGTGGGCGACGCCGCCTATTGCTGTTCACCGTTGTCGGGCCAGGGGACCAGCGTGGCGCTGTTGGGCGCTTACATTCTGGCCGGTGAGCTCAAACGAGCGACCCAGGGCGATTGGGTCGACCACGGGCTCGGCTTCACCAACTACTTCAAGCGCTTTCACAGCTACACCGAGCGCACCCAATTCTTGGCTACCGACAACATTCCCGGCGGTGCCCCGATCACGCAGGAGCAGTTCGACGCGATCGTGAACTCGATCTCGCTGAGCACGTATTAACCGGGAACGAACCCCGTCCCGGATGCGTTGAGGGCATCGTGCGTCTTTCCGTTCTTGATCTCGTTCCGGTGCGCACCGATCAGTCGACCGGTGACGCGCTGGCCGCGACGGTGCAGCTGGCCCAGGCCGCCGACCGGCTGGGCTTTACCCGCTACTGGGTGGCCGAACACCACAACATGCCGTCGGTGGGCGCCACCAGCCCGCCGGTGCTGCTGGCTTACCTTGCCGCGCAGACCGCTCGACTGCGATTGGGCTCCGGCGGTGTGATGCTGCCCAACCACGCGCCGCTCGCGGTCGCCGAGCAGTTCGCGTTGCTGGAGGCCGCCGCCCCGGGCCGGATTGACCTGGGTATCGGCCGCGCGCCCGGCTCCGACCCGGTGACGTCGTATGCGCTGCGCGGTGCCCGTGACGATCGCGACATCGAGAACTTCCCCGAGTATCTCGACGACGTGGCCGCGTTGATGAGCGCGCGCGGGGTGCTGGTTCCGCTGCGCTCGGGCGACTACCGGCTCAAGGCGACGCCGGCCGCGGCCAGCGAACCGCGGCTGTGGCTGCTGGGCTCGTCGATGTATTCGGCGCATCTGGCGGCGGCCAAGGGGCTGCCGTATGTGTTCGCGCATCACTTCTCCGGCAACGGAACCGAAGAGGCGCTGCAGCTGTACCGCTCGCAGTTCAAGCCGAGCAAGCTGACCGCCGAGCCCGTGACGTTTTTGACGGTCAATGCCGCCGTCGCCGAAACGCACGACGAGGCAACGGCGTTGATGCTGCCGAACTTGCAGATGATGGCGCGGTTGCGCACCGGACAACCGTTGGGTCCCGTTCCGCTGGTCGAGGAGGCACAGGGCGCGGAATTGACTGTGGCACAACAGCACATCGTGGACAGCGGTTTGGAGCGTGCGGTACTCGGCACCGCGGCGCAGGCCGCCGAACAACTGCGGAGTCTTGCCGAGCGGTTCGGCGTCGACGAGGTGATGGTGAATCCGGTCGCGTCGGCGCGGCGCGGTGCGGACCCGGCCACCGCGCCGGCACGGGTCGCGACGCTGGAGCTGTTGGCCAAGGAATTGTTCTAGGGCTCAGTCGGATACGCGCGCCTGCTCGGGTCGGGGTACCTCGGGTGCGCGGCTATCGATCCAGGCTTCCAGCTCGCTGGGCGGCAACGGCGGGGTGTGCACGAAACCCTGGGTGATGGTGCAGCCGAATCGCTGTAGGGCACTGAGGGTGACGTCGTCTTCGACGCCCTCGGCGACCAGGTCGGCACCGAGGCTGTCGGCCAGCGCCACCGTGGACCGCACGATGGCCACCGAGCGCGCGTCTTGGGCCAGTCGCGCCACGAAGATCCGGTCGAGCTTCAACTCGTCGACCGAGACGTCCTGCAACCGTGCCAGCGACGACCAACCGGTGCCGTAATCGTCGAGCGAGATGCGCACCCCGAGCTGCTGTAGTTCGGCCACGGTGTTACGCGATCGCACCGAGTCGACGAGCGCACTTTCGGTGATCTCGACGATCAGGGCGTCCGCGGGCAGGCCACGGGCCCACAGCAGCCGTTCGATGGTGCCGACCAGTTCGAGGTCCAGCAGGTTGGTCGTCGCGAGGTTGACGGCTACCGATGACGTGATGCCCTTCTCGCGCCAGTACTGGATTTGGGTGAGCGCGAGTCGCAGGGTGCGGTCGGCGATCTTGCGCATCAGGCCGGCGCGCTCGGCGGCGGGCAGGAATTCCTCGGGCAACAACACGCCGCGGGTGGGGTGGTTCCAGCGCAGCAGCGCTTCCACGCTGTGCACGCTGCCGTCGCTCGCGTTGATCTTGGGCTGGTAATACAGCGTCGGTTCGTCACTTTCGAATAGCGCGACGCGCAGTTCCTCGATCAGGTTGGGGTCGGTCTCGCGATACAGCTCGAATGCCGAGTCGTACACCGCGATCTTGCTCATCGCGGACTTGGCGTGCGGCATCGCCGCCTCGGCACGACTCAGCAGTTCCTGTGGATGCTCACAATGGTCGGGGCACAACGCAATTGCGATGCGCACATCGACCCGCACGGTGATCGGATCCAGCGCGAAGGGCTCGCCCAGGGCTTCCAGCAGGCGACCCGCCTGGGCGCGGGCGCCGATCAGGTCGGATCCCTCCGTCAGCAGGACGGCGAACTCGTCGTCGCTGACCCGCGCCAGCAGATCGTCGCTGCGCACGCTGTGGGCCAGGCGATCGGCGATGTGGCGCAACAGTTCGTCGCCGAAATGCCGGCCGAGCGAGTCGCTGATCTCTTGGATCTCATACAGTTTGACCAATAGCAGCGCCTTGCGGGCCGGCGTCTTGATCGTCGACTCGAACTCCGGCGATGCGGACTCGGACAACGAGGTCAACGACGTCGCCAGCGAGCGCCTGTTGGGCAGCGTCGTCAACTCGTCGGTCATGGCGTGCTTGTAACTCTCGGCGACCATGCTGGCGTCGCGCAAGGTCAACGAGAATCGCACCGCGGCCGTCACCAGGCTCAGTGCCGCCAAAGTCGTTACCAGACGGGAGGTATCGTCGATGACCGCCACGCCCAGCGCCACGGCCGTACAGGCCACCGGCACGGCGTAGGAGCCGAACCCGCGGCGCAGCGTAACCGCCGCCGGGGACTTGGGCACCCAGCTGGCCATCGCCAGCAGCAGCGACGCCACCGGCCACACGGCATCCAGCGTGGTGCCCACCCGATAGGCACCCGCCGAGGTTTCCATGAGGTAGACGGTGTCGGCAATCGCAAACCCGGTCAAGCCCGACACCAGCAACAGCCAGCGAAACTCGTTGCGCCAGCCGACGATCGGCAACATCCCGGCGGCGATGGCCAACAGGACCAGATCTCCCCAGGGATAGAGCAGCCCGACCAACACGGTGTCGGGCGCGCGCACGGCCGCGGCCTGGAGGGGCCCGACTCTCAGCGCGACGCCCACCGCGGCCACCGCCAGACCACAGATCAGCGGATCGAGCCGGATCGGAATCGGTACCGACGACAGGCGGGAGCGCATCAGCAGCAATAGCCCGATGTAGACGAACGGGTAGAACGCGAGGTACTCCGCGTCGGCGACCGACGGTGACTGCCCGGCGGGCACCCACAACGCGTAGACGATGTCGCCGGCCGCCGAGCAGGTCATGCCGGCGGCGATCAGCGCCCACGCCAAGCGATCTGTCGGAAACCGGTAGGCGCGCACGATGATCAGGATGGCGGCCAACAGGTTCAACCCGGCGTACAAAAAGTTGGTGAAGGAGTTGCTGTCCGGCGAGTTGAGATGGGCCAGGCTCGTCGCGGTAAAAGTCAGCGCGCCGATTGTCAACAGGCTCAGGCCAATTCGGACAAGCAGCGGTGGCCATCCGACGTCCCCGTCGGCAGTCTGTGGATGACCCGATGCGGCCGTGGCGGTTGCCTCGGTGCGCGACGCACGTGCGGGGCCGGCGGGGTAGCCGGAGGCGGCAGCCGAAACCGGTGCCCAGTGCGGTTGCCTGGACCGCAGCTCCACGTCGGGTGAGTCGGCCGAGCGTGGAAAGCTGTACGAGAACGGAAGATCCGGCACGAAACTGCGAACGCATTGGCCACCTTCGCGTTTCGCGGTGTACATGGCCAGGTCGGCATGGCGCAACAGCTGGTCGACCGTGCAGTTCGACCCGGGGTTGGCCACGGTGAAACCGATACTCGGCCGGACCGCGACGGGCACACCGTCGATCACGATCGGCGCGCTGAACGCCTCGAGCACGTCGTGCGCGGCGGCTTGGGACTCTTCAACGGGACCCTCGAGCAGCACCGCGAATTCGTCACCGCCGAGGCGCGCGATGACACCGTGGTCGTGCAGCGCCGCGGTGAGCCGGCCGGCGACCCGGACGAGCAGTTCGTCCCCGGCCGGATGCCCCAGCCCGTCGTTGACCGCTTTGAAGTTGTCCAGATCGAGGCACAACACCGCGATCGGTTCGCTGTCGTTGCCGCGGGCGGCGACGGCGTCCTCGAGTCGATGCAGGAAATGGGCCCGGTTCGCCAGCCCGGTCAGGCTGTCCCGGAACGCTTCTCGTGCCACCGCGGACAGCAGATCCTGGTTTTCGGCCAGTGCGATGAACTGCCGGGCGAGCACCGCGGCGACGAGGATCCCCAGCAGCAGGGTCAGCATGCCGTGTTCGGCCCGGGCCACCGCGCTCCACCCCACGACCATGGCCAGCAGCAGCGGCAGATACGGCAACCACAGCAGGGTGCGCGACAACGCCTCGCCGCGCGACGCCGTTTCGGTGGCCGGGCGTTCACTGACGCTGCTCAAGGCGGCCAGCGCGATCATTCCCAGTCCGGCGATGCGGCCCAGATCGCCCAGGTCGCTGACGTGATAGCTGCCGATTCCGGTGTCGAAGACCATCGTGATGTCGGCGATGCTGATCGTGGCGATGCCGCCGGCCACCAGCGCCCGGCTCGGCCGTTCACCGGGACGGCCCCGCGACAGCATCAGGATCGCCGTGGTGAGCAGGATGCCGTCGTTGATCACCTGGGCGACCGTCGCGGTCCGCGAGCCGTCGCCCTGGCTCAGCTGCTTCTCCAGCACGAAGACCCAGGAGACGACGAGCAGTGAGGTGACCAGGATCAGACCGTCCAGCACCAGCCGCCGCGAACTGTGCCGAGACAGGTTGGACAGCAACACCAATGACGCCATGGCCCCGAACGGCCACAACAGCAGCACGATCTCGGCCGCGGCCGGATGGGTGGCGTGATCGAGTTGGGAACGCACGTCGTAGAACGCCCAGATGAGCTCGCCGACGGCCCAGCCCACCTGGGCCGTCACCATCGCCAGCCAGCCGTACCGGCGACGCCGGTACGCATATCGCGCCGCGCGCAGCCCGCATGCCGCACCGAACAGCAGGCTGGCCGCCAAGGCGATCTCGTCGACCGGCCGGGTCGCGTAGGCGCCCTCCCAGTCCCGGATCGACGCGACGACGATCAGCGCTCCGGCGAGGCCGTACCCCGTGACGACGAGCCAGCCGACGCGCGCGGACAGCCCGAAACGCTGCCACGGATTCCCCGTCCAGCGCTTCATTGCCGCTCCAGCCGATCTGCCCCCCACGGTGAACATTCCAGGCTTCACCACTGCTAGGGCAGAATAAACGTCCAGCCGGGTTAACTGGGGCTTTTGTGCAGGTTAGTGCTTATTTGGTGGGGGTCAGCGCGACGATCGGGATGGGCCGCGACGTCCGGGTCTGGTAGGCCGTGTACCGGTTGGCGTTGTTCTTGTTCACCAGGTCCCACAGCCGCGCATAGTCGGCGTCATCCGGGGTGATCGACCGCGCGGTCACCGGGAATCGTTTGGGTCCCACGTTGATCTCGACGTCGGGACGCTTGCGCAGGTTGTGATACCAGCCGGGGGCTTTGTCGCTGCCACCGTAGGACGCGACAACCAGATAAGAGTCGCCATCCTTGGCATACGTCAGCGTGGAGGACCGTTGCTGACCAGTCTTGGCGCCGACGGTGTGCAGCAGCAGGCTGTTCGGCATCCCGGGTATCTGGTGACCGATCCGGCCGTCGGTCTTGCGGTAGAGCGAATCGTGCAGGCGCAGCAGCGGGCCCAAAAACAGCCGCTCCATAGTGGTGAGGTTGCTCATGACGTCAGTTCTACTGACTCGCGTCGATGCGTGCCAGCGCGTCGCGCAACAGCCCGGCGGTGGCGTCGCGGTCCGGGTCCCGGCGCAGCAACATTCCCTTGGCGACCGACAGCTTGTCGCCGTTGCGGCGGGGCAGCACGTGCAGGTGAATGTGGAACACCGTCTGGAATGCCGCGCTGCCGTCGTTGATGCCGATGTTGGTGGCGTCGGCCAGCTCGGTCGCCCGGGCAGCGCGCGCGATCCGCTGGCCCATGGTGATCATGCCGCCCAGCGTCTCGGGCGGGGTATCGGTCAGGTCGACGCTGTGCCGCTTGGGGATCACCAGGGTGTGCCCCCGCGTGAACGGCCGGATGTCGAGGATTGCCAGGTAGTCGTCGTCTTCGCAGATCCGGATGGCCGGGGCTGCCCCGCCGACGATTGCACAGAACACGCAAGACATGTCGCCACGGTACTGGGTGTTCCGAGCCGGGAGTTACGCTGCGCCAATGGACGCTCGCGAACTCGCCTTCACCGGCGCGGCCGAGCTCGCCCGGATGCTCGCCGACGGTGAAGTCAGCGCGCCGGACCTGCTCGAGGTCTATCTGGAACGCATCGCGCGGCTGGACAGCGAGTTGCGCAGCTATCGCGTCGTGCTGGCCGACAGCGCACGCGAGGATGCCGACGCCGCCCAGGAGCTGCTCGATGCCGGCGAACGGCTGCCGCTGCTCGGTGTGCCGATCGCGATCAAGGACGACGTCGACGTCGCGGGGGAGGTGACGGCGTGCGGCAGCGGCGGTCACGGCCCCGCGGTCAGCTCCGACGCGGAGGTGGTGCGACGGCTGCGCGCGGCCGGCGCGGTCATCATCGGCAAGACGAATGTCCCCGAGCTGATGATCTTTCCGTTCACCGAGTCGCTGACATACGGGGCGACCCGCAACCCGTGGAACCTCGGTCGCAGCCCCGGCGGTAGCAGCGGCGGTAGCGGCGCGGCGGTGGCCGCCGGGCTGGCGCCGATGGCGCTCGGATCCGATGGCGGCGGCTCGATTCGCATCCCGTCGTCGTGGTGCGGGTTGTTCGGCGTCAAGCCGCAGCGAGATCGGGTTTCGCTGGAGCCGCACGACAATGCCTGGCACGGATTGAGCGCCAACGGCCCGATCGCGCGGTCGGTGCGCGACGCGGCACTTTTCCTCGACGTCACCTCCACCGTGCCCGGGGCCGACGGTGAATTCCTCGCCGCCGCGAACCGGGATCCCGGCAAGTTGCGAATTGCCTTGAGCACCAAGGTTCCAACGCTTCCCGTGCGGGTCGGACAACACCAGATGGCGGCCGTCGAACAGGCCGGCGCGTTGCTACGCGATCTTGGCCATGAGGTCATCACCGCCGACCCCGACTACCCGCTACCGCAGATCTATGCGAACTTCCTGCCCCGGTACCTGCGGGGGGTCAGCGACGATGCCGACGCGCAGGCGCACCCGGAGCGGCTCGAGGCCCGCACCCGCAACATGGCGCGCGTCGGTGCGTTCTTCTCCGACCGGCGAATGGAAGCCATTCGAGCCTCCGAGGACCGGGTGACCGCCAGGATCCAGTCCATTTTCGACGACGTCGACGTCGTCCTGACGCCGGGCACCACGGCAAGCCCGTCGCGCATCGGCGCCTACCGCAAACGCGGTTGGGTGTCGACGTTGCTGGCGGTCTCCCAACAGGTTCCGTACTTCCCGGTCTGGAACCTGACCGGTCAGCCGGCCGCGGTGGTGCCATGGGACTTCGACGGCCACGGTGTGCCGGTGTCGGTGCAACTGGTCAGCCGGCCCTACGACGAAGCGACGCTGCTGTCGCTGTCTGCGCAGATCGAGGCGGCGCGACCCTGGGCGCATCGCCGGCCGCCGGTGTCATAGCCGCAGAATCGTCCGCCACGCCGCCAGCTTGACGCCTGCCCGGGTGGCATGGGCGGGACTGCTCGACGGCAGCCGCTGGTATTCCCGTCGCTGTTCGGCGGGTGCCAGGCGGCGGTACACCTGCTCGGCTTTGGCGCCGTTGAAGTACACCCGCGCGATATCGGGATAGCGGGTGAAGAAGTCGCCGAAGTCGTTGACCACCAAGCTTTTCGGGTCGATCGCGGAGTCGGCGCTGCCGACGCGGCGACAGCTGCGCAGTACGTCCCACAGCGCGACGCCGTGCGACCGCAGCGCGGCCAGCCGCGACTGGTACGGCGCGTCGGCCTCGAATCCGAAAAGCTCAGAGATGATGGGCCAGAACGCGTTTCGCGGATTGGCGTAATACTGGCCGACCGCCAGCGACTGGGCGCTGGGAAATGAGCCCAGGATCAGCATCTTGGCCCGGTCGTCGACGACGGGGTTGAAGCCGTGCAGCGGTTCAGTGGTCATCGCTTCACATCATCGCCGGTGCCCGTTGTACGTTCTCCACGTGGATGACGGGGCCGCCAAGAACTTCGACGATCTGCTCGACGGACTCTCCGGCGAGATGCGCGCCGAACGCGCCGAGCTGGTCGGCTGGCTGCTGGAGCAGGGCATCACCGCCGAGGAGATCCGTGCCACCAACCCGCCGCTGCTGCTGGCTACTCGTCATCTGATCGGCGACGACGGCAGCTACGTGTCGGCGCGGGAGATCAGCGAACAACACGGCATCGACCTGATGCTGCTGCATCGCGTGCAGCGCGCGATCGGGCTGGCGCGGGTGGACGATCCGGACGCGGCCGTGCACATGCGCGCCGACGGCGAAGCGGCGGCATTCGCCCAGCGATTCGTGGAATTGGGGCTCAACCCCGATCAGGTGGTGCTCGTCGTGCGGGTGCTCGCCGAAGGTTTGTCGCACGCCGCCGAGGTGATGCGCTACGCGGCGCTGGCGGCGATCATGCGACCGGGCGCCAGCGAGCTGGACATCGCCAAGGCGTCCAAGGCGCTGGTGACTCAGATCGGGCCGCAGCTCGGTCCGATGATCGAGCAGATGTTGTTCATGCAGCTTCGCCACATGATGGAAACCGAGGCGATCAACGCCGCCGAGCGCGCTGCGGGCAAGCCGTTGCCCGGGGCACGCCGGGTCGCGGTCGCGTTCGCCGATCTCGTCGGGTTCACCCGACTCGGTGAGGAGTTGTCGCCCGAGGAGCTGGGACACCTCGCCAGCAGGTTGGCGAACCTGGCCCGCGACGTGACGGCTCCGCCGGTGCGCTTCATCAAGACGATCGGCGACGCGGTGATGTTCGTCTGCCCGGAGCCAGAGCCGCTGCTCGACGTCGTGCTGAAGCTCGTCGAAGCCGTCGACACCGACAACGACTTTCCGCGGTTGCGAGCGGGCGTGTCCTCGGGGATGGCCGTCAGCCGGGCCGGCGACTGGTTCGGCAGCCCCGTCAATGTGGCCAGCCGGGTCACCGGGGTGGCCCGCCCGGGCACCGTCTTGGTCTCCGACGTGGTGTGGGAGGCGGTCGGCGACTCGGGGAACTATTCCGCGTCCTTCGCGGGCGCGCGCCGGCTCAAAGGCGTCAAAAACGAAGTGAAGCTTTTCCGGATACGTCGCGGCGACGGCTCCGGCGCAAGCGTCTGAATTCCCTGGATATGTGGGCAGGCCCGGGCGGCTCTGGGGGCGTCTGACACGGTCCGACGCGGCCGGCTCCTTCCCCGCTGCCGGCACTTTGAACGGCCGCTTCCGGGCCTGCTTCGCTGTCAAAAATACGCCGTGGAGCGGCCCATATCAACGGTTTGTCGGGCTCGCGAATGTCGACATTGGGACGCGTCGGCGTTCGCTCCCAGAGAACTGGCTATCGGTCATGTCTGTAACGGTGTAATCATGTAATTATGAAATCCCACCACACGCACGGGCGGCGCTACGGCCGTCCCGGGGGCTGGCAGCAAGCCCAGCAGCCCGACGCCAGTGGGGCGGCGGAATGGTTCGCCGGACGCCTCCCCGAAGCCTGGTTCGACGGCGACCCGACCGTCATCGTCGACCGCGAAGAGATCACCGTCGTCGGCAAGCTGGCCGACGCCGCCGATACCCAAGAGAGCGAGGCGCGTGCCGAGGGCCGGGCGTCGCGGTTCCGTGAGGAGACTCGCGCCGAACGGATGGCCATCGCCGATGAAGCTCAGGATCGCTACGGCCGCAAGGTTTCCTGGGGCGTAGAGATCGCGGGCGAACGAATCCTGTTCACCCACATCGCCGTTCCCGTAATGACGCGGCTCAAGCAACCGGAACGCCAAGTGCTGGACACCTTGGTGGACGCCGGTGTCGCCAGGTCCCGAGCCGACGCGTTGGCGTGGTCGGTGAAGCTGGTCGGCGAACACACCGAGGAGTGGCTGGCCAAGTTGCGCGATGCCATGTCGGCGGTCGACGATCTGCGCGCGCAAGGGCCGGACCTGCAGGCCTGAGCTAGATGTTGTTGACCTTGTCGACGATCTTCTCGGCGATCTGGCCGGCCTGATCGCTGATGTGGTAGCCGCAGGCGTTGATGTCGGCGATCACGTTGTTCGCCGCGCTCATCGCGTGCTCGCACTCCCAGCCGTCGGCGCCCTCCTGTGTCTGCAGAATCGACACTTTCGGTGGGCTGCCCTGGATCGGGGCGAAGGTCCACCGATAGGTCTTGTTGCTCGAGTTCGTGACCGTCACGGTCTGGCCCGCGCAGGCTTTCCACTTGTCGGCTTCGGTCTGCAGGAATGACTTGGCCTTGTCGGCGGTCGGGAACGCCACCACGGCCTGATTCACCCAGTGATCGTTGTTGTCTCCCGGCTCGGAGGACACCAGCCCGTTGATGCCGGTGTAGCCGCTTCCGGCGTACACCGGATCCTGCGTCGTATACAGCGCTCCCTGACAGTCCGGTATCGACACCGACATCGTCGAGGTGCCCATCGCGGTGATGGGCTTGCCGGGCTGAATATTGGTCGCGCCCATGACGGTGTTGATATCCGACGAGCTCAGCAGCAGCGAGTTCAGCCGTGTCGCCGCGACCGGCTCTGGTGGCGGCTTCGGGTCCGGGATGATCAACCAGATCGCCACCGCGCTGACCACGACGACCACCACCACCGCGGCCGCAGCGACGATCGGCCACGGATTGCGCTTCGGTTTGGGTGGTTGCACCAGACCCCAGGGAGCCGGACCCACGGCTTGGCCGGGCGGCAGATTGCCCGACGGCGGTGCGCCCCAATTGCCGCTGCCGCCTTGGTAATACGGCGCGGGTTGACTCGGGGTGGGCACGGGGCCGCTTTCCGGTGTCCACGGCCGAGGGCTCGGTGCGTGGTGCGGTGGGGGTACCGGACCCGAATTCGGTCCGGTGCGCGGGTATGGCGTCGGGGCCGGCGGCTGCCCGGCGCTCACCCGCGGCGGGGTGTTGGAGTGCGGCGGGGTGTTGGACTGCGGCGGGGTGCCGGCCCGCGGTGCGGGTGGCGCCATGCCGGTACCCGAAAGCGTCGGTGGCAGCACAAGTTTCGAGTCGCCGGGCAGTGTCGCTTCCTGACTGCGTCGCAGAATGTCGGAGGCGTGGTCCTGGTCCGGGGTGCTCAGCGCCTCGTGGGCAGCCAGCGCCATATCGCCGGCGCTGGCGTAGCGCTCCTCGGGCTTTTTGGCCATGCCGCGGGCGATCACCGAATCGAAGGCCTTGGGAACGCCGGCCCGCACCGAGCTGGGCTGCGGGATCGGATCGCTCATGTGCGCCCGAACGAGCACCCCGGCGCTGTCTGCGCGATACGGCGGGGCGCCGGTCAGACATTCGTGCAGCACACACGCCAGCGCGTAGATGTCGGCGCGGTAGGTCACCTCGTCGTTGGTGAATCGCTCCGGCGCCATGTACTTCCAGGTGCCCACCGCGGTGCCGAGCTGCGTGAGTTTCTCGTCGGTGGTGGCGCTGGCGATGCCGAAGTCGACCAGGTAGGCGAAGTCATCCCGGGTGACCAGGATGTTGGGCGGCTTGACATCGCGGTGCATGACGCCCGCGGCATGCGCGGCGTCGAGCGCGGAGGCGATCTGGGTGATGATGGCGACGGCGCGCGGCGGCGTCAGCGGGCCGTACCGTTTCAGCAAGCTGTCCAAGTCGGTGCCCTCGACGAGGCGCATCTCCATGAACATTTTGCCGTCGATTTCGCCGTAGTCGTGGATGGGCACCACGTGCGGCTCCTGCAAACGGCCGGCGGTGCGCGCTTCGCGCTTCATCCGCTCGCGGAACACCGGGTCCCCGCTGAACTGGTCGGACATCAGCTTGACCGCGACCGTCCACTCCTTGACGGTGTGCTCCGCCTCGTAGACCTCGCCCATCCCGCCCCGGCCGAGCAGCCGTTTCAGGTGGTAAGGCCCAAACGTAGACCCCGCCCGTGAGGCCTGCTCGTCGCTCATCGCTGATCCTCCAAACCAACCGCAGACCCGCCGACCATATCAACAATTTCCCGCCAGACCCTTCGCCCGAAACCCCCGGTCAGCACGGATGCCCATGCGTGCCGGCCGATAGCGGCAAACGCCGGCGGCCGCAAAACCGGCCCGCGTCCCAAGGATTCGCCAAGGATCTCGGCAGTGCGTCGGCAGACCCTTTCCCATAGGAAAGCGGGTTACAGCGAAAGGACGTACATGCTCACCATGCTGCCCACACAGTGGCGCGTCAGCGCGCAGCGGGCATGGTCCTATGGCGTGTACTACGTCGGGTACCGGCTGCTGTCGGTTCAGCTGACCTGCGGCTCGTGGGCGGTCAGCGCGCTTCCACTGGTGGCCAAACACGCCTGAGGCCGCTCACTTACCCGCTTTACGTTGCGGGTCAAGCGCTTTGAGTCGCCACGTGAGCAGAACGATCAGCACGACCGCTTGTAGGCCGCACGCGGCGACCGCGGTCCACCAGCTGCTGGGCGCGTAGTCCCACAGCGGGTCTTCGTCTCCACCGGCGGTCCGGCGCAGATCGTTGAGGTCGATGGTCGAGGCGGCCATCGCGTAGCCCCACCGGGACGGCGACAACCACGCCAGCTGCTCGAGCGGGATACGGCCTTTCACGCCGAACATCCCGCCGCAGAGCACGAGTTCGGCCATCACGACGAGCACCAGCATCGGCATGCCGCGATCCGCGTTGCCGATCATCGCCGAGATCAGCAGCCCGATCATCATCGAGACCACGGTGACGGCGACGACCGCGACGGCCACTTCGACTCGCGGCCAGGGCAGTACGACGGCCTGGTCCGGCGGGGGCAGCCCCACCGGACCGAGGAATCCGAGAATCAGCCCCTGCAGCGTGGTCAGTGCGGTCAGCACCGCCAATTTGGAGGCCAGGTAGGCGCCACGCGACAAGCCGATCCCGTGTTCGCGTTGATAGATCGCGCGTTCCTTGACGATTTCGCGGATCGAGGCGGCGCACCCCATCAGCGCGCCACCGATCACCAGCAGCACCAGCAATTGCGACGGTTGAGTGGACTTCGTCTCGATGGCCTTGGTCAGTGACAGCCCGGCCTGTCCGGGCACGGCATGCGCGAACAGGCTCAGCAGCAGCGGCAGGATCAGCAGGGTCACCGAATATTGGCGGTCGGCGGCAATGACCGCCAGATAGCGCCGGCACAGCGTGGTGAACTGCGCGAGCGCGCTCTGCTGGGCGACCGGCCGGGCGGCGGGTGCTGACGGTTGCGGGGTTTTGATCGTCGCGTGCGGGCCGGTGAGGGCGCCGTGGATCGGCGATGCGACGTACCGGCCGGTCCAGTCGGTTGTGGTGTCGTGCTCGAGCAGGTTGAACAGGTCGGCGAAGTCGCTGCAGTCGAAGTACGCCAGCGCTTGTTGCGGCGGGCCGAAGTAGGCCAGCCGGCCGCCGGGCGCCAGGATCAGCAGCCGGTCGCACAGGTTCAGCTGCGCGGTGTTGTGGGTGACCACCACGACGGAGCGGCCGTCGTCGGCCAGCGCACGCAGGGTCTGCATGACCGATTTCTCGTACCCGGGGTCCAGGCCCGACGTGGGTTCGTCGAGGAACAGCAGCGACGGTTTGGTCAGCAGCTCCAGCGCGACGCTGGTGCGTTTGCGCTGGCCGCCGGACAGGCTGTCGATCCGTTGGTTGGCATGCGCCGCCAGCCCCAGTTCACCCAGCACTTCGTCGATGCGCTGCTTGCGCTCCCTGGCCGAGACATCTTGCGGAAACCGTAGCCGCGCAGCGTAATTCAATGCGCGACGCACCGTCAACGGAGTGTGCAAGATGTCGTCCTGCGGCACGAAGCCGATACGGTGGCGTAGCTCGGCATAGTTCTGGTAGAGGTCGCGATTGTCGTACTTGACCTCGCCGCTGCTGGCCGGGCGAAACCCGGTCAGTGCGCCCAACAGCGTGGATTTGCCTGCGCCGCTTGGTCCCACCACCGCCATGAAGCAGCGTTGTGGCAGTTGGAAACTGACGTTGGAGAGCAGCGTCTTGCCCTTGCCGGTGACCACCCGCAGGTTGGACGCCTCGTAGGACACATCGCCGATGTCGACGTACTCGACGAGTTGGTCACCGGACAGATGCAGCAGCTGATGGCCGATGCCGACGACGTCGTTGGGACCGATGATCGCGCGGACGATCCGGTGGCCGTTGACGTAAGTTCCGTTGGCGCTGTTGTTGTCGATGAGTTCGAATTGAGTTCCGGTGCGGCGCAACACTGCATGGTGGCGGGAGACCAGCAAGTCGTCGAGCACGACGTGGTTGTCGGTGGCGCGGCCGATCCGGATGACGACCTGGTCGATGCTGTGCACCGCGGTCGGCGGCCGGGCGACCGTCGTTTCGCCCACCGGTCGCTTCGGCGGCGCGACGGGTTGCGGCCTTGGGGGGCCGGGTTGTTGGGCGATGGGGTAAGCCTCGAGCGCCTGCCCGGAGGACGCCGAACCGAGCACGACGGTGACGGGCTGGCTGATCGTCAGGTTCTCCACTCGCTGCCCGTTGACGAACATCCCGTTGCGGCTGCGGTTGACCAGAAGCCATCCCGCGGGTGTCGGTTGCAGCACCGCGTGGTGTCGCGACACCCTCGGATTCTCCAGCTGAATGTCGGCTTCGTGGGCGCGGCCGATGCTCCAGGACCGGCCACCGGTGGCCTGCCAGGTACGACCACCGGCCCGCAGCTCCAGCCGGGGAAGAGTGGTGACCACTTCGGTCCTGTCGTCCACGCGTAGCCTCCGCTGGGTTTGCTGGCCAATGATGTTGAGCTGGTTGGTGTTTAGTACTGCGCGATGAGGTTCAGCTCGGCTCAACCACCGTACTTGGTCCACCACGAGTGCAGATCTTCGATGTTGGGTGGATCGCCGAAGACATCGCACAGCAGCAGCTTGACCTGGTTGCTCCACACCATGTTCGGGTGGTTTTCGTAGGTGCCGCAGGCGATCATCCCGACGTCCACTGTCGGGGCATTCGGGTGCTGCCAGGATTCCGGATTCGCGGTTCCCCCGGGGCAGGTCGCCATCTGCAGGAGTTTTATGTCGGCGTCGAAGGCGGTCTTGAGGACGTTCGGGTTCGGGAACAGCGCATAGCGCGCCTTGGACGGGCCACCCGGTTTGGTGTTCTGGTCGCAGTCCACGATGGCCAGCGCATCCGACCACACGCTGTTCGGCTTCGGAGTGGCCGACGTGCAGGCCCCGCTGGCATAGCCGGGGGGCACGATTCCGAGCAGCTGACCCTCCACGTCCCCGGCCGCAGCGCTGGTAGTGGTGGTGGTCGTCCTGGAGGTCGTGGATTTCGGCGGGGTGGTGGTGCTGGTCGCGGTGGGTGTCGGCGGTGGGTTGTCTTCGTCGGAAGTGGCGACGAATAAGACGACGGCGGCGAGCACCAGGACCACGACGAGGGCGGACACGCCCACGACGATCGGCCAGGGATTGCGTTTCGGCTTGGGCGGCGGCTGCTGGGTCAGACCCCAATGCGTGGGACCGCCCGGGCCGCCGGTCCAGTTGCCGCCGGTGCCTTGGTAATACTGCGGCCCCGAGTGCGGTTGGCTCGGGGTGGGGACGGGACCACTCTCGGGCGCCCACGGTCGAGGGGTCTGCCCGGACGAGGGCACCGGACCCGAGCTCGGCCCCGCATACGGCGGTGGCGGCGTGTTGGCCTGCGGTTGCGCCGCGGCGGGCGGGGGAGCGGGGATGTTGATGTCGGTGGACAGGGTGGCCTCGCGGCTGCGCCGCAGGATGTCGTCGGCGTGGTCCTGATCGGGGGTGCTGAGTGCCTCGTGGGCCGCCAAGGCCAGATCGCCGGCGCTGGCGTAGCGATCCCCGGGCTTTTTGGCCATGCCGCGCGCGATCACCGAGTCGAACGCCTTGGGAATGCCCGATCGCACCGCGCTGGCCAGCGGGATGGCGTCGGTGGTGTGGGCCCGGACCAGTTCACCGGCAGTGTTCGCTCGATACGGCGGGGTGCCCGTCAGGCATTCGAACAGGACGCAGGCCAGCGCGTAGATGTCGGCGCGGTAGGTCACCTCGCCGTTCGAAAACCGTTCCGGCGCCATGTATTTCCAGGTACCTACGGCGGTGCCGAGCTGGGTGAGTTTCTCGTCGGTGGTGGCGCTGGCGATCCCGAAATCGACGAGGTAGGCGAAATCGTCGCGGGTGATCAAGATGTTGGGCGGCTTGATGTCGCGGTGCATGACCCCGGCCGCGTGCGCGGCGTCCAGCGCCGAAGCGATCTGGGTGATGATGGCGACCGCGCGCGGAGCCGCCAGCGGCCCAAACCTTTTGAGCATGTCGTCCAGGTCGATGCCCTCGATGAGGTGCATCTCCATGAACATCTGCCCATCGATCTCGCCGTAGTCGTGGATAGGCACCACGTGGGGTTCCTGCAAACGGCCCGCGGTGCGCGCCTCGCGCCGCATCCGCTCGCGAAAGACCGGGTCTCTGCTGAACTCCGCGGTCATCACCTTGACCGCGACCGTCCACTCCTTGACGGTGTGCTCAGCCTCGTAGACCTCGCCCATGCCACCGCGCCCGAGCAGCCGCTTTAGGTGATAGGGCCCGAACATCGAACCCACTCGCGAGTCCTGCGCGTCGCTCATAGTTGATCCTCCAAACCAACCGCAGACTCGCCGACCATATCAACAATCACGGGCAGATCCGCTGTCCATAACCTCGGCGACCAGCAACCATCACGGTAAGCTGCCGCACGCCGGCGGGCCTGACAATCGCGAGATCGAAATGCGTTGCGGTGATTGGTCATGGCGTCACCGCGCCGGACGACCGGGCGGGTAGTTACCTGCCGATCCGAAACATGCTGCGTGACAATCACTTCGGCTCGTCAGGAGGTGCCTTCGCTGCCGGCGCGAGAGATTTCGAAGGTGAACTCGTGATCGCAGATCCGGATGTGGTCGCCGTCGGTCAGGGTGGCCGCCGAACGGATCCGTTGGTGTTGCACATGCACGCCGTTGGAGGACCGTAGGTCGTTGATGATGAAGCTGGTGCCGGTGTCGACGATGACGGCGTGGTGGCGGCTGACATTCGCGCTGGCCAGGATGATGTCGTTGTCGCTGAGCCGGCCGATCCGGGTCTCCGCGGCGCGCAGCGGATAGCTGCGACCGGACGCCTCGTGCAGGTATGCCGCCGGCTTCCCGAGCGGCACCTTGGTGCGCTGATCCAGCAGGGTGATCGTGCCGACGGCGGTGGTCCTGGCCGATTTCTTGGCGTCCAGCGGTTCCTGACGCAAGATGCGTTCGTTGAGGTCACGCAGCGTCGGGCCGGGATCGATTCCGAGTTCGTCGGCGAGGGTCGTTTTCACCCGCCGGTAAGCGCCCAGCGCATCGGATTGACGGTCGGCGAGGTAGTAGGCCGTGATCAACTGCGCCCACAACGGCTCGCGGTAGGGGTGTTCGGCGGTCAGGGCTTCCAGCTCGCTGATCACGGCGACGGCGCGTCCACAAGCGATTTCGGCTTCGGCCTTGGCGGTGTGCACCAGAATTTTCTCTTCCACCAGCGAGGTGGCGAAGGTGTCGACGAATCCGAAGTCGCGCAGGTCCTCGAGCACCGGCCCGCGCCATTGGGCCAGCGCCGCGGACAAATGCTGGCTGGCTTCCTCGAACCGGCTGGATGCGGCGGCGTGCACGCCCGCGGTCTTCTCGGTGATGAACCGCCCCAGATCGCAATCGGTTTCGGCGACGGACAACCGGTAGCCCGGTGGTGCCGCCGCCAACACCAGTCGCGCGTCGATGCCGGCGCCGTTGAGCAGCTTGCGCAGATTCGACACGTAGGAGTGGATACTGGCCCGCGCGCCCGACGGGGGTTCGTCGTCCCACAGGGCGGTGATGAGCCGCTCGATCCCGACCGGGCTGTTGCGGTTCATCAGCAGCATGGCCAGCACCGCCCGCTGTTTGGGCGTGCCCAATGGCACCAGGGTGCCGTCAACGGTCATCTCCAACGGTCCGAGCAGACCGAATCCGAGACGTTTGTCTACCATCGTCGCTTACCAGCCCTTCCGGGTTCGCTGCGCGGCGTCACGTGCCAATACGATGCCATCACCTGTCATTGTGATGCCAGCCCCGGTCGATGCGTTGAAGGCCGCCCAGGATCGGCGCGGCGATCCTGGGCGTTGCTCGGGCCAAATGTGTTCGGTGTCTTGGGAATCATCGGCTGCCGGCGTGAATCAGGTTGGCGTTCATCGAAAACGCCTACGGGTTCGCGGTCGCGGATCCGGTGGTGAACACCATCATCTGCTTGCTGGCGCCCCACGCTTGCAGGAAAAGCGCCATCGGGATCTGTTCGTCGCGGCCCTTGGGGGTGCCGCTGTCGTTGAGGTGCACCATGTCGTTGGCGGTGTCCACACCGGTCACCACGACCGCGTGATCACCGCGAGGGTTGCCGCGGTCGTCCTTGGTTTCCACCGGCTGGTGCCAGATGAGTTCGGCGTTCACGCTGACGATCACTGTGTGGCCCGCACTCAGTTGCTGCTCGATACCCTCGATGCCGACCGGGATGCCGTCCTTGACCGCGTGGTCCTTGTTGGTGATGGTGGCGCTGATCTTGTACAGCTTCAGCAGTGTCGGGACATCGGCAAAGCTGGTGCCCATGCCCGAGTTTGGGTTCCGGGTGTTGGCCGGCGTGGTGTAGATCGAGCCGGGGTGCACGACGCTCGGGGTCGACTGCGCCAGCTTGATGATCGCCCGCTCCGAGGGCTCCTTGCCCGTGATCTGACCGATCACGTCGGCGCTGGACATCAGCACGCAGTCGTCGTACTTCTGGTAGCGCCAGTAGGGGGCCGCGGCCGCCGGGTCGCCGTACATCGTGCCCGCCGCTGCGTCGGCCGGGACGGCCGATCCGAAAGCGATGGCACCGGAGATCGCGGCGAGGGTAGCGGTTTTGGCGATTGTGCGGGTCTTCATGTTTGTCCTCTTCTCGTTCCGCGGTGTTGCGGGTGGTTGAGAAAAGGATCGGATTGTGGCCTATTCGTTATCTCCACGAATCCTTGGAGTGACCCAGTGAGCCGCCTAGTTGCAGGCCCACGTATCGATAACGCCCCCACCGAGTTTGGTCAGCGCGTCGCGCATTGCGGTGGACAGGGTGGGTCCGACACCTCCCTGGAAGGCTCGGCCATTGGTCGCGACGGCGCCGCACTCGGTAAAGCTGGTGAGTACCTTGCAGTCTCGATAGGCGCAGTTCTTGACCGAGGTGGCCTCCGCGGACGACCGGGTGGGGTAGTCCCAGGCCCGTCCCCAGGATCCATTGCTGGAGTAGGCAATCGCGCCGTGTTCATCGGCCGCGCCCGCCGCGGGCGCCAACCCGACGCCGATCGCGGCGGCGCCGGCGATACCGGCGACGGCCACAGTGAACCGCCGTCGACGAGTAATCATCCTCATTGGTGATTCCTTTCCGAATGCCGGCGCTGCGGCGGTTAGACGGGCTTGGTCGCGGTGACGGTCTTGCCCCAGTCGGACATCGTCAGCGTCACCGAGGTGTCGTTGGTGGGGTGGATCTGCAGCTGCACCAGGTGCGAGGACCCGTCCGAGGCGATCCATACCGTGGTGGGTACCGTGGTCACGGCTTCGGCGGTCAGCTTGGAGCCGGCCAGCGTGGCGATGTCGTCGGCCGATGAGTTTCCGGTGACCTTCGTGGTCGCGACACCGTTGACCTGCTCGGTGCCCGCCACCGAGCCGCCTTGAAGTTTTGCCAGCACGTTCGCCAGACCCTTGTTGGGGTCCAGCAGCACCGCGACGTTGTAGATCGAGGCGCCGTTACCGAAGTCGGTGTAGCTGCCCGGTTGTCCCAGGTCGGAGTACAGGTGCCCGTCGATGTAGACGAACTTCGCCTCCTGCGGCGATTTGCCGACGAGCAGCGTCGCGGTGCCGGTGGCAACGGTCTGAGGGGTGTTGGAGATGTCGCCGTCGAGCTTGGTCACCCGCAGGTTGGGCACGTCGCCCTGCACGCTCACGCTGACGTGCATTCCGGTGACCTTGGCCAGCGCGTCGGCGGCCTGCTTGAGCAAGGTGGCCGCCTCACCGCTGGAAGTGGTGGCGGTGGTGCCGGGTGACTTGCCGGTGTTCGAATTACCGGAACATCCACCGACGGCGAGAACGAGTGTGAGGACGGCGGCCGCGGCGGCGGTGAGGGTGCGAGGCGCGAGCTTCATCGACATCTCCTTGAGTGGTGGCCACGGCTGCTACTTGCATAGCAAACTCCCGAGCAGCAAAGCAACAATCGGGCGTTCGCGCACCCCTTTTGCAGGCATTCAACATGTGTATAGAAGGGTGGTGTCGAATCCCGTTAATTGCGACCGGATTCCAGTGTTTCGCCGGTGCTGCGGATGTCGGCTTCGTCGTTCACGGTGCCGGATTGTCGTGAGCCGGACATGGCGAATGAGGGGATCCCGGTTACCGAGATCCCCCCATTCAGGGCGGGTGTGCGCGATCAGGTGAGTTGTGGCGCGAGCGACGGGCAGTAGGCGTGCGTCGCGTCGACGACGAAGTAGGCAGCCTGGTGGCTGGTCAGGTTCGTCTGCTTGAGGACCTCGTTGGCGACGTCGGTCCCGGTCTTACCGGCGGCGAGTTCCCGGCACACCTGGTGGCCTTCGCGGACCGCCTCTGCGGGGGAAGTGAACGAGATGCCCAGCGTGTCCATCTGAGAGATGAACGCGTCGTCGGCGGTGGTGGCAGCGGCGGTGCCGGCGGTGCCCAGGGCGACGAGGCCAATCGCGGCGGCACCGATCATGGCGCTGGCAACGGTCTTGGTGCGGTGAGTGAACATTGCTGTGATCCTTTTCAGGTGTGCGGTTGGGGTGCTGATGGGATAAGCGTCAGCCCCGCTCCTCAATGGATCCTCAATAACTTCTTGGCGTCGTTTAGGTAACGCCGCAGGTGCGCCGATTCAGGACCGGGTCATCGCGTAGTAGGCGCCCCGGCGAGCCATCAGCTCGGTGTGATTGCCCTGCTCGACGATGTGTCCGGACTCGATCACCACGATCTGGTCGGCGTCACGAATAGTCGAAAGACGGTGTGCGATAACAAAACTCGTACGATCTCGGCGAAGCGCGTGCATGGCCCGCTGAATCAGCGTCTCGGTGCGGGTGTCCACCGAGCTGGTGGCCTCGTCCAGGATCAGCAACTGCGGGCGCGCTAGAAATGCGCGCGCGATCGTGATCAGCTGCTTTTCACCGGCGCTGATATTGGCGCCGTCTCCGGTGATCCGGGTCTGGTAGCCGTTGGGCAGGGTGTGCACGAATCGGTCGACGTATGCCGCGGTGGCCGCCTCGACCACCTCGTCCGGGCTGGCGTCCGGCCGGCCGTAGCCGATGTTCTCCGCGATCGTCCCGTCGAACAGCCAGGTGTCTTGCAGCACCATGCCGATGCGCGATCGCAGCGCCGGCCGGCTGATCGTGGTGATGTCGACGCCGTCGACCAGGATCCGCCCGGAATCGACGTCGTAGAACCGCATCAGCAGGTTGACCAGCGTGGTCTTGCCGGCCCCGGTCGGTCCGACGATTGCCACCGTGCTGCCCGGCTCGGCCGTCATCGACAGGTCTTCGATGACCGGGGCGCCCGGGCGGTAGCCGAAGTTCACGTGCTGGAACTCGACGCGTCCCAGCGGCGGCAAGACCTGGCCGTTGGGCGTCGCGGGCGCGGGGTCCGGTCTTTCCTCGGGCTCGTCGAGCAGCTCGAACACCCGCTGGGCGCTGGCCACTCCGGATTGCAGGTTGTTGAACATTCCGGCCACTTGGCTCAGCGGTGTGTTGAACTGGCGGACGTACTGGACGAAAGCCTGAATGCTGCCCAGCGTGATCTGCCCGGTTGCCACCTGCAGGCCGCCTAGGACCGCGACCGCGACGTAGCCGAGGTTGCCGACGAACGTCGTCGCCGGTCCCACCAGGCCGGAGAAGAACTGGGAGCCGAAACTCGCCTCGTAGACGTCATCGTTGAGGGTGCGGAATTGATCACGCGCGGCCGCCCGGTGACCGAAGGTCTTGACCACGGTGAATCCGCTGTAGGTCTCCTCGATGTGAGCGTTGAGCGCTCCGATGCTGGTCCATTGCGCCCGGAAAAGTCGTTGCGAACGGCGCGCGATCGTCCGGCTTGCCAGCAGCGAGAGCGGGACGGTCAGCAGGGTGATCAGGGTCAGCAGCGGCGAGATGGACAGCATCATCGCCAGCACCGCCACCACCGAGAGGATCGCTGTCAGCAGTTGGCTGATCGTCATCGAGAGCGACGATTGGACGTTGTCGATGTCGTTGGTCACCCGGCTGAGTAGCTCGCCGCGCAGCCGTCCGTCGAAGTAGGACAGCGGCAGCCGGTGGACCTTGTCCTCGACTTGCGCGCGCAGCGTGACCATGGTGCGCTGCAGGGTCAGGTTGAGTAGCCGCGATTGTGCCCAAATCAGCAGCGCGGCAACTAGATACAAGGTCAGGGCAATGGCCAAAGTGCGGGCTACCGCGCCGAAGTCGACGCCCCGCCCGGGTATCACATTCATCCCGGACAACAGGTCGGCGTAGACCCGGTCGCCGCGGGCGCGGGCTTGATCGACGGCCTGCGCCTTGGTGATCCCGGCCGGCAGTCCGCGACCGATCACGCCGTTGAACAGTAAATCGGTGGCATGGCCGAGAATTCGCGGAACCACCACACCGATCGCCGTGCCGGTCAGGCCCAGGGCGATCACCGCAAGGCTCAGCGTTCGTTGCGGCCGGAGTCGCTGCACCAGCCGGGCCGCCGTCGGCCAGAAGTTGCCCGTGGTCGCCGCCGTCACAGTGCACGCCCGACTTTTACCGACTGCGAATCGGCGAATTCCGCGTAGGTGGTGCACTCGGTCAGCAACGATTCGTGGGTGCCCGAGCCCACCAGTTTGCCGCCGTCGATGACGACGATGTGGTCGGCCTGAGACGCCGTCGAAATACGCTGTGTGACAACAATGACGGTGGCATCACCGGAAATGGCACGCACCGCGGCGCGAACTCGGGCATCGGTGTGCACATCGAGTGCGGAGAACGCGTCATCGAACAGGTAGATCGCCGGGCGTCGAATGACTGCCCGGGCGATGGCCAGGCGTTGCCGTTGTCCGCCGGAGAAGTTCGTCCCGGCTTGGCCGACGCGCATCTGCAGCCCACTACCAGGCGGGCCGTGGGCGCGCACGAAATCGTCGGCCGCGGCCACCCGTAACGCTTCCCACATTTCGTCCTCGGTGGCGTCGGCCTTGCCGATGCGCAGGTTGTCCGCGACGGTGCCGGAGAACAGGTATCCCCGCTGCGGCACCAAACCGATTGCCGACCAGAGGCTTTCGGTGTCGTAGTCGCGGACATCGAGGTCGTCGAGCAGGACGGCGCCGGCGGTCACGTCATAGAGCCGGCAGATCAGCGACACCAGCGTCGACTTGCCCGAGCCGGTGCTGCCGACGATTGCGGTGCTGGTGCCTGGTCGTGCGGTGAACGAGATATCCTGCAGCACTGGACGATCGGCACCCGGATAGCTGAATGTCGCTCCGTCTAGGCGCACCACGCCGGTGCTGCCGTGCGCCGGCCGCTTGGGTTGTTGCGGCGTGCCGACGGCGGGCCGCGTGGACAGCACCTCGGTGATGCGTTCGGCGCACACCGACGCGCGCGGCAGCACTACCAGTGTCATCGTCGCCACCAGTACGGCCATCAGGATCTGCGTGAAATAGGCCAGGAAAGCGGTCAGTGAACCGACCTGCATCTGGCCCCGATCGATGCGCAGCCCGCCGAACCAGATCAGCGCGACGCTGGACACATTGATGGTCAGCGTCGTCACCGGCAGCATTAGAGCCTGCCAATTACCCGCCGTCAGTGAGGCATTCGACAGCGCCGCGTTGGCGCGGGAGAACCGCTCGCGTTCATGGTCTTCACGGGTGAAGGCGCGCACCACCCGCACGCCGGCCAGCTGGTCGCGCAGCACCCGATTGATGCCGTCGATCAGGGCCTGCATGCTGCGAAACAGCGGCAGCATGTGGGACATGATCCAGTAGTTGGCGACGCCGAGGACCGGCACGCTGACCAACAGCAACCACGTCAGTGCGGCCTCCTGGTGAATGGCCATGAAGATTCCGCCGATGCACATGATCGGCGCGGTGACCAGCACGGTGCCCGCCATCTGGACCAGGTACTGGATTTGGCGAACGTCGTTGGTGCTGCGGGTGAGCAACGTCGGCGCGCCGAATCGGGCGGTCTCGCGTTCGGAGAAGGTGGTGACATGTTCGAACATCGCCAGCCGCAGGTCGCGTCCGAAGCCCATCCCGGTCCGCGATCCGAAGTAGGTGGCCCCGACCGAGCACAGCACCTGCAGTCCGGTGACACCCAGCATCACGATGCCCAGCCGGATGATCGCCGCGGTGTCACCCTTGGCGACGCCGTCGTCGATGATCGCGGCGTTGACCGTGGGCAGGTACAGCGTTGCCAGGGTGCTGATCGATTGGAGCACCATCAGCACCGCTACCAGCCGCCGGTACGGCCGGATGTACTGGCGCAGCAGTGCCAGAAGCATTTGGTAACTGTCGCATACGGCATCCGCCGCGGGGTGCCGCACCGCCGCGCGTTCGGGTGTCGACGCCGCTTTCGGCAAACACGCGGAAATGCCTGCTCAGGTGGCGCGTCGGTGGTTGACCCGCTGGGCGGCCGCTACAGTGCATCGTGTGGACCAGCAGCGAGCGGAGCGGAAGCGGGGCAGCGGTGCGTCGTAACCTCACGGCGCTGGCCGTTGCGGCCATCACGATCCTGATCCCTACGGTTGCGGGGTGTTCCGGTTCCGGCGACAACAAGCCGGGTAGCACGTCGTCGACGGCGCCCGGGAACGCCGAGGGCCACCACGGACCGATGTTTCCGCAATGCGGAGGCATCAGTGACCAGGCAGTGGCCGAGCTGACCAAGGTGAGCGGGCTGATCAACACCGCCCGCAATTCGGTGGGCTGCCAGTGGCTGGCCGGTGGCGGCATCCTGGGCCCGCACTTCTCGTTCTCCTGGTATCGCGGCAGCCCGATCGGCCGCGAGCGCAAGACCGAGGAACTCTCGCGCGCCACTGTCGACGACATCAACATCAACGGTCACGGCGGCTTTATCGCGGTCGGCAACGAGCCGAACCTGGGCGACTCACTGTGCGAGGTCGGGATCCAATTCCAGGACGACTTCATCGAGTGGTCGATCAGCTTCAGTCAAAAGCCATTCCCGCCGCCGTGTGACATCGCCAGAGAACTGACTCGTCAATCGATTGCGAACTCGAAATGATGACAAGACCTGTCCGGACGGCGGTGGTCATCGTGCTCACCGCATTGACCGTGCTGACCGGCTGTTCGAGGTCGATCGGGGGTAACGCGGTCAAGGCGGGCGCCGGCAGCGTGCCGCGAAACAACAACTCTCAGCAGCAGTATCCGAACCTGCTCAAGGAATGTGAGGTGTTGACCAGCGACATTCTGGCCAAGACCGTCGGCGCGGATCCGCTGGACATCCAGAGCACGTTCGTCGGCGCAATCTGCCGTTGGCAGGCGGCCAACCCGGCCGGCCTGATCGACATCACCCGGTTCTGGTTCGAGCAGGGCAGCCTGAGCGAAGAGCGCAAGGTCGCCGACTTCCTCAAGTACAAGGTGGAAACCCGGACGATCGCCGGGGTGAGCTCCATCGTGATGCGCCCGGATGACCCGAACGGTGCTTGTGGTGTGGCCAGCGACGCGGCCGGCGTGGTCGGCTGGTGGGTCAACCCGCAGGCGCCCGGCATCGACGCCTGCGGCCAGGCCCTGAAGCTGATGGAGCTGACGCTGTCGACGAACTCCTAGCGGGTTCAGCGCGGAACGTGGAAGCCGGTCAACGCGGCTCCGCCGAGTTGTAAGTCAGTCCAGTCGCCGGTGATTTTGAGAATCGCAATGCCCGACGTCGGATACTTCTCCGAAATACGTTGCATGACAGCATCATCGGTGCCTTCATCACCGGCGAGACCCAGAGCCAGGGCCGACATGGTCGGTTCGTGCCCGACAAACAGCAGTGTGTCGACGGTGTCGGGGACTTGGTTGATCTCGTCGATTGCCGTCCCGGTGGTGGTGTCGTAGAGGCGTTCGCGGTACTGCACCGGGGCGTCGATGCCGGTGTTGTCCAACGTCTGCCGGGCGCGGGTCGCCGTCGAGCACAGCACGGCATCGATACCCGGTTGATGGGCGCGCAGCCAATCACCGCCCAACCCCGCCTCCCGGATGCCGCGCGGTGCCAGCGGCCGGTCGTGGTCGACGACGCCGGGCGGGTAGTCGGATTTCGCATGCCGCATCAGCAACAGGGTGCGGTGGGGTTCGCTCATCTGACTCACGCTAATCACCGAGCCGCCACGCTGTTAGGGGGCGTGGTCGTCGTTGGGGTTGTGCAGGAGTTTGTTGGGGTGGTGGTAGGTGTTGGTGCGGGGTTGGCCGCGGTCTAGGTGGGGTGGTGGGA
>NZ_LZSC01000074.1 GCF_001665235.1 Mycobacterium sp. 1100029.7
GCCGGTGATGTCGGCCAAGCTCCCGCCGGTGGAGAAGGCGTCGACGGTCAAGTCGTCGGCGAGTCCGAGCGCCGGGCCGCCCGGTTCGGACCGGCCGGTGGTGGTCAGCGTGGTAGGCCTGGTGCACAAGCCCGGTCTGGTCACGTTGATGCCCGGCGCACGGATCGCCGACGCACTGCAGGCCGCCGGGGGAGCGCTGGACGGCGCGGACACCATCGGACTGAACATGGCCCGCCCACTCGGCGACGGCGAACAGATCGTGGTGGGACTGGCGCCCGTTTCGGGACAGCCCACCGCGCTGGGCAGCTCCGTCGCGGCCGGGCCGACTTCGGGCCCCAAACCGGCGCCGCCGGGATCGGGACGGCCCAAGGCCGGTGCGGCGCTCGATCTCAACACCGCGACCGTCGAGCAATTGGACGCGTTGCCAGGAGTCGGGCCGGTCACCGCCGCCGCGATCGTCGCGTGGCGGAAGTCCAACGGCAAGTTCACCAGCGTGGACCAGCTCGCCGATGTCGAGGGCATCGGGCCGGCGCGGCTGGACAAGCTGCGCGCCCTGGTCCGTGTCTGAGGCTGCGGCGCCGCCCCAGGTGCTGTCGGCGCTGGCTCGCCTCGACGTGCGCCTGGTCCCGGCCGCGCTGACCAGTTGGGTCGTCACCGCGGCCGGCATCGTGTGGCCCGTCGGCCCCATGCTGGTCGCCTTCGGTTTCACACTGGTCGGGTGCGGGGCGCTGGCCTGGTGTGCGGCGCGTGGCACGCCGCGCCTGCGCGTCGTCGGTGTCGGGCTGGTCGCGGTCGGCGTGGTCGGCGCGGGGTTCGGGTTCGCGATCACGCTGCGCGCCGACGCCGTCGCTCATCACCCGATCACCGGGGCATTCGGGACGGTGGCGCCGGTGACGGTGACGCCCAGCGAGAGCGCGCTGTCCTTGGGCCGCGACCGACTGATGTTCCGTGCCACCCTGCAGCGACTGCGCGACGACGAAACATCCGGTCGGGTCACGGTTTTCGCGCGGGCCGCCGACTTCGACGTGAGGGTGGGGCAGCCGATGCGATTTTCCGCGCGAATCACCCGGCCCACCCGCCACGACTTGACGGTCGCGGTGCTCAACGCGGCGGGTAGGCCCGCGATCGGCCGGGCGGGTGCGGTGCAGCGCGGGGCGCACGCGGTGCGCACTCGGTTCGCCGCCACCGCACGCGCGGTGTTACCCGCCGAGCAGTCGGCGATGTTGCCGGCGCTGGTCCTCGGCGACACATCGGCCGTCACGGCCGACACCGGCCGCGAATTCCGTTCTGCGGGAATGACGCATCTGACGGCCGTGTCGGGCGCCAACGTCACGATCGTGTGTGCGGCCGTCCTGCTGTCCGCGCGGCTGATCGGTCCGCGGGCGGCCGTGCTGCTCGCCGGGGTGGCGCTGGTGGCGTTCGTCGTGGTGGTGCAGCCGACGGCCAGCGTGTTGCGAGCGGCGGTGATGGGCGCGATCACGCTGACCGGAATGCTGTCTTCTCGTCGGCGACAAGCGATTCCAGCGCTGTCGGCAGCGGTGCTGATCCTGCTCGCCCTTGCGCCGCAGCTCGCGGTCGATGCCGGCTTCGCGCTGTCGGTGCTGGCGACGGGGGCACTGGTCGTCATCGCGCCGGTTTGGTCACGGCGTCTGGTCGGCCGGGGCTGTCCCGCCGTGCTGGCGGATGCCGTCGCGGTGGCGCTGGCCGCGCAAGTGGTGACAGCTCCACTGGTGGCCGGCATCTCGGGCCGGGTGAGCCTGGTGTCGGTCGCCGCCAATCTCGCCGCGGCGCCGGTGATCGCGCCGATCACCGTACTGGGCAGCGCCGCAACGGTGTTGTGCATGCTGTGGCCGCCCGGCGCGCAGCTGCTGATGCGGTTCACCGGCCCGGAACTGTGGTGGGTGCTGAAGGTGGCGCACGTCGCGGCCGGGGTGCCCGCGGCTACCCTGCCGGTGCCCGACGGCCTGGCCGGGGTGCTGTTGGTGGGTTGCGGCACGGCGCTGTTGCTCGTGCTGGGCATGCTGCTGTGGCGACGGTCCTGGTTTCGCACGTCGGCCCGCACGGCCGCGGTGGTGGCCGTAGCTTGCGCGGTGGCCTGGTCGCTGTCGGCGCTGCTGGATCCCCGAACGGATTGGTCGGCCCGTCGTGACACCATCGTGGGGTGAGCCAGGATTCGCCGTTGCATTTGGTCTTGGGAGACGAGGATCTGCTGGTCGAAAGGGCCGTGGCGGACGTACTGCGGGCGGCGCGCAAACGCGCCGGCACCGACGACATTCCGGTCAACCGGATGCGGGCCGGTGATGTCGGCACCTACGAACTCGCCGAGATGCTGAGCCCGTCGCTGTTCGCCGACGAGCGCATCGTCGTGCTGGAGGCCGCCGCCGAAGCGGGCAAGGATGCGGTCGCGATGATCGCGGCTGCGGCCGCTGATATGCCGCCGGCCACCGTGCTGATCGTGGTGCACTCGGGCGGCGGACGGGCCAAGGCGCTGGCGGATCAGTTGAAGTCGCTGGGCGCCGAAGTGCATCCCTGCGCGCGAATCACCAAACTGAGCGAACGCATCGACTTCATCCGCAAGGAGTTCCGCGCGCTACGGGTCAAGGTCGACGAGGACACGGTGACCGCCCTGCTGGACGCCGTCGGCTCCGATGTGCGTGAGCTCGCGGCGGCCTGCTCGCAATTGGTCGCCGACACCGGCGGTGCGGTCGACGAGGCCGCGGTGCGCCGCTACCACAGCGGAAAGGCCGAGGTGAAAGGCTTCGACATCGCGGACAAAGCCGTGGCGGGCGATGTCGCGGGCGCCGCCGAGGCGCTGCGGTGGGCGATGATGCGCGGTGAGCCGCTGGTGGTGCTGGCCGACGCGCTGGCCGAAGCCATCCACACCATCGGCCGCGTGGGCCCGCTGTCCGGCGACCCGTACCGGCTGGCCGGGCAGCTGGGCATGCCCCCGTGGCGGGTGCAAAAGGCGCAGAAGCAGGCGCGGCGCTGGTCGCGCGAGAGTGTGGCGGTAGCGATGAAGGTGGTCGCGGAACTCAACGCCAATGTGAAGGGAGCGGCCGCGGACGCCGACTACGCGCTGGAATCGGCGGTCAGAAAGGTTGCCGAGCTGGTGTCCGACCGGGGCCGGTAGGGACGCTGCGGCTCAGATCTTGTTGAGCGACCGGGCCAGCGCCGACTTCTTGTTGGCGGCCTGGTTCTTGTGGATGACGCCCTTGGTGGCCGCCTTGTCCAGCTTGCGGTTCGTCGACACCAGCAACTCAGCGGCCTTGTCCTTGTCGCCGGCCTCAGCAGCCTCGCGGAACGCGCGCACGGCGGTGCGCAGCGAGGACTTCACCGACTTGTTGCGCAGCCGGGCGCGCTCGTTCGTCTTGATGCGCTTCTGCTGCGACTTGATGTTGGCCACGCGAAATTATCCTTCGTCGATTCGGTATTGGCGGTCTTCGTCTCGGGGGGCGCCCCACACCCGATTGCGACTGCTCAGGTTAGCAGTCGGTTACGTTTTCTCCCAAAACGGGAACTCGTGGCCTGCCATAACGTCGATTTAAGGCAGCATCCTACAAGTGACTCTTCCTGACCAGGTTGAACAGACCAGGCGCGGGTCGCGCAGCGCTGCTCGGGCGCTGGAGCGTTCCGAGCGTATTTTCGGCGGCTACAACTCGTCGGACGCCTATGAGGCGGCCTTCGACGAGATGTTCGACGCTCAGGGCAACGTGCGCGGCCCCTACAAGGGCATATACGCCGAACTCGCGCCCTCGGACGTCTCCGACCTGCGCGCTCGCGCCGAAGCGCTGGCCCGGGCGTTCATCGACCAGGGCATCACCTTCTCGCTGTCCGGCCAGGAGCGGCCGTTTCCGCTGGACCTGGTGCCGCGGGTGCTCTCCGCGGCCGAATGGAACCGCCTCGAGCGCGGCATCGTCCAACGTGTCAAAGCCCTCGAGATGTACCTCGACGACATCTACGGTGACCAGGAGATCCTCAACGACGGCGTCATTCCGCGGCGCCTGGTCACCTCCTGCGAGCACTTCCATCGCCAGGCCATGGGCATCGTCCCGCCCAACGGCGTGCGCATTCACGTCGCCGGCATCGACCTGATCCGCGACGAGAAGGGCACTTGGCGGGTCCTCGAGGACAACCTGCGCTCGCCCTCCGGGGTGTCCTATGTCATGGAGAACCGGCGCACCATGGCACGGGTCTTTCCCAATCTGTTCGCCACCCACCGGGTGCGTGCGGTCGACGACTACTCCTCGCACCTGCTGCGCGCGCTGCGCAACTCCGCGGCCACCAACGAAGCCGACCCGACGGTCGTGGTGCTGACCCCGGGCGTCTACAACTCGGCGTATTTCGAGCACTCGCTGCTGGCGCGGCAGATGGGCGTCGAGCTGGTCGAGGGCCGTGACCTGTTCTGCCGCGACAATCAGGTCTATATGCGCACCACCGAGGGCGAACGGCAGGTCGACGTGATCTACCGGCGCATCGACGACATCTACCTCGACCCGCTGCAGTTCCGCGCCGATTCGGTGCTGGGGGTGGCCGGCCTGGTCAACGCCGCCCGCGCCGGCAACGTCGTGATCTCCAGCGCGATCGGCAACGGCGTGGGTGACGACAAGCTGGTCTACACCTACGTGCCGACGATGATCGAGTACTACCTGGGCGAGAAGCCGATTCTGGCCAACGTCGACACCTACCGGTGCTGGCTGGATGACGAACGCGAGGAAGTGCTGGACCGGGTCGACGAGTTGGTCATCAAGCCGGTCGAGGGGTCGGGCGGCTACGGCATCGTCTTCGGTCCGGACGCTTCGGAGAAAGAACTCGCCGCCGTCAGCCGGAAGATCCGCGACGATCCCCGCAGCTGGATCGCCCAGCCGATGATGGAGCTGTCCACCGTGCCGACGCAGATCGACAACACGCTGGCGCCGCGCTACGTCGACCTGCGGCCCTTCGCGGTCAACGACGGCGACGACGTGTGGGTGCTGCCGGGCGGTCTGAGCCGGGTGGCCCTGGTCGAGGGCTCGCGGGTGGTCAACTCCAGCCAGGGCGGCGGGTCCAAGGACACCTGGGTGCTGGCATCGTCGCGCGCGTCGGCCGCCGACCGCGAGCTGGGAGCCGCGGAGGTGGTGCGTTCGTTGCCCGACTCGATGAGCGAAGCCGAGCCCGACGAGCCGGCCGCGCCGCCGCACCAACAGCCGCTGCAGGCCGAGCAGCCGCAAAACGGTAAGGCCGCGAAAAAGCAGAAACAGCAGCAACAACAGCGAAGGACGGTCCGCTGATGTTGGCCCGAAATGCCGAGGCGCTCTACTGGATTGGCCGCTACGTCGAACGGGCCGACGACACCGCGCGCATTCTGGATGTCGCGTTGCACCAATTGCTGGAGGACTCCAGCGTCGATCCCGACCAGGCGTCGCGGCTGCTGCTGCGGGTGCTGGGGATCGAGCCGCCCGACCACGACCTGGATGTCTGGTCGTTGACCGATCTGGTCGCCTACCGCACCAACAATGTGGGGGGCAGCTCGATCGTCGACGCGATGACGGCGGCACGCGAAAACGCCAAGTCCGCGCGCGAAGTGACGTCCAGCGAAATCTGGGAATGCCTCAACACCACCTACAACGCCTTGCCCGAACGCGAACGCGCGGCCAAACGCCTTGGCCCGCATGAGTTTTTGTCGTTCATCGAGGGCAGGGCGGCGATGTTCGCCGGGCTGGCCGACTCGACACTTTCGCGTGACGACGGGTACCGCTTCATGGTGCTGGGCCGCGCGATCGAGCGCGTCGACATGACGGTGCGGCTGCTGCTGTCCCGCGTGGGCGACAGCGCGTCCTCTCCGGCGTGGGTGACGCTGTTGCGTTCGGCCGGCGCGCACGACACGTATCTGCGCACCTATCGCGGAGTGCTCGACGCGGGACGGGTCGTCGAATTCATGATGCTCGACCGGCTGTTCCCGCGATCGGTGTTCTATTCGCTCAAGCTCGCCGAACACAGCATCGAAGAACTGGTCCGCAATCCGCAAAGCCGGGTGGGAGCGACGGCCGAGGCGCAGCGCCTGCTCGGCCAGGCGCGCAGTGAACTGGAGTTCCTGCCGCCCGGGGTGTTGCTCGACACCCTGGAGACGCGGCTCGCCGGCTTGCAGACGACATGTCGAGATGTGGCAGATGCGTTGTCGCTGCAGTACTTTCACGTCACACCGTGGGTGGCGTGGTCGGACGCCGGTCACAGTCTGGTCGCACGGAATGGGGATGTCTGATGTGGCGACTACGTGTGGTGCACACGACCGGGTACGCCTACCAGGCGGCGGTGACCGCCTCCTACAACGAGGCCCGGCTGACGCCCAGTTCCGACACCCGGCAAAACGTCATCCTCAACCGCGTGGAAACCATTCCGGCGACGCGGACCTACCGTTACATCGACTACTGGGGCACCGCCGTCACGGCGTTCGACTTGCACGCGCCGCACACCGATCTGACCGTGACGTCCTCGTCGGTCGTCGAGACCGAACAGCCCGAACCGGCAGCGAAAGACGTCACCTGGACCGACCTGCAGTCGGCCGCCGTGATCGATCGGTTCGACGAACTACTGCAGCCCACCAAATACACGCCGATCGCCAAGCGACTTCGGTCCATCAGCAAGAGGATCGTCAAAAACCATGAGCCGCAGGAGGCCGTGATCGCCGCGGCCAACTGGGTGCACGGCGAGCTGGACTATCTGCCGGGCACCACGGGTGTGCAATCGTCCGGACTGGACGCCTTCAAGTCCGGCAAGGGTGTCTGCCAGGACTTCGTCCATTTGACGCTGATGCTGTTGCGCGACATGGGAATTCCTGCGCGATACGTGTCGGGTTACCTGCACCCCGACCGGGAGGCGGTCGTCGGGGAGACCGTGGACGGACGCAGCCACGCCTGGGTTCAGGCCTGGACCGGCGGCTGGTGGAATTACGACCCCACCAAAGACACCGAGATCACCGAGCAATACGTCAGCGTCGGCGTCGGGCGCGACTATACCGACGTGTCACCGCTGAAGGGCATTTACTCCGGGCAGGGCGCTACCGATCTCGACGTGGTCGTGGAGGTCACCCGGCTGGCCTAGCGCGAATCCGCTTGCGTTACCCGATTTCGACGCGGTGCAAGTCGTCGCCGAGCTCGATGCGCCCACCGAATTGTGACGCGGCCAACGTTCGCCACTGTTCTTCCTGTCCATGCACCAGCGCCGGCACATAGTGCGTCATGATCAGCGTGCCGACTCCCGCGCGGGCGGCCGTGGCCGCGGCCTCTTCGACCGACGAGTGGTAGTCGCAGATGTCCTGCAGCCGCTGCTGCGGGATCTGGGTGACGATGTCTTTGCGGATCACGGTGTGCACCAGGGCGTTGGCGTTGGCCGCCAGCTCGTCCAGGCCGGCGCAGGGCACGGTGTCTCCGGCCAGCACCACCGCGGCGCCGTCGGCGTCGATGCGGAAGCCGATGGTCGGCGCCACCGGCCGATGATCGGTAGGTCCCACCTGGATCGTGACGCCGTCGCGGTCCCACACCGGACCGGACGTGTATTCGTGGACCTCGACCGACGGCGGCGCGTTCAGGTCGTCGTGGTGGGCAATCCGGTAGCGGATGTCGTGGCCGAACGCCGCCAGCATCGCCTCGACCGTCTCGCCGGTGCCGGGCGGCCCGATGATCGGAAACGGCGCGGGGTCGGGGGTGAACGTGCTGATCCAGCGGGTGATGAGCAGGTCGCCCAGCTCGGCGATGTGGTCGCTGTGCAGATGCGTGAGCAGCAGCGCCGACAACCCGGCGGCGCCCACGCCGACGGCGGCCGCGCGCTGCAGGACGCCACGCCCGCAATCGACGAGGAACACCTGGCCGCCGGCCCGCACCAGCGTCGCCGGGCCCGCGCGGTTCGGGTCGGGAATGGGACTGCCCGTGCCCAGCAGGGTGATCTCGATCATGAGCCAATCCAACAAGGCGGCCGGGTGCTTTGTGGACCGATCCGGCGAACTGGCTTCGGGTGCGTTTCGCGCCGATGGCCGCGGGTAGTGGTGCTGATCGGTTGCCGGTTTTCGCGTTGGCTTTCCCGCCGCGCGAGGAAGCCGTAGCCTGGTGTGAAGCAGATCACAACCAGCTGGAGGCTTGATGCGGATCGCGGACGTCTTGCGTAACAAGGGTGCGGCGGTGGTGACGATCAATCCCGAGGCGACGGTGCGGGAGCTGCTCGCCGGCCTCGCCGAGCAGAACATCGGCGCCATGGTGGTGGTCGGCGACGAGGGAGTGGTCGGCATCGTGTCCGAGCGCGACGTCGTGCGTCAGCTGCACACGCACGGCGCCGGCGTGCTGTCCCGCCCGGTCTCTTCGGTCATGACCGCGACGATCGCCACCTGTACGAAGACGGACACGGTCGACGCCATCAGCGTGCTGATGACCAAGAACCGGGTGCGGCATGTTCCGGTGCTCGACGGCAAGAAGCTGATCGGCATCGTCAGCATCGGTGACGTCGTCAAGACCCGCATGGAAGAGCTCGAGGCCGAACAGCAGCAGCTGCACTCCTACATCACGCAGGGGTAAAGGCCCGATTGCGCCTTAACGCGAAACCTCTTCAGCGCCAGGAGTATTCGGCGCGCAATCTGGCGGCCACCACGTCGAAGATCTCGCGTTGCAGGATCGCGCCTTCCCGGCGAATGCCCTCCTCGGGCACGTCGAGCACCCGATCCAGGCGCACCCAGCTGTCGCGGCCCTCGTAATCCCAGTCTCCGGTGCCGATCCCGACCCATTGCGGGTCGGAGGCATGACGTTCCTGACTCGACAGCATCAGCCCCAGCAGGATGCCGCGGTCACGGCCCACCACCAGGACCGGTCGGTCCTTGCCGCGGCTGGGGTCGTCCTCGTAGACCACCCACGTCCAGACGATCTCGCCCGGGTCGGCCCGGCCGTCGAGGTCGGGCGCGTAGACCACTTTGCGGGCGCGCTGCGCGGTCGGGAAGCTGGTGTTCGTCACCGGCCGGCCCTCGGTGATGGCCGGCTGTGACTCGCTGCCGGATCCCATCGCGTTCGCGGTGGTCTTCACGACCTCCTCGATTTCGCGGTACACCGCCTGGGCGGTCTGCACGTGCTGGATGAACCGCGGAACGCCGTAGACGACGACGTTTTGGGCAAATCGCTGGAACGTCCTCCACTGAGATTTCCGGGGAGACGCCATAGTCGCAGCATAGACGTCGGCCAACGGGCGCGACTGTGTCCGAGTATGTCCCGACCAGCCCGCATGGATACCCTGGACGTACCCGCGAACCACCGGTCACGCCGCATCAGACAGCACCCGCCAGGAGATCCCCATCAGCAGTTTCGCCGACAAGACCTTCACCGCGCCGGCGCAGATTCGGAACTTCTGCATCATCGCTCATATCGACCACGGCAAGTCCACGCTCGCCGACCGGATGCTTCAGCTCACCGGCGTGGTCGACGAGCGGTCTATGCGTGCCCAGTACCTCGACCGGATGGACATCGAGCGCGAGCGCGGCATCACGATCAAGGCGCAGAACGTCCGGCTGCCCTGGCAGGTCGATCATCAGAACTACGTTCTGCATCTGATCGACACCCCCGGCCACGTCGACTTCACCTACGAGGTGTCCCGCGCGCTGGAGGCCTGCGAGGGCGCCGTGCTGCTCGTCGACGCCGCCCAGGGAATCGAGGCCCAGACCCTGGCAAATCTCTACCTTGCGCTGGACCGCGACCTGCACATCATTCCGGTGCTCAACAAGATCGACCTGCCGGCCGCGGACCCGGACCGCTACGCGGGGGAGATCGCCCACATCATCGGCTGCGAACCCAGCGACGTGCTGCGGGTCTCGGGCAAGACCGGCGAGGGCGTCGCCGATCTGCTCGACCACGTCGTGCGCGAGGTGCCGCCGCCGACCGGCGACGCCGACGCGCCCGCTCGCGCGATGATCTTCGACTCCGTCTACGACATCTACCGCGGCGTGGTCACCTACGTGCGGGTGGTGGACGGCAAGATCACGCCCCGGGAGCGCATCGCGATGATGTCCACCGGTGCCACCCACGAACTGCTCGAGGTCGGCATCGTCTCGCCCGAACCCAAGGCCAGCGGGGGGCTGGGCGTGGGGGAGGTCGGCTACCTGATCACCGGGGTCAAGGACGTCCGCCAGTCCAAGGTGGGCGACACCGTGACGACGGCCCGCAAGGGCGCGACGCAAGCCCTGACCGGATACCGCGAACCCAAGCCGATGGTCTACTCCGGGCTGTATCCCGTCGACGGGTCGGACTATCCGGACCTGCGCGACGCGCTGGAAAAGCTGCAACTCAACGACGCCGCACTGACCTACGAGCCGGAAACCTCGGTCGCACTGGGGTTCGGCTTCCGCTGCGGCTTCCTGGGCCTGCTGCACATGGAGATCACCCGGGAGCGGCTGGAGCGCGAGTTCGATCTGGACCTGATCTCGACGTCGCCCAACGTCGTGTACCGGGTGGTCAAAGAGGACGACACCGAGATCGTCGTGACCAACCCGTCGGACTGGCCCGAGGGCAAGGTCCGGGAGGTCTACGAGCCGATCGTCAAGACCACCGTCATCGCGCCCAGCGAATTCATCGGCACCATCATGGAGCTGTGCCAGTCTCGTCGCGGTGAACTCGGCGGTATGGACTATCTGTCGCCCGAGCGGGTCGAACTGCGTTACACAATGCCGTTGGGGGAGATCATCTTCGACTTCTTCGACTCGCTGAAGTCGCGGACCCGCGGCTACGCCAGCCTGGACTACGAGGAGGCGGGCGAGCAGGAGGCGCAGCTGGTCAAGGTCGACATCCTGTTGCAAGGCGAAGCCGTCGATGCGTTCAGTGCGATCGTGCACAAGGATTCGGCGTTCGCCTACGGCAACAAGATGACCACCAAGCTCAAGGAACTGATTCCGCGCCAGCAGTTCGAGGTACCGGTACAGGCCGCAATCGGCTCGAAAATCATTGCGCGCGAGAACATCCGCGCGATCCGCAAGGACGTGCTCTCCAAATGCTATGGCGGTGACATCACCCGTAAACGCAAACTTCTGGAAAAGCAGAAGGAGGGCAAGAAGCGGATGAAAACCATTGGGCGCGTTGAGGTGCCGCAGGAGGCTTTCGTCGCGGCCCTGTCGACCGATGCCGCTGGGGACAAATCCAAGAAATGAGCGGCCGCTGGCGGGGTGCGGTGCTGCTCCTGGCCGTCATGCTGGCTACCGGGTGCACTTCGGCGATCGGCGGCAAAGCGGTCCCGGCGCCGGGGCCGCCGCTGTTGGGGCTGCTGCTCGACGGCGCCACGCTGGCCAAAATACTTGGCCAGCCGTTCAAGAACCTGCCGCTGCGCGCGCCGTCGTACGGCGGCGGCGAGAAGTTCGGCACCGGTTACGAAGATGCCCGACCCGCGGACTGCGTCGGCGTCGTGTTCATGATGCAGCGGAGCGTCTATGAGTCCGTGCCCGTCAAGGACGCCGTCAGCGAGACGTGGGCGAACGACGGGACCGCCGTGAAGGTGAATTTCGTTGACGAGGGCGTGATCTCGTTTCCCTCCCCAAAGGACGCCGCCGCTGCCTTCGGGAAGTTCGCAGCGCAGTGGCAAGGATGTGACGGCACGACGGTGACCACGCACTCGTTGATCTCGGCGGGAAATGCCATCTCCGACGTACGGGTCGCGGACTCGGTCGCGGCCGCAAGCGTCGTGATGCATCCGCACGAGCACTCGATTCTGGCCTCGGAGCCGGTTGCCCGCGCCCTGGGCGTGCGGGGCAATTACCTGGTCGAGGTCTCGGTGCAGTTCTACGGGAACGACGACCCGACGGCTCGGGGGTCCGCCGACATCAACACCAGTGCCGTGTACATCGCCCGCGCCATGATGGACCGGCTCGCGCTGAGCTGACGGGGGAGTGGTCATGGGGAAAAGTCGACTGGCGGCGGCGCTGGTGCTCGTTGCCGCGGTGACGGCGGGCTGCGGCGCCGTGGTCGACGGTGTGGCGCGACCGGCGCCGAATCTGAAGCCGCATCCGGTGATTGGAGCGCCGGTCAAGCAACTGCCGCTGGATGCTGCGGCCTTGTCGCAGCTTCTGGGCCGGCCGTTTGCGCCCGTTTCGCAGTTTCCACCGGTCTTCGGGGGCGCCGACCTATTGGACGACGCCTATCCCTCGGCGTCGCCGCCCGAGTGCACGGGAGTCGTCTACATGACGCAGAAAAGCGTCTACCGGTCGGCGACGGTGGCCAACGTCGCGACCGAGCTTTGGCAGCAGGAGGGGAACGCGCCGACGTCGACCGACGTCGCCGAGAGTGTCGTCGCAGTGCCCACGATGACCGATGCCACCGCGTTGTTCGCCGGGTTCTCCGATCAGTGGAAGCAGTGCGATGGCAAAACGCTGACGACGCAGTCCAGTAATTTCGTCGACAACGCTATCGCAGATGTCGGCGTCGCGGATTCCGTCGTGTCGGCACACGTGTTGAAAGGGTTTGGCGCACAGTCGATTCTGCACGCGGTGCCCGAAGTTCGTGCCCTGGGCGTGCGGGGCAACTGCCTGGTCGAGATCGAGGTCGCCTATGTCGGCAGCGGCGAATCCTCCGACCAGCCGCCCGCCAAGACCGACGCCGTCGCCGTCGCGCACGCCGTGATGGACAGGATCAGCGCGCGAAGCGCAGGGGGGTAGCCATGCGAGTTGCACGACCGGCCGTAGCGCTGCTGGTGGTTGCCGCGATGACAGCCGGCTGTAGCACCGTTGTCGACGGGGCGGCGAAACCCGCGCCCAACCTCAAGCCGCGCCCGCTCACCGGCCAGTCGGTCAAGCAGGTGCTTCTGGACAACACGACTCTCTCGCGCATGCTCGATCAACCCTTCGCCGCGCGTAACCCGGCGGAATTCGGCGGCGCCGACAAGCTGTATCGGGTCGACTGGCAGGTGTCGCCGCCAGGATGTCTGGGCGTGACGGAGATGCTGCAGGCCCGCGTGTATCAGTCCGTAACGGACCAGATCACCGATGTCGCCTCGGAGTCGTGGTGGAACAACGGCCAGCCGGCGCAGGTGATCACCGTGATCGAGGGCGTTGTCGCGCTGCGATCCGCCGCGCAGGCGCAGGCGTTGTTCGCGAAGTTCTCCCACCAGTGGCAGCAGTGCAACGGCGTCTCCGCGACCGAACACAACGGCCCGATCAGCACCACCAACGTCTTCAGCGACGTCCGCATCGACTCTTCCAATACTGTTGTCGCAGCGACGAATACCGCGACCTCGGTGCTGCCCAACATGCCGGCTTTGCGACCGACGCCGCAGGCGCGCGCCCTCGGTGTCCGGCTGAACTGCCTCGTCGAAGTCCAGGTGGTCTTCTTCGGCGGACGGCGCTCTTCGGACCCGGGATCGGGCGACGTCAACACCAGCGGTATCGACGTCGCGCACGCCATGATGGACAAGGTCAGCGCGCTGGGCTGACGCGGCTAGATCTGGGTGTTGGCGGTGACGGCTCCCGATACCGCGTCGATGGTGACCTTGTGCTCGACGATGAGCGTGTCCCAGGCAACGGCTTGCCACACGGGACCGCCGTTGCCGTCGGCGAGCCTCAACTCGCTGATTGACGCGCCGGCGATGGTCGCCAGGATGGTTTCCGCCGCGGCCCGGTAGTCCACCCGAGCGGCCTGGATCCGGGCCCGCGTCTTGGCCTTGTCGTCGTCGCTCTGGTTGGCCGGCGCCGGCCCGACCATCAGGGTTTTACCGTCGGAGGAGACCTCCAAGGATTGGTTCGTCCCGTCGGGCGTGGCCACCGTAATCCGCCACGAACCCGTCTCCTGGGAGCTGATCACGGTCAGTTTGCCGTTCGGAACCGCCCCCAGCGCAATGGATCCCGCGTGCAGCAGCGTCTGCGGGTCGGGCGGCGCGGCCGGACGCGTCCAGGTGGTGTGCGTGGTGGTGGTCGACGTCGAGCCAGACGTCGCGGTCGAGTCGCCGCCATGACCGCACCCGGCCAGCCACGCGATCGTCGCGCACACCACGGCCACGGTTACTCTCGCTGCCCTCATCGCCCCCCGCTCATCGCATACGACTGAATCACCTTGCCATATCGCGGCTTCGGCCTCACATGGGCGCGTTGGCGGGCTGGAACATGCCCGACCCGTCGGACTCCTCCTCGGCGCGGATCACGTGCACCACCGCGTTGATCAATGCCAGGTGGGTGAACGCCTGCGGGAAGTTGCCCAGGTGCCGGCCGGTGCGCGGCTCGATCTCCTCGGCGTAGAGGTGTAGCGGGCTGGCATAGGACAGCAGCCGCTCACACAGTCGCTTGGCCCGCGCCACCTCGCCGATTTCGACCAGCGCCGACACCAGCCAGAACGAGCAGATGGTGAACGTGCCCTCTTCGCCGGAGAGGCCGTCGTCGGTCTGCTCGACCCGGTAGCGCAGCACCAGGCCTTCCTCGGTGAGTTCGTTCGCGATCGCCAGCACCGTGTTGCGCACCCGCGGATCGTCGGGCGGCAGGAAGCGCGTCAACACCACCAACAACAGCGAGGCATCCAGCGCGTCGCTGCCGTAGCGCTGTGTGAACACCCCCCGAGCGTCCACGCCGTTCTTGAGGATGTCGGCTTTGATCTCCTCGGCGATGATCCGCCACTGCTGGGCGTAGCTCTTTTCGCCTTGGCGCTCAGCCAGTTTGGATCCGCGGTCCAGCGCGACCCAGCACATCACCTTCGAGGACGTGAAGTGCTGCGGCTCCCCGCGAACCTCCCAGATCCCGCGGTCGGGCTCCCGCCAATGCGCGATCGCCTCTTCGACCTGTTTCTTCAGGACCGGCCACAGCGTCTCGGGCACCTGCTCGCGCGACTTGGCGTGCAGGTAGAAGGAATCCAGGACCGAACCCCAAATGTCATGCTGGATCTGGTCGTAGGCGCCATTGCCGATCCGCACCGGGCGGGCGTGGTCGTAGCCGGACAGATGGTTGAGCTCCTCCTCGACCAGGCTGCGTTCGCCACCCACGCCGTACATCACCTGCAGCGGATGGCGCTCGTTGCTGTTGGCACCCGAGACGTCGGCGATGAACGCGAAGAAGTCGTCGGCCTCGCGGTCCAGGCCCAGCGTGTACAGGCCCCACAGCGCGAAGGTGGAGTCGCGGATCCAGGCGTAGCGGTAGTCCCAATTGCGTTCACCCTGCGGCGTTTCCGGCAGCGAGGTGGTGCTGGCGGCCAACAGCGCCCCGGTGGGTGAATAGGTCAAGCCCTTCAGGGTGAGCGCACTGCGCTGCAAGTAGGCCCGCCACGGGTGGTCCGGGAAATTGCCGATGTTGATCCATTGCCGCCAGCACTCGGTGGTCTGCCACATCTTTTCGGCGGCCTCGTGGTAGGTCTGCGGCGCCGGGTGCTTGGTCCAGCTCAGCGCGACGAACACGTCGTCGCCTTCCTTCATCCGGGTACGCGCTCGCGCCTCGCGGCCTTCCAGCCCGATATTGAGGTTGGTGGTCAGACGTAGCTGCGGGTGGTCGTCGGGTTGCTTGCTGGCGGTCGCGATCGCCTCGCCGTATGCGTTGGCCGAGTACTCCCAGTGCACCCCGATGCGGTGGTAGTCGAAGGCCGGCTCGCAGCTCATCATCAACTCGACGGTGCCGCTCACACAGCGCACCGTGCGCAGCAGGATGTGCTCGGCATCCCAGTCCATCGGCGTGCGGCGATGGGTCCGGGAACGGCGCTCGATGTCATGCCACGGGCCCATCACCAGCGCATCCCGCACGATCAGCCACCCGGTGTGGGTCTGCCAGGTGGTTTCCATGATCAGGCTGCCGGGCAGGTAGCGGCGGGCCGAGGGCACCGAGACGCCATACGGGCCGAGCCGGAAATGCCCCGCGCTACGGTCCAGGATGGCGCCGAACACGCTGGGCGAATCGGGGCGGGGCACACACAGCCACTCGACCGAACCGGCGGGGGAGATCAGGCAGGTCGTCTCCCAGTCGGATAAAAACGCGTAGTCGGCGATCGGCGGGAACGGGTTGCGCAGCGCCCCGCTGGAAGCAAACGGCGCCGGGGCGCTGAAGTCGAGTGGCGAGTCCGCGGGCGACTGCGGCGCCGACCCGAACGGCTCCTCGGGCTCACCGTTGGCGGGCTGGTCGGCGGGCTGGGCGTGCAACACCATCTCGACATCATCATCTGTCGACCCGCCCGGCGTCCATGCTTCCCCGCAGGTCGCCCCACGGACAGGGGGATCAGCCGTGGCGGCGGGCAAACTGCGGCGCGTGCTCCGAAAGCGGGCCGATCGCCACCAGATAGGCGAGCGCCCGCCGCAGTGCCGGCAACCGACCGGCCAGTCGCACGCCGCGCGGCGCCTCGGCGTCGCGGCCGGACACCACGTCGGCGACCACCTGGGCGTGGATCGTGCGCTGAACCGCCTGGATGATCGCGGTGGGTATCCAGCGCCGCACCTGCACTCGGGCCAGTTCGCGGCGCGGCAATCGTCCGGCACGCAGCGGCGCCGCCAGCACGCGGGCGGCGGCGACGGCGTCGGCCACCGCGAGATTGATGCCGACGCCCCCGACCGGCGACATCGCGTGCGCCGCGTCGCCGATGCACAGCACACCGTCGCCATACCATCGGCGCAGCCGATTCAGTTGTACGTCAAGCAGTTTGACGTCATCGAACGAACTCAACGTGTCGATCCGGTCGGCAAGCCAGGGCACCATGCCCACCAGCACCCGGTGTAGTGCCTGGATGCCCTGCGAGCGCAGTTCGTCGTCGGTTCCCTTGGGGATGATGTAAGCGACCTGGTAGTAGTCCCCGCGGTCGATCAGGATGATTCCGTGCCCGGACTCGAAGATGCCGGCCAGCCCACCCGGGTCGTCGGCGTAGCGGGGCAGCCGGAACCACCACACGTCCATCGGGGCGCCGAAGGTCCGGGGGTGTGCGCCGATGGCGTCGCGCACCGCGGACCCGCGGCCGTCGCAGGCCACCGTCAGCAAGGCACGCAGCTGCTTGGTCTCGCCGCTGGCATCGCGGTAGGTGACGCCGACGACGCGGTTACCGTCGCGGATCACCTCGGTCACCTCGGTGCTGCGCAACAGCCGGAAGGTGGGTTCGGCTTCGGCGGCGGTGGCCATCATTTCCAGGAAGTCCCACTGCGGGACCAGCGCGATGTGCTGGTGGTCGCCCGGTAGCTGGGACAGATCGAGGTCCAGGGGTTGACCGCTTACCTGCATGTGGATGCGGTCGATCAGGCGATGCGGGATCTGGGCGAACCGCGACCGCAGGCCCAGCTCATCGAGCAACCGCAGGGTGCTGGCGTGCACCGTGTCACCCCGGAAATCGCGCAGGAAGTCGGCGTGTTTTTCCATCACCGTGACTCTCACGCCGCCCCGCGCCAACAGCAGACCGAGCACGATTCCGGCCGGACCCCCGCCGGCGATGACGCAGGTCGTTTCGTCAGACGCGGTGGGCATCCGCTGATCCTGACACATTGGTGTTTCGGATGCCGGGACGAATAGGGTGGGCCCGATGAACGGCTTCCTCAACTGGTGGGACGGCAACGAGCTGTGGATTTCCGGTCTGCCGTTCGTGCTGCAGGCCATGGTGGTGATGCCCGTCGTGCTGGCCGTCGCGTACTTCACGGCGGTGTTGCTGGACGCCGTGCTCAACAAGGGCATCGAATTGATGCGCCGCGGCCGTGAGGCCGACGGGACGTCCAGGTAGCCGTCATGCCCCGCTCTCACGTGACGCTGGTTCTTGTCGCGCTCGTGGTGTTGGTGATCGTTGCGTGGTTGCTGACGCACTGAGGGCGGACGCGCTTTTTGTCCACCTCCGATGGCGGGCCAGCGAATTCCTGTTAGGCTTCGCGCCATGCACATGACATCCGCCGCCCCGGAATGTGATGTTTTCGTGCACTGTTGTCGCTGACTACCACCCGCGTGCGGTTTGGTAGGGATTGGCGAACTCTCCTTACGCTTTCAATGCCTTCCGCGCCGTTCCGTAAGCAATGGGACCGATATCCACAAGCCCGCACTGGAAGGCCGTTGATGCATAACGACAACGACAGCGCTTCGCGCTGGCGGCCTCTCGTCGCGCTCGCACTGATCGTCGGTGTCGTGGCCGCGTGCAGCCCCGGTCCCAGCGACGTCGTCGGCGGCGGTGGCCTGGCCAACGCGCACACCACGATCACCCTGGTCGCCTATTCGGTCCCAGAACCCGGATGGAGCAAGGTGATTCCCGCTTTCAACGCTTCCGACGTAGGCCGGGGCATCCAGGTGGTCACCTCGTACGGAGCCTCCGGTGACCAGTCCCGCGGCGTCGTCGACGGCAAGCCGGCCGACGTGGTCAACTTCTCGGTCGAACCGGACATCACTCGATTGGTCAAGGCGGGCAAGGTTTCCAAGGATTGGAACGCCGACGCCACCAAGGGCATCCCGTTCGGATCGGTGGTGTCGTTGGTGGTGCGCAAGGGTAATCCGAAGAACATCAAAGATTGGGACGACTTGCTGCGGCCTGACGTCGAGGTCATCACGCCCAGCCCGTTGAGTTCGGGCTCGGCGAAGTGGAACCTGCTCGCGCCGTACGCAGCAAAGAGCGACGGCGGCAGCAACAATCAAGCCGGCATCGACTTCATCAGCAAGCTGGTCCGTGAGCACGTCAAACTGCGTCCGGGATCCGGGCGTGAAGCCACCGACGTCTTCGTGCAGGGCAGCGGCGACGTGCTGATCAGCTACGAGAACGAGGCGATCGTCGCCGAGCGCGCGGGCAAACCGGTCGAACACGTCATCCCGACGCAGACTTTCAAGATCGACAACCCCGTCGCGGTGGTGACGGCCAGCCCGCACCTCGATGCCGCGACCGCGTTCAAGAATTTCCAGTACACCGCCGCGGCGCAGAAAGTGTGGGCGCAGGCGGGTTTTCGGGCGGTCGACCCCTCCGTCGCCGCCGAGTTCCGCAACCAGTACCCGCAACCCGCGAAACTGTGGACCATCGCCGACCTGGGCGGCTGGGCCACGGTCGATCCGCAATTGTTCGACAAGACCAACGGCAGCATCACCAAGATCTATACGAAGGCCACCGGATGACCTCCTCGGTTTTGGGCGAGAGCGCCAATCCCGGCGTGACCGCGGCGCGCCTCGACGGGCCCGGCGCGCCACGCCAGCGATCCGTCGGACGCGGCGGTGGCACGTCGCTGCGGGTCGGAGTGGCGACGGTGTGGCTCTCGGTGATCGTGCTGTTGCCGTTGGCGGCGATCGCGTGGCAAGCCGCCGGGGGTGGCTGGCACGCCTTCTGGCTGGCCGTCACCTCGCACGCAGCCGTCGATTCGTTCCGGGTGACCTTGACCATCAGCATCGGGGTCACGCTGGTCAACACCGTGTTCGGCTTGTTGATCGCCTGGATCTTGGTGCGCGACGACTTCCTCGGCAGACGGCTCGTCGACACGGTCATCGACCTGCCGTTTGCGCTGCCCACCATCGTGGCCAGCCTGGTGATGCTGGCGCTCTACGGAAACAACAGCCCGGTGGGCCTGCATCTGCAACACACCGCCTGGGGTGTGGCGGTCGCGCTGGCATTCGTCACGTTGCCGTTCGTGGTCCGCGCGGTGCAGCCGGTGTTACTGGAAATCGAACGCGAAACCGAAGAGGCGGCGGCGTCGCTGGGGGCGAGCGGGCCGAAGATTTTCACGTCGGTGATCTTGCCGTCGCTGCTGCCGTCGTTGCTGTCCGGTGCGGGCCTGGCATTTTCGCGGGCCATCGGCGAATTCGGTTCGGTGGTCCTGATCGGTGGGGCGGTGCCGGGCAAGACCGAGGTCTCTTCGCAGTGGATTCGGACCCTGATCGAGAACGACGACCGCACCGGCGCCGCCGCGATATCCATTGTGCTGTTGCTGATCTCATTCGTGTTGCTGTTCGTGTTGCGCATCCTGGGCGCGCGGGCTTCGCGGCGGGAGGAGCGGGGCTGATGACGTCGTCACCGTGGGTTCGCTATCTCACCCGCTATGTCGGGCTGGCGTATGTGTTTGTGCTGCTGATCGTTCCGGTCGCGCTGATCCTGTGGCGCACCTTCGAACCGGGGTGGGGCCAGTTCTACGACTGGGTGAGCACCCCCGCGGCGCAGTCGGCGCTGGACCTGTCGCTGCTGGTGGTGGCCATCGTGGTGCCATTGAATGTTCTCTTCGGTATCCCCACCGCACTTGTGCTGGCCCGCAACAAGTTTCGGGGCAAGGGTGTGTTGCAGGCGATCATCGACCTGCCGTTCGCCGTCTCGCCGGTGATCGTCGGCGTCGCCCTGATCCTGCTGTGGGGGTCGGCGGGTGCCTTCGGCTTTGTCGAGCACAACCTGGGACTCAAGATCATTTTCGGCCTACCGGGCATCGTCTTGGCCAGTATCTTCGTCACGCTGCCCTTCGTGGTGCGCGAAGTCGAACCGGTGCTGCACGAGCTGGGAACCGACCAGGAGCAAGCCGCCGCGACGCTGGGTTCCGGTTGGTGGCAGACGTTTTGGCGGATCACCCTGCCGTCGATCCGGTGGGGCCTGACCTACGGCATCGTGCTGACCATCGCGCGCACCCTCGGTGAATACGGTGCGGTCATCATCGTGTCGTCCAACCTTCCGGGGAAATCGCAAACTCTGACCTTGCTGGTCTCCGACCGCTATAACCGCGGCGCCGAGTACGGCGCCTACGCACTATCCACGTTGCTGATGGGAGTCGCCGTGGCGGTTCTGATCGTCCAGGTGATTCTCGACATTCGCCGAGCACGCGCGAACAAGGTTGCTTGACAAGGAGACCGATATGACCGCCACCAAAACCGACGACGCGATTGTCGTTCGTGACGCCAACAAACGCTACGGCGATTTCGTGGCCCTAGATCACGTGGATTTCGTGGTGCCCACGGGTTCGCTGACGGCGTTGCTGGGCCCCAGCGGCTCGGGCAAGTCGACGTTGTTGCGCACGATCGCCGGCCTGGATCATCCCGACACGGGAGCGATCACGATCAATGGCCGGGACGTGACGAGGGTGCCGCCGCAGCGCCGGGGCATCGGTTTCGTGTTCCAGCACTACGCGGCGTTCAAGCACATGACCGTGCGCGACAACGTCGCCTACGGCCTGAAGATCCGCAAGCGGCCCAAGGCCGAGATCAAGGAGAAGGTCGACAACCTGCTGGAAGTGGTGGGGCTCAGCGGATTTCAGACCCGCTACCCCAACCAGCTCTCCGGTGGCCAGCGTCAGCGGATGGCGCTGGCGCGAGCGCTGGCCGTCGACCCGCAAGTGCTGTTGCTCGACGAGCCTTTCGGCGCATTGGACGCCAAGGTGCGCGAGGATCTGCGGGCCTGGCTGCGACGCCTGCACGACGAGGTGCACGTCACCACCGTGCTGGTCACCCACGATCAGGCCGAGGCGCTGGATGTGGCCGACCGCATCGCCGTGCTCAACAAGGGGCGCATCGAACAGGTCGGATCACCGACCGAGGTGTACGACACTCCGGCGAACGAGTTCGTGATGTCGTTCTTGGGCGCGGTGTCGGCGTTGAACGGCAAGCTGGTTCGCCCGCATGACATTCGGGTCGGGCGCAATCCCGAGTTGGCGGTGGCCGGCGGCGACGGCACCGCCGAGGCCATCGGGGTGGTGCGCGCCAGCGTCGACCGCGTCGTGGCCCTGGGTTTCGAGGTGCGGGTCGAGTTGACCAGCGCGGCCACCGGCGGCAGCTTCACCGCGCAGATCACCCGCGGCGACGCGGAAGCGCTGGCCCTCAAGGACGGCGACACGGTCTACGTGCGCGCCACCCGGGTGCCGCCGATCACCGCGAACGGCCTGTCGTCCGGTGGCGCCGACGAGGACCAGGGCGCGCTGACGTCAGCCTGATCAGTCCGACCAGTACGGCGGCTGCTGCTGAGTCATTCGCTCGAGATAGCCGGCGGCCCTTTCCTGGTCGGGCTCGGCGGTGTCCGCCCCGTGGGCGAGCGGGCACCATCGCGGATCGGCTTCGACGATCCACACCGCTTCGAGTTCGACGTCGGGGACCGGGGCGCCCGGCGGGGGTGAGATCAGGTCCGCGGCGAAACCCTGTGCGCCGGGCCAGGTAAGGCCGTCGCTGTAGACGATCTCGTTGTCGCGGTTCTGGGCGACGACATGGAAGTGGGGCAGGCCGGCCAGATGCTCGGCAAGCCGGCGCGCGCCCTCATCGCCCATTGCGCCATGCTAGTGGCAGGCGAACCCTCAGGCAGCGATTCGTTCGGCGGACGCCTCGGCGAAACGGTCCAGCACCGTCTCGGCGACCAGACGGTCGGCGCCCAACGGAGCCGCCATGTCGATGCCGGTCTTGTCGGCGAATCGCTGGACCAGGTCGGGCAGCCGTCCCGGCGCCAGGAACCACGGTGCGATGACCACCTGTTGCGCACCCTGACGGCGCAGCCTGCCCAGGCCTTCGGCCAGTGACCGTTCCTGGTGGCTGGCGAACGCGGTGGTGGCCCCGGCCCATGATGTGCCGGCCAGCAGCCTCGGCGCGACCCGCCCGGTACGCGCGTTGACCGACAGGTCGGAGGTGCCGATCGCCACCACCAGGACACCGAGGCTGTCGTCGAGGGCCGACGTTCCCAACTCCGTCACGCGTCGACGCAGCACGGACACCAGCCGGTGGTCTTCACCGAGCACGGGCGCCTGCCATACCGGGTGCGCCGTAACGCAACTCGCGATCTGCTCGGGGATGTCGACCCGGGCGTGGTAGGCGTTCGCCAGCAGCAGCGGGGTGACGACGGCTGGGCCGTCGACACCGCCGAGCACGTCGGTCAGACTCGGCGAGTTGTGGTCCAGAAAGGCCAGCCGCACATCGAGATCCGGCTGCAGCGCAGACACCGCAGCGGCCACGGCCCGCGCGTTCGCGGCCGACCGTGGATCCCTGCTTCCGTGTGCGGTCAGCACCAGAGAGGTCACGACGCGTGCAACCCGCATTCGGTCTTGGCCAGGCCCTGCCAGCGGCCGCTGCGCGGGTCGGCGCCCTCCTCCGGCTTGGCCGTGCACGGAGCGCAACCGATCGACGGATAGCCTTCGTAGACAAGCGGATTGACCAGCACGTCGTGCTCGTCGATGTAACTCTGCATCTGTTCGTCAGACCATGCCGCCAGCGGGTTGATCTTCACCAGCTTGAAGGCCTCGTCGAAACTGATCAACGGCGCGTTGGCGCGGGTCGGCGCTTCGACCCGGCGCAGTCCGGTCACCCAGGCGGAGTAACCACTGAGCGATTTGCCCAGCGGCAGCACCTTGCGCATCCGGCAGCAGTCGCCAGGGTCCCGCGCGAACAGGTCCTTGCCCATCAGCCGGTCCTGCTCGGCGACGGTGTGTTCGGGCGTGACGTTGAGAACCCGGATGTCGTAGACGGATTCGACGGCATCACGGGTGCCGATGGTCTCGACGAAGTGGTAGCCGGTGTCCAGGAACAGCACCGGTACCCCCGGGCGCACCCTGGATGCCAGGTCCACCAAAACGGCGTCCTGCATGTTGGACGCCACGATGTAGTTGCACGTCGCCCAGCCGCGCGGCCCGTTGACCCCGCCGAAGTTCTCGTCGGTCCAGCGCAATAGCTCTTCGGCACTGGCGCCGTCGAGTTCGGCAGCGCCCTTGGCTGCGAGCTCGCGCAGTTGGTCCTCGGTGGGCTTGGTCGCTGCTTCGGTGGTCATCGAAGGTCGGCCTCCTCAGCGCGAAGTGCCCACTGCGCGAAGCGTTCGCCGTCACTGCGGTGCTTGACGAAGTTGCGCACCACCCGGTCGATGTAGTCGGCCAGCTCGTCGCTGGTGACCTTGTGCTGGCGCAGTTTTCGGCCGAATCCGCTGTCCAGGCCGAGGCTGCCGCCCAGGTGGACCTGGAAGCCTTCGACCGAGTTGCCATCGCCGTCGTCGACCATCTGACCCTTGAACCCGATGTCGGCGACCTGAATTCGCGCACACGAGTTGGGGCAGCCGTTGATGTTGACGGTGATCGGTACGTCCAGCCGCGAGTTGAGGTCGTCGAGTCGTCGCTCCAGTTCGGGCACCAATGATTGTGCCTTGACCCGGGTTTCGGCGAAGGACAACTTGCAGAACTCGATTCCGGTGCACGCCATCAGGTTCCGGCGCCAGTGCGACGGCTGCGATTGCAGGCCAAGCGCGTCCAGGCCGGCGATCACCTCGTCGAGCTTGTCGTCGGGGATGTCGAGGAGGACCAGCTTCTGGTACGGCGTGAACCGGATCCGGTCGGAGCCGGCCTGCTCGGCCAGATCGGCCACCGCGGAAAGGATGGTGCCCGACACTCGGCCCGCGATCGCGGCGACGCCGACGGCGTTGAGTCCGTTCTTGAGCCGCTGCACGCCGACGTGGTCGATCGGGTGCTTGACCGGCTCGGGAGCCGGCCCGTCGATCAGCGGACGCTTGAGGTACTCCTGTTCGAGAATTTCACGGAATTTCTCCACGCCCCAGTCCTTGAGCAGGAACTTCAGCCGTGCCTTGGCCCGCAGCCTGCGGTAGCCGTAGTCGCGGAACACCGAGGTGACCGCGGCCCAGACCTCCGGCACCTCTGCGAGCGGTACCCAAGCGCCGAGCCGCTGACCCAACATCGGGTTGGTGGACAGTCCGCCGCCGACCCACAGGTCCAGGCCGGGGCCATGCTCGGGGTGGTTGACGCCGATGAAGGCGATGTCGTTGACCTCGTGCACCACGTCCTGCAGACCGGAGATCGCGGTCTTGTACTTGCGCGGCAGGTCGGCGAACTCGGGCTGACCGATGTAGCGCTTGACGATCTCGTCGATCGCCCAGGTCGGGTCCAGCACCTCGTCGAGTGACTCACCGGCCAGCGGCGAGCCCAGGATCACGCGAGGGCAGTCGCCGCACGCCTCGGCGGTCTGCAGCCCCACCTCGGCCAGCCGCCGCCAGATCTCGGGAACGTCCTCCACCCGGATCCAGTGGTACTGCACGTTCTCCCGGTCGGAGATGTCGGCGGTGTCGCGGGCGAACTCGGTGGAAATCTGGCCGAGCGTGCGCAGTGCGGCGGCCGACAGGGCGCCGCCATCGCAGCGCACCCGCATCATGAAGTACCGGGCCTCGAGTTTGTCCATGTTCTCGTCGCCGGTCCAGCTGCCGTCGTAGCCCTGCTCTCGTTGGGTGTACAAGCCCCACCAGCGCATCCGGCCACGGAGATCGTTTTTTTCGATGCTGTCGAAGCCCTCTATGGCGTACGTGTTCAAGATCCGGTCGCGCACTTCGAGCGGGGGGCCGGCCTGCTTGAACTCCTCGTTGGGATTGAGCGGCTCGCGATCTCCCAGCGCCCACTGGCCCTCGCTGCGCGGTGCTTTGGCGGGACGGGCTGTGGTCATTCGAAGGTCTCCTTCGCGGGCTGTGCAGGCGTGGACGCGCGGGCTCACCGGTTCGGACGGCGGGCGCAGATCCGGCGCCAGCTGGACGTACAGGTGGGCGGGTCTACGGAATCAAGCCGGACAGCTACAGCTGCAGACGCGCTTGAGATCGATGTGCCGACGCGCCACCAGCGCAATGCGCTGGCTGGGCTGGGCTACGGTCACGCGCCCATTCTGCCATGGATAGGGACGGCGCACGCCACCAGCCCGAATTTGTTCTCACGGTGATCAAAACCACCTCATAATCCTGGGTAATTCGACATACAGAACCGAGAAATCCCTGAGGGAACACCCACGGTGCGTCTGACGTGGCAAATTAACCGACGGTCCGCGCCGGTGGCGCCGATCGCTTCCGCGGTGCGCTGCGGGGAGGCGCCTCGTACAATCGCGCGCCCGGTTCGGGTGAAGTTGCTCACCCGGGCCCGCATCGGACCAACGGCGTGCCCGCTGTGCCGTGCAATCATTTGTCATGGCCCTTCGCGCGGCGCCGGTTGAGCTTCCCGGAGTGGAGCCCGGGATAAAGCCCAGTCCCGGACATCCCTTTGGGGTGTACCTGCATGTGCCGTTCTGCATCACGCGGTGCGGCTACTGCGACTTCAACACCTATACGCCCGCCGAGCTGGGCGGCGTCAACCCCGACGCCTGGCTGGACGCACTCGGCACCGAGCTGGAGTTGGCCGCCGCGCGCCTGGACGCCCCAACGGTGGACACCGTGTTCGTCGGCGGTGGGACGCCGTCGCTGCTGGGGCCAGCGCGCATCGTCACGCTGCTCGACCTGGTGCGCAGGCATTTCCCACTGGCCCCGGACGCAGAGGTCACCACGGAGGCCAATCCGGAGTCGGCCTGGCCGGACTTCTTCGAGGCCGCCCGAGCGGCCGGGTACACGCGGGTGTCGCTCGGCATGCAGTCGGTCTCCCCGTTCGTGCTCGGTGTCCTGGACCGGATCCACACGCCGAACCGGTCGGCGGCGGCGGCCCGCGAAGCGCTGGCCGCCGGGTTCGACCACGTCAGCCTGGACCTCATCTATGGGACGCCGGGGGAGACCGATGACGAGTTGCTCCGCTCGGTCGACACCGCGATCGAGACCGGCGTCGACCACGTCTCGGCGTACGCGCTGGTGGTCGAGGAAGGGACCGCCCTGGCCCGGCGGGTCCGCAGCGGTGACCTGGCCGCACCCGACGACGACGTGCTGGCGCACCGCTACGAGCTGCTCGACGAGCGCCTGAGCGCGGCCGGTTTCGACTGGTACGAGGTATCCAACTGGTCGCGACCCGGCGGCGAGTGCCGCCATAACCTGGGCTACTGGAACGGCGGCCAGTGGTGGGGCGCCGGTCCCGGCGCGCACGGCTACATTGGAGCGACGCGGTGGTGGAACGTCAAGCATCCCAACGCGTATGCCGAACTGCTGGCCGGTTCGGCATTGCCGGTGGCCGGGTTCGAGCAGCTCGACGCCGTGGCGCTGCACACCGAGGACGTGCTGCTGAAAACGCGCCTACGCGAAGGACTTTCCTTGAGTGGCCTCAGTGCCGACGAACGTGACCGGGCCAAAACCGTTGTCGCCGACGGCTTGTTGACGGCGGAGGGGGACAGGTTGATCCTCACACCGCGCGGCCGGTTGCTGGCCGACGCGGTGGTGCGGACCCTTCTCGGGTGAGGCGGTCAGACGCCGAACCACCGCTCGATGATGCGGGCAATCTCGATGTAGAGCGGGATTCCGATCGTGACGTTGTACGAGAACGTCAGGCCCAGTGACGCGGCCAGCGGCAGTGTCGGGCTCGCTTCCGGAATCGCCAAGCGTTGCACCGCCGGAACGGCGATATAGGACGCGGCGCCGCACAACACCGCGAACAGCACGTAGGTGCCGGTCTTGAAATCGGTGTGGGTCAGGCTGGCATAGCCGCAGGCGACGAAAATACCCAGGGTCGCAAACAGATTCGGGGCCAGCAGTGCAAAGACGATGAACCCTGGGCCCGCGGTTCGCAGGTCTTTCAATTTGCGCGAGGCCGTCATACCCATCTCGAGCAAGAACAGACACAGCACGCCCTGGAACGCCATGACGAAGAACTTGTCGTCGTCCTGCACGACCTTCTGGCCCTGCAACCCACTGACGAGACCGATCACGATGCCGCCGATCAGCAGCACCAACCCGGGGTTGAGGAACACTTCCTGGAAGAGCTCGCGGGAGAAGATGGACGGTTTCTTGGCGAGCTGGTTGCGCGGGCTGACGTCGAGTTCCTCTGTGCGCTCGGCCTTTTCCAGCGACAGCTCGAGCTCTTCCTCGACGCCCAGCGCGCGCTCGGTCTCCAGGCTCTGGCCGTGCGGGGGCCGGGCCGGCGTGCCGGGCCCGACGCCCACCTTCACCGCCGCGTAGCCGGGCTCGTCGGCCATGTTGCCGGCCGCGTCGATACCGCGGTGGCGTAACCGGGCCACCAGATACAGCGCGACCAGGCAGCCGGGGATCTCCATGACGGCCAGCATCACCGGCATGTAGGCATTGAAGGCGATGTTGACGGCGGCCAGCACCGCTACGCAGGTGGCAAACGTTCCGGCGGAATCCGACCCGTAATAGCCGGCAATGGTCGCCCGGTCGATTCTGCGCAGTCTGGTCATCCAGCTCAGCAGGAAGTAGGAAATTCCGCCGATCGCGCAGTTGAGCGCAAAGCCCAGCACCATGAAGCCCACGATGGCGCCCACGCTGGAGGCTTTGACCTGGGCGAGTTCCTCGCCGCCGTGCCAGCCGATTGCCAGCAGCAGATACATCGTGAGGCCCTGATAGATGACATAGGGGAACTCGAATCGCACCTTCAAGATCGGAATCAGAAATCCGAAGTAGAAGAAAAGCAGCAGCGGTTTGAACAGGTTGTGCGTGAAGTTCTGCCAGAACTCTTGCAGCATTGGTGCCTCTCCTAATTCGTCCCGTGGCCCGGCGGAAAGCACCGTCCGCAAGCGGAGGCGAGCACGAACATCCCGATGGCCGTGCAAAATTTAGCTCTGCCGCCTACAAACCGCCACTCGAAGTGAACGCGGAATGTGCATGTCGCTCGAGGCGATCCCCAATTAGCCGGGCCCACTAAAACCAATGGTCACAGCGGTGCTGGTAGGCCAGGTGCGCGACTGTTAATGCCAATCAGGTGTGAGTTGACTGTGCATTTGCTGTCAAATTCGGGTGTCGCGGTTCAACCGGAAATTAGCGAGGGCCGGACGCCGGCGCCTCGTTTGCGATGCGTTACGGACAGCCATGCCGAGGGTGAGAAATGTGTCGTAATTTCTTCGAACCCATCTACCCGGGAAACGGTGAGAACACCGGTTTCCTGGTTGATTTCGAGTTCGTCGCCCTCGGACGCGTGCACTTCTTCGCCGTTCGCGAGCCTGATCACGAACATTAAGTTTCCTCTCGATCGATCCAGAGATGGCGGCGATCGGGCGTTAGCTGGATGGTCCCCGGCCCGGTCGGATTAAAGTCTCGTTACGCCTTTCTGTCACCACTACTGTGAGGCGTTTGCCGCAAGCCCGGCCGACCCATGCGCCGCAGCGTGGCGGGAAGTTCACCCAGCCCCCCTCTCGCATGGTGGGACTCGTGCGAGCGCTGGCAAGCCGGCGTCAATGAGGAGGACTCAGGTTATGGTAGCCCGTCGGGCCGGGATCAGCAGGTAAACGATCGACGAACGTTGTGTCTCCGCGACGGCCCGTCCGGCCCGCGTCGATTGCCTCAATTCGCGGGCGTGAGCTGCGGAGACGGTGCCGGGCGGGACGGAGTCTGCCGCCGCGAGGATGGGCTGCGGGCATTGTTGTGACAACGGGCGCTGCTTTGACTCCGCGAGAGCATTATCCGGTGCCAGGGGCGAGAGACCGAGCACACACAACCTGGTAGTTGGGGACTTTCATAGGTTAGGCTACATTTACTAGCTGTGACCGAGGCCAGCGTCGAGACAACACCCAGAGGCATCACGTCGTTGCCGATTCCCCTTCCCGCGCATATCGACCCGGCCGACCTGGCAGCTCAGCTCGCCGCGGTTCTGCCGGAGCGATTCGGCGAAGAGTATTTGCTCTACGAGAGCGCCGGCCAATGGGTCCTCGCCAGTGGGGCGCACGCGATGATCGAGCTCGACAGCGACGAATTGCGGATCATTCGCGACGGTGTCACACAGCGCCAGCAGTGGTCCGGGCGTCCCGGCTCGGTGCTGGGTGAAGCCATTGACTGCCTGCTGTTGGAAACCGATCAACTCTTTGGCTGGATCGCATTCGAATTCGGGGTGTACCGCTACGGACTGCAGCAACGCCTGGCGCCCGGCACGCCGCTGGCGCGACTGTTTTGGCCCAGTTCCCGCATTCTGGTAACCCACGACGGTGTCGCGCTGTGCGATGCGGCCGAGCGTCACCGCGACGTGGTGCTCGAAATGCTGCGCAATGGTGTTCCCAAACTGCGCGACACCCGCAAGATCGATATCACCAGCGACGGATCGAATTACCGCGGCCGAGTGGCCGGGGCCGTGGATGAGATCGCCGCCGGCAAGTACAACAAGGTCATCCTGTCCCGTTCGGTGGAAGTGCCGTTCGCGCTGGACTTCCCGTCGACCTATCGCCTTGGCCGCCGGTACAACACGCCAGTACGGTCGTTTCTGCTGCAGCTGGGCGGAATCCGGGCGCTGGGCTACAGCCCCGAACTTGTCACGGCGGTGCGCCAAGACGGTGAGGTGATCACCGAGCCGTTGGCCGGCACCCGCGCGCTGGGTCGTGGCCCGGCCAATGACCGGCAGGCGCGTGACGATCTGGAGTCGAATTCCAAAGAGATTGTGGAGCACGCCATTTCGGTCCGCAGCTCATTGCAGGAGATGAGCGAGATCGCCGAACCCGGAACGGCGGTGGTGACCGACTTCATGACGGTGCGGGAGCGGGGAAGTGTGCAACACCTGGGCTCCACGGTCAGCGGGCGGTTGAATCCGTCCGCCGACCGCATGGACGCCCTGGAGGCGCTCTTCCCGGCTGTCACCGCGTCGGGCATCCCCAAAGGCGCCGGCGTCGACGCGATCCTGCGTCTCGACGAAGCGCCGCGCGGCCTGTATTCCGGTGCGGTGGTGATGGTTTCGGCGGACGGTGCGTTGGATGCGGCGCTGACGCTGCGGGCGGCCTACGAATCCGGCGGGACGACGTGGCTGCGCGCTGGCGCCGGCATCATCGAAGAGTCGCAACCCGAGCGTGAATTCGAAGAGACCTGCGAAAAGCTGTCCACGCTGGCGCCATATTTGATTGCGCGTCAATAGCTTTCAGTTGGCTTTGCGCCGGCGTGCGGACAGTTCGTCGACATCCGCTTCGGGTGATTGCTCGAGGTAGTCGGCGAGGATGCTGCTGACCAGTGATTCGATGTTCGATTCGATCGACGACGCCAGCGTTGCCGTCACGGTGGCCACCGCCTGAGTGCGGAACCGCACCAGCATGGTGATCAGCTCGGCGATCTCGGAGTCGGCGGGCAGCGCCTGTCCGGGCTTGATCTTGTCGATGACGTGTTCGGCTCCGGCGCGCACCAGCAGGTCGCTGATCTTGTCGATCTCGGGAACGATCTGCTCGTGCAGGTCGACGAGCTTCTCCAATTTGACGCCGTAGCCCCGGATTTCGTTGAACGCTTCGATCAGCTTGGGACGGGTCACGGTCGCCTGGTCGCCGTCCACCCGGATCACCTGAAGCGCGACCAGCCGGTCGAACGCGATCGGATCGTCGACAACGCGCTGGGCCTCGGCGAGCGGCATGGTCTCGGATTTCTCGGTGGTCCAGGTGCCTACGATCGCGGTCTCCAACCCCAGCACGTCGCCGAGGTCCTTGCCCTCTTCCCACGCGCTCAGCATTTCCCGCACATGGGCGATGTTGTACCCACGGTCCAGCATGGAGGTGATCAGCCGCAGCCGGGTCAGGTGGGTGTCGTTGAACAGCGCGATGCGACCGACCCGCAACGGCGGAGGTAACAGGCCGCGATCCCGGTACACCCGGATATTGCGGGTGGTGGTGCCGGCCAGCCGGGCTAGGTCGTCGATGCGGTATTCCCCGGACGCCGTGGCGCCTTGCGGGTGCCGGGCGGCCGCGTCGAAAAGCTGGGATACCGCGGTGTCGATGAAGTCCCGTGATTGGCGGCGAACACGTTTGGGTGCCCTCCGCACGTTGTACAACACGCTGGCGATGGTGCCGGGTTCAGGTTTCTGTGCCATCTCAGTGCGCCATTTTAGGCCGACGAGGTGACGCGGGTCCTGGCGTGACGTGCCACTGCCTGATAGTCCGCGTGGCGGAAATCGCCCATCTGGCGCAGATACTGCGTGGCGAAGCCCGGATACATCGACCCGTTGAACCCATCCTTGGTCAGATACCAGCTGCGACACCCCGACATCCAGGTCGTCTTGGTGAGCCGGCGCTGGATGTCCTGGTTGTGGCGGAGTTGGACCTCTTCACGCACGTCGAGATAGCGCAGGTCGTCGTCGAGGATGGTGCGGATTCCGCGGACCGCGTAGTCGAGCTGACCTTCGATGTAGACCAGCAGCGAGTTGTGCCCCGGGCCGGAGTTGGGCCCGGTCATGAAGAACAGGTTCGGGTAGCCGTGCGCGTTGATGCTCTTGTAAGCCTGTGCGCCGTCGGCCCATTCGCGGGCCAGCGACCGGCCGCCGAGCCCGGTGACCGCGAACGGCGGGCCGGTGAGGTGGACGTCGTAGCCGGTGGCGAACACGATGCAGTCGAGGTGGTGTTCAATACCGTCGCTGGTGCGGATTCCGACCGGGCTCAGGGTCGCGATCGGCCAGGAGATCAGCTTGCAGTTGTCTCGCTGCAGCGCGGGGTAGTAATCGCTGGAGACAAGCATGCGTTTGCAGCCGGGCAAGAAGTCCGGGGTCAGCTGACGGCGCAGCCACGGATCTTTGACCGCGACGCGCAGATGGGCTTGGCCCAGCCGCGCCACCAAGGAGGTGAGCGGGGTGTTCCACACCAGAGCGGTCGCGCTGGCTTCGTGGCCCCAGAACAACGCTTCGCGGGCAAGTTGTTGTACGGCAGGTACTTTCGCGAACAGCGCCTGGACCGCCGACGGGGTCGCCATGTCCAGGCGTGGCAGTACCCAGCCCGGGGTGCGCTGGAACACCTTGACGAACTCGGCCTGTTTGACCAGCTCGGGAACGATCTGAATGGCGCTGGCGCCGGTCCCGATCACCGCGACGCGCTTACCCGTGAAGTCGTAGTCGTCGTCCCAGCGGGCGCTGTGAATCTTGTGTCCGGAGTAGGTGTCCAAGCCGCGCAGGGCCGGGAAGCTGACATCGGAGAGCGGGCCGGACGCCAAGACTACGGTGCGCGCCCGAAAGCGTTTGCGGTTCTTGGTCTTAGCCGTCCACACGCCGGCATCCTCGTCGAAGGTCAGGTCGTTGACCTCGTGGGAGAACCGGATGTGCCGGCGGATGTCGAACGTGGTCGCCATGTCCTCGAGATGTTGGCAGATCTCCGGAGCGGGGGAGTAGGTGCGCGACCAGCTCGGGTTCTTGGCGAAGGAGTACGAGTACAGCAGCGACGGAACGTCGCAGCTGGCGCCGGGATAGGTGGTGTCGCGCCAGGTTCCGCCCACCCGGTCGGCGCGTTCCAGAATGACGATGTCGGTGATACCGGCCGCTGCCAAGCGAATTGCGGTTCCCAGCCCGGTGAAGCCCGCGCCGACGATCAGGGTTGCGTAGAGGTGGTCGTCGCTCATGATCAGGCCGCCGGGTCGTGGGTGAGTTCCCGGGACCAGCTCGGCATCGGCCGTAGCAGTGGTTTGGGGTAGAAGTCCGAGAGCCACACCATGGAATTGGCGAGCAGCTGATACGGGTGTCGCGGGTTGACCACCCACATGCCATGGCGCTTGAGCAACTTGTAGGTGGGCACGCGTCGGGTGCGTTCACCCCGGTCACCCAACTGCTTGAACCGGTTGACCGCATTGAACAGCCGTTCGCTGTCCATGCCCATTCCGGCCATTTCGTTGCGGACCCGGTTGAGCAGCGGTACGTACATGATCATCCCGAGAATCAGGCCGGGCGAGGCGAAGCGGCCGACGAAGTCGATGGCCAGCCGCCGGGCGGTGGCGTGGCCGATCATGTCCAGCACCTCGAAATCGACCGCAATGTGTCGCGATTCGTCATTGTTGATCTTCTCGAAAACCTGGTGGCAGACCGGATCCTGCACCGACTCCAACAGGAATTTGAGCAATGCGCCGTCGAGTGCCACCTCCAGCATCGGGATCACGGTGCCCAGCACCGACAGTGGCATGTCGTCGGCGAAGGCGTCCAGCCACTCGATGGCCAGCTTGATGTTCACGTTCGGTTCGGGGACCTCACCGTCAGAGAGCATTCCCCACCGCTTCATCAGCGCGAGCTCGGCGTTGGCGTGGCGTTGTTCCTCGGCGTGGAAATACCGGTAGATCTCGGCGATCGTCGGGGTGGGCGCCTTCTTGGCCAGTGCCGCAAAGCCCCGGGCGCCGATGTTCTCGATCCAGCACAGGTCGGCCATGAAGGCCTTCAGCTTGGGCCGGAATTCATCCTTGATGGTTTCGGCACCTGGTGCGTTCCAGTCGATGTCGGCCAGTGCCCACTGCCGATCCTTGATTTTGGCGAGCATCGCTTCCATGTCGATGGCCATAACGGCTTCCTTCCCGTCGGAGTTGGTCAGTGCGAGTTTGCCCGCAATACCAGCCCGACCGTGCGGGTGTAGGACTGCGGGGCAAGACGTTTGATGTTCCAGCCGATCTTGGCGTCGAGTTGCGGCATGCAGTAAAGCTCGCCGCGGTCGTGCGCGTCCAGGCAGGCACGCGCTACCTTCTGTGCCGAAATGCCGGTCCAGCGCATCAGTTTGGTGGCGAGTTCGCCCGATTCCGAACTGATCCGGCCCGATTCGACGATGTTGGTCTTGACGAACGTCGGGCACAGCACGGTGACCCGGACGTCGGTGCCCGATAGTTCGGCGGCCAGCGTCTCGGACAGCGAGAGCACGCCGGCCTTGCTGACGTTGTAGGCGGCCATACCGGGCGCGGCCCCGAATGCGGCCGCGGAGGCCACATTGATGATGCCGCGCGGCGCGTGTGATGGCCCGCCCGTACGCAGGATCGGGGTGAATACGTGGCAGCCGTGTATCGGACCCCACAGGTTGATCCCCAGTGTCCACGCCCAATCATCAAGGGGCACTTCGCCGATCGCCATCCCGCCGGCACCGACACCGGCGTTGTTGATGACCAGGGTCGGGGCGGCGCCGAAGAACGACTGGGCGTGCTCGGCCAGTGTGCTTACGTCGTCGATCCGCGACACGTCGGCGCGGATCGCGATTGCCTTGCCGCCATCCTCGACAATCGCGTCGGCCGTGGTTTGCGCGGCGCCTTCGTCGATGTCACTGCACACCACCGCGCCGCCGCGGCGGCCGAGCTCGACGGCGAACGCGGCGCCGATGCCGCTGCCGGCCCCGGTCACCACGGCCGACGCGCCGTGACTGGTCGTCTTCGACGAGCGCAGTAGCTTGTCCAACGGACCCAACATGGTCAGCTC
>NZ_LZSC01000075.1 GCF_001665235.1 Mycobacterium sp. 1100029.7
TGACCTCGCGCGAGACGCCGCGCAGATTGAGGGCGACCCGCGCCACCGGTCCCATCGCGGGCTGGGGCTGGCCGCGGCTTTGCAGACCGCGGATCACGACCGACCGTCGCTGGCCCGCGCCCAGCAGGTCGAGCCGGTCGCCGCGCGCCACGGTGCCCGCGGCCAGCCCCAGCCCGCGATGGGACCGGTGGCGCGGGTCGCCCTCAATCTGCGCGGCGTCTCGCGCGAGGTCATCCACCGCGGGCACGCCCTGGTCACCCCCGGCGCGTGGCCGAGCACCGACACCCTCGACGTACGCCGCGCGACGGGCAGTCCTTTCACCGAGGCGCCGGCCCGACTCGTCGTGCATGTCGGCACCGCGGCCGTGCCCGCGCGACTGCGGCCCTTCGACGACGACCACGGCCGCCTCACGCTCGACCGGCAACTGCCGCTGGTACTCGGTGACCGGTTGGTGCTGCGTGATCCCGGCGGCCAGCTGGTGCTCGGCGGCGTGCAGGTGCTCGATGCCGACCCACCGGCGCTTCGACGACGCGGCGACGGAACCCGCCGGGGCGCGGCGCTGCGCGAGATGGACGCCACCGGCGACGTCGCGGCCGAGGTGGCCCGTCGCGGCGCGGTGCAGGCGAGCCACCTTCGCCGGCTAGGCCTGCCGTCGGCTGCGGAGGCGGCGCCCGAGGGCGTGCGGGTGCTCGGTGGCTGGTGGGTGCACGACGCAACCTACGACGCCTGGCGACAGCGGCTCAAAGCCGCAGTCGAGGAGCTGCACTCGCGAGACCCGTTGGCGGCGGGGATATCTCGCGGCGCCGCTCGTGATCTGCTGGTATTGCCGGAGGAGTCGTTGCTCGACGCGGTCGCGCGCGATGCGGGACTCGAGCACGTGGGCGGCCACCTTCGACTGCCCGGTGATCGCGACGATCTCGGCAGCGCCCGGCCCGCGGTCGAGAAGTTGGAGGCACGGCTGCGTGCGGAACCGTTTTCCGCGCCGGAGTCCGACGACCTGTCGACGCTGCAACTCAGTGCCCGCGAACTCGCCGCGGCCGAGCGGGCCGGTCGGGTATTGCGGCTGCGTGACGGTGTGGTGCTGCTGCCGACCGCGCCCGCGTTGGCGATGCGCGAATTGGCCCGGCTCGAGCAGCCGTTCACCACGAGCCAGGCCCGGCAGGCGCTGGGCACCACGCGGCGGGTAGCCATTCCGCTGCTGGAATACCTCGACGCGCGGGGCTGGACACGACGACTGGATGCCGTTCATCGCGAAGTGGTGCGATGATGCGTGAATTACGTTGCGGTAGAGCATATTAACGAGGGATCTGATGATAGTTGTTGTCGGCGCGGGGATTTGCGGACTCGCGGCCGCCTATGAGTTGTCCCGGCAAGGCGAGCAGACGATCGTGTTCGAACGGGGTGAGCCGTTCGCCGAACAATCCGCGGGCCTGGCGCGCATCTTCCGGATCGCACACCAGCGCGTCGCGCTGTGCCGACTGGCCTTGCGGGCGCGCACCGGGTGGCAGCGCTGGGAGAGCGAGCTCGACGCCGGGCGGCTGCTCGGTTCGGAAGGATTCATCGCGGCGGCCCCACCCGCACCGACCGCCGCGGCACTGACGGAGGCCGGCGCCGAATTCTCCTGGCTGGACCGCGGGGAGATCGAGGCCCGGATCCCGTTCGTCGCCGCCCCGTGGGAGACGGGAATCTTCGATCCCCTCGGTGGCAGCCTGCGCATCCGGCGCGCGCTGACCGCCCTGGCGGCCCGCGTCGATATCCGGAGGGGCCGAGTCGTGTCGCTCGGCGACGACGGCTCCGTGCGCCTGGCCGATCGCACCGTCCTGCGCGCCGAGCAGGTGCTGGTGTGCGCCGGAGCTCAGACCTCCGAACTGCTGGGACCGCTCGACGTCGAATTCGCGCCGCACACGCGCTACACCTACCAGGGCGCCGACGCCACCGGGGCCGCCTGTCTCGCCGCGCCCGAGGGTTACGGCCTACCGCTGGGCAGTACCGGTCGCTGGGCATTCGGTCAGGAGTTACCGGACCCGGACAGCGTGCGCGCGCTGTTCCCCTCGTTGACTCCGGTAGGGCAGGTGGACTGCGTCACGGTGCGCGCCCCGTGGCTTGATGCGGGCGGGGACGGATGGACGGCGATCCGCCGCGGCCGGGTGGTCTCCTTCGTCGGCAGCAATCTGATGAAGTTCGGCCCGGTCCTCGGCGAACTGCTGGCCGAGGCAGTGCTGGGCGAGGGAGTGCCCGACGAATTGACCCTCGTGTGACCGACGGGCCATCGAAATGGGCCATGATGGTCGCGAAGCAGCAGTAGCTCAGTGAGGGAGCCCGACATTCACGCGTTGACAAAAATCCGGCTGCCGACGCGCGTGCTGTCGCTACGCACGATCGTCATCGTCGCGCAACTAGGAGTGATCGCCCTGGTCTGCACGCTGGGCGTATGGGTGTGGGTCGGTGTCACCAACGACCAGTACAGCCAGCTGGATCGGCGCCTGGACTCGGTGAGCAGCCTGGGCGACATCAACTCGCTGCTCAACAGCCCGCAGCAGAACAGTCCCGATCGGCCCACCCCGGACGGCAACCTGGTGCGCACCGCACGCATCGCCGGCGTCACGGTGTCCGCGCCCAGCAACATCGTCCTGCCCAAACTCGCCAACGGCTATGCGAACACCACGATCAACGGGGTGCAGTATCGCGTCCGAACCTTCGAGGCCGGTCCGGCCTCGATAGCGCTCGCCGCGCCGTTGGCTGTGGCGCAGCACCGGATCAACGAACTGCACCTGCGGGTGTTGTTGATCTGCGCCGGCGTGATCAGCGGCACGTTCCTGGTCGGCTGGGTGATCTCGTTGATCATGGTGAATCCGTTCGTGCTGCTGGCCCGGCAAGCCCGCGCGATCAACGCGCAGTCCAGCCCCGACGAGGTGCAGGTTCGTGGGGTGCGTGAGGCCGTGGAAATCGCCGAGGCGGTCGAACAGATGCTGGCCCGCATCGGTAACGAACAACAGCGCACCCGGGCGGCGCTCGAATCCGCCCGCGACTTCGCCGCCGTCGCCTCCCACGAGTTGCGCACCCCGCTGACGGCGATGCGCACCAATCTGGAGGTGCTGTCCACGCTGGAACTGGCCGCCGAACAGCGGGACGAAATCGTGGGCGACGTCATCCGCACCCAGAGCCGCATCGAGGCGACGCTGACGGCGCTGGAGCGACTCGCGCAGGGACAGCTGACCACGATCGACGACTTCGTCCCATTCGACATCACCGAGTTGCTGGATCGCGCCGCACACGACGCACTGCGCGTCTATCCCGACGTGGAGGTGTCGCTGGTCCCGTCGCCCACGGTGCTGATGGTGGGGTTACCCACGGGCCTTCGACTGGTGATCGACAACGCGATCGCCAACGCCGTCAAACACGGCGGTGCGTCCAAGATCCAGCTCAACGTGAGCAGCTCCGCCGAAGGTGTGGAGATCGCGATCGACGACGACGGCACCGGCGTCCCCGAGGAAGAACGCACCGCGGTCTTCGAACGATTCTCCCGCGGGTCGACGGCATCACGCTCGGGTTCGGGGCTGGGACTGGCGTTGGTGGCCCAACAGGCCGAATTACACGGCGGCAGCGCATCTTTGCACGCCAGTCCGCTGGGCGGGACGCGGCTACTGTTGAAGCTGGCCGGCGACGGTCGTGGCCCCGCCTGACTCGCGCATCTCAAACACGCGGTAACGCAGAACATTTAAGGCAAACCGAAGTTTATCGAACCGGACGCCTACGCCGGCTATTACGAATTCGTCACGGCGAAACGCCAGAAGATTTGCATTCCATATGCGCGCGGCCCGTCCGGTTGACCCACGTTGATGGCGCACTTACCTTCGAAATGAAGCCAGGCGTACCCAGCCGAACAACGGAGTTGGTGAATAACGTAATCGCCTGTGTACCGGCATGTTACGCCGACATGAACCATCGCAGGCCGGGGCGGATAAGTTTCCACCTCCCCCACGCACACCGATTGAGGGAGGATGATGCAACTCATCGAACAGCCCGCGAAGCCAACTGCCCCGCATCGATTTACACCGCTGCGCGACCGGTTGCGCCCGGTGCTCCGGCACGATTTGTCGTCCTCACTGGTGGTCTTCCTGGTGGCGCTGCCGTTATCGCTGGGCATCGCAATCGCTTCCGATGCTCCGGTCCTTGCCGGCCTGATTGCCGCCATCGTCGGTGGAATCGTCGGCGGAGCCATCGGGGGGTCACCATTGCAAGTGAGCGGCCCGGCGGCCGGACTGACCGTCGTCGTGGCCGACCTGATCGGTGAATTCGGCTGGCAACTAACCTGTTTCATTACAGTCTGCGCCGGCATCATGCAGGTTCTGTTGGGATTCAGCAGGGTTGCGCGTGCCGCCCTGGCGATCTCGCCGGTCGTCGTACACGCGATGCTGGCCGGCATCGGCATCACCATTGCGCTCCAGCAGGCTCACGTCCTGCTGGGCGGCGAGTCCAAGAGCACGGCCTGGAACAACGTCGTCGAGCTACCGCACCAGATCATGAATGCGCACAAGCCCGGAGTTCTGTTGGGCCTACTGGTAATTGGCATCATGATCGCGTGGCGTTGGGCCCCCGCCAAAGTCGCAGCCGTTCCTGGGCCGCTGGTCGCGATCGTGGTGGTGACGATCGTCTCGCTGGTGTTCCCGTTCCGGGTCTCACGGATCGAGTTGGACGGCTCCGTGCTGGAAGCGCTGCAGCTGCCCGCAATCCCGCACGGGAATTGGGCCGCCGTCGTCGTCGGCATCATCACGGTCACGCTGATCACCAGCGTGCAGAGCCTGCTGACCGCGGTATCGATCGATCGGATGCACCACGGGCCGCGCACCGACTTCAACCGGGAGTTGATCGGACAGGGTGCCTCCAACATCGTGTCCGGGGCAATCGGCGGCCTTCCGATCGCCGGAGTCATCGTCCGAAGTGCAGCCAACGTCAACGCGGGAGCCAAGACTCGAGCCTCGACGATCATGCATGGCTTCTGGATCCTGCTGTTCGCACTGCCGTTCGCGGAATTGGTGGAGCAGATCCCGGCAGCGGCGCTCGCCGGCCTGCTGATCGTCATAGGAATGCAGTTACTGCAGCCCGCGCACATCGAAACAGCAATGAAGACAGGCGATTTGACCATCTACCTGGTCACCGTGATCGGGGTGGTCTTCCTCAATCTGCTGCACGGCGTAATGATCGGATTCGCGTTGGCCATCGTGCTGACCGGCTGGCGGGTGATTCGCACCAAGATCGAGGCCAGTTCGGTGGGCGACGAATGGCGGGTGGTCGTCGAGGGCGCATGCACGTTCTTGGCCTTGCCCCGACTCACTCGCGTGTTGTCCACCATTCCGGAGCGCACCACCGTCACGGTGCACCTGCTGGTCAGCTACTTGGATCACGCGGCGCATCAAGCCATTAGCGATTGGCAGGCACAGCATCACGCCACCGGAGGAACGGTTGCGATCCACGGTGCGGTGGAAGTGGGCCGCCCGGTGCCGGTCCAGCCCGCTCCGCAGCAGACCTAGCATCGGCGACCTAACTTAGGGTACCCTAACTCGCACGACGTTAGGAGGCCCGATGCCGACGACATGGGTTGACGCTCTGCTCCACAAGACGCGCCAGAAGGGCGCCGCTCCCTACCCGCATCAAGCGGCGTTCCTGCTCAACAATCCGGTCCGCCGGGTGTTCGGCAACCCGGCACGCAAGGTTGACAGCATAGGCCTGACCGGCACCGAGCACGTGCTCGAAGTGGGTCCCGGTCCTGGTTTCTACAGCGTGCAGCTGGCGCGCCGGCTCACCTATGGCCGGCTGGACCTGTTCGATCTGCAGCCCGAGATGCTGGACAAGGCGCGACGCCAACTGGAGTCGGCGGGATTTCATGACGTCGGCTTCACCTCGGGTGAGGCGAGCGACGGATTTCCTTATCCCGAGCACACTTTCGACACCGCCTTCCTGGCGGCGGTGATCGGCGAAGTGCCCGACAAACCGGCATGTATCCGTTCGCTGGGACGGGTGCTCAAGCCGGGCGGCCAACTCGTCTTCGCCGAGGCATTTCCCGACCCGGACCGGATGAGCGTTCAGCAGCTGCGCGATCTCGTCGAATCCGAGGGCTTGGAATTCGTCGGGTCGACCGGCAATCGCTGGCATGACGTGGTGCGCTTTCGGACAGTAGCTGCCTGAGAGGTCCCGGCATCCACAACTTCTACTGTGCGGCAACGGATCTAAGTGTGCGACAACAGCGGCCTGTCTCGGCGTGTCGCCACCCTGGATGCACACGCGAAGTCCAGGACGCACACTCGAAGCGTCGTCGCGCGGCGATGATGCCGACCGCTACAGGGGAGCCTGATCCGTCAGGTTGAGCATCACGTAGGCAAGGCAGAACAGGAAGTTCAGGACAAGCAGGATCATCCCGGCGAACATCAGCGATCGGGTGCCCTGCCGCTGAAGTTGCCGAAGCTTCGCGTTGCGCTCATCGCGCTTGATCTGAGTCGCGATCAAGGCGAAATTGACGTCGGTCACCTCGGCGTCGGTGACCGGCATGCCCGCGAGCATCTGCTGGAGGCGAACCGGCCCGGTGTCGACACCGACGTCCGCGAAAGACCGGCACATGCGCCGCGCCCGCCGCTCACCGACGATCTGATATCGCATGTGCAACCGATGCGGCAGCTGTCCTCGTCCGTCACTCCATGGATTCGACGCGGTCGTCACAAGCCGGAAGTCTAGACCCGATCGTGATATTTCGGGGGTCGCTCGCCGATTAAATCGGCGTCCTGAATTCTCCGGGTTCTCCTATGCCACCGCGCATCCGCTCCGAGTCCGGAAGATCGAGGTAATGCTCGAGATTGCGGTGCATGTTGATCACCCGGCGCTCCTCGCCGGAGAGCACGACGTGGGTGAATCCGGGTTGGTGCATACCGCGTTGCAAGCCGGGCAGCACGCGGATGTCCTGAGTCAGCACCAGGCCCGGTTCGGCTTCACCGGCTGGCAACCGGACGTCGGTCGGCTTGTTGCGTGGCGCGCCCGGGGCCATCCGGGTCATCAGGAACATCACCAGTTCGCCCTTGTCGGGGTCGGCGCCCGGACGCGAGCACATGATCGTCAGGTGATCGGCGTTGGCCAGCAGGGTCATGTTCGGAAACACGTTGTACTGGTGCAACCGGGTGACCCGGTCGGTATCGGCCCAGTCGAGGTTCACGCCACGGCTGGCGGCAAACGCGCGGGTGTGCTCGGCGATCAGCTCCTGCACCGTTTGGCCGGACCGACGCTGCCCGGGGAATGGGGTGCCTTCGGCCGCGCCCATCAGGGCGCCCTGCGTGGAAACGTAGGCGTCCCACACCTCTTCGTCGCTCAGTGACCCTTCAAAGCGTGGGCTCGGCACGCCGTAAGGTTGATCGGACTTCCCCGTATGACCCCAGATCTGTTGCGGCGCATGGATGTCGTCGACGCATCGCAGCAACTCAGGATGCAGGGTCTGAATGTGGTAGGTCTCGCTGTAGCCGTCGGCGATGGTTTTCCAGTTCGCCTCGACCTCGACGGTGAGTGTCGCGTAGCAGCGGAAGTCCTCCAGGTGACACCAGGCAATGTCATCGGGTATCGCTTCCAGATACTCCATCAGCGGCATCGCGTCGAGGTCCAGATTGACGAAAACCAGTCCGTCCCAGCTGTCGACCTTGGCGGGCACCAGCGGGAAATCGGACATATGCAGCGCGCCGAAGCCCTTGCGGTTGGGCACCCGCTTGAGCGCGCCGGCCAGGTCCCAGGTCCACCCGTGATAGCCGCATTTGAGTTCACGCAGACCCGACCCCGAGCCGGTGCACAGCGAGTTACCGCGGTGGCGGCAAGCATTCTGAAACGCCCGCAGCACGCCGTCGTCACCGCGGACGATCAGCACTCCGTAGGCCCCGCAGCGGTACTCGAAGTAGTCGCCGGGCGCCGCGACATGGTCGACCATGCAAGCGACCTGCCACACCTTCGGCCACATCCGCTCGGTCTCGAGTTGTGCGAACGCGCGGGAGTAATAGCGTTCGGCCGGCACCAGCACGGGACCAGCGGGAGGCGTGCCGATGGCATCCTCGTCGCGGGTGCGTGCCGGATTGCCGGCGGCCGCCTTCACCGACGGAGCCGTCAGCGTGCTCCGCGCACCAGGCGGCCGGGGCGAGCCCCGGTGTCGACGTCGTTGCGACGGGTCACCGCGCCGCTGACGATGGTCGCCGCATATCCGCTTGCGCCTTGCAGAATCCGGTTGCCGCCGGCCGGCAGATCGAAGGCCATCGCCGCCGGGTGTAGCCGCAGCGCGTCCATGTCAATGACGTTGATGTCGGCCTTCTTGCCCGGCTCGATGGTGCCGCGGTCGGTCAGACCAAACAGGTGCGCCGTGTCGCGAGCTTGCTTGCGGATCACGTACTCCAGTGCGAGCTTGTCGCCCCGGTGCCGGTCGCGCGCCCAGTGGGTGAGCAGGAACGTCGGATAGGAAGCGTCGCAGATCATCCCGCAATGAGCACCGCCGTCGGACAAGCCGAGCACGCCGGCGGGATGCAGCAGCATCTCGCGGATCGCGTCGTGGTTGCCCTCGGCGTAATTGAACAGCGGCAGCATCAGCATGGCGGTCGCCTCCCGCTCGAGCATCAGGTCGTACAGCGTGGACAGCGGGTCCTCGCCGCGAGCCTTGGCGATGGCCGCGACGGTGCGGTCGGGGGTCGGTTCGTAGTCCGGCGGATCGCCGAGCGCGAAGAGCCGGCCGAGCGAGTGCTGCACCAGCGCGAACATGCCGTCGAACAACAGGCTCGGGTCGGCCGGCAGATCGTCCTCGGACAGGATCGCGGCCTTCACCGCAGGGTCGGCGAGCCGCTGCGCAAGCTCGTCTCGGCCGCACTGCGCCGCCAGGCGGCGATAAGTCGGACGGTGACTGAACCCGTGGTGGCCCTGGAAACCGATCATCATCCCGAACGGGCGGGCCGCGACCTGTGGGTACAACCGGGCGCCTTCGGAGTGCGCGTCGGCGGACAGGTCCAGCATTTCGCGCCACAGGTTCGGATCGGCGTCCACCTGGATCAGCGCGAAGGACACCGGTCGATCGATCTCGCCGCTCAACCGCCGCATCCAGTCCAGTTCCTTTTTGGGTGCGACGATGTCCTCGCCGGCGGAGCCCTGCGGCGCCAGTTCGAACACCGCCTGGCCGCCGGCGGCCATGGCCCGACCAAGACCGAACAATTCATCCTCGGCTGCGTAGGTGCCGGGGACCGGCTCACCGTCCATCGCGCGGTGCCCCATCGTGCGCGACGTCGAGAACCCGAGCGCGCCGGCCTCGATCGCCTCCCGAACCAGCCGGCCCATCGCCTCGATGTCTTCGGCGGTGGCCGGCTCGTTGCGCGCACCCCGCTCGCCCATCGCGTACGCGCGGATCGCGCCGTGCGCGACCTGACTGCCCACGTCGATCGAGAACTTGTGCTTGTCGATCGCATCGAGGTACTCAGGGTAGGTCTCCCAGCCCCATTCGATGCCCTCGGTCAACGCGGTGCCCGGGATGTCTTCGACACCCTCCATCAATTCGATCAGCCACTGCTCGCTGCCGGGCCGCACCGGTGCAAAACCGACGCCGCAGTTGCCGGTGACGATCGTCGTGACGCCGTGGCCGCTGGACGGCTCGAGCAAGCCATCCCAGCTCACCTGGCCGTCGTAGTGAGTGTGAATATCCACGAAGCCGGGGGCGACCACATGTCCTGTCGCGTCGATGGTTTCGGCGGCCGCACCGCCCATCCCGGGGCTGTCGGCGCCCTGTTGATCCGGAAGCCGGACAACGTCGACGATCTTGCCGTCCTTGATCCCGATATCGGCGCGGAAGCGCTCGGCGCCCGTCCCGTCGACAACAGTTCCACCGGTGATTTTGAGGTCGAACACGAGTTTCCTCCGGGTCTGGTCGGGGTCGCCCTGGGCTGGCCGGCCGAAGTTGGTGGACACGAGACCGGGGAACGCCCGGCCTCGGCCGCCCATTACGCTACGCCTCGGAGCGTAAATAGTGAAGGTCTTCGCGACAGTTGAACCAATCGAGCGGCCGCGTCGTGGACGCAGTGGGTGCGCCCTGACAGCCCTGAAAAGTTGCGCGCCTCATTGACTGCATGGATGAATTGCCTTCAGCGACTTAGTTCCACGCTGCGCGGCAGGATGGAAAGGACGGTGGGCATGGAGCCCGCTGATCGCGATCAAGAGCACGAGAATCAACCCACCGAATCGGAGACCACTCGACGCCGTTTCGCATTGACGCGGCGTGGCGCGCTGCTGGGCATGGGCGCGGTCGCCGGCGTGGCCGCGGTCGACGTGGGCGGATTCGCCTATGCGGGTGGCTGGTTGCGGCCCGACACGTTGACCCCGCCCCGCTTCACCGACGGGTTCGAACAGGTCTTCGGCCGCCATGCCGGGTTCCGGCGGAATCATGCCAAAGGCCTCAGCGCGACCGGGTCGTTCTCCAGCACCGGCGCGGGTGCGGCGATCTGCCGGGCCGCGGTCTTCCGGCCCGGAACCGTCCCGGTTGTCGGCCGCTTCTCGCTGGGCGGCGGTCTGCCTGCCCAGAGCGACAAGCCCGACACGGTCCGCGGCCTGGGCCTGATGTTCCAGCTGCCCGACGGTCAGCAATGGCGCACCGCGATGGTCAACTTCCCAGTGTTCACCGACCGCACCCCGGAAGGCTTCTACGAACGCATCCTCGCGTCCAAACCCGTTGCCGCCACCGGTAAGCCGGATCCGCAGAAGATGGCCGCCTTTTTGGAGCGGCATCCCGAGACGGTCGCGGCCATGAAGATCATCAAGCAGACCCCACCCAGCGCGGGATTCGCGGACAGTACCTTTCGCAGTCTGAACGCCTTCTACTTCACCAACAGCGCCGGCGCGACAGTCCCGGTGCGCTGGTCGCTTGTCCCACAGGTGGTTCCGCAGCAGGCCGGCGCCCCGGCGAACCCGCCACCGTCAACCGGCAAGGACTTCCTTTTCGACGACCTGATTCGCGCGGCGGCTGCGCGACCGCTGGCATGGAAGCTGATGCTGACCGTCGGCGAGCCGGGCGATCCGACCAACGACGCCACCAGGCCGTGGCCGCAGTCGCGACGCTCGATCGATGCGGGCACCCTCACCATCACCGGGGTACAGACCGAAGAAGCCGGCAACGCCCGCGACATCAACTTCGACCCGACGGTGCTGCCCGACGGCATCGGCGTCTCCGACGACCCGCTGCTCGCGGCGCGGTCGGCGGTATACGCGCGCTCGTTCACTCGCCGCGCCGAAGAACCCAAGTCGCCCAGCCAGGTCAACGTCGGCCAGGTGCGAACATGATCGACGAAAAGCCAAAAAATTCAACACGTTTCACCCTCCCATCCCGGATCCTGCACTGGACAATGGCGCCGATGGTGGTTGCGCAGCTGTTGATCGGCGTGACGATGATCGCCTCGCTGAGTTACTACCCGCTGCTGTTGGCGATCCACCGGCCGCTGGGTGCGGCCATCCTGATCTTCGCGGTGGTGCGACTGGCGAACCGGCTCACTCATCGGCCGCCGGCTTTCCTGGCGACCATGAGCCGCGCCGAGAGACGCGTCGCGACATTGTCGGAATACGGCTTGTACGCCTTGCTTTTGGCTCAGCCGGTCATCGGATGGGCCACGCTGTCGGCCGCCGGACTCCCCCTCACCCTGGTGGGTCCGATTCGCCTGCCCGGCATCGCACCGCACAACGTGAATCTGTATGCGGTGCTGCGCGAGTGCCACGGCGTCTTCGCGTTCCTACTGTTCGCGATGTTCACCGCGCACATGTGCGCGGTGCTGTTCCACACGCTCGTGCTACGGGACCGGCTGCTCGACCGAATGGCGCTGTGGCCGAGCAAGATCGGTGGCGCCAGACAGGGTGAGGGCTGAAAAGCCATCGGCGTCAAACGTACCGCGCTTCCTGGTAGCGACGGGGTTACCCTCCCACGGCGTGGTAACGCTATCGTCGCTGTATGCCCGATCCGCAGTCGTTGGCGACGTTTTTGCGAACGCGCCGCGATTTGCTGAAGCCGGCCGACGTTGGTCTGGCCGAGGGCGAACGCCGCCGGGTGGCGGGCTTGCGCCGCGAGGAAGTGGCGATGCTGGCCGGCATCAGCTCCGAGTACTACCTGAGGCTCGAGCAAGGCCGCGAACGTCAGCCCTCTGATCAAGTGCTGGAGGGCTTGGCCAGCGCACTGCAGCTCAATGACGATGCGACCCAATACATGCGCAACCTGGCCCGTCCAGCGCCTCGGCGGCGTCGGCGCGCTGCGGTGTCAACCGAGAAAGTCGATCCGGGTTTGCAGACGTTGATCGACAATTGGCCGCTGACCCCGGCGTATGTGCACAACCGGAACCTGACCATCGTTGCATCCAATGCGATGGCGTGTGCCCTGACGCCGTTCTTCGCGCGGGGTGTCAACCATCTGCGGGCGGTGTTTCTGGAGCCGTCGCTGCGCAACTGGATCGTCAATTGGGAAGAGGTTACCGCGATCCTTGCGTCGTCGTTGCGGTTCAACATTGCCGAGGACAACTCCAACGATCCCGAGCTGCAGGCGCTCATCGGTGAGCTCAGTATTGCCAGCCAACGGTTTCGCACCCTGTGGGCCCGTCAGGATGTGAGGCAGAAGACCAGTGGCCCGGCGATCGGCGATCACCCGCAGGTGGGTTTGCTCGAAATGCGTTACCGCACATTCGTTTTGCCCGAGAATGGACAGGTGTTGGTCACCTATTATGCCGAACCCGGCAGCACGACCGAGCAAAGGCTGCGATTGCTGTCCACTCTTATCGACCCGCGGCCGTCTCCCTGAGCCCTGCGCGTACTGACCGCCCAGCTACTGCAGCGCCTGACGCCGGGCGGACCGCCCAGAGACCGGCGATGTTCGACTTGTTCGCACAACCACGATGAAATCGGCTGTCAACGTTCACCTTTCGTACACCTCCGCGCAGCCGGCGCGCCAGCGCTCAGCCAGACCGTTTCAGCAACAGCCGGACCGGAGGAGACGGACATGATCAGATTGGCCTGCCTGGACATGGCGGGCACCACGGTGCTCGACGACGGTGCCGTCGCGGACGCGTTCGACGCATCGCTGTCGGCGTCGGGACTGTCCGCCGGGACCGCCGACTATCAAAATGCCGTCCGCTACGTCCACGAGACGATGGGTCAATCGAAGATCGAGGTGTTTCGGTCGATCTTCAACGGCGATACCCACCGCGCCGAAACCGCCAACAGCGCGTTTGAAGCGGCGTACGCCGAAGCCCTCCGGGACAACGGTGTGACGCCCGTTCCGCAGGCCGCCGAGACCATCGAGAAACTGCGCGGATCGGGTTGCGCTGTCGTACTCACGACGGGCTTCGCACCGGCCACTCGCGATCACATCATCGACGCGCTGGGATGGGGCGACCTGATCACGCTGGCGTTATCCCCGGTGGACGCCGGCCGTGGCCGGCCGTTTCCGGACATGGTGCTCACGGCGCTGCTGCGCACGCGGATCGACGCCGTCGACCAGATCGCCGTCGTCGGCGACACCACCAGCGACCTGTGGTCAGGTGCCCGCGCCGGGGCAGCCATCGTCGCCGGCGTGCGGACCGGTGCGCACAGCGATGCCGATTTCGCCACCGTGCCCCACACCCACGTGCTGGACTCCGTCGCGGACCTGGTCGCCTGTATCGACAGCCACCACCAGGCGGTGTGTCGATGACCGGCAACGGGATTCGCGGTCAACTCGACGAAGCGCCGGTCAGCCGGTTTCACCTGAAGGCCGCGGTGACCGCGGGCATGGGGTTTTTCACCGACTCTTACGACCTCAATGTCATCGGCACGGTGATCTTGCTGGTCCAGCCCGAATTCCGGTTGTCGGCCGGCCAGGTCGGGGCGTTGACCAGTTCGACGCTGCTGGCGGTCGCGGTGGGCGCATTCCTATTCGGACGTCTCGGCGACTTGTTGGGACGCCGGCGGGTGTACGGGCTCGAGGCGGTACTGATGATCGTCGGTGCGCTGGCGTCCGCCTTCGCGCCGAACTTTGCAGGGCTGCTGATCGCGCGCATCGTGCTGGGAATCGGCATCGGCGGTGACTACCCGGCCTCCGGGGTGATCATGACCGAGTACGCCAACCGGCTTAATCGCGGTCGCCTGGTCGGATTGACGTTCTTGTTCTACGTCTTCGGACAGGTTGCGGCCTACGTCGTCGCCCTCGTGATCGTCGGCCTGGGCACCTCACCGGGGCTGGCCTGGCGACTGATCCTGGGCCTGGGGGCGATTCCGTCGCTGCTGGTGTTATGGAATCGCCGGCACATGCCGGAATCCCCGCGGTGGACCGTCGCGGTCGCCGGGAATGCCGTGAAGGCCGCGAACGATCTCAGCGCCTTTTCCGGCAACGCGGTACGGGCAGCCAGCTCCGATCATGTGGCCACGTCTACGACGTTGCGAAACATGCTGCGCTCTCGCACCTTTCGACTGACCCTGCTGGGGACGGCGGGCAGCTGGTTTTTCTTCAATGTCGCCGTGTACGGAAACTCCGTGAGCCAGCCGCTGCTGATCAAGAGCATCGCGCCGCACACCAGCATCGTCATGAACATGGCGATCAATGCGGCCCTGGTCGTCTGCTTCAGCCTGGTCGCCGCGCTGATCGGTCTGGCACTGCTGGACCGTCTCGGTCGTAAGACATTGCAAATACTGGGATTTGGCCTCTCGGCTCTGTCGATGGCACTGATCGCCGCGATACCGGGGCTGACGTCGACCGTCACGCCGTTCGCGGTCGTCTTCGGGCTGTCGCTGTTCGGAATCGCCGTGGGCCCCAACTACACGACGATGCTGCTGGCCGCGGAATGCTATCCGACCCCGATACGCAGTACCGCACATGGGATTTCGGCTGGCACCGCGAAGGTGGGCGCCTTCCTCGGCGCACTGATCACTCCCGTCGCTCTTAGCGACCTGGGCCTGCGGCCGACGGTACTGATCGCCGGGGCCTGCTTTGTGCTGGGCATCCTCACCACGCAGCTGGTTGCCGAACCCCGCGGTGCCGCATTGGACACCATCGGCATCGACACCGCGGAGCGGAGACGACGTGCCGGCGAGCTGATCGCGTCGCCGGGTTCGCACCCGGTGTCGGCATGACGGCACTGAGCGGCGTCGTCACCGCCAGGTACGCCCGTTGGGACGGGGTGGGCAAGCCGATGACGGTGGTGACGACGGATGCGGCCAGCGATCCCGGTCCCGGCCGCGTTCTCGTCGCGGTCGATCTGGCCACCATCTGCGGTAGCGACCTGCACACCGTGCACGGCCGTCGGGATGCGCCGCACCCGGGCATTCTGGGCCATGAACAGGTCGGCCACGTCGTGGCGATGGGATCGGGACCGCGCCCGCACTATCCGAGCGGCGCCGACGTGGCGATCGGCGACCGCGTGGTGTGGTCGATCACGGCATCTTGCGGACGCTGCCGCAACTGCGTATGGGGCTTGGAACAAAAGTGCCTGCACCTGAAGAAGTACGGGCATGAGGCGCTGGACAGCGCCTGGCCGCTCAACGGCGGCTTCGCCAGTCACTGTGTGCTGTTGTCCGGCACCACAATCGTTGCCGTACCCGGCAGCGTGCCGGATGCGGTCGCCGCACCTGCGTCGTGCGCCACCGCGACGGTCGCGGCGGTGTTCGACGCCGCCGAACTCGATCGGCACCGCGATCCCACCCGGATCCTGATCACCGGTGCCGGCATGCTCGGAGTCACCGCGGCCGCGATGGCCGACGCCCTCGGCGCCTGGGTCGCCGTTTGTGATCCAGACCCGAGGCGGCAGGAAACGGCATACAGCTTCGGCGCTGACCTCGTCGTCGGTGATCCCGACGACGTGCCGCCGGTCGACGTGGCGCTGGAACTGTCTGGCAGCCCCGCGGCGGTGCAGGCCTGTGTTGCCAGCCTGGATGTCGGCGGCCGGGCGGTTCTCGCGGGCTCTGTCTCCGCCAGCGGGCCCATCTCACTCGATCCCGAGCATCTGGTGCGCAGTCTCATGACGATCACCGGAGTGCACAATTATCGCCCCACTCATCTGCGGGTTGCCGTGGATTTCTTGGCCGCTCACCATGAGCGTTACCCGTTTGCCGAACTAGTGGCCCCGCCAACTGATCTCGATCACCTCGACGAGGCCGTGCACAGCGCGGCAACGTCGCGCGCGTTGCGTCAATCCATCTGTCCCGCATGGTGATCAGTCTGCAGGCCACCCGGGTGATCACCGGGATACCGGAACACGGCGACGAAGCGGACGCGCCGCGGTGGGTGACGATCGAAGACGGCTACATCAGCGCTGTTGATACCCGGCCGCAACCGCATGCGACGCAAGTCGATCTGCGGCCCTGGCAGCTGTGGCCGGCGTTCACCGACCTGCACGCGGATTCGTTGCCGCGCTTCGAATCTCCGCGGGTGGGAACGGCGATCCCGCTCGAAGCCGCGCTGCAGGATTTCACCACTGACGCGGTCACGCACGGCGTGGTTCGTCCCTACCTGTGTATCTCGGTAGGGGAGGGGCCCGATACCGCCGACGGATATCGCCGTGCGGATGCCGTGCTAAACACCTTCGACCATGTTGCGGACGAACTGGTGGTCACCCTGCGGGCCCATCTGCGAGTCGACGTCAGCGACCCCCAATCCGTCGCGGGTACGGCGGACCTGCTTCGCCGGCACGGACGGTGGATCGGGGTGGTGTCGGTGATGGATCACACGCCGGGGCAGGGTAAGTACCGCACCGAACGCGCCTGGCGTCCGGCGATGGGCACGCGGCTTTGCCTCGACGACGACGAACTCAATCGATGGCTGGCAACCCTGCACCGGCATGCGACCGGAACGCCGTTACGCCGCCGCCAGATCGCCCGGTTCGCCGCGGCGCACAATGCGGTCTTCGCGACGCACGACCCCGACAGCGAAAGTGCCGTCGTCGAGGCCGCCGCGATGGGCGCCAGCATTTGTGAGTTTCCGCTCACCCTGGATGCGGCTGCGGCAGCACGAAATAACGGACTCGCTGTCGTGATGGGCGCGCCCAACGCGTGGCGCGGTGCGTCGCACCTAGACAATCTCTCTGCCCGCGACGGGATCGAGACCGGGGTGGTGGACGTGCTCGCCTCCGACTACCACTGCGGCGCTTTGGCCCGTGCCGCGGTGGCCGTCGGTCAGACCGGGGCCGCCTCGATCGAGACCGCGGTGGCGATGCTGACCACGCGTCCGGGCGGGGTCGTCGCGTCCATGACCCGGGATACGGGCGCGCTGACCGTGGGCCGACCGGCCAACCTGGTCGCGGTACGCACCGAGCCGATGCCCGCGGTGGTCGCGACCTGGTCTTCGGGCCGACAACTCAGCGGTCCCGCGCTGTGGTGACGGAATGCGTGCCGACCTCGAGCGGACCGGGATGCCTCACCGAGTTCCCTCAACGCACGGCACCGACGAAGCGTTTGCGTGCCGGCTTCAACACGAACACGGCCAACACTGCGGTTGCCACATCAAGCCCGATCGCACACCCGAACACCGGAATCCAGCTCCCGGCTTGCTGGTGCAGCAGTGCTGCGAGCGGACCGCCGAAGATCGAACCAATCCCAAACGAGACGTAGAGCCACCCATAGTTCGCCGTGGCGTAACGGGTGCCGAAGGTGTCGGTCAAGGTGGACGGGAACAGCGAGAAGATCTCGCCCCAACCGAAGAACACCAGACCGGACAGGAGCACGAACAGCACCGCGTCATCGCGCGTGAGCAACCAGAGCGTCATGGCAGCCGCCTCCATCGCAAAGGCACACCCCATGGTGTTTTCGCGGCCCAGTCGATCCGACACCCAACCAAACAATGGCCGTGTCAAGCCGTTAGTGAAGCGGTCGATCGTGAGGGCCAGCGGCACAGCCGCGAGCCCGAACACCAAGACCTTGCTCACACCGAAGTCGGTCGCGAAGGTCGCCATCTGCGACGTGACCATCAGGCCCGAGGTGGCCATCATTGTCATCATCAGGAACATCAACCAGAAGAGCGGCCGCTTGAGCATCTCGGACGGTCGATAGTCGCGCGAAGTGACGGGCATTTGGCCGCTCGACACGCTCAGCCCCACATCGATCGGCGGCATGCGCAAACCCTGCGCGGCAATGAAGCCAACCGCAGCGAAGATGAGGCCGAACAGCCACAATGTCGACTCCACGCCGCGCGCAGCCAGCGATGAGGCAATCGGAAAAGTCGTGAGAATCGCGCCCATCCCGTAGCCGGCCGCTACTACACCGGCGGCCAAACCGCGTCGATCGGGAAACCACCGGACCATCAGTCCAACGACACCGACATAGACGATGCCCGTGCCGAGACCACCGACACCACCGTAGGTCAGATACAGCATCGTCGCGCTATGCGCGGAGGAAGCCAGCACCCAGCTCGCGCCCGCCAGCAGCGTGCCGACCGAGATCAGCAGGCGTGGCTTGAAGCGGTCGATCAGCGCGCCCTGCAGCGGCGAGAAGAAGGCTTGCAGCACAATGAGAATCGAGAAGGTCACCTGCAACTCGGGCAAAGCAATGCCGAGCTTGCTGGCAAGCGGCTTGGTCATCAGCGTCCACACATACTGCGGACTTGATATCGCCATCATGCAAACGAGGCCAAGACCAAGCTGAAGCCAACGGGTCCGTGCGATGGGCGACGCTGTAGGTGCGACCGCGCCATCCAAGGTATCGGTGTGGGTACTCAATGTGGTTCTCCGTTTCGAATCGCGTAGGTGCGGCGGCGACCACGAGCGGTGTTCGTGGCAGCAGCCCGGGTGACCATGACGCCTCCCGGGTGAATCGGCATTCTGCATCTCGGGCTGCCCGATCAGCGTTTTACTCTGTTCAAAACCACTGGAAGACAACAACAATCGACGTACCGCGGCCGCGTACCGAGTGCGCTGACTAGATGGGGAGGCGCTGTCTAAAAACCGCTGCCTGCCGGCGGCTTTTACGAAATGTGCCCTATGTGGCGACCAATGTTATGCGCTAACACTAGATTTCGCGTGTTACCGATCTCGTCCTGATGGTAACCGACGTATTAACTCTCACTCACAGGCCGATCAACAGCCCCGACTACCGTTGCTGCACAACAGCATTAGCTGATGAGAAGATCGGACAGACTTTGATAAACCGCGTATATCGTTGCAGGACAACGAATGGCGATTCGAGCGCAATCGTTGATTCGCGGGTGCGCGAGCTAACCTCCACAGTTGGAGCGCTATTCGCTGATCCGCGTGCGCCGTCGACCGACCCGACGCGGTGGCTTCAAACTCAAATCGACCTGCGACGCCGCGGCGGCAGCGTCGCAACGAATACCGACCCGAGCCTCTAATAGGGCGAGGACTGTTGGGCCAGGTTCAACAATGCGTAGGCCGCGCAAAGCAGGAAGTTCAATGCGAGCAGCGTCATGCCCGCGATCAGCAACGATCGCGCGCCTTCGCGTCGCAGTCGCCGGTATTTCGCGGCCCGGGCTTCGCGGTCGAGTTCGGCCGCGATCAACGCGAATCGGACATCTGCCTCTTCACCGGCCGGGCACGGAGCGCCCGCCAGCACCGCCCGGAGCCGAGCTGGCGACGTCTCGACACCCACCCGCGCGAAGCGGTGGCAAAGCCGCCGCGCGTGCCGGCGGCCGAGAACCTCGCCACCCATGTCCAGCTGCTGCGAGAGCGGTCCTCGCTCATTCCCCCGCGGATTCGGCCGGTTCGCCATAAGCCCGACCCTATTTCGCTTCCGTGTATTTCCGGGAGGCCCTGCAACTACCACCTTGAAAAGTGCGGTAGTACGGAACGCGCGAGTCCCGCGCTTGCCCGATAGCTAGATCCATTGCTGGGCTCCTGGATTGTCGTCCCGTTCACGTCTTGATCGGATCTTTACATCCGCTCGCGACGAGGTCCAATCCGAATTCGTGATGCGCGGAATCCGAATTGATGATGGTGTACGCCAGCCACTTTCGCCCACGTCACGGGGCCGGGCCGGTACGCCGGACGGAGCCGGCAAGCGGTGCCCGCGCGCTACGGAAATGCCTCGCCTATCTAACTTTCCCGAACTGCGCCCGGTGGGGTGGTTCAGCGTTTGCGCGTTAAGGACTCGACGATGATTTGGGTGGTCAATTCAGCGCGCCGTCGCGAATACACTTTCGCGTCGGACAGGATCGGATATATCACGCCACCAACAATGGCGTCGGCGGCGGATGTCGCGGCGTCCCCGTCGATGCCATCCGCCAGCAGTCTGGTGCGGACGCTCTCGTGCAGCGGCAAACTGAAGCCGACGCGAAGCTTGACGGCGGTTTCCTCGTGTTCCATCCCGGCGACGGTCAGCGTGCGGAGCATGGCCACGCCGCGTTCCGTGGTCAGGGTGGCGGTCAGTTTGCGGACCCAACCCACCAAATCCGCGGCCAAATCTTCGGTGTGATCGACCGAAGCCAAAATTTTGTCGGCGTCTTCGAGCATGACGTCGGCGACCAGCGCGGGCCGTGTCGGCCACCAGCGATAGATGGTCTGCTTTCCCACCCCGGCGCGCGCCGCGACCGCCTCGATGGTCAATCCGTCGAATCCGCGCTCCAACAGCAGCTCTCGGGTAGCCGTGACGATCGCCGTGCGCGATTTCTCGCTGCGGCGCCTCGGGGAGCTGGGCTGTGGACTCGCCTGGGTGAGATCGCTTGGCATCTGGTGATCCTCGTCTCTGAAGGTTCCTCACCTTCCTGGCCACTCGCGGTGGCAACCAGGGTCGCCTTTACATATCTCGACCCGCCCCGGTAATCTTCCACAAGACGAGACGGTTCGTCTTGTAAGACGGAAGGATATCAGCCGGTGCGGCCGAAGCCCATGTTCGCCACAGCGCGGCCCCGGTCATGACCCTGGGACTGACTCCGGAGCAACAGGATCTCAGCGAAGCCGTCGGCCAATTCGCCGGCCGGTATGCGCCGATCGCCGCGACCCGGGACCACTTCGATGCCGTGGCTGCCGGGCGATTACCCGACTGGTGGGAAGCGCTGGTCCACAACGGCTTTCACGCCGTGCATCTGCCCGAGAAGGTCGGCGGTCAGGGCGGCCGCCTGATGGATGCGGCCTGCGTGCTGGAATCCGCCGCCAAGGCGCTGCTGCCGGGGCCGCTGCTTCCGACGGTGTCGACGGGCGCTGTTGCCCTGCTGGCCGATTCGACGCCGGCCGCCGAGTCACTGCTGCGTGAGCTGGCTTCAGGACAACCCGCCGCGATCGTCCTTCCCGACAACGGCGACTTCCGGGTGCGATCTGATGGTCAGCGCCGCCTGGTTTCCGGCGCCTCGAAGGTGACGGCGGGCGTCGCCGCGGCACGAGTAATCCTGGTCGGCGCGCGCGACGACAACAACGACGTACTCTGGGTTGTCGTTCGCGGCGAAACACCTTTCGCGACAGTCGATTCCGTACCGGGAACGGATCTGGTCGCCGACGTTGCAATCTTGCGGCTCGACGACTACGCCGTGGGCGATGCGGACGTGCTGGCCGGAATCGAGGCTGACCGCGCGGCCTGTGTGGTCGTGGGTCTGGTGGCCAGCACGACGGCCGGTATCGCTCAATGGTGTGTCGACGTCGTCACCGCGCACCTGCGCACCCGCGAGCAGTTCGGCAAGGTGATCGGAACTTTCCAGGCGTTGCAACACAGCGCGGCAATGTTGTTGGTCAACAGCGAGTTGGCCACCGCCGCGGCATGGGATGCGGTGCGCGCGGCAGACGAATCGACTGACCAGCACCGGCTTGCCGCGGCCGGGGCGGCGACCATCGCGGTGTCGCCGGTACCCGACCTGGTGCTCGACGCGCTGACGATGCTCGGCGCCATCGGTTTCACCTGGGAGCACGATGTGCACCTCTACTGGCGGCGGGCCATCAGCCTGGCGGGATCGATCGGACCGGCCAGCCGCTGGGCCCGGCTGCTGGGCCGGCTGGGATGTGCGCAGCAGCGCGACATGTCGGTCAATCTCGGCGACGCCGAGGCGGACTTCCGGTCGTGGGTCGCCGAGACGCTGGACGCGGCGCTGCAGGTGCACAACGACAAATCCCCGCCACACGGCGACTATGAGGACCAGGCGACCGGGCCCCGGCGCACCTTGATCGCCGATGCGGGTCTGATGGCGCCGCACTGGCCGGCACCATGGGGCGTCGATGCGGGTCCCCTCAAACAGCTCATCATCGACGAAGAGTTCGCCAAGCGACCCGGTCTGGTCCGGCCGTCGCTGAACATTGCGGAATGGATCCTGCCCTCGGTCCTGACCGCCGCACCAAAAGACCTGCAAGAGAAGCTGATTCCGGCGACTCAACGCGGTGAGATCTGGTGGTGTCAGCTGTTCAGTGAGCCGGGAGCCGGCTCCGATCTCGCATCGCTGGCCACCCGGGCCACCAAGGTCGACGGCGGCTGGAAGATCAACGGCCACAAGATCTGGACGTCCCTGGCGCAGTACGCCGACTTGGGCGCCCTGCTGGCACGCACCGACCCCGAAGCCAGCAAGCACCGCGGTATCGGTTATTTCATCCTCGATATGCGATCGCCGGGGGTTGAGGTTCAGCCGATCAAGACGGCCACCGGCGAGGCGCATTTCAACGAGGTCTTCCTCAACGACGTGTTCATCCCCGACGACATGTTGCTGGGCGGTCCCACCGACGGCTGGAGCCTTGCGATCGCGACAATGGCCGAAGAGCGTTCCGCCATCAGCGGATACGTCAAGTTCGACCGCGCTGTCGCCCTGCGTCAACTGGCGTCCGAACCCGGGCCCGAACGCGACGACGCCGAGCGGGAACTGGGCGAACTCGATGCCTACACCAACGCCATCCGGGCGCTTGGTGTGCGCGAAACCATCCGGCTGCTTGACGGTCAGGCGTCCGGCCCGGCGTCGAGCATCGCCAAGGTGGCCATGAATGTGTTGCTGCGACGTACGTTCGAGGCGACATTGCGTCTGACCGGGCAGACGGTGATGGTCACCGATTCCGAGCCCGCGATCGTGCAGTCCTATCTGCATCTTCCCGCCGAGCTGATCGGTGGCGGCACCAGGGAGATCCAGCTCAACATCATCGCGCAGATGATTCTCGGTCTGCCGCGCAAGTAACCGCCGAAGCGAGGACATGCCATGGGCTTACGCGGAGAGGCCGCGATCGTTGGATACGTCGAGCTGCCCCCGGAACGGCTGAACAAGGCCTCACCCGCGCCCTTCGTCCTCGAACAGTGGGCAGAGCTATCCGCCGCCGCGCTCGCTGATGCGGGATTGCCGGGCGAGGTCGTCAACGGGATCGTCGCCTCTCACCTCGCGGAGTCGGAGATCTTCGTGCCGTCGACGATCGCCGAATACCTCGGTGTCGGTGCGCGATTCGCCGAGCATGTGGATCTCGGCGGAGCCAGCGCCGCGGCCATGGTGTGGCGGGCCGCGGCGGCCGTCGAGCTCGGCATCTGCGACGCCGTGCTGTGCGCGCTGCCGGCCCGGTACATCACGCCGATGTCGAAGCAGAAACCCAGGCCGATGGTCGATGCGATGTTCTTCGGTTCGTCGAGCAACCAATATGGTTCCCCGCAAGCCGAATTCGAGATCCCCTACGGAAATCTCGGGCAGAACGGGCCGTATGGTCAGGTGGCCCAGCGGTATGCGGCGATCTACGGATACGACGAGCGCGCCATGGCCAAGATCGTCGTCGACACCCGCACCAATGCCAATCACACCGAGGGCGCGATCTGGAAGGACAAGCCACTCACGGTCGAGGACGTGCTCGCGAGCCCGGTGATCGCCGACCCGCTGCACATGCTGGAGATCGTGATGCCGTGCGTGGGGGGCGCCGCGGTGGTCGTCGCCAACGCCGACCTTGCCCGGCGTTCTCACAACCGGCCCGTGTGGATCAAGGGGTTTGGTGAACACGTGCCGTTCAAAACACCCACCTATGCCGAGGACCTGCTCTCGACGCCGATCGCCGCGGCCGCCGACACCGCCTTCGCGATGACCGACCTGACTCGCGACCAGATGGACATGGTCTCGATCTACGACTGCTACACGATCACCGTGCTGCTGTCGCTCGAGGACGCCGGCTTCTGCGAGAAGGGCACCGGGATGGAGTTCGTCGCCGAGCACGACTTGACCTTCCGCGGCGACTTTCCGCTCAACACCGCCGGCGGCCAACTCGGCTTCGGTCAGGCGGGATTGGCCGGTGGCATGCATCACGTCTGCGATGCCACGCGGCAGATCATGGGCCGCGCCGGCGCGGCGCAGGTCGCCGACTGTAACCGCGCGTTCGTGTCCGGAAATGGCGGCATCCTGTCCGAGCAGACGACGCTCATCCTGCAAGGGGACTGACTGATGAACTTCGATCGCCCGATGCCCGTCAAAACGCCTACCACCGCGCCGTTTTGGGACGCATTGGCTCAGCACCGCATCGTCATTCAGTACTCGCCCTCGTCGGAGGCGTACGTGTTCTATCCCCGGGTGCGGGCGCCCCGCACCCTCGCCGACGACCTGGAATGGCGCGAGATATCAGGGCTGGGCACGCTGTACTCGTTCACCGTGGCGCACCGGCCCGTCAGCCCCCATTTCGCCGACGCCGTTCCGCAACTGCTGGCGATCGTCGAATGGGACGAGGGGCCAAGGTTTTCCACCGAGATGGTCAACGTCGACCCGGCCGACCTCCAGGTCGGCATTCGGGTGCAGCCGGTGTTCTTCGACTATCCCGAGCACGACGTCACGATGCTGCGCTACGAGCCCGCCCCGGTGTAGCAGGCCAACATCTTCCGAGTGTGCGGCCCGCCGCGCACTCGACTATCAACGTGCGGCTGGCCGCACACTCGATGGTGGTTGTCTACCGCAGTTCCTCGATGGGGGTTTTCTACCGCAGCTCTTCGGTGGGGACGCCGTAGCGCTCCTGGTAGTCGCGCACCCGCTCCCGTACCTCACCGGCATCCAGCCCGGTGTCCGACCAGGTGTAGCGGCCTCGTCCGCCATCGCCGGGATGGGCCGCCAGGAAGTCGCGCATCTTCTGCTCGGCCTCTGGACGCAGCTCGCGTCCCAGCTTCTGGTAGATATCGCCGATGGTGCTCCAGGGGTCCTTCATGAAGTCCGTGAACTGCACGTCGATCATCCGGCCGTCAGGCACGACGCCCTTGTCGCGCAGCGTCATTCCACGGTCGAGGCCGACGACGATCTCCTCGTACGACTGCGCCGCGCATTCGGCGATGTTCGTGTCGTCGCTGCCCATCCGCCGTAAGTGATTGGTCAGCGCGGCGATCGACGAGATGACGTTGAGCGGATCACGGTGCGTCTGCACGACCACCGCGTCGGGGTATTCGGCGAGCAGCGTGTCCAGCTGCCACAGGTGTGCCGGCGACTTCAACAGCCACTGTCCTGGAACACCGGATTGCAAGTGTTGCAGAAACTTTCGGTGAAAGCGGTAGGCGCCGGTATGGTCCGCGTCGTACATCAACCAGCGGGCGTACGTCGGCAGCCGGTACTGCACCGGAAAGATCATGCTGGTGAATTCGCTGGCCGTGATGCGCACACATTCCTGGCCGACGAGCGCACCCATCGGGTGAAACTTCAAGAAGCCCGGGATGATCTGCTCGGACATCTCGATGCTGGCCTGCGCTTGCGCGATGCGCGGATCGGTGTGATAGGTCTCGGGCTGCGGAACCGGGCAGGGCGCGTCGACCTCCCAGGTCAGCGGCGCACGCAGGTCGGGGTCCTGAGCGAGCAGGTCGTAGAGGATGGTGGTTCCGGTGCGGGGCTGGCCGACGATGAAGATCGGCGAAGTGATTGGCTTGCCGGCGATTTCGGGATGCTCTTTACGCCAGGCGGTGATCCCGAGCCGGCTGGTCAGGGCGCGGAGGAGGTCGAGGTAAGCGATCTCGACGCCGATCGCGGAGAGCCGGGCCTCGTTGACCAGGCCGTCGGCCACCAATTCCAGGCCCGGCTGCCAGCCGTCCTCGCCGAAGTCGTCGCTACCGGCTTGTTCACAAGCGGTAGCGATCAGGTGATCCGGTTTGAAGCGGTCCTGCAGCGTCATTCTCAGGCCCCGCCCTCGCGCACCGAAACCTTGACGTCCGGCGCGGTGGGATTGTCCAGCCACCGCACGATGACAAATCCGCGGTGCCGACCGCCGGTATCCAGCCAATGGCCAAACCCGAAGTCCTGCGCGGAGATTGCGATCCGCACTCGGCCGTCGGCGTCGGGCTGCACGCCCCGGTTGGTCACCGAGCTGTGCCGGCGGCGCGGCTCCAGGCACTCGTGCCAGACGCTTTCCAGCGTGACGTTCCAGTACCGGGTGTCGGGCGGTTGGATGTCGAGCACCAGCGCCTGGCCGGGATCGAGGCGGTAAGTGCCCATCATGTACAGGTTGTCCGGCGTGGTGTCGGCCGCACCCAGATCGGCGGCCTCGGCCGTCAGTAACGTGTTGGGCTGCTGCAGCAGCTCCGGCTTGATGGTGCGGTGCAGCGTGGTCAGCTTCATCAGTGACCACGCCATCGCGGTGAACTGTTCGGCCAATTCGCCGTCGGACAACTCGGTGACCGGGTCGGGGTCGAGTGCCTCGATCCGCATGGTCGCGGGCTCCTCGGCGTCCCGATCGCCGATGTACTCCCGGACGACGACCGACGACGCGTCCTCGGGAATTTGCACCCACTGCGCGCCGTCGAGATCGGCGGGCTCGTCGGCGGACAGCACGAGCGCGAACCGGCCGGACTCCAGGTTCAGGTTGGTGTCGCCGACGTAGTTCGACATCCGCCGCGGAGTCAGGCCGGTGCCGGCCAAGACTTGGAATCCGAGGTACGCGGTGGTGCCGCGGGTTCCCGTGATCCGGTAGCGGCGATCTCCGCGGATCATCGCCAGGAAGTAACTGCCATCGGGATTGGGGCCGCCGATCATCCGGGTGTCCGAACACATATCGAAAAACGCCGGGCGGCAGGTGTCGGCCTCGACAGCCATTTGCGAGCACAGCGATGAGACCCGGGCGATCACCCGCAACCCTTCGAGGAGTTCGCGTTCGGATTCAGCATCGTCCGTCACGATCTTGGTGACGTCGGTGATCATCTGCTGAAAGAACTGCCACGCGGCACGGGCTTGCGGCGCGCCATCGGCTGACGCCGCCGCCAGGGTGTGAGACATAGTCTTATGCTTAGACTATGTCTTACGCTTTGGCAATGGGTTCGCATCCAGAACGTCCGCGAATGTCACCTGCCGAACGGCGGCGCACCGCCACCCGCGAGCGCATCGCGGCCGCCGCAGCCAAGGTCGTCGGGGAAGCTGGTCTGGCAGGAGCGACGGTGGACCGCATCGCTGACGCGGCCGACATCGGCCGGGCCACCTTCTTCCGTTACTTCAACTCCAAGGAAGACGCCGTCGCCGAGGGCGTGAACGTGCACTGGTTGGACCGCATTACCAGCGCGGTGGCCGCCCAACCGGCGGGGCTGGGCGCTGCAGAGGCCGTCACGGCGGCGTTCGGCGACCTGGCTGACGGATTCACCGAAATCGAAGACCACGTACGCGAATTGGCCACGCTGACAAGGTCATCCGAGACGCTTGACGCGTGGACGCATGGCCGCATCTATGTGCGTTACGAAGCGGCCATCGCGGAGCTCATTGCGCCTCGCATCGCCGACCTTTCACCGCACGATCCCCGGCCCCGGTTGATCGGCGCACTGGCGATGGCGGCGGTCCGCATCGCGCTCGACGACTGGCTCGGCGAGGGAGGGTCGCTACCAGATCGGGTACGGCGTGGTCTGGCCGCGATCGCGATCGGCTAGCTCGCGCGCCGTGGCCAATTCAGGATCCACCGGGCCGTCGCGCCCAGCACCCACGCCTTCTCGTTCTCCGACAGCGCTGTCGAATCGCGGATGCTGAACAGCGATTCGGCCCAGGTGGCACGATGCCGGGTCATCGTGGCGTCGCTGGCCCACATGACGCGCTCGGGTCCGAAGGCGTCGACGGCCTGCCGCAGCTTCGGCTCGAGGTCGACGAACGGATAGGGCTGCGTCGACAGAAACGATGCCGCGTGCGCCCATTTGAAGGCGACGTTGGGAAACTGGGCCATCGCCAGCGCATCGTCGATGCTGGCCTGACCGGGCGGTGCATCGAAGGCGGCGCCGCAATGGTCGATGACGAACTGGACGTCGGGAAATCTCTTCACGTACTGCGTCAAGTGCGGCACCCGGCCCGGGCACGTGACGAACAGCGGAAAGCCTTGGGCCAGCGCGGCTTTCAAAAGCCGATCGTAGCCACCCTCTTCGAAGACCGCCCCTTCGGCCGGGGTGAAGACCAGGGTGCGCAGCGCTCTGCAACCGGGTGCGACCCGCAGCGTCTCGACCCAGCTTTCGATGCGGGGATCCGTCGGATCGACCCGCATCAGGAAGGCCAACCGCTCAGGATGGGCTATCGCCGCCGCCTCGGCATTCGGCCCGACGGTGCGGAAGGCGCCGTTTTCCAGGCGGTAGCCGGGCAGCAGCGCGCCGTCGTCGCCGGGGCCGTCGAACTCGTCGTACACCGCGGCCGCAATGCCCAGGGCATCCATGATCGCCAGCGTGGTCTCGGTGCCGAGCATGTTGGCGTGCACCTGTACGTCGACGATGTCCATCGAATCTCCTATCCGCGGCCTACGTCGACGAGCGCACGATGAGGTGCGCGATGGCGGTCGGCGTGGGAGGCGGCGGGGGGAAATTTCCCAACCGCTCGAAAAGAGCCGCCAGGGCGATGTCGGCGACGGCCCGCGCGTCGAACTGCACGGTGGTCAGCGGCGGGCTGCTCACGGCGCCGATGGGGCTGGCGTCGACGCCGATGACGGCCAGATCGCGCGGGCACCGCAACCCCGCTTCGTGGATACCGTGCAGCACCAGGCAGGCGATGTCGTCGCTTTGCGCGCACACTGCCGTCACGCCGCCGCGCACCCATTCGCGTACCACGTCTGCCGCGTTGTCGACGGTCACGTCCGCCACCGTCGGCCGCGGCAGGTCACGTGACTTGGTGGCGCGCAACAGACCCTCGTACCAATAGTCGCCGAGATTTCGCCATCGCTGAATCCCGGTGTAGGCGAATGCAATCCGCTGGTGACCACGCGAGACGAGGTGCTCGACGCGCAGCTCTCCGATGGACAATCGTGGATCGCCGAGCGCCGGCAGCGTACCGATCTCGATGCTCGGGATGCCCGCGGTGCGCACCAGGGTCGAAGCGGCAGCACTCAGTGGAAACAGGCTCGTCACGGCCACCGGATCGAGGTTCTCGATCGCGTCGACGACATGCTGATCGTCCTCGGTCTCGAATATCTGCACCTGAAGCAACCCGAGGCGGGCCAGCTCGGTGGTCATCCGGCTACCGGCCAGCATCGGCATCTCACCGACCGCCAGGTGCGGAATCACGTACAGCACCACGCCGCTTCGGCCCCGGGCGAGGTTGCGCGCGGCGAGATTGGGTCGATAACCCAAGAGTTCGGCGGCGCGGTGGACGGCCTCTCGTGTTCGGGCCGAGATCCTGCGACCCTCCGCGTTGTTCAGAACGTAGCTGACCGTCGCGGTGGACACGCTGGCCAGCCGAGCCACATCAGCATTAGTCGGCCGCGCCATGCTTCATGGTGGCACGCGGCGCGGGCCGGCAACGCGGATCGGCTGATCACGGGCCCGGCCGCACCGGCTGTACCGTTGGACTATTAGTCAGCGAGCTTCGCCGGGTTCGCCGGGGCGCATGCACCGCGGAATTTGCTGCTAATTGCACTCTTCAGGCGCGCCGGGGAACACTGGTAGGCATTGACTCTGTGACTGAAATCATTGTCTACTAGTCCTTGTATTCAAGGAGTGCGGCATGAACAAGGACGACCTGATCCTGATCAGCGTGGATGACCACATCGCCGAGCCCGCGGACATGTTCGATGCGCATGTTCCGGCGAAGTACCAGGAGCTTGCGCCACGAGTCGTGCTCGAGCCCGACGGCGTCCAGCAGTGGTATTACGGCGACGTTCGCGGCCGCAATATGGGCCTGAACGCCGTCGCGGGCAAGCCGCGCGAGATGTACAACATCGACGCGTCGCGCTACGACGAGATGCGGCCCGGCTGCTTCAACGTCGACGAGCGGGTACGGGACATGAACGCCGGCGGTCAGCTGGCGGGCTTGAACTTTCCGAACTTCACCGGCTTCTCCGGCCAGGTCCTCAATCAGGGCCCGGATCGCGACGTCAACCTGGTGATGATCAAGGCCTACAACGACTGGCACGTCGACGAATGGTGCGCGGCCTACCCGGGCCGGTTCATTCCATGCGGGATTTTGCCGTTGTACGACGTCGCCGAGGCCGCCAAGGAGGTCAAGCGCCTCGCCGACAAGGGCTGTCACGCCGTCACCTTCTCGGAAAATCCAGAAGCCCTGCAAATGCCCAGCATTCACACCAAGTATTGGTATCCGTTGTTCGAGGCGGCGTGCGAGAACAACACAGTGCTGTGCACGCATGTGGGCTCGGCGTCACGATCCCCGCAGGTCTCCACGGATGCTCCGGCAAGTGTGCAGATGACGGCGTCGTCGATGATGAGCATGTTCACCTTCACCGAGCTGATCTGGGCCGAATTCTGGGTCGACTTCCCGCAGTTGAAGTTCTCGCTCACCGAGGGTGATGTCGGCTGGATCCCGTATTTCCTATGGCGGGCCGAGCACGTCTTCAACCGCCATTCCGGCTGGACGCTGGCCACCTTCCCGCCGGGATATGACGGACCGTCCGATGTGTTCAAGCGGCACTTCTACACCTGCTTCATCAGCGACAAAGTCGGCGTTCGCAACATGGATTGGTTCAACGAGGACATGCTGTGCTGGGAATCCGACTTTCCGCATTCCGACAGCAACTGGCCGTTTGCGCCCGAAGACATCATCACAACGATGGGCCATCTCGACGACGCGGTGATCGACAAGATCACGCATGAAAATGCCATGGCGGCATACTCATTCGATCCATTCAAGCACGTACCGAAGGAGCAGGCCCGGGCCGGCCGGCTGCGCGCACAGGCCACCGACGTCGATGTGGTCACTCATGTCGGACGTCAAGCCAGCCAGCGTGACCGGGACGCGTGGACGCGGATGACGCAGTTCGCCCTGCAGGCACAGGCCTCGGCGCAGGCACCGGTGACGGCCGAGGTTGCCGGCATCGCGGGCCGCGCCACCACGCTGGGCAACTGAGCGTGGCAAGCCAGGCGCCATTCGACGGTTGGCGTGTGCTGGAGATCTGCAACGGAATCGCGGTGTCCTACTGTGCGAAGATGTTCGCTGACGCCGGTGCCGAGGTCGTGAAAATCGAGTCACTGCAGGGTGATTCGCTGCGCGGCGTCTCGGCGGGCGGCCCACCCGGAGCGCTGTTCGGATACCTGGCAGCGGGAAAGAAATCGGTGAACGATCCGGCGGAGGCCGCCGGGCTCCTCGCCGGGGCCGACGTGGTATGCACCGATCTGACCGACGGCTGGACGATTGATGGCATCACGGCGCACACCGGCCCGGCCACTGTCGTCGTCAGCGTGACGCCGTTCGGGATGACAGGCCCTTACGTCGACGACCACGTGATCGCCAACGAGTTCATCCTGCAGGCATTGTGCGGCTCGACCGCCGGCCGGGGCTGGCCGGGCGACGAGCCGGTCCAGGCGGGTGGGCGACTGGGGGAATGGCTGGCAGGGTCCTTCGCCGCCGCGGTCAGCGCCGCCGCGGCCCGGCATGCCGCGCGCGGCGGCTGCGGCGAGATTATCGACGTCTCGACATATGAGGCCATGGCGATCGCGATGGGTGGGCTGTCCGCGATGTCGGCCAGCGTCCTGGGCGCGGATTCCCTTCTGCACCAGCGCAGTCTGGAACTGCCGTCCATCGTCCCGACGGCTGACGGCCTGGTGGGCTTCTGCACGATCACCGCGCAACAGTTCCAGGATTTCCTGGTCATGATCGACCGGGCCGACATGCTCGAGGACGCCGAGCTGGCCTCGTTCGTCGGCCGCGTCGACCGTCGCGACGAGTTCCTCGACATGGTCACGCAGTGGACCCAGACGCGGGCCACGAGCGAGATCGTGGACCTCGCGGTCGCATTTCGAATCCCGGTGGCGCCCATCGGTATGCCCGCAACTCTGCTCACCGTCGACCATTTCGTGGAACGCGGTGTGTTCGTCGAGTCCGAGCTCGGCGTGCTGCAGCCGCGAGTGCCGTATCGCAGCGACGCGATCGCGACCCGCACGCCCGGGCGACCGCCGGTGCTGGGCGCCGACAACGGTCGCGTGCGGTGGGCGCCGCGACCGAACCGGCCGACACTCGCCGACCCGGACGGACTTCCGTTGTCCGACATCAGGATCACCGACTTCACCGCGTTCTGGGCCGGACCGGTCGCCACCCAGTTCCTCGGTGCGCTGGGTGCCGACGTGATCAAGCTCGAGGGCGTCCGTCGCCCCGACGGTATGAGATTCTCCGCGGGCCGGCCCCCGGACTGGGACCAGTGGTGGGAATGGGGCCCAGTCTTTCTGTGCAGCAACAACAACAAGCGCGGTGTCAGCATTGAACTCAGCACCGACGCCGGGCGGGCGCTCGCGCTGGACCTGATTGCGGCCAGCGACCTGGTGATCGAGAACTTCTCACCTCGGGTGATGGAGAACTTCGGGCTGCAATGGGACGCCGTGCATGCGGCCAATCCGCGCGCGGTCATGGTGCGGATGCCGGCGTTCGGTCTCGACGGTCCATGGCGTGACCGCGTCGGGTTCGCGCAGACGATGGAGCAGGCCACCGGCATGGCTTGGATGACCGGGCATGCCGACGGCCCGCCGGTGATCCCGCGCGGGGTCTGCGATCCGATCGCGGGGCTGCATTCGGCATTCGCCGCCATTGCGGCGCTGGTAATTCGAGACCGGCAAGGCACCGGGATGCACGTCGAGTCCACGATGGTGGAGTCGGCGTTGAACGTGGCCGCCGAGATGCTGCTCGAATACTCGCGCAACGGCATTCAGATGCGACGACAGGGAAACCGGGGTCCCGGAGCGGCACCCCAGGGCTTGTACCGCTGCCGCGGTGACGACGAATGGGTCGCCGTCGCCGCGCTGACCGACGCCGCGCGCGCCGGCTTGGCGGCGCTGCTCGGTAAGCCCGAACTCGGCGCCGATGAGGCCGACTGGCGGGAGCGCGCGGACGACACCGACAAGCTGATCGCGGATTGGGCGGCGTACCGCAGTGTCGACGAGGCGGTGCGTGCCCTGCGTGACGCGCAGGTGCCCGCGGCGGCCATGACGGCGGCGGGCAGCCTGCTGAGCGATCCCCAGCTGCTCGCGCGCGGCTTCTGGGAGACCGTCGAGCACCCGGTGGCCGGCTCTTTCCTGTGCACCGGAATGCCTTTCGAATTCGTCGGGAAGTCCAGACGCTGGGTTCACCGGGTGGCGCCGCTGTACGGCCAGCACACCACCGAGGTACTGACCGGGGTCTTAGGACGCGGCGCGGACGAGCTGGCCCAGCTGCGCGCGGCGGGCGCCACCAGCATCCGCCCGGCGGGCCTGTGACATGGCGGTCACGCTGTGCGTACCACCGCGGGCCGGGGAGCTGTGTGCGCCGGTGCGGTTCCTGGTGCGCCGCGATTCCGTCGTGATGGAACTGACTGCGCGCCACCGCATCACCAGTGTCGAGTGGGACGAACACGAGCACGCCGTCGCCATGGTCGTCGAGATCACCGACCCCCAGACCGCACGGCCGGTGGACGTGCGCATCGATGTGGTCGATGCCGGCACCCCGAGCGCCGATTCCCGGACCAGGACGATCGGCAGCGTGCTGCGCGACGGGCGCCGATACGACGTGCTGGGAACATATCTCGGAGTGGTGGCGGATGAGAACTGAAGGGCCGCAACGGATGGGGCAACGGTGAGCGCAACGAAGCGCACGGCAGCGATCGTCGGGGTACACAACACCCGGCAAGGGCGGCGCCTGGACGGCGAGACGTCGCGCGGTCTGGCGATCAAAGCGATTCGGGGCGCACTCGACGATGCCGGGCTGACCCTCGATGACGTCGACGGGATCAGTGCGAGCCCGCACTCCACCGCGTTGATCTACGACCTGCGCATCGGCCCGGCGTGGCAGGGATTGGCCTTCGGGGTCGGGATGATCACCGAGGCGGTCACCGCGATCGAACACGGCATGGCCGATGTCGTGGTGCTGGTGGCCGCCCAAGCCGGCGAATACCGCGACCACGAGGCTACCGCGCCGTGGACCCGACCGGAAAACGAATTCGTCGCACCGTGGGGAATGTTCACCACCGCGGAGTTCGCCCTGATCGCGCGCCGGCACATGCACGTCTATGGCACCACCCGCGAACAGCTTTCAATTGTGGCTGCGACCATCCGCAACAACGGATCGCAGAACCCGGAAGCCGTGTACTACCAACGCGGTCCGTTCACCCCGGACGACATCACCGCATCGCGGCCGATCGCCGACCCGTTTCATCTCCTGGATTGCGCCACCACCTCCGAAGGCGGCTGCGCACTGGTCGTCGCCAACATCGACAAAGTCGACGTGGCGCGTCAGCCCATCTATGTGCTGGGCAGTGGCGCGGACTTCCACGGCCCGTCGTATCAGCACCCGCCCGCCTGGGATCTGGGCGGCCGCCGCGGTGACCACGTCAACGGCGTGGTCGGCAGGCGGGCGTCCCAATGCGCCTTCCGCCACGCCGGAATCCGGCCCGATGACGTCGACGTGCTGGAACTCTACGATCCGTTCTCGTTCGAAATCATCCGTCAACTGGAGGCATTCGGCTTCTGCGCGGACGGCGAAGGCGGCCCGTTCGTCGCCGACGGCCACATCGCGATCGGCGGCAGTCACCCGATCACCACCGACGGGGGAACCATGTCCTTCAGTCACGCCGGCGCCAACCCCCAGATGATGCAACGTGCGGCCCGGGCCGTCCAGCAACTGCGTGGCGAAGCAGGCACGCTACAGGTACCCGACGCGCATATTGCGTTGTGCAGCAACGGGGGAGCCGGGGCACTGTTCACCACGGTGCTCCTGATCGGAGACGAGCCGAGATGACCTCCTTGCAACCGCAAAAAGGTCCGCTGCCACACGCGAGCAGTCACGTCAGCGTGCCGTTCTGGCAGGGATGTCAATCCGAGGAGCTGCGCTATCAGCGCTGCGAGGCGTGCGGGCTGGCGAACTTCCCGCCGGTCGAGAACTGCCGCCACTGCCTCTCGGCCGAATTGCAGTGGGCCAACAGCAACGGCACCGGCGAAATCTACAGCTGGACAGTGGTTTACCGGCCCGTCACTCCGGAGTTCGAGCCGCCCTACGCGCCGGCGATCATCACTCTGGACGAGGGCTACCAGATGCTCAGCAACATCGTCGGGATGGCGCCCGAGGACGTGGTGGTCGGCATGCGGGTGCGCGTGCACTTCCACGTCGTCGGTCCGGACTTGACGCTGCCGTATTTCACCGGCGAAGGGTAGCCGAGTGAGTCCCCGGCATACCACCAACGGCCTCCCGGTGACGGCCTACCTCGTGCTCGGTGTGCTGGCGGCCAACGATGAGCAACTGACCGCCGGTGAAATCAAGATGCGTGCCGAATTGTCGGTCGGCCACTTCTACTGGTCGCCGTCGGTCAGTCACGTGCGACGAGAACTGGCCCGCCTGTTGGAGTGGGGGATGGTCAACGAGATCGGCGCGCAGTCCGGGAAGCGCGCGATTACCCTGTACGAGACCACCGATTCCGGGCTGGACGCGCTTCGCCGGTGGGTTGCGCACTTCCCGGGCGACGAGCAGGTCGTCGTCAAACACCCCGTGATCCTGCGCACCTGGCTCGCCCGGGGCGAGGACCCGGAACGCATCGTCGACACACTGGACCGGCACCTCGACGCGACGAGAGCACGACTGGACGAAGCGTTATGGTCTCGGCAGCGCTCCCACGAGCTCGGCATCACCGACGACCCAGATCAGCGCTTCTCGTTCGCGGTGCTGGACTACGCGATTCGCGGGCTGTACGCGGAGCTCTCCAATATCGCGCAGCTGCGCGACGAGATCGCCGCCGGAACCAGCCGAGATCCCGTCAAGCGGGTGTCACGGACGAAGGGGCAGATTCGGCGTCGGACGCCAAAGAGCTAGACCGATAGGCCGTCCCACGGGGATCGCGCACCCAAAGCGTTTCCCCTGCCCCGATTGCCGTTGCCTGCCTGATCAATTGGCGCTTCAGAACCTTGTGTGTGGCGGTGCTGGGCAGGTCGGTGGCGATCCGGACATATCGGGGACGGGCTTTGGGGGACAGGTCGGGCTGCGCGCTCAGGAAGACTTCGAACTCCTCGGGGTCAAGCGTCTGGCCCTCATTCAGCACGACGGCGGCCATCACCTGGTCTCCGACGTGACCGTCGGGCACGGCGTATACCGCCACCCGGTTGATCGCATTGTGGCGCAGCAGGATTCGCTCGATGGGTGCGGCGGCCATGTTCTCGCCGTCCACTCGCATCCAGTCGGCGGTACGGCCGGCCAAATAGATCCAGCCGTCGGCGTCGCGGTAAGCGAGGTCACCGGACCAGTACATGCCGTGGTGCATGCGTTCGGCGTTGGCGGCGGGGTCGTTGTAATACCCGGTGAAGAAGCCCGAACCGGCGGTGTTGACCAGCTCCCCCACCGCTTCGTCGGCGTTGGCGAGGGCGCCGCTGGCGTCGAAACGCGCCACCGCGCACTCGGTGATGGTCTCGCTGTTGTAGATCGCGATCCCGTCGATGCCCTTGCCGATCGAGCCCTTGGGCGTGCCTTCTTCACGGATCACGATGACCGCGTTCTCCGTCGAGCCGAAGCCGTCCTCGACCTGGACGCCGAAACGCCGGCCGAACTCTTCGATGTCCTTGTCGTTAGCCTCGTTACCGAACGCCACCCGCAGGGGGTTGTCCCGGTCGTCGTCGCGCTCGGGCGTGGCCAGGATGTAGGCCAGCGGCTTGCCCACGTAGTTCATGTACGTCGCGCGGTGGCGGCGGACGTCGTCGAGGAAGTTGGTCGCGGAGAACTTCGCCGGAACGATCGCGGCTCCGGAACAGACCGCGGGGGCCCAGCCGGCAACGACCGCGTTGGAGTGGAACAGCGGCATGGACACATAGCAGGTGTCCTGCTCGGTCAGGGCGAAACGTTGGACCAAGTTGGTGCCGGCGAACATGGCCATCAGGTGCGACACCTGGACGGCCTTGGGGTTGCCGCTCGTACCGGAAGTGAAGATCATCATGAATGCGTCGGTCGCGGCGACATCGCGATACGGAACCAATTCTCCTGCGGCATCGACGAATTCGGTCCACTGGCTGCTCGAAGTGTCGAGAATCTCGGTCGGCCCGAGGTCTAACCCGTCCAGCAGCGGCCGGTGTTCGGCATCGGTAACCACGAATTGACAGTCCGCTCGCCGGATGTCGGCGGCCAGTGCCTCGCCGCGTCGGGTGTTGTTCAGGCCGCACAGCACGTAGCCGCCCAGCCCCGCTGCCGCCATCTGGTTGAGCATCTCCGGGGTGTTGCCCAGCAGCGCACCCACGTGCATCGGACGCTGCGGATCCGCCGCATCGATCAGGGCGGCGGCCCGCTCCGCGGCCTGCCGCAGGTGTTCGGTCCAACTCCATTGCAGATCATGGTGTTTCACGGCGATGTTCGGATCAGACAGGCGCTTGCGCAGAAACGCCTGCATCGTGTCATCGGCCATTGACATCCACCTTCACTCTGCCCACCCTTAGCGAGACGAGACGGTCCGTCTTATCTTAGCGGGTGGGGCCGCCGGCTAACGCGCGCTGCACCCAAGCTCGGCGACACCACCAGGCAGACGACCTACCCTCGGTGATGCGCTATCCGCCCACCATCATCAGGCCACCGTCGATGGCCAGCAGTTGCCCGGTGATGAAGCCTGAACCCGGTCCGGACAGGAAGACCAGCATCGGGCCGACATCGCGTGCCGGTTCGCCCAGTGTTCCGCCGAGCGGGATCATCATCTTCATCTGCTGGTCGATGAGCGCACCCGCCTCCGGGCCGAGGAACTCGCGCAGCCGATCTGCCCCTGGCGTCTGCACCGCCGGGGCCAGCGCGTTGACGGTGATGTCGTCGGCCGCCCAGGCCTTGGCCGCCGACCGTGTCCACGCCTGCACGGCGCCCTTCGTTGCGGCATAGACGGCCGAAATCGGGCTGCCCATAACCGCTTCGGAGGATCCGAAGTTGATGATGCGGCCGCCCTTGGGGTCTTGATCCTTCATCACGGCATATGCCGCCTGATTGGTCAGGATGGTTGCCTTGATGTTGGTGTCGAGCAGGAATGAAATGTCGTCGGCGGCGATGTAGCCGGGTATCCCGGCTTGCCACAGTCCGGCGGCGTTGACCAAGACGTCGAGCCCGCCGAGCTGTCCGGCGGCTTGTCGCACCATCGCCGTGACGGCATCGGCATCGCGGACGTCGCACTGAATCCAGCCGGCCGCAAGGTCATCCGGGGGCGCAGTGTTGTGATACGTGGCGGCGACGTTCGCTCCCGCGGCGGTGAGCACCGCGACGGCGGCCGCGCCGATTCCGGTTGCACCACCGGTCACCAGAATTCGTCGGCCTTCGAGCGCCTGCGTCACGTCTGACATGGCCGGAACGCTATACGGCCAGCGCAGCCGTCACGACACCGCCCGCAGATCTAAGCGCGCACCGCGATTGTCGACAACAGATCGGCAAGCGCGTCCGGCCGGTCCACCATCGAAAACGTCCGGGCGCCGTCGATGACTTCCAGACGGGCGTTGGGGATGATGGCAGCCAATTTTTCGCCGTCCGCGACTTCGAAGAACGTGTCGTCGCCGGACCATGCGACCAGCGTGGGTCTGTCGAATTCATGCAACCGGGCGGCGACGCCGGTGGTCACCTCGGTGCGCAGCGAGAGGGAAAATTGGCGGAGGTCTTCGACGATTGCGGGATCGGACAGCCCTGGGCGCACCCACATCTCGGTGAGGTCCTCGATGTTGCGATGCGCGAGACCGTCATAGGCGCGCTTGCGCGCGGCCGGCAACCGCATCGCCTGCGCCACCGCCCGGAAGGCCGCCTTGGACTTCGCGGCAAGGATGATCGGCTTGAGGACCGGTGGCGGGAAGTGTTCGAACGCATCGCAACTCGTCAGCACCAGCGCACCGATTCGTTCCGGGTGGTGCACCGCGACCAGCTGGGTGACCACACCTCCGGTGTCGTTGCCGACCAACACCACGTCGTCGAGATCCAGTGCGGCAAGCACGTCGGCGACGATGCGCGCGACCCCGTTGATGGTCCGATCGGCGCCCGGGCGCAACGGCTGCGGGTGCGCGCCCAGCGGCCAGGTGGGTGCGATGCAACGCAGGCCACGGTCGGCGAGTCGCTCGCTGACCTGCCGCCACAGTTGCCCACCCATCATGTAGCCGTGCACAAACACGACCGGCCTGCCGGTCGCGGGTCCGGTTGCTTCGTAATGGATGGTTCCGGCACTAATGTCGATCGTCGACATAACGGGCTCCTACTACGAGAGGTGTATTTACAAACAGGCTGTCTGTTCGTAAGTTACCAACAGGTTGTATGGAAAGCAAGAGACGGACTCAAGAAGAGCGCTCCGCGGCGACCCGTGACGCGCTGATCTCGGCCGCCCGTCGCCTGTGGGGCGAACGCGGCTACGTCGAGGTGGGAACGCCCGAGATCGCCACCGCCGCGGGAGTCACCCGTGGCGCGATGTATCACCAATTCGCCGACAAGGCCGCACTGTTCAGAGAGGTCGTCGAGGTCGTCGAGCAAGATGTGATGTCGCGGATGGCCGTCGTGGTCGCCGAGTCGGGTGCCTCGACCCCGGCCGATGCGATCCGGGCGGCCGTGGATGCGTGGCTCGAGGTCTCCGCCGATCCCGAGGTTCGACAGCTGATTCTGCTGGACGCCCCCAGCGTGCTGGGTTGGGCGGGATTCCGCGACGTCGCTCAGCGATACAGCCTCGGGATGACCGAACAGATGCTCAGCGAGGCGATCAAGGCGGGCCAGCTGGCCCGGCAACCCGTGCGACCGCTGGCGCACGTGCTGATTGGCGCCCTCGACGAGGCGGCGATGGCGATCGCCACCTCCGACGACCCCAAGCGCGCCCGCCGCGAGACCCGCCAGGTGCTGCAGCGGCTGGTCGACGGGATGCTCGCCATCTAGCCGGCGCCACGAACCGCAGCGACTCCGGCGATCACCCCCTGAATCAGTCGGTCGAGGTGTTCGGCGCTGTCGACAACCGGTTGGCCCGCAACGAAAGTCATCATCACGCCGTTGATGAACGTCAGGGTGGCCAGTGCCTGATCCTCGATCAGTTCTGGATCCGGCGCGCTGTCCGAAGAGTGCCATTGCGTAACCACCTCGCGGGCGAGGGTGTAGAGCCGCTCGGAGGACTCGTCGAGTCTTGTCGCTAATTCGGAGTCGCGGCTGGCCAGCAGCATCAGCTCATAGCGCGCCCTGGCGCGGGTCAACCAGGGCTCGCTGTTCACGTACATGACAATTCTGGCTAGACCGGCGGTGCCGGTGAATTGCGCCGACGGGGACCCGGCGAGTTCGGTCATCAACGAGAAGTCCGCGACGTCGAGTTCGGTGAGACGCGCGGCGACCGCCTGCAGGAGCGCGTGGCGGGTGCGGAAGTAGAACGAGGTGCTGCCCGCCGGGACATTCGCCTGGTCGTCGACCTTCGGATGGCTCAGGCCATGGACGCCGTTGTTGCCCAGCAGTTCGATCGCGGCGTCGGTGAGCTGCCGACGCCGCTCGGGTGCGTTGTGCTTCCTGCGTGCACTGGTCGCCATGGCGACCTCAATGGTAGGAGCGAATCAGAACTGGCCGCAGTTAGGCGCGGTCGGCTCGCCGTTGAATCGTCCGGCGATCCATTGCATTGCCGGTTCGCCATCGACAAGCATCGGCAGCGCGTGGTTGATGACCAGTTTGTTCAAAAACGGCGGTTCCTCGTTGGTGTGAAGTTCCACATCGGCGCCTTGCGCACACCAATCGTTGGCAAGTTGTACGACAGGCCCGTGAGGCACCAGCGGGTCATAGCGGTTGCTGTTCAGCAGCACCGGCGTGGTGGGTTTGAAGCGGCCGAGCCGCTGTTCTTCGAATAGGGTGTTGAACGGCTCCGCGTTGACCAGCTGGTTGATGTCCTCGGTGAAATACGGTTGCAGATGGCGAAACATGAAGTCCAGCACCGTTTGACCGACACACTGGCGCGACGCCGATTCCAGCATCGCCAGGCCGCGGGGCGTCATCTTGGAGCGAATGACGTCGGCGAACTCCGGATACTCGGCCATCACCCCGTTGAGGGCGTAACCGACGACACCGACCAGGGCACTGCCGTCGGCATAGGGCAGCAGCTCCTTCAGGTTCGCCGGTGGCGCACCGGCGTAGGTGCCGACGATGTGCAGCTCCGGGGCGTAGGACGGGGCGAGTTCGGCCGCCGACGCCGTCGCGCCGCCGCCTTGCGAGTAGCCCCAAAGTGCCACCGGCCCATGCGGATCCAATGAAGTATCGGGCAGTCGCAGGGCAGCGCGAGCCGCATCGAGTACCGCCTGGCCCTCGGCGACGCGACCGACGTAGGTGTGCATCGACGCGGTTCCCAAACCCTCGTAGTCGGTCATCACGATGGCAAAGCCGCGGGCGACCATGGTGGCGACGAACAGTTCCTCGTAGTTGAACATGATGTCCCAGCCGCCCGAATAATGAATGCCCTGGTTGAACATTCGCGATGGCGCGCACTGATTGCCCTGGCCCTGAGTGCCGGGTGCGTAGCTGATCAGCGGGCGCGGCCCCTTGCCTGGCCACGCGTTGTAGGGCTCGAAGTAAGTTCCGGTGACGGCGATCGGCCGGCCACGAGTGTCCGTGCTGCGGTACATGATTCGGGTGCCGGTGGCCATGATCGCGCCCAGCTGCCCCGACGGCTCCAGCACCAGACGTGATGGCTCGGTACGGACCACGTCACCCGGCCGGCCCGGTGGCAGCGGATCCGGCGCGGCGTAGAACTCCGCGTATTGCGGCTCGTCGCCACCATCGGCATGCGCTCTCCCGACGCCGAGCAGTGCCGATCCGGCCACCAACAGAATTGCGAAGAGTCCCCCGAATCGGCGCATTACGAAAAGGTAACAATGCCGGTGCGTCCGCGGAAGAGAAATCTCTAAAATTTTAGAGATTGCCTGCTTCGGCGTACGACGGGGCGCCGAGAGCTGCCGGACCGTGAGTGCGGCGCCGGCGAAACCTGGTAACGAATGATGTTGCCGTTAAGGCGTTCTGAGGAATACGTCGTTGAGCGTGACGGTACGCAGATTCCGCTCGCGAATCGTGTCGACGAGTTGGGGATAAACATGGGTGACGGGCAAGTGGTTGAGATGGCCGATCACGATGTTTTGTGGGGTGAAGTACTCGTCGATCATCTTGAGGATGTATTCCTCGGTGATCAGCGTGGAGTCGGACAGCGAACCTGACCACAGGGTCGGAACCGTGTAGCCGAGTTCGTCGGCCACCGCGTCGACAGCGGCATTGTGCTTGCCGTAGGGCGGGCGGTAGTACGGCTTCGCGCCGACGCCGTAGGTCTTCTTCAGAAACTCGTCGTTGCGCTTGAGCTCTTCTTCGACCTTGCTCTGCGGGACCGAGGTCAGGTCCGGGTGCGACCAGGTGTGGTTGCCGAGCTGAATCTGCCCGGATTCCACCAACGGTCGCAACAGATCAAGGTTTTCGGTCCACGAGTTGTAGATGCCGTTGACGAAAAACGTCATCCTCGCGCCGGTGTCCTTGGCGAGCTGCGTGTAGGCGCGGACGACGTCGCTGTTCACCCCGTCGTCGAGCGTCAGCGCGAGCAGGTCGCCGTCGCCGGGGATCTTCATCAGCGCGCCGCCACCGGGAAGTGGGATGCGGGCCGAGAGCGGCGGCGGCGGTAAGAGTCCGGCGGCCGACGGGGCTGGCGGGCCGGAGGTCGCGGCCGAATCCAGGGGCACTTGTGCGAACGTCCGCGGCTGCGGATCGACGATCAGTCGTGCCGTACCGACGCCGGCGACCGTGGCCGCGGCCAGCGACCCCAGGAACCGGCGGCGCTTCATTTCCTCCATGGCGCGACTCCGTTTGCGGTGCGATGGCCATCAGGCGCGCCCATGGACAAGCCGCCTACCTCGCCAAACTTCGCATCCACAGCAGCGAACCGTACCATCAGCGGCCCCAATATGCCGGTTGCGTTACGGGAGGGTCAGCTGTGAATTCTTGACAAATACCGTGCGGAGCTGGATAAGTCACGACGCGGTCACGACGCGCTATCGAATCAGTGCGGTTCCCCGCCATCGCGTCGCGGTAACTGCTCCGGCTCGACACCCGGGGTGCCCATGGTCGAGGCGAGCCATGGCAAGGCCGCGTCGAATGCCTGGGCGGCGAATGGCCAATCGTGTTTGCCGGGCTGGGTCACCACCGCGCAGTTGATCCCGTTCGCCTGGGCGATGGTGCACAGCGCATGCGCGGCCGCGTCCTGGCCCTCCGGGTTGGCCGCCGCGGTACTGCCGGAGGCCGGGTTGGCCGCCTGCGCGACGCTGTGTGCACCGGGCGGGGTGGGGATGTCGAACCATCCCGACAACCCGGTGTAGCGGCCGTGCCGGGTCATCACGGTGAGCGGGTCGAAGTCGGCCCAGGCCGCGGTGTTGCCGCCGAACAGCTCCGCGATGGTCTGGTCCTTGTTGCCGATGTTGGGCCGGAAGTCGCCGGCGATGTCCACGAACGCGCTGAACAGCTCCGGATGCATGACGCTCAAGGTGACCGCGCAGGTTCCGCCCATCGACCACCCGGCGACGCCCCAGTTCGCGCGGTCGGCGCTGACCCCGAAGTTGGACACCATGAACGGCACCACGTCCTTGGCCAGGTGGTCGGCGGCGTTGCCGCGGCTTCCGTTGACGCACTCGGTGTCGTTGTCGAACGAGCCGGTGGGATCGGGGAAGACGAATACCGGGGAGAAACCGTGATGGCGGGCGGCGAAACCGTCGATCGCGGTGAAGGCGCCGCCGGGCCCCAGCCAGTCGCGAGGCAGATTGAACGCCGAGCCGATCATCATGACCGTCGGCAGCCGGGGTGGCGGGTTGGTGTTGAACCAAGCCGGCGGCAGGTAGACGAGTTCTTGACGGTGCGGGAAGTGCGATTTGTCGGAGTCGATGTTGACCGGCACCACGACACCCTTGTCGGGCCTGGTTCCCGCGACCTGCATCGCGGTCACCCGCAGCCGGTCGATCTGATCCGGCAGCGGCTCGGACGTCACCTGATTCCACGCGGCGAGCACGGTCGGGAAGTAGCCGACCCACAGGTTCAGGGACATGGCCGCGCACAACACGCACAGCGGGATGGCGACGAACGCGAGCCCACGCCGCCACCAGTGGGCGCCTCGCCACCCCAGCACCAGCACCGTGGCGGTCAATCCGCTCATCGCGATCCACACCCACAGCGACTTCGGCGCCGGGTCACCGGCTACCCCGAGCGACGCGATGTACCAGTACGCCAGTGCGGTGACGGCGGCCGCGGCGACCAGGGCCACCGGCAGCGCCCGCTTCCACCAACTCGGCCTGCGCCAGTCGATGACGATCAGCGCTACGAGCAGCGCGAGTGCTTGCGTCGCGAGTGGCAACCAGCCGTGCAGCAGGGACAGCTGTCCGAGGAATGGGGGCAAACGAGCAGACCTTAAAAGCTATGGAACCCGGTAGGCGAGACCAACTATCCCATATCGCCCGGACGGATCGTGCTGGCGAAGGAGCGCAGCCGCAGGCTGTTGCCGACGACAAAGACGCTGGAAAAGGCCATCGCGGCGCCCGCAAGCATCGGGTTGAGCAGGCCCAGCGCGGCCAGCGGGATCGCGGCGACGTTGTAGCCGAAGGCCCAGAACAGGTTCATCTTGATCGTGGCCAGCGTCTTGCGGGACAGCCGGACCGCGTCGACGGCGGCGCGCAGGTCGCCGCGAACCAGTGTCAGGTCGGCCGCCTCGATAGCCACGTCCGTGCCGGTGCCCAGCGCCAAGCCCAGGTCGGCGGTGGCCAGGGCGGCGGCGTCGTTGACCCCGTCACCGACCATTGCGACGACCTTGCCGTCAGACTGCAGACGCCGAATGACGGCGACCTTGTCGGCGGGCATGACCTCGGCGATGACGTGGGTGATTCGCAGCTCGCCGGCGATGCGGTCCGCCACGATGTCGTTGTCCCCGGTCAGCAGGACCGGCGTCAGCCCGAGGTGCTTGAACTGCCGGATGGCGGCGGCGCTGGTGGGCTTGACGATGTCGGCAATGACCAGCACCCCGCGGGCGATGCCGTCCCAGCCGACGGCGACCGCGGTCTTGCCTTCACTCTCGGCGCGGACTTTTGCGGCCGTCAGCGTCGGGTCGAGGTACACCGACCAGTCGGCCAGCAGGCTTTCCCGGCCGACGACGACGCCATGCCCATCGACGACGCCGTGTACGCCCTTGCCTGCCGCATTGGTGAAGCCGTCGGGCGCGGGCAGGGCACCCAGCTCCGCGGCGGCGGCCTTGGCGATTGCCTGGGCGACGGGGTGTTCGGAGGCGGCTTCGAGTGCTCCGGCAAAGCGCAGCAGTGTCGCGCGGTCGGTGTCGGGCGCGGTGATGACGTCGACGAGCGTCATCTTGCCGGTGGTCACGGTGCCGGTCTTGTCCAGCACGATGGTGTCGACCTTGCGGGTGGACTCCAGCACCTCCGGGCCTTTGATCAACACCCCGAGCTGTGCCGCGCGGCCCGTGCCGACCAGCAGGGCGGTCGGCGTGGCCAGCCCGAGCGCGCAGGGGCAGGCGATGATCAGCACGGCTACCGCCGCTGAGAAGGCGGCCGCGACGGGGAATCCGGCCGCAAGCCACACCACGAGGGTGGCCACCGCGACGGCCATGACGACCGGAACAAAGACACCCGAAACGCGGTCAGCGAGCCGCTGGACGTCAGCCTTTCCGGATTGGGCCGCTTCCACCAGCTTGGCCATCTGCGCCAGCTGGGTGTCCTGGCCGACGCGGGTGGCGCGCACGACCAGACGCCCGCCCACGTTGAAGGTGGCGCCGGTGACGGCGCCACCCTCGCCCACCTCGATCGGGACGGACTCACCGGTCAGCATTGAGGCGTCCACGGCCGACGAGCCGGAAACCACGATGCCGTCGGTCGCGATCTTCTCGCCCGGCCGCACGACGAACTGGTCACCGACTTTCAGATTTTCGACGGGAATCCGGAGCTCGACGCCGTCGGCGTCGGGTCGCAAGATGTCAGGGCGCAGCACCGTGACGTCTTTGGCGCCGAGCTCGAGCAGCGCACGCAGGGCAGCACCGGCGCGCCGTTTGGCGCGCTTCTCGAAGTAGCGGCCGGCCAGGACGAACAGGGTCACGCCCGCGGCCACCTCGAGGTAGATGTTGCCCGTGCCGTCGCCGCGCGCGGTCAGCGCAAAGCCGTGGTGCAGGTGCGCGTGGCCGGCCGTCCCGAAGAACAGGGCGTACAGCGACCACAAGAACGCCGAGAGGGTGCCGATCGAAATCAGCGTGTCCATGGTCGCGGCGCGATGTTTGAGGTTTGCCCAGGCGGCGGCGTGGAAGGACCGGCCCGCCCACAGGACCACCGGTGTGGCCAGGGCCAGCGACGCCCATTGCCAGTAGCGGAACTGCAGGGCGGGGATCATCGCCAACGCGATCACCGGAGTGGCGAGCACCACCGCAGTGATCAAGCTGCGACGCAGCGATGCCAGCTCGGCGTCGTCGGCAGTGCTCGGTTCCTGGTTCGATTGCGGCAGGGCCGCGGTGTACCCGGCCCTTTCGACCTCGTCGACGAGCAGCTGCGGGTCGTATCCGGCCGGGACGGCGACGTCGGCGCGTTCCATCGCGAAGTTCACGGTCGCCGTCACGCCGTCGAGCTTGTTCAGCGCCTTTTCCAACCGGGCCGCGCAGGAGGCACACGTCATCCCGGCGATGTCCAGCTCCAGGTTGCTGACCGCGCTCGTGGTCATGGCGCTCCTCTCCGGTACCCCCGTCGGGGCAATCGGGCCCTGACTCACTTATACACCCCCGGGGGGTATATCCGCCAAGCGTGATTTCGCCGACAGCCGTCGGGCCGATTCTGCCCGGTCGGCGGGGGCTCGGAGCACGCGCCCAGATCGAGCCCGTACCGGATCCGGGGGATGTGTCCGGGGCTACGCTGCCGGATAACCGGAAGGAGACGTCATGACCGTCGTCGTTGTCGAAGCGGGGCCGCACCAGGTGAGCCGTTCAGTCGACGTGGCCGCGCCGGCCGCGGAGCTTTATGAGCTGGCTGCCGATCCGCGGCGGCACTCCGAACTGGACGGATCGGGCACCGTCCAACGCAACATCACAGTGCCCGAGACACTGGCTGTGGGTTCGAAGTTTTCGACGAGCATGAAACTGTTCGGGCTGCCGTACCGGATCACCAGTACGGTGACCGCGCTGAAACCGCACGAATTGATCGAGTGGCGCCACCCGTTGGGGCACCGCTGGCGCTGGAAGTTCGAGGCTCTTTCGCCGACCCTGACCCGGGTCACCGAAACCTTCGACTACCGCGACGCGGGCGCCTTGAAGAAGAAGCTGAAGTACTACGAGCGAACGGGTTTCGCAAAAGCCAATGCGGCCGGCATCGAGTCGACGCTGAGCAAGCTGCGGGATCGCTACGCCGGTTGATCGGTTCAGCCTGAACCCACAGCTGCGGTGGCTCGTGTAGTAGTCGGTGTCGACGAAAGGGACCGCCATGGCCGACTCGCAGCTTGCCGTACGCCGCCGCTTGGTGGCCGAAAATTTAATCCGACTGGGCCACTTGATCGCTCGCTACGGCCTGGTGGTCGTCTTGGCCTGGATCGGATTCGGCAAGTACATCAAGATGGAATCCCGGGTGCTCATCGAGCACAGTCCGTTGATGAGCTGGGTCTATGACGTCTTCAGTGTGACGACCGTTGCGCGCGCGTTGGGAACGATGGAAATCGTTGCCGCGGTTCTGATTGCGTTGCGCCCGGTCTGGCCGCGGGTGTCGGCGCTCGGCAGCGCGCTCGCGGTGGTGCTATTCCTGGGCACGCTGAGTTTCCTGTTCACCACCCCGGGAGTGGTCGCAACCCACGCCGCCGGGTTGCCGGTGCTCTCTGCACTTCCAGGCCAGTTCCTGCTCAAAGACCTGGTGCTGATCGGGGTGGCGTTATGGTCACTCGGCGATGCGTTGCGTGAACAGCGTGCCCCGGATGAGTTTCTTGGCTGAACGCAGCGCGGCCTGGAAAGTCTGCGGCCGCAGGCTGTCCGCCTGCTCCGCTAGGCCCCGGACCAGCGCGCAGATCGCTTCGACCGTCGAGCGCACGTCGGTCTCGGCGGACAGGCTGCCGCGCTCGCGCGCGTCGTCGACGATTGTCCACACGACGTCGTGTAATGCCTTGGAGCCGGGGTAATCTGCGGGGCCGCGTAGCCTGCGCGCCCTGCTACCGGCGCGCAACGCCCGCAAGAATCCCGTCAGGTACGGATAGTCGCGGACCAGCCGAGTGGATTCGTCCAGCACCGCATCCAGCCGATCGATGACATCCGCACGTTGCGCGGCTGCGGCGCGCAGTCGCGGCCCGACGATCGCCTCGATCTCTTCGCCGGTGCTCTGCAGCAGCGCCGACTTGTTGGGAAAGTAGTGGTACAAGCTGCCACTGGTCATGTCGGCGGCCCGGGCGATCTCGCGGATGCTCGCCTGCGAGTAACCGACCTCGGACACGCATCGCATCGCGGCGGTGATGATCCGCCGGCGGGTCTGCTCTCGGTCCGCCCCGATCGGGCGGCCCAGCTGGCTCACTTACCGTCGGGGCGGCGCATGCGGGTACCGATCCGGATTCGCCAGGCGCGGTTACGCCGCGTCAGGTAGTAATCCGCGGGCAGGCTCTCGCCGAGCCGCCAGCCCCGCCACCTGGCCAGCAGACACAGACACGAGCCAACCACGACGCCGGCCAGCTCGCCCTGCGGGGCCAGACCATAACGGGACAGCAGGACCACCGTGCCGCTGGCGGCCACCGCCGGAGTGGCATACAGCGTGTTGCCGCCGAAGATCGCCGGAGTGCGGTGCACCGCCAGATCACGCAGTGCTCCGCCGCCGACGGCACTGACCGTCCCGAGCAGAATCGCTGGAAGCCAAGTCAATCCGGCCGCGAGAGTCTTCTCCGCGCCGGCCACCGCCCAGGTGCCCAACGCCAGCGCATCGACAACCGGGTAGGTCAGGGACCACAGCCGGGCGCGCAGCGGTATCAGAAACGCGACGGCCGCTCCGATCAGAGCGACCACCACGTAGAGCGTGTCCGTCAATGCCACCGGCGGCCCATGCTGCAGCAGGGTATCGCGGATCACGCCGCCGCCGAGTCCCGAAAGGATCGCGAGCGCAACGAATCCCACAGGGTCCATTCGGAATTCGCGGGCGACGACGCCACCGAGCACCGCGTTGACGAACACGCCGGCCAGGTCGATCGTTCGCGAGAACTCGCCCAGTGCGAGGTTCACGGCCACTCACTCACCGCGCACCTCCGGAATCATTGGTCGATCAAATATATTCGACACCGAACTGCGCCCGCGGTCGAAGGGTGGGCAACGATGCGAGGGAAAGCTCAGCTGGGCCGTCCTGTCGGGGCCAGCGGGGAAGAGACCCGCCGGCGCGTCATCGTCGCCACCATGAAATGTGTGGCCGAGGTCGGCTACGCCAAGGCGACGATCCGTGAAATCGCCCGCGTGGCCGACGTGACCAGCTCCAGCTTGTACAACTATTTCCCGAACAAGGCCGACCTGATCAACGCAGCCATCGCCGCGCGAACCGACACGGCGATGCCCCGGCTGCGACGGGCCGCGGAGGGACCCGGCGACATCGTCGCCCGCATCGAAGCGGTGCTTGATGAGTGCGGGCATTTGATGCGCGAATACCCGGACCTGGCGGCGTTCGAGTTCGCGATCCGCGCGGAGAACGTCGCCGCGCCTGGCCGACGCAACGCGACCTATCCCGGCTTCGACGCGTTCCGCGAAATCATCGAAAGTGTCGTCGAGGATGCGCGCCGGCGGGGCGAGCTTGGTGATCACCCAAATTCGCCGGCCGTCGTCGCCGCGATCTATGCGCTCGTGTACGGGCTGACCGAGCTGGCGGCGACGCTTCCCGCAGACGACTACCAAGCGGCCCTGAACGCGGCGAAGGTCCTGGTCAGGGGCGCTGTGTTCACCCGGGCGCGGCCCACTCCTTGATACGATCAACTGATTGATTATAGAGTCGACTCACGGAGAGCGGGGTCGGGATTGACCGAAACTGTTGAGTACGCATTCGACGTCGATGCGCTGCGGCGAAGGTATGCGCAGGAACGGGCCCGGCGGTTGCGCGCCGACGGTATCGACCAGTACGTCGAAGTCGCCGGTGAATTCGCCGGCTACGCCGACGACCCGTGGGTCGAGTCCGAGATCGGCCGTGAGCCCCGCACCGACGAGATCGACGTGGCGATCGTGGGCGCCGGCTTCGGCGGACTGTTGACCGCGGTCCGGCTGCGCGAACTCGGCGTGGACGGCGTGCGGTTGATCGACCGCGCGGCCGACGTCGGCGGCACCTGGTACTGGAACCGGTACCCGGGGATCGCCTGCGACGTCGAGTCTTATGTGTACATCCCACTGCTCGAGGAACTCGGCTACATTCCGACCGAGAAGTACGCCAAAGGTGCCGAGATCTTCGCGCACTGCCAGCGCATCGCGCGGAAATACGACCTGTACCGCGATGCGTGCCTACGTACCGACGTGCAGGAAATCCGTTGGGACGCAGAGCAATCACGCTGGATCGTTCGCACGAATCGGGGCGACGAGATGCGCGCCAGGTTCGTCTCGATGGCCAACGGCTATCAGGCCAAACCCAAGCTGCCCGGCATACCCGGCCTCGGGGCGTTCGGCGGTCACACCTTCCACACCAGCCGCTGGGACTACGGCTACACCGGGCAGGAGCTGGAGAAGCTGGCCGGTGTGCGGGTAGGGATCATCGGCACCGGGGCGACCGCGATCCAGTGCGTGCCACATCTGGGGGCCGCGGCGCAGCACCTCTACGTGTTTCAGCGCACGCCGTCATCGGTCGACATCCGTGCCAATGCGGCCACAGATCCCCAGTGGGCCAACGCATTACAGCCGGGCTGGCAGAGACGGCGGATACAGAACTTCCAGATCCTCACCGCCGGAGGACAGGCTGCCGAGGACCTGGTCGCCGATGCCTGGACGAGTATCACCCGCAAGCTCCCGGTCATGCGCCACGACGGCGACACATCGGTGGACCCCGAGCAGCGCGGCCGCGACATCGAGCTCGCGGACTTCGCCAAGATGGAGGAGATCCGGGCGCGCGTCGACCAGATCATCGCCGACCCTGCCACCGCCGAGGCGCTCAAACCCTGGTACGGCTACTTCTGCAAGCGGCCCTGCTTTCACGACGACTATCTGCAAACCTTCAACCGCGACAACGTCACCCTGGTCGACACGCGCGGGCGCGGCGTGGAGCGGATCACCGAATCCGGAGTCGTCGTCGACGGGGTGGCCTACGAGCTCGACTGCCTGATCTTTGCAACAGGTTTCGAGGTAGGCACCGATTATTGCCGGCGCACCGGATTCGAGTTGATCGGGCGCGACGGCGTGACCCTGACCGAACGCTGGCGCGATGGCGTGCGCACCTTCCAAGGCCTGTGCGCCAACGGTTTTCCCAACTGCTTCATCGAGAGCATCGCGCAGGCCGGGTTGACGGTGAACTTTCCGTACCTGCTGGACGTGCAAGCCAGCCACGCGGCCTGGATCATCGCTTGGGCACTCGAACACGGTGTCAGCGAGGTCGAAGCATCGCCGGCGGCCGAAGCCGCCTGGGTCGACACGGTGGTGGCTCGATCGGAGGCGACGGCCGAGCGGGCCACGACGTGCACCCCGGGCTATTACAACCGGGAGGGCAAGGCGGACGCCAAGACGCGACAGGGCAGCTTCTTCTTCGGCACTCCCACGGAGTACGCCGACATTCTCGAGGCCTGGCGCGCCCAAGGCGATCTGGCAGGCATGGAGATCCGTGGTGCCGGGGCAGGGCCGTGAAGTACCGACTCGGCCGGGTGCGAGCGGCAACGCGTCGCCGGCACTCGCCCACCGTGGCCATCATCGGTGCAGGATTCGGGGGCCTGGCTGCCGCGGTGGCGCTGCGCCGCGTCGGCGTCGACGACCTGGTGATCATCGAGGCCGGCGACGGCGTCGGGGGCACCTGGCGACGCAACACCTATCCGGGCGCCGCATGCGATATTCAAAGCCACCTGTACTCGTTCTCCTTCGCGCCCAACAGGTCCTGGACCCGAACTTATGCCAGGCAACCGGAGATCCTGGCCTACCTGGAGTCGGTGGCCGACGACTTCGATCTACGCCGTCACCTGCGGCTGGATACCACGGTGCATTCCGTCGAATGGAACGCGGACAGTGCGACCTGGGACTGCCGCGTGGAGCGCGCCGGCCATACCGAGAAGCTGACTGTCGATGTAGTGGTCTGTGCGGCAGGTCTTTTCGGCTCAGTGAAGCGTCCCGAGATTGCGGGGCTGAACGACTTCGACGGTCGGGTGCTGCACACCGCGCAGTGGAATCACGACATCACGATGGCAACCCGGAAGGTGGCGGTGATCGGCACCGGCGCCAGCGGTGTACAGCTTGTTCCCGAACTGGCAAAGGTCGCCGCGCGGCTGACAGTATTCCAGCGCACCCCGCCATGGATGGTCCCCAAAGACGACCGCCCCTACAGCACAAGTGAATTAGCGCGATTTCGACGCGATCCGTTGGCGGTGCGGCGGACCCGCTGGCAGATCTGGAAGTTTCAGCACGACAACACCGCGACCTTCGCCGACGACCCCGTGGTCACCGCCCGCACCCAGATCGCCACCTCGTTTTTGCAGCGCACTGTTGCCGACGCACGGCTTCGCCAGGATTTGACACCCGACTATCCGTTCCGCTGCAAGCGAGTACTGCTCGGCGACGACTATTACCGTGCACTGCAGCGCGACCACGTCACCCTCGTCACTGATCCGATCGACCGGATCACGCGGACGGGGGTAGTAACCACCACCGGCAAGGCGGTCGATGTCGATGTGATCGTGCTAGCCACCGGATTCGAGACGTCCCGCTACCTGGCGGGAATCGACGTGATCGGTTGCGGGGGACAGCGACTGCACAAACGCTGGGGCGAGGAACCCAGTGCCTATCTGGGTGCGGCCGTGAGCGGATTCCCGAACTTCTTCATGCTGTACGGCCCCAACACCAACCAGGGCGCAAACTCGATCGTCTACATTCTGGAGGCCGGCGCGCGCCTGGTAGCCAGCGCGGTGACCCGGTTGGCACGCCGCGGCGGCTATCTCGACGTGCGTCCGGAGGCGGAAAAGCGCTACAACGACCGGCTTTCGGTCGACCTGGAGCGCACCATCTGGACACAGTGCGACAGTTACTTCCGCTCTCCCACGGGCCGGATCGTCACCCAGTGGCCCTACACCGAGCTGGAGTACGCTCGCCGGACCTGGCGGCTGCGGCCCCGTGACTGGATACATCGCACCGGTCGATCCGGCCGCCGCCGCGCGCCCGGGTCCGGCCGCTGGGACCCGATTAAACGATCAATTGGGTGATTATGGGCGCGCTTTATTAACGTCAGGGTGATTTTCAACGGTGCTGCCAGCAGGGGAGATCGTTAGCATCGAACATCTGTTGGACGCCAGACGAAACGGTCTGGGTATCAGTTTGAGAGGACGCCGGGATGGTGGAAACGCGTCCGACGCTGAAGCGTTTCCTTGCGCGCATTCCCTGGCTCAACGTCCTGGGCGTGGTTGCCGTGGTGGTCGCGGCGACCGCACTGGTGATCAAAAACGTGCCCGACGCGGGGGCCAATCAGATCCTCAACGTCTCCTACGACCCGACGCGCGAGTTGTACACCGCGATCGACAAGGCCTTCATTCCGCAGTACCAAACCCACACTGGAATCACGGTGCAGGTCAAGGAGTCTCACGGCGGCTCCGGACGTCAGCTGCGCAGCGTTCTCGACGGCACCCAGAAGGCCAGCGTGGTGTCGCTGGCACTGATCAGCGATATCGAGGCATTGAGCAAGCGGGGCTTGGTCGCCGCGAATTGGCGCCAGCGTCTCCCGCACAATTCAGTCCCCTACACCTCGACCATCGTGTTCGTAGTCCGCAAAGGCAATCCCAAAGACATTCATGACTGGCCCGACCTCATTCGCCCCAGCGTGTCCGTGGTGTCACCCAATCCGCGAACATCAGGCAACGGTCAACTCAGCGTGCTCGCCGCTTGGGGTTCGGTGACCACCCGCGGCGGCAACCCCACCCAGGCCGGCACCTATGTGAAGACGCTGTTGCAGCATGTCGCGGTCTCCGACGCCGGCGCGCGCGGTGCCGGTGACAGCTTCGCCGTGTCCAGGGTCGGCGACGTGCAGCTGACGTGGGAGAACGAGGCGCTACGTGAGGTTGCCGCCAACTCCGACGAACTGGAAGTCGTCTATCCGCCGGTCAGCATTCTGGCCGAGCCGGCCGTCGCCTGGGTCGACGCGAACCTGACCGATCCCAAGACCGCCACCTATGCCAAGGCCTACCTGGAGTACCTGTTCACCGATGCCGCACAAGAGCTGGTCGCCCAATACGGCTATCGACCGTTCAAGGCCGACATCCTGGCCAAACACGCCGATCGGCTGCCGCCGCTGACGCTGTTCCCGATCAGCGCCATCGCCAAGGACTGGAGCGACGCACGCGAGCAGTTCTTCGGCACCAACGGAATTCTCGACACGATCACGGCGCCGCCACCCGGGGCGGCGGCGGGCACCTAGCGAAAGACGTAGCAGCGGTGGGTCTAGCTCTCAATTACGACCTGGTCAAGGGCCGGCATGATGTAATCGCCGGTCTGACCGTTGCCGCCATTTCGTTTCCGCAGGCAATGGCCTACGCACTGATCGCCGGGGTGGACCCGAGATTCGGCGTTTATTCGGCGATCGTCGTGACCATCGTCGCCTCGATCTTCGGGTCGTCCTCCCATCTGATCAACGGCCCGACGAGCGCCATCTCGCTGCTGGTTTTCACGGCGCTGGCATTCATCGACTCGGAGAATTCCAAGGAGCTCTTCGAGGGACTCTTCCTGCTGGCCGTGCTGGTTGGCGCCGTCCAGATCGTGATCAGTCTGTTCAAGCTGGGGAACCTGACGCGCTATATCTCCGAATCGGTCATCGTCGGCTTCATGGCTGCCGCGGCGTTTCTGCTCGCGATCGGACAGCTGGGCAATGCGCTTGGTGTCCACGACAAAGGCACCGGGCACATGCAGGTTCTGCGCCGCGTCTGGCTGACCCTGTTCCATGGCGACGCGATCAACTACCGGGCGCTCGCGCTCAGTGCCGGGGCGGTGATCCTGGCCGTGTTGTTGCGAAAGTTGGTGCAACGCTTCGGGTTGCCGCAGATCGACATGCTCGCGGTGCTGATCGTCACGGCGCTGGTGGCGTACCTCGCCGGCTGGTCGATACCTGGAGCAAACGGGCACGCCGCGGTGTCGGTGGCCGCAAAGGTTCCCCGGAGTCTGCCCACCGCGCATGTGCCTGAGGTCCACACCGAATGGCTGCCGCACCTGTCGACGGGTGCACTGGCCATTGCCTTCGTCGGCATCATCGAGGCCCTGTCGATCGCCAAGGCCATTGCGTATCAGACGCAGCAAAAAATCGACTACAACCGGCAGATCATGGCCGAGGGTCTGGCCAACCTCACCGGGGGTTTCTTCCAGTGCTTGCCCGGTTCGGGTTCGCTGTCGCGCTCGGCGATCAACTTCCAGTCCGGTGCGGCGACGCGGTTCTCCGGAATCGTCTCGGCCGCAACGGTCGCCGCGGCACTTCTACTGTTCGCACCGCTGCTGCGCTACGTTCCGCAGGCGGCGCTGGCCGGCCTACTGCTCGTGACCGCCGCACGGCTGGTCGATTTCAAACGGTTGATCTATACCCTCAAAGCCTCCCGCTATGACGCGGGTCTGGTCGTCATCACCGCCTTCACCGGGGTGGCAATCGATCTCGACAAGTCGGTGCTGCTCGGTGTGATCCTGTCCATAGTGTTATTCGTGCCGCGTGCCGCCAAGCTCAAGGCCAAGGAGCTCGTCGTCACGCCCGAACGTGTGGTCCGCGAACGTCTTCCGAGTGACTCGACCGATCCCTCGATCGTCATCTACGACCTCGAAGGTGAGTTGTTCTTCGGTGCCGCACCGGAGCTGGACCGCTACCTGCAGGACCTCAGCAAGCGGATCGCCGATGACGACATCAAGTTCGTGGTGTTGCGGCTCAAGCGCGTTCGCAACCCCGATGTGGTCTGCATCGAGCGCATCGAGCACTTCCTCCGTGAGGAGACCGCCCGCGGCGTCACCGTGCTGCTGGCCGGGGTGCGAGCCGACGCGCTGCACGTCCTGAACAATGTGGGCTTCGAAAGTTGGTTCACCCCGGAGCATGTCTTCCCCGAGGAAGACGAGGAGTACTCAGCGACGCTGCGTGCGGTGCGCTATGCCCACAACAAACTGGCCGAGCGCAATCTCAAGCCGCCGTTCACCGGGGCGCCCGAATTGGCCCCACACAACGATCTGTACTACCTGGTCTAACCGGCGCCGACCCGAGCGCGTTCGGTCATCGAGGCGATCACGCCGCCGTCGTTGAGGATGTCGGTGCCGGTGAGGTATCCCGCTTTATCGCTGGCGCAGAAGGCGAGCAGTTCGGCCATCTCCTCCGGCTTGCCCCACCGTGGGACCGCGGCGTCGGCCACCATCGCGCCGGCACCGGCCTGCTCTTCGAGCCGGCCCATCTCGGTGTCGATCGAGCCCGGAGAGACCGAGACGATGCGCAGGCCGCGGGCGTTGAACCGCTCGGCCTGCGACTGGCTGTACCACTTCACGAAGGTCTTGCTCAGCGCGTAGGCCAAGCCGGATCGCGCGTCCTGGGGCGCGAGCTCGCACGCCGTCATCATGGCGTCCATGAAGGCATCGACATCCTGCAATGCCAGCGGAAACTGTTGTGTCGGAATGACTTCCGCAGGCAACAGATGGGCCGCCATCGACGCCACGTTGACGATCACCGCGCCTTGGGCGGCGGTCATATAGAACGCCTCGTCGACGTTGATGGTGCCGACGGCATTGGTCCGCATCACGTAGTCGGCGGGACCCATACTCGGGCTTACCCCGGCCGTGTGAATCACCGAGACGAGTGTTCCGAGGTCGTCGGCGGTCTGGAGCAGGTCTGCGACGGCCTGGCGGGCGGTGACATCGCAGTTGACCGCCGTGGCGGTGATCCCGAGGCCCTGCAGGGTGCGGGCCGCGGCGGTCAATCGGTCCTCGCGGACGTCGCAAAGGACCACGGTGTGGTCGCGCCCGACGATCTTGGCCGTGGCCAAACCCATGCCACCCGCGCCGCCCGTGATCACCGACACTCGATTCATACCTGGACGGTATACGCAGCACGATTACGGGCGGACGCGACGTCTACATATCGCGGTCGGCAGTCACCATGCCGCGTCGACCGCCACCGTCGGGGCGGGTGGCCTGGTGAATGCGCAACAGCGCTCCCTTGTGCGGAAGGTCTAGCGCGGTCGGCACTGGTCGGCCGATGGCCCCGAAGAGGCTGACGAGGTCGGTGCTGCCTGCGGTCCAGCCATGCTCGGCCAGATATGGTGCCGGATCGTCGGCCGGTCGGCTGGGACCGAAGGGTTGCAGCTGAAGGCGCGAGTCGTAGCGGCGGAGTTGGTCGACGAGTCCGTTGAGGCTCTCGGCGAGATCATCGAATCCCGGACTGTCGAAGTAATCCGCCGCCAGCCAGCTTCCTGGCGAGCTCAGTGCACTAATCGAATCGCATATTTCGTTGTCCGGCGCTGCCAGCACCCCTTCGGCGATCCACACCGTGGGCTGTGTTTCGTCGAAGCCTGCCTTGATCAGCACCGATCGCCAGTCCGCGTTCGGATCAACTCCGATGCAGCGATGCCGTGCGGTAGAGCGGACGCCACAATTTTGTAGGAAAGTCTGCTTCCAATCCATGACGGCCAGTCGGTCAACTTCGTAGAGTGACATCGAGCTCGGCCAGTTCAAACGATAAGCGCGGCAATCCAATCCCGAGCCCAGGGTCACCGCCTGCCGGATTCCTGCCCGGCAAGCGGCAAGGCCGAAATCGTCGAAAGTCCTCGCGCGGATGGCGAAAAGCGGCGGACACCACCCGTATCCGATCTCGTCGAAATCGGTTGTGCCATCAACAATTCGTGTGAACAGCTCATGTCCGATCCCGCGAACGATCACTTCGGCAAACGGATCACTGAGAACCGGCTCGGGTGCGCGGCTGGCCACGGCGTGCGCGGCCGCCACAAGCGGGGCCGTAACCCCAGACCTGGGCCGAGGCTCACGACGACGCTCGCTTACGCGCACCGCCGGGGCGTGGCCGGCACCTTCAGTGCCGATTCGTACCGGCGAGTAAACGTCAGCTTCAATCGTAGTGCCCGTCTTTCGGCTGCCCGGGCCCCCTGGACAGCTTGTCGCTCACGGCGTGACTCCGCGTCCCTTCAGGATCTCGTCATCGACGGTCCGCGGCTAGGACTGAATTCCTGCGACGTAGGAGCTTGCGCCTTCGAGAAAGCGCTGTCGACTGCTTCCAGCTGCGACAGCACGTCTGCAATCGAAGCACCGCCGAGAAGATCGGAAACAAGCAACTCGTACGCGAATTCCATTTTGATACGACGTCGAAAGTCCAGTGCCTGCAACGAGTCCAAACCGATTGCCACCAACGGGACGGCTACGTCAATCGTGTCGATGTCGTGGACACCAATGCTCTCGCCGAGGAGTTTGCTCACCCTGTGCGTAAGGTTGGTGTCCGCTGCCGCTGGCGCGGGTTGTATCGCGGGCGAGGATAGCTGAGAAAGTAGCGGACCGTAGCCGTATGGCTCCAGCATCACCCGGGTTCGCTCGAGATCGAAGGCCATCACGATGGCATTCTCACGAAGGGGGGACAGTCCGACCGCCAGCGCGTCGGCGGGGGACATGGGGATGATACCGATGGCGGCCAGCTGCGCGATGCTGGCAGCATCGAGATCGAAGTGCACATTCCACTGGCCCCATTGCACGGAAACGCAATCCAGACCGTCGGCGCGGAGGCGGTGCGCCATGGCGTCCAGCATGCGGTTGGTCGCCGCATAGACAATCTGCCCGCGACCGCCGATCGTTGCCGCGACCGAGGAGCAGAGCAGTACACGGCAGGTGCGTGACCGAGGAAATGTTTGCAGCACCTGTGTGATTCCGACGACCTTCGCTCGTAGTGCGCGGTCGAGCTGTTCGGTAGTGACACCGGCCAGATCGACCGCCGAATAGTCCACGGCGGCATGAATAATGAGATCTGCCGGAATGTCGCGATGCTCGTCGGCCAGTCCGGATACCGCCGCATGATCACCGACGTCACATTGAACGACCCGGATCTGGGTGTGGCTAGGGCAGGTCGAGCCGATCTGGCGCAGTCGGTCCGCGACTCTAGCCGTGACACCCGATCTGCTTACCAATGTGATCCGGCGCGCGCCGCGGCGTGCGAAGTGTTCGCAGAATTCCAGCCCGAGGTTGCCGGTGCCTCCGATGATGAGTACATGGTCGAGCGGACCGCCGTGGGAGTCGACGACGGGGATATCGCAGCGCACCAGTCGCTTTGCATAGAAGCCGCCGTCCCGCATCGCCAGTTCCGGCTCGCCGTCGGTATGCAGCGCCGCGACAATGGCGTTGGCGGATTCCGGAATGGTCGTCTCGGCAGGCAAATCCAGATGCCTGAATCGGATGCCAGGATTTTCGGCGCCGATGCTGCGGAACCCGGCAGTCAAGGCCGCGTGCAACAGGTTTGGTGGTGCATCATCGGTGAGCACCGACTCGCCGCCCGTCGTCACCAGCCAGCAGTCGGTAACTGTCTCGGCAATGGGTGCCCTCCAGGCGCGTCCCGAGAAGAACGACGCGATTTCGGAGGCGGCATCATCGTGCTCAACTGGCGATGGTGGGAGCTGGATGACCAGTGTGTCGAAATGGCCTATTGCTGAGTGGTTTTCGGGCTCGACCTGATGTGCTATGGCACCGGCATCCGCAGCTGTGGCACGCAGTGTGGCGATCAGTTCTGGCTGGGCGTGGGTGTGGTCGATAAGCCCAATGGCCCGCGGTGATACGAGTGGGCGGTGCGACAGCCGGATCCACTGCTCGACGAGAAGTTGGACCGGCGCGATTTGCGACGCCGCGTCACGGGTCGGCTCCGCCGTGGCGGCCACGGATTCGTCCGGGGGTATGTGGTGGTCCTGCGGGTAAATACCCCCGTCGGCGGGCAGCCACAGCCGGACCTCGGTCATGCGGGTGTTGGGGAAGTCGAGAAGGGGAAGTGCGGGAGGGCTGTCATCCTTGCTGCCTAAACTCGCCCAGGGATAGTTTGCGTCATGGACCGCGAGCACTGCGACGCTGCGGGCGAACTGCCGCAAATCGGTCGCCTCTCGATGCGACGTGCCGACCACCAACGCCGTGCGTTCGTCTCCGGTTGCAGCGATGTTCTCGTGCATAGCCAGTTGCAGCGTCGGGTGTTCGGCGAGCTCCACAAAGGTATCGACGTCGAGGGCTGTCGCGGCCGCCATCGCCTTGTCGAATCGAACGATGTTGCGCAGGTTCCAAACCCAATACTGCGCGACTGATGGGTTCGGCGTGATGGCGCCGCCGAGTGCGGACCCGAGGCACTCGGTATCGGTGGCGAGAAATCTCAGATTCCGCAGGTGCCGTTGCATGGTCATGCGCAGTTCGTCACCGACGCCGTCGATCAGACTCGTGTGAGCAGGGAACCGGACGTCAATGATTCGCGCGAAGATACCCCGCTCGGTGCAGGTGTCCACAATTTCCCGGATCGTCGCGCGGGCGCCTGAAATCCCCAGCAGGCTAGGTGAATTCACTACCGATAGCTGCGCCCAGCCGTCGCACCGTGCCAGCAGATCCTCGCAGGTGTCACGGTCGGTAGCGACGGCTGCCATCGCATAGTCGCCGGACGTGAACTTGTCGGCAGCCCGTGCACGTATCGCAACGATGGTTACGGCGTCCTCCAGCGTGATGGCACCGGATACGTATGCCGCAGCGATCTCTCCCAGACTGTGCCCGACAGTCACGCTCGGCGCGAACCCGAACGATCGCCATGCCGCGGCCAGCCCCGCCATTTGAGTGAACAACGCCGGCTGGACAGTGCTCGCGCTCGCTTCGGGGGAAACGCTCTCACCGAGAAGGTAGCTCAGCGGTGAGCGGTCGATGTGTCCTTCGAAGGCGCGGGAGCAGCGATCGACTTCCACCCGGAAAGCGGGGACCGTTTCATAGAACAGTCGCCCCATTCCGGGTCGCTGCGCTCCTTGCCCGGGACAAACGTAGGCAAGGCGACGGGCGGCGGCGGGTGTGTTGTTGCGGACCAGCGAGGGATGGTCGGATCCGTCGACAACCGTCCGCAGGGCGGTCTGAAGTTCGTCGCGATTGGCGACCATGGCCAGGGCACGGTATCGCCGGGCGGGCCGCGTCCGAAACAGCATCCCGGCGATGCCTTGGGGTCCGACCTCGGGATGGCTTGCGGCATAGGACAACAGGGCGACGGCCTCTTCAACCAATAGCTTCTGATTGTCCGCGGTCAACAAGACCGGAATGGTCCCATCCGGGAGCTGATACGAAGAAATCGTCACTTGCTCACCCGAGCGAATCAGCGGGCATTGCGATGATGGCGTGCGCGTTGGCACCACCAGCGCCGAACGACGACACCGCCCCGTAGCGGATGCCGTTTTTCGGCTCCCAGGGGGAGAGCTTCGTCGCCAGTCGGACGCCGGTCAGTTCCCAGTCCACCTTCTTGGTTGGATTGTCCGCGAACAGGGTTGGTGGAATGTGGCCATGCTGGCCCGCGAGCAGCACCTTGATGAGTCCGAGAATTCCGGCCGCCGCTTGGGCATGTCCAGCATTCGACTTGATCGAGCCAAGTAGCACTTCGGCTCCCGACGTCCCATAGGTCCGAAATAGCGCATTCAATTCTGCGGGATCACCGGCACGAGTCGCAGTGCCGTGGCCTTCGATCATTCCTACATCGGCCGGATCCATGTTCGCTGCCCCCAACGTCTTGTGAATAAGCTGCTCCTGGGCGGACGCCCGAGGAACGAGAATCGGCTGGCCGCTTCCGTTGTGGTTGGTGCGGACGGCGAGAATATGCCCGTAGATCCGATGGCCCAGCTGCCGTGCGCGCGTTTCACGTTCGACGAGAACCATCCCTGCGGCCTCGCTCCAGACGGTTCCGGTGGCATGGTCGGAGTAGGCGCGGCAGTGCCCGTCTTCGGAAAGGGCGTTGAGCCTGGCGAACTCGTAGAAGGCCAGCGGCGACCCCATTACACATACGCCGCCGGCCAGTGCCCAATCGCATTCGTCCGCCCGCACGGCCGCGGCGGCCGCATGGAGTGCGGTCAACGACGACGCGCACGCCGAGTCAACACACATGGACGGGCCCGTAAGGCCCAGGCAGTGCGAGATTCGCGCGGCGGCTCCGAGTTGCCCGACACCGACGACTCGATGGCCGCTGTAGGTATCGGCGCGCGTCCCCGGCGGGCCATACGCATACGGTGAGATGCCGACGAAGCAGCCGCCTTCCGCACCCGCAAGAGTCGCAGGATTGAATCCGGCGCTCTCCAGAGCTTTCCACGCGACTCGCATCGCAACCCGTTGCTGGGGATGCATGACAACTGCCTCGCGCTGGGTGATGCCGAAGAAGGAAGGATCGAATAGGGCTGCACCGTCGAGGAATCCGCCCGCATCGCAAACCTGTCCCCAGCCGTCGAGCCGCGAGACCGAGAGCAGATCTTCGACTGGCCAACCGCGATCCCGCGGAATGGTACCGATCAGCTCCCTCGATTCGGCGAGCGCCGACCACAGGCCGGCTGGGCTGTCGATGCCCCCCGGTGCCTCGACGCCCATTCCGGAAATGACGACCGGGTCGCTCACACCAATAGCTTCGCGACGACGTCAAGGTGGGACTCCAGGTAGAAGTGTCCACCGTCGAACATGGTCACCGTGACGGCCGCGGTGTGCTTACCCCAGTCGTAAAGGTCGCCCAGCGTCACATCCGGGTCCTTGTCACCGGCCATCGCGTGGATCGGCGCCGCGATCCTGGCTTCCGGTGCGCACAAGTAGGCGTCAAAGGCCGCATAGTCGGCCCTGATCACCGGCAGCGCCAACTTCATGATCTCGCGGTTGGCTAGCACGGCGGCATCGGTCCCTTGGAGCGCGGTGAGGTTGTCCAGGAGGCCGTCGTCATCGCTGGGATGTGGTGGCATGGCAGCGGCGCGACATGGCGCCACCGCCGCAGAAGCGTTGAGGCGCAACACTTCTACCCCGTGTGCTTCGGCCAGCCGCACGAATTCGAAGGCGACGATAGCGCCCATGCTGTGGCCGAACGTCACGATCGGAACTCCGCAGCGGCGTTGCGACGCCGAGAATTCTTCGAATGCGCCGGCCGCCATGTCGTTGAGCGAGCCCAGTGGGGCTTCGGCTACCCGGTCTTGGCGGCCGGGGTACTGGAAGACGATGACGTCGAAGTTCTTGCTGAGCGCTTTCGAGAATCCTCGATAGGCCGATGCGCCGGCTCCGGCATGCGGAAAAACCAGCAGCGGAGGGCAGTTCGGCGATTCCGCATCGTGGAATTGTCTGATCCATCCCAATGTGCGCGGCATGTCTACCTCGCGATCTGCTATCCCGTGCGGCAGGCTGACGGGTTCGGACATCCGCTCTGGCCGCTTCGATTGTATGAATTCGCCGAGTCTTTGGGTCGGCCGGTCTTCCGCTCCGCGTGCTTCCGCGAGACGATTGCAACTTAGCGCAGGCTAACATAACTTCAAGGTGTGGTCGGTAGCGATTAGGCCGCATCATTCCCGCCGCGGATGACGTTCGAAGGGTGTGTGACGTGCGTGGTGTCGTGCCGGTGTCTGCGGACAGGGCCTGGCTGTCAATTCGATTCGAGACGGCCCCGATAAGAGGTCGCCGGACGTCGGTGAGCTATCCGGGTTGGGCATCGAGGGCAAATGATCTGATTGCGGTTTCCGCGATCAAGGCAGGGGTGGGTTAGGTCGTGGCAGACGAGGCAGCGGGACTCCAACAACAGCGGCTCGCACTTCTGCGCCGGCGCATCTCCGAAAGTGGTTTGACTGCAAAAGGATCAACCGCATATCAACACGTCCGAGCCGGCGAACGCTACCGTCTGTCAAAGGGTCAGCTCCGGATGTGGTTCTTACAGGAAATGGATGCCAGCGACACGACACTGAACGTCGGTGTCGCGTACCGGCTGACCGGACCGCTGGACGAGGCGCGGTTATTTGCCGCGATCCGCGATGTTGTTGCGCACCAAGCCATCCTGCGTACCACCTACGGCGTCGACGCCTACGGCGAGCCGTACCAGACGTTCCGTGACGACGTTGACCTTCCTTGGCAAGTGCACGATTGGACCGAGTTTCGGGACAACGAAACAGAACTCTCGGCGGCGGCGCGGCGCGAATTCGGCAGGCCCTTCAATCTTGCTGACGAACTGCCCCTGCGACTGACCCTTGGGCGCCTGGCCGCTGACGACTTTGTGCTAGTGCTTGTCGTGCACCACATCTGTTGGGATGACGACTCCTGGGCTGTCTTCTTCCGCGAGCTGAGCGCGGCATACAACGGCCAACAACGCACCGGCACAGTACCTCAGTTTGTCGCCATCGAGGTGCTCGGTAGTGCGGCCGAGGCGGCCGAAGCAGACGTCGAGTATTGGCGGACAACTTTGCGGCCATTACCCGAGCCGGTCGAGCTGCCCGGATGCGCAGCTGTAAATTCGTCCAAACGTGCCGACCACAGCGTCTGCAGGCTGGCGCCGGAGCTGTTCACTCGGGTCGAGGACTTCGGGCGCAGTTGCGCCGCATCGCCATTCATGGTGTTGCTGGCAACCTTCGGGGCGCTGGTCCGTCGCTACACCGCCGCGTCAGATTTCGTCGTCTCGGTGCCGGTAACCGAACGCCCGGCAGGCGCCGAACAGACCATTGGGTATTTCGGTAATACGCTGCTATTGCGGATTGCTGCGCATCCGCTGGACACATTCGCGGCCTTGGTAGAAGCCGTTCGTGACAGCTGCCTCGACGGGTTTGCCCATCGGTCGGTCGGTATCGATCAGGTAGTCCGCAACCTCGATCTCGAGCGGACAATCGAAGGACACGGCAACGATCAACTGGTCCAACTGGGTTTCAGCATGCGCAAGAGCGCAGATGAACTCGCGTTCGACGGCGTCAACGCACAACAGCTTCCGGCAGCCGCGGTCACGGCGCAGGTTGCACTTGCGCCGACGGTCGTGATTGATCGCGATGGGGTCTTCATCGAGTTCGAGTACCAGACTGACGTTCTGGCGCCGGAACTCGTCGAGCGGATGCTCGGCCATTACGTGCGGCTGCTGGACACAGCGCTGAGGGAGCCCGACCGGCCTCTAGCGCAGCTGGATATCTTCAGCACTGATGAGGTCGCCGCCATCCTCGCCCAGTCGCAGGGTGACATCGTCGTTCCTCCCGCCACCACGATGGTGGCGCTGCTCGAAACGGGCGTCGCTGCCACGCCAGAGGCAGTCGCGCTGATCTCCGACGACGCAGAGCTAACCTATGGCGACCTGCACAGCCGGGCCAATCGCTTGGCGCACTGGCTGATCGGCCGGGGAATTGGCGCGGACGACATCATTGCGCTGCGCATGACGACTTCAGTCGAGTTCATCGTCGCAGTGTTCGCCGTGTTGAAGGCTGGTGCGGCGTACTTGCCGATCGACCCGGCAAACCCACCCGACCGCGTCGCATACCTGGTCTCGGACGCCCGCCCGAAAATCGTGATGAGCCTGGAAGAGTTCGATGCCGCGGAAAAGGCCGCAAGCCAGCTCCCCGAAGTAGCTCCCACCGATGCCGAGCGCCGATATCCCGTTCACCCCGATCACTTGGCGTACGTTATCTACACTTCAGGCTCTACGGGCCTACCCAAGGGTGTAGCGGTTCCTCATCGCGCTCTCGCGGAGCACCTGTACAGCTTCTTCACCGAATGGACTCTGACGCCAGATGATATTGCATTGCAATGGATTTCGGTGAGCTTCGACGCTTCTCTGGCGGAGATCTTTGGCCCGCTCGCGTTCGGCGCGAAGCTGGTCGTGCCCAAGCCCGATGCTTTCGGTGACATGCCCTATGTCGCCGAGTTGATGAACCGTCACCACATCACTGTGCTGCAGATGGTGCCCTCGATGTTGAACGTGCTTTTCCTACTTCCTCAGCGTGAGGAGTGGAAGAGCCTGCGCCACTTGGCGGTTGGCGGCGAAGCATTGTCGGGCGAGTTAGCCGACACGTTCGCACACCACTTCGACGCGGAACTGCGCAACCACTACGGCCCCACGGAGGCCGTTGTCTGTTCCACACATATGCTGGCCGAGGGTCCCCAGGGACCCGGCGTGGTGCCGATCGGCACGCCGAACCGCAATGTTTTCGGCTATGTGCTGGACCCGGAATTGCAGCTGACGCCTGCGGGCGTGATCGGTGAGCTCTACCTTGGTGGTGTTCAGCTGGCACGCGGTTACCTAGGGCGGCCAGGGTTGACCGCCGAGCGGTTCGTCGCGGACCCATTCAATCCCGGCATGAGGGTGTACCGGACGGGAGATCTTGTCCGCCGCAACCTTTCGGGTGTACTCGAATTCATCGGCCGAGCCGACGAGCAGGTCAAGATCCGAGGATTCCGAATCGAGCTCGCCGAGGTCGAGTCCGTGATCGGCTCCCACCCCGCGGTGCGGCACTGCCTGGTGGTCGCCGAGGACGACACGAGCGGCCGCGCGCTGGCGGCTTACGTGGTGCCGGTAGCGAATGACGCGTCCGAAAGCCGCTTAGTCGACCTCGATCTCGACGAGATACGCGCGCACGCCGCGACGGCGCTTCCCGAATACATGGTGCCCAGCGCCTTTGGGATCATCAACGAAATTCCGTTGACCGTCAGTGGCAAGTTGGACAAGCGGGCGCTGCCGGCAGCAACGCCTGTCGCCTCCAGCTACCGCGAACCGGCGACACCGACTGAACACCGGGTTTGTGCGATCTTCGCCCGGTTGTTCGACCGCGACCGAGTCGGCGCGCACGACTCGTTCTTTCGGTTGGGCGGTCATTCACTGCTGGCGGCCAGGCTAGTAGCACAGATCCGCGCAGAGTTCGGTATCGAGCTGACCGTGCGCGCTGTGTTCGACGCTCCCACCCCCGCCGGGTTGGCTGCTCGACTGGTTGGGCAGTTTCTCGCCGAATTCGACATCGACCTCGACGCGATCGACGGCGACGGACCCACCGGTGGCGCGGCTTCGGAAGCACGGCCAGATCGGCCGGATCTAGTCGAATCGGCGCGGCCGGAACGAAGTCCATTGACCTACTCGCAACTGGCTATGTGGTTTCAGTATCGAATGGAAGGGGCCAGTGGCGGTCTCAACATTGCAATCGGACTGCATGTCGATGGCCCGCTTGACATCCCGGTACTCACTGCGGCGCTCAATGACGTAGTAGCACGGCACGAGTCGTTACGCATGAATATCACTGATTACCAGGGTGTTCCTTACCAATTCGCGAGGCCGGAGCTCACGTTGGAGTTGCCGGTCACGGATGTCGCCTCAGACCAGGTCGACGAGACGCTGGCCGAGCTACGTAGGTACGCGTTCACCCTGGAATCCGAGCCACTCGTCAGGGCCACCTTGTTGGCCCTCGACTCGAATACCCATGTGCTGCTTCTACTGGTACACCACATCATCATCGACCATGCGTCCCTGGGGATCGTTTTACAAGACCTGACGGTCGCATACCGGGCGCGACTGAAGGCGCTTGTGCCGCAGTGGATGCCGCTGCCCATCCAGTATGTCGATTATGCACTCTGGCAACACCAAGCATTTGATGCGCCAAGCGAATGGGGACGAGCCGAGCTGACGTACTGGCGTGATGCGTTGGCCGGATTACCGGACGAGATATCGGTAGCGCGCGACCATACCCGACCCCCGGTGCTCGGG
>NZ_LZSC01000076.1 GCF_001665235.1 Mycobacterium sp. 1100029.7
GGTGACAGTCATGGTTCATGTCCAAGGCGCGAGTTGTCGTTCTTGAAGTCACCAGCGGCCACCTCAGTGTCTCCGCGGCAGCACGGACCTACGGGCTATCGCGCCAACACGTTTACCGACTGCTCAAGCGCTACCAACTCGGCGGCCTCGACGCCGTTGACCCGCGCTCGCGCCGACCTGCCAGCAACCCACGCAGGGTCAGCGACGACGTCATCACTGCGGTCGTGCGGCTGCGCGAACAACTCACCGCCGAGGGTCTCGACGCCGGCCCGGTAACCCTGCAAGCGCAGCTAGCTCGCCTAGGCTTGCCCGCTCCGTCGACCTCCACGATCCGTCGCATCCTGCACCACCACGGCCTGATCGAGCCCCAACCGCGTAAGCGCCCCAAGAGCTCCTACATCCGCTTCGCCGCCGAACAACCCAACGAATGCTGGCAATCCGACTTCACCCACTGGACCCTGGCCGACGGCACCGACATCGAGATCCTCAACTGGCTCGACGACCACTCCCGCTACCTGTTGTCGTGCACCGCCTACCGACGGGTCAACGGCGGCGATGTCGTGGCCAGCTTCACCGAAACCGCACAACGCCACGGCCTACCCGCATCCACTCTCACCGACAACGGAACCGTCTACACTTCACGATTCACCCACGGCCACAACGACTTCGAACGCCTCCTCGCCAGCCTGGGCATCACCCAGAAAAACGGCCACCCCAACCACCCTCAAACCCAAGGCAAAATCGAACGCTTCCACCAAACCCTCAAACGCTGGCTCAACGCCCGACCCCGCCCCGCCACCACCGCCGACCTACAAACCCTGCTGGACACCTTCCGCGCCATCTACAACACCCAACGAGAACACCGCGCCCACCACGGACACACCACACCCGAACAGGCCTACCACGCCAGACCCAAAGACCACCCCCGCGGCCAACCCAGCACCCACTTCCGCATCCGCCACGACACCGTCGACCCCTTCGGCAAACTCACCCTGCGCCACGGCAGCCGACTCCACCATCTAGGCATCGGCATCACCCACGCCCACACCCCGGTACTGATCCTCGTGGCCGACCACACCGTCACCGTCATCAGCAAAACCGGCCATCAAGTCCTGAGCACCCACCACATCGACCCCGACCACAACTACTGGCGCAACCAACAAAAAAGCCCCGGCCGATGGCCGGGGCAATCTGTCACCAATGACGCGACTCAGCTGTAACCGATGACGCGACTCATCACA
>NZ_LZSC01000077.1 GCF_001665235.1 Mycobacterium sp. 1100029.7
CGTCGTGGTGATCAGCGTCGACAGCTGGGAGGCGATGTCCGACGTCGACGAGGCGGTGCTCTGCGCGACGGCCGCGGATTGATCGGCCAACCCGGACGGGTCGGTGGTCTGGGGCGGCTCCACGAACGGCGTCAGTTGCGTGGCCGCGGCCGACGCGCCCGCGTAGGTGTACATCGCGACGGCATCCTGGGCCCACATCTCGGCGTAGTCCGCTTCGGCGGCCGCGATCGCCGCCGTGTTCTGGCCGAGGAGGTTGGTGGCGATCAAGGTCGCCACCAGGGTGCGGTTCGCGGCGATCACCGGCGGGGGCACCGTCGCGGCGAACGCGGTTTCGTAGGCGGCCGCGGCGAGCCTGGCCTGCATTGCCGCCTGCTCTGCCTGGGCCGCCGATGCCGTCGCCCAGACCAGATAGGGTGCGACGGCCGCGCTCATGGAAATGGATGCCGGCCCGGACCAGGAGCCGACGGTCAGACCCGCGATCCGCGCGCGAAACGCCGCGGCGTAGGAATGCAGCTCCGCAGCTAACGCATCCCAGGCGGCGCCGGCCGCCATCAGGGAACCCGAACCCGCGCCCATATACATTCGTCCGGAGTTGATCTCTGGTGGTAGCGCCCCGAAGTCCAGCATTTACAACCTCCGCTCCCTCCTTTGGCCGCCATGGTAGGTGCGTATTGGCCGCAGTCGCCGCAAACGCGCCGAAGCTCAAATCAAATACATTGAATTCGGCTAAACAACACGTGTATAACTGCTGCCAGGGACGCTGTCCAGCTAACATCTGATGCATGTGAAACGCCAGCTAGCTCCGGGTATCTAGGTATTCCAGCGACTATCGCCTGGTGGCCAACGAGGACTCTAGACAGCAACGGAATTAAATATGCAATTTCCTGTGTCAGAAATGGTCAGCCGTGGCCCGAATGAAAATTAATTAGACAAATTTCGACGGCGCGGAAAATGGTGAGTCCGAGTGACATCGGCCCCATTTTCAAGCAGCACTGAATTGTCACCGAGAATAGCTCGCGAGCGGGTCGTCGCCGGGGTGCATCCCAAAAGCTTGCTGCGGCAAGCGCATCGCTTCGAACTCGGGCAGTGCCGAGTTCACCGTCGGGAAGGCGCCCATTTGACCGATAACGTCACCGGGAAGGTCCCTCAGATTTCACCTAACGGAAACATAGAAAACTGCTACGAGACGTAATTAGGCTCACCGCGATTGCTAGTGCCCGCCCTCGGGGCTGGGGGTGGTGCCGGCCGGACCGGGGTTGGTGCCGCCGCTGTCGGTGGACAACCGCTCAGGGCAGTAGGCCATGGCGGCGGCCTTGGCGAACTGAGCGGCTTTGGTCATCGTGAACGACGGGTTCAAATCCCGGATATCTCTGATGATGTCGAGCTGCGAAGTCCCGGAGTTGGCCAAGTCGCACACCTTCTGGCCCGCTTTGATCGCATGCTCCGGATCGTGATAGGTGATGCCCGCCTGGTTGAGCGAGGCGAGGAAGGAGTCGTCGGACGGGTCGGCATGCGCCGGTGCGGCCAAGCCGATCACGACGACGCCGCTCGCCAGCAGCGGTAGTACCTTCATCTGCGGTTAACCTGCGGCGGGCGGGCGTCCGATGACACGTGGACGGAACCCATAGATCGGGTCGGCGAATTCGTCTTCGTGCGCGCCGGGGATCCCGGCCAGCGGCACTCCGGGCATGCCCACTCCCCCGGCTTCTTCCATCACCATCGGGGTGGCGGCGCCGAAGCTGTGGTAGGCCCCGGCGCCCACCTGAGTCGTCGCGGCAACGGTGCTGACCGTCGCGCCGCTCCCGGCCCAGGACGGCGGAACCGACAGGGCGCCAACGAGGCTCGCCTGTCCCAAGCCGGCCGTCGCGCCGGCACCGGCGAGGCTCGTCGTCGAGGAAGCCAGTCCGGCGCTGGCGAGTCCGGCGGACAGGTCCTCCAGCCCCGACGTCGTCGCGCCCTGCACGGCGGCGTTCGCGGCGGCCGTGGCGGCCGGGTCGATCATCGTCGTCGGGTTCAGGATGCCGTTGGTCGTGAACCCGTTCGACAGGCCAGAGACCGCATTGTTGTTGAGGAACGCCCCCAGCAGGTTCTCGTTCGAATTGCTGAAGGTGTTCAGCAGCCCCGAGATTCCGGTGGTGTCCGAACCCGACCCGGGCTCGAACGGGTTGTCCCCGGTAACGGCCGCCAGTGTCGAGATCCCGGAGTTGTTCGCGGCACGGGCCACCGCGTTGCTCTGTTGCTCGGTGCCGTCCGTCGTGGTGTCGGACTGCGGCTGACTGAACGGGGTCATCTGGGTCGCCGACTGCGACGAGGCCGAGTAGCTCGTCATCGCGTTGACATCCTGAGCCCACATCTCGCCGTATTGGCCCTCGGTGGTCGCGATCGCCGCGGTGTTCTGGCCAATGATGTTGGTAGCCACCAGATTCGCCAGCAGCGTGCGGTTGGCCGCGACCAGCGGCGGGGGCACGGTCGCGGCGAACGCGGCCTCGTACGCGGCGGCGGCCGCGTTGGCCTGCGTGCCGGCCTGCTCGGCCTGCGCGGCGGTGGTGGTCATCCACGCCAAGTACGGCTCCAGCGCGGCCGCCATCTTCGCCGACGCCGGCCCGAGCCAGCTCTCGCTGACGAGCGACTTGATGACAGCATCGTAATTGGTTGCCGCGGTGCGCATTTCGGCAGCGATGGCATTCCAAGCGGCAGCCGCGGCCAGCAACGACCCCGATCCGGGACCGGCGTACATCTTGGTCGAGTTGACTTCTGGCGGTAACGCCCCAAAGTTCAGCATGACATCTTCTCCTGAAGTCTCTTATCCGGCGGCCGGTGGACGTGGCATGACGACGGGGCGAAACCCGTAGCGAGGGATGGCGCGTCGCATCCGGCGCCCGGTCCCATTGAGCGGGCCCGCGACGCCGCCCGGGCCGCCGGCTGCCGGTGGCGCCGATGTCCCGATGTCGCTGAGACCGGTGACCGGCGCCGGTCCTTGAGCGCCGCTGATCGTGGCCGCATTGGCCCAGCTCTGCGGCACCGACATCGACCCCACCAGATGCGCGTTGCCCACCCCTGCCGTCGCGCCGGTCAGGCCCGCCGACCCCACCGTGTTCGAGGCCAGGTTCGCGGTGGCCGCTTCGGCGCCGGCGCTGAAGTCGTCCAGGCCGCCCAGCGTCGTGGCCGTCGTCTGCAGGAAGTTGAAGCCTTCCACGGTCGAAATGATGCTCTGCGGATTGAACGGACCGCCGGCAATCGTGCCGTTCAGGATCGAGTTGGCAAAGAAGTTGCTGTTGAGGAAATTGCCCAAGGCGGTGTTGTTCGACCCGTCGAAGAAGCCGGTCAGGTAATCGCTGATCGGGTCTTGCGGAACGGCAGCAGCCGTCACGTCATTGGTCGAGACGTTCGAGGCCAGCGATCGGGCATTGCCCGCGGCGGTGTTGGCCGCCTGGTTGACCGCGTTGCTCTGGCTCTGCGCCGCGTCCGGAGTGGTGTTCGTCTGCGGCGAGGTGAACGGCGTCATCTGCGACGCGGAGTTCGACGCCAGCGCGTAACCGTTCATCGCACCGGCATCCTGAGCCCACATCTCGCCGTATTGGCCTTCGGTGGCCGCAATCGCCGGGGTGTTCTGCCCGAAGATGTTGGTGGCCACCAGGTTCGCCAGCAGCGTGCGGTTGGCCGCAACGACCGGCGGCGGCACCGTCATACCGTAGGCGGCTTCGAAAGCCGACGCGGCCGCGCTGGCCTGCGCACCGGCCTGCTCGGCCTGGCCGGCAGTCGCGTTCAGCCAGGTCAGATACGGTGTGGCCGCGGCGAGCATCGACGCCGACGACGGACCGTACCAGCCGGCGGTCGTCAGCTCCCGGAGCACCGAGTCATAAGCGGTTGCGGCCGAACGCATTTCGGCTGCCAGTGTGTTCCAGGCAGCAGCGGCGGCCAGCAGTGGGCCCGATCCGGGGCCGGTGTAGATCCTGGTCGAATTGACTTCCGGCGGTAGCGCCGAAAAATCCAGCATGATTCCCCCTTGGCGCTAACAGGCAGCGGAAGCGTTGGCTGCCTCGATGGCCGCATGCGACCCGGCATTGGTCTGTACGTCGACAGAGCTCATCGGAGTTCTCCTCGTGGAACAGGGTGAGCCGGGGGGCAGCCTGCGCTAAGACAGCCACCGAGTTCGCAAGGGTAGGAGACTCGGCGCGGCCGGTCGGCAAAGAAGATGCCCTGGTCGGCTCGAACGAAACGTCATGAATGGTGAATAGGGACTATCGCCGGGACTAATTTCGCTCTCACCTCCTCAAGGCCTGGGCACACCGAGATGCCATTCTGCACGAAGGAGCGAGGATGTCCGGCGGATTCGCCGGATCCGGCACCCCTCTCATCAGAGCTTCGGCACCACACTGCGTATCCAGCTGACCCAAGCCAGAAGCCACTTGGGCTCAACCCTTAAGCCGGGAAGAGCTGTCCTGACCCTGGGCGTCTTTCGACGTTTGGGGTCAGTGGCCTGTATCCGTATGGAAGCCTCACCTAACGAGGTGCTTGCACACGCCATCGTGGCATCGAACATAAGGTGAGTCAAGCTAGCTGCGATGCGTTTGCAACAATTCATCGCACCGCAACGCCGACGCCATTCGTCGGCCCCGCGGCGGTGTTAGGGCGAAGCGTTAGTCGGGCTTCTTCTCGGCAACAGCCGCGCTGAGTCCTTCCAGTAAATCTTCACCGGTCAGCTCCCGGAACCGCAGCAGTTGCAGCTCGCTGAATTCGGTCGTATCGCTGGCCAGCACCGCGTCCAGATCCTCGTCGTCCAGGCGGAAACTGCGGTGGTCGCGCGCCTTCTCCACCACGTTTCGCACGAAGCCGGCATTACCGAGCGTGTCGATGCCGCGAATCAGGTCGCCGTCCTCGGAGAAGCTCTCGTCGAGATAGAACTTCGTATACGACGGCAGCAGCTCCTGGGCGGATTCCTCGGAGATGACGTCGTCGTTGTCGTTACCCATCAAACGAGTCAGCGCGACCAGCTCATCGGGCGTGTAACTGAAGAACTCGATGACGGTCGAAAAGCGCCGTCGCAGACCCTGATTCACGTCGAGCATCTTGTCCATCGCCTTGGCGTACCCGGCGCCGAAGACCACCAGGTCGTCGCGATGGTTCTCCATGTACAGCAGCAGGGTGTTGATGATCGCGTTGCCGTAGGGGTCACCCTGTTGGTAGCCCTTCTCGTGCAGCGTGTGCATCTCGTCGAAGAACACCGCCCCACCCAGGGCGTCCTCGAGCATCTCCTCGGTGTTCTTCTCGGCGTCGGCCATATAGCGGCCCAACAGCTTGGTGCGGCTGGTCTCCACCACCACGGGCTTGCGCAACACCGTCAACCCGCACAGCTGCTTGCTGAAAGCGCGTGCCACCGAGGTCTTTCCGGTCCCGGGCGGACCCAGCAGCAGGGTGTGGCGCGAGGTCACCGGCACCGGCAGGCCCATCTTCGCGCGGGCCAGGTTCACCTTGGTGGTGGACTTGATGAGCTTGATTTCCCGTTTCGCCCGTTCCATGCCCAGCATGGCGTTGAGCTCGTTGTCGCCCTCTTCCAGGTACTTAGCGGCTGTCTCGGCCTGCCGGGCCGCCTCGGTCTGCTCGCGGCTCGGTGCGCTGTCCGGGTCCCACGGGTTGGTGCGGGCCTCGATGGTCTTGGGGTCGGTCAGGATCAGTTGGTAGTTGGGGTTGTCGAGAGCTTCGCGGGCCGGCGCGAATTTGGGGTCGCGCGAGTAGACCCGGCGCAGCACCTCGACGGCCTCTTCCTCGCGGCCGAGGTGCCGCAGGCACATGCCCTGGGTGTACAACGCGACGTTGGCCGCGCCCGGCACCCGGTCCGCCTCGATCGCGTCCTGGCTGCGCCGCACCGCCTCTTCGAAAACCCCCAGCGACGCCAGCGCCGTCGTCGCCATGGCCGCGCCGGCGGCCTTCAGCTCGGGATTGCGCCAGATCTTTCCCTCGGGGAACTGGTTGAGTACGTCCGGCCAGCGTTGGGTGCGGAAGTACAAGATGCCCCGCACATACGCGATCAGCTCTTCGTCGATCGGCAGTCGGGGTTCGACCCGATCGAGGATTTCTACGGCTTCCTCGTAGCGCTTGGCCTCCGCGAGCACGGCGGCGTAGGCACACGCGAGCGACTCCACGCTGATGACCGCCAGCTTCAGGAACAGCCCATCGGAGACGTCGGGGTGGAACTGCAACTCGGTGACGCCGAGCCGCCGGATCTCCCACCCGAACGTGCTGACCGACGACCACGCTCCGGCGAGGACTTCGATGACGCTCTGCTCCCCCGCCAGCAGCCGCGCCAGCCAGGCGTCGCACATCGCCGGGTCGAGCGAGGTGGCGGTGGTGAACATCCGCAGCGCCACTTGCGGGTTATGGCTGGGCTGTAATCCGTTGACGGAGATTCCCGACGCCAGCAGCCCGGCGATCATTGCGTTGCGGGCGTCCTCCGCCGCCGATTGCGGGCGGCTCATTGACCGGCAAGCGAGCGCTCAGCGCCCTCCCGCACCTGGCCTACCTGAAGAACTAAGTCGTCGTCAGAGAGCAGTTCCCGAGCGGGCACGACCAGTAACGGGCGCGTCGTGGGGGCGGGCAGGCTGGCGCGCACGGCGGCCAACTGGCGGCCGGTGAGCCGGTTGAGTCCCGACGACACGCCACGGGGCAGCCGGCTGTCGCTGTGATAGCGCACCCAGCCCGCGACCTCGGGTTGGCCGTCGTCGGCGGTGAGCTGCAGGGTCACCACGGTCGCCTCGGCGTCGGGCAGCCACAGCTCCTCGAGCGTCTCGGTGGTGATGTCCGACGGGGTCAGCCAGAAACTGGTGGCGAACCCGTTGAAGTGCTTGAGGTAACGCCACCCGGGCCGACTCCACGTCGGCTCCAGGTCGGCCAGCACCGCGCTGTCGACCTCGGCGATCTCCTCGGAGGTCAGCGGCCGGGCCGTGCAGCCGGGCGCGTCGATGTCCTGGACCAGCCGTTCGGTGGCCGCGGCCAGCGTGGAGGCCAGCGAGTCACGAGCCGCGATCGCGGCGACGTTGGCTTGCGGGTTCATCCGCAGCACCAGCCAGGTGCGGCGCACATACGAGGCGGGCTGCTCGCTGACCAAGCCCCACTCCTCGGGGCCCAGCTTGTCCAGCTTGGACAGCTCGGCGGCATTGCCGCCGCGGCGCATCTGCACCGAAACAATGTCGATGCCGTCGAGATGAACGTCGAACTGGCGCAGCCCGGTGGCGACCGAGCGCACCAACAGGCTGGCCGGCGGCGCGCTGCGCGGGCGGTGCCGGGTCGCCGGGTCGTCGTCACCGTCGAGTGCGATCACCGTGACCAGGCGGCCGTCGTACTCGCGTACCCCGACCTTGTCGCGCCCGAAGCGGCGCTGGTAATCCAGCGCGGGCGTGCAGCCGGCGGCCAGCGTGGTACCCGGGTCAGCCGACCAGTCCCACAGCCAACCGGCGAGGCCGGAGGTCACGGTCAGGCCGTGATGCGTGACCAGCGAGAGCAGCACGATGATCGCCGAGATGCCGACTCCGACCCACCACGCGATGCGGTACTGGCCCTGCCACGAGTCGGGGCAGTGGCTGGCGATCAACAGAATCGCGATCACGACCAGGAACACGACCGTGACCCGCGCCCACGACAAAGACAACCCAAACCTGCGCTGAGCCTTCATTGGTTACCGCTCCGCCCTCACTGTTGCCGCCTGCGACGCTTCATCAACGTCGCGATACCGAATACTGCGCCGCCTATCAGTAGTGCTCCGGTCAACCCCCCGGCGGCTACCCACACCGGCACCATGTCGCGGTGCGGGGGCGGCTTCGGCACGTTCAACGGTATCGACAGCTGCTGCGGTGGCTTCAGCGGCCCGTCGGGCACGTCCCACGTCAGGGCGGCCACCGGGTCGACGACGCCGTACCCCAGCTGGTTATCCACACCGCGGGCCGGCGCCCTGGCGGTGCGCTCCAGCCGGTTGACCACCTGATAGGCGGACAGCTGCGGGTACCGGGCGCGGACCAGCGCGGCCACCCCGGACACGATCGCGGCCGAGAAGCTGGTGCCACTGGGAACCAGCAGCGAGTTGTCCGGCCCGTCGATCGCGTTGATCAGACCGTCGTCGCGAGGCGACAGCCCGATCACGTCGCTACCCGGTGCGGCGATACCCACCCACGGGCCGGCGACGCTCGACGGGCCCTGCCCCTGAGCGCCCTGGGTCTGCGGGTGACCGGCCGCGTCCACCGCGCCGACCGTCAGGACGTAATCGCTGAACCAGGATGGCGTCACCACGGTGGTGACGGCGTTCCAGTCGCGCGGATCCTTCGGCTTGAGCGGATCGAAGATCGGGTTCTGCTTGCAGTCGCGCTTGCTGGTGTCACCGGCGGCGGCCACGATGACGGCGTTTTTGTCCACGGCTGCGTAACGGACCGCCGCGCCCAGCGCACGCTGGTCGATGATGTTGCGCGCGCTCATGCAGGTGACGTCGGAAATGTTGATCACGGACGCGCCCATGTTGGCGGCGTGCACGATGGCGCGGGCCATCGTCTCGACGCCGGTGATCTTCGCCGCGGTCTGCGGGTCCTCGTCGCCGGTGTAGGCGTCCTTGAGGCCGAAGGCCTGGCTGGACTGGCGAATCGAGATGATGTCGACGTCCGGGGCGATACCGCTGTAGGCGTCCGGCGCCGACGAGCCGGGTGGCGGTGGCGGAGGTGCCGGAGGCGGCGGTGCGGGCGTCGGTGTCGGCGCCAGCGGCCGCGGGCTGCCGACGTGAACGACCTGCCCGCCACCGGAGTAGCTGGGGATCGTCACCGTGCCGCCGCCGTGGTTGGCGGTTCCCGGGTTCGCCGGGCCGGGCGGCGGACCGGCCGGGGACGGCCCACCGGGTGCCGGGGCCGGGCCACCGGGTGCCGGCGCCTGCTGCGGCGGTGGCGGCGGCGCGGGCGCCCACGGCGGGGCTCCCTGCTGATTCTGGTCCGGGGGCGGCGCGGGCACCATCGTCACCGTCTGCGGCAACGGCGACAACGTCACCGTCTGCGGCGGAGGCGCCTTGGGCGGTGCCTCGGTGGTGGGAATGGTGACCGGCTTGCGTGGTCCGGCCGGCGGCGGCGGCGCGCCATTCGCCGGTGCCGCACCGATCATCGACGCCACGATGGTGCCGTGGGCGTCGCAGTCCGACAGCCCGTCCCCACCCATGACGTAGTCACCGCCGGGGATCAGATGCGGGAACCGCGGATGCGGGGTGACACCGGTGTCGATGACGGCGACTTTGACTCCCGCGCCGCGACCGAACTGCCAGGCCTCCTGCAGATTCAGCATGTCCATGTACTTCGGCTGCAGCTTGAAGTCGGTGCCGGGCAGCACGCCGACCTCGGTGCAGTACGAGTTCTGCTTCATCGGCGCCGGCGGCCCGGGCGGACCGTCCGGCGGCACCGCCCCCGGATCGATCTGCGGCGGCGAAATCGCGGACGCGGGCGGAAGACCGGCTAGCGCACCCGACGTCAGCAGGAGTGCGGCAACAGCCGCACGGGAAGCGCGATCACGCCACACCTTGCCGTTACCGGTACCGGATTGCTGCATAAACATTCATCAACCACAAGGCCAGCGGGAAGATCGGCATCAGGCAGACGTACTCGATCCACTCCACGAACTTGCGGAACAGCGGGCTGTAGACACTGTTCGGGACGACAGCCGCAGACACCAGGCCCGCCGCGGGCAGCAGCACCAGGATCGCCACGCAGACCGACACCGACAGCGGCGACTGCAGCTCGAGCGCGTAACGCACCACGACCGCGCCGACGATCAGCACCGACGTCCCGGCCAAGGCGATCGCCTGCAGGCGGTCCACATACGAGCGGCCGCGCAGCATCAGGAAGCCTGCGGTGAAACCGGCCAGCAGCAGCGGCAGCCAACGCTGTCCGGTGTGCGGGTCCGACAGGCCGGTCAGCGAGACCACCATCAGAACGCCGAACCCGAGCAGTAGGCCCGTCAGGAACGAGCGGGCACGTTCGGCTTGCAGCAGCACGTCGCGCACGGAGGCGGGTCCCTCCAACACCGGCGGGCCGCCGTCGTTGCGAACCACGGTGGTGGGCAGGTCGGGACGAGCCTCGAACACCCACCGGCTGGTGGCCGACGGGAACACCGGAAGCCGGATGCCCGACAGTCGCCGCGACATCGCCGGGGCGCACTGGTAACCGATGACGCTGACCAGCACGATGGTGGTGAGCATGGTGACCGCGCTGGTCATGGCGACCATCCGGGCCAGGGCCGCAATGGTGGCGATCCCGCCGATCGTGACGAGTGCGGTGTACAGGCCCAACCGGCGTCCGGTGAATCGCAGAGCCAACAGCGAAGAAATGGTCAGGACGCCGAAGCCCAGTACCGCATGCGGCGAACCGACTCCCCCGGGTGGCGCCCCGGCCGCGGCGATGGCCAGCGGCACCAGGCTGCTGACCAGCATGACGTCGGCGACGCGACGGTCGTTCTGGGTCTGCGCGCGCATCAGCAGCATCAGCGAGATGCCCAGCACGAGCACCGCGATGACGGCGGAGTAGATCGTGGTCAGCCACGAGTTGTGGTGCCAGCGCCACCAGCCCAGCAGCAGCGACGCGACGACCACGCCGGCACCCACCATCGAGGCACCGACCTGCACGGCGACCACCGGGTCGATCGCGGCGAAGCGCTTGCTCAGGTTCTGCGAGACCGCGGTGGAGATGTGCTCGACGACCTGGGAGCGCTTCTCGGTGTCCCCGATGAACCGGATCCACAGTCGGTCGCCGTCGTAGACTTCCTGCTCGGTCAGCGACTGGGTGGCCCGCAGCGGCGACCCGTCGACCAGGCACAGCGCCCACTTGCCGCGACCGGTCGCCTCCAGCGGGGTCTCGCCGAGCTCGCGCAATCGGCTGTTGACCACCTTGAGCAGCGGTTCGGTCATCACCGAGACCGGCGCGTTCGCGTCCAGTAGCACGCCGATCTGGACACCCTCGCCGGCCATGATGCCGACTACGACTGCCCGTGGCTGTGAGATTCCCTCGATATCAGCCTGTGGCGCGTCAGCTACCGCAGTCATCGGGCTGCACCCCCTGTCGTGATGAATGTATGAGTGTGGGTCATCGGTCGCGCGGAGAGGATTGTCGATCTACTCACCGAGCCGTCGGTAAGTAGTAGTTCGACGTTTTCCAATTTCATTTAGCCCGCCTCGCGATTGATGATCTTGGTGACACTGACTTTCACAATTGGTGCCGATTATTAGAGCAGTATGACGCCTTCGCGGCGCTGCCGCACGTTAAGTTCAAAAGCGTTACACGGCTTAACATTTGACCGTCTCGTCAGACCCTGCTGTGGGTCTTCCATTCCCCATAGGGGAGCGTGTCCAGCACCGTCTTCACGCCCACTTGCACGAGCTGCGGGGTGGCTGGACAGATAGCGAGCCAGGCTTCTCCCGAACCCGCCGTCCGCGCTTGTTGATAAAGGGCGATCCGACCGCCCGACCCGTCCTTGAGCGACAGCACCGAGGCGCTGGGGCCTTTCGCGTCGTCTTGGTATTGGCGCGCGTAGACAGCAACCTCTGCGGCCGGGTCCGAAAGTGCTTGTCCCAGTGCGGCAACGGTGGCGGCACTGATGCCCATCCGGCGCAGGTCGCCACCCGAGAAGACGTTGAAGCCGGATTCTTGCCACGACTTGGTGGCTTCCAGCATGTCGTCCAGCGGCACGTTGACCGCGTTGATGGCCGCCGGCTCGGCGTGGTGGATCGACTCCAGACCATCCAGGACGAGCCCCGCGATCGAGGCACTGTCTGCCACGGCGACGTCGTCGACGGTGATGTCGGAACCCACCCGCACGGCCGAGACCCAATGCTGGCCGCGGCGGGCCAGAACCACCCGGAACTCGTTGTCCGGAATGTCGCGAGATCCCGGCGGCTGGCTTTCGTCGTCGACGACGCCGTAGAGGAGCTTGCCGCGGGACAGCAGCGCGATGACCTCGAGATCGGGCGCGGAGAGCACTCGCATCCGGGCCGCGACTTCTTCGTTGACCTCGTCGCCGACGACTATGCCCTGCTCACGCATCACCGCCATGCCGGGGTGATCGTTGAGCCAGTCACTGCTGTCGGTAGATACATATGGACGGCACCGCAGTTCGGGGGCGACGTGCCGAATGTCCAGTAATGCCTGGAGCATCCAGAAGCCGTCGACGTTAACGGTGATATCGGTGCGAGTGCTCTGCTGGTCCATCAGTACCTCGGTAATTCGTCGTGCACGGTAACCGCAGGACGCGGCAGCACACCTTTCTTCGGTGTGCTGCCGCGCCTGAAGTTTTGGTCGTCAGGCCCAGCTGGACCCGACGGCGCTGTCGGTGCTGGCCATGTTGTTGCCGGCAGACTGCACCTTCTGGCCGTGCTGGTTAGCCTGCTCGTAGATCACCTGGAAGTTGCGACCCAACTGGGTGATGAACTCCTGGCAAGCCACCGAACCGGCGCCGCCCCAAAAGTCACCCGCAGCAAGCACATCGCGAACGATGGCCTGGTGCTCGGCCTCCAACGAAGCGGCCTGCGCGCGGATCAGCGCGCCGTGGGCGTCGACATCGCCGAACTGGTAGTTAATGCTCATAGCGTTTTTCTCCTAAAGTCTGAAGGTTACGCAGTCGTAGGTATTACGACTAGTGGCCGAGGGCCTGCTGCGAGGCCTGCTCTTGGGTCTCGTAGTTGTTGGCGTCACGGATGAGTCCGTCACGCACGCCGTGGAGCATGTTGACAATGTTGTTGAACGCCTGGTTCATCTGACCCATCGTGTCGTACGAGGTCGCCTGAGCCTGACCACTCCAGCCCGCACCGGCGATGTTCATCGACGACGACCACATCTTGCGGGCCTCGTCCGACACCGTCTGCGCGTGCATTTCAAAACGCCCCGCCATCGCACGCATCGCGTGCGGGTCAGTCATGAAACGTGTTGCCATGTGCCTTTCTCCTTAATTCTTTGCTAGCCGAGATTTTGTTGTGATGGACAGTGATGTTCGGATCAGCTACGAGCCTTGATGCAACTGCCGAACTTGATGTCGTAGGACGCTGCCTCCCTCGAAGCCCCCCTCGAACCAGAACCCACCGGACCGTCTACTCGGTAGACGGGTTGCCCGACCGCTGGGTGACTGGTCAGAGCCCACTTCAATGTGGACGTCCGCAACCTCAAATGAGCGAACCGTCAGCCGGCAGCGGCTGCGTTGGCGGCCTCAGTCAAGGCGTAGGAGCCCGAGCTCGTCGACAGCGTGTTCACGAACTGCTCGTGAATCGCCGCAGCCTGAGCACTGACTGCCTGGTACATCTGTGCGTGAGCGGCAAAGTGCGCCGCCGTAAGAGCCGAAACCTCGTCGGCTGCCGCCGGCACCACCCCGGTCGTCGGGGCCGCCGCAGCCGCGTTTTGGGCGCTAAGTGCAGTTCCGATTCCCTGCAGGGTTCCGGCTGCCGCGGCCAAAGCCTCGGGCTGTGTCGTCACGAACGACATATTTTCCTCCTCCGTATTCCCCAACTCTCTTGCATGAGAGTAGATGACCTTGTTCGATTAAGCCTGGTCCGCAGACCGCCCGTTCACAATTGTTCACGGAACGGTACGGCGAATTCACTTTCAGTAACGACACAGTAACAGCGTTTGGGCCTGTTTGGGGGCCCTGAGCAGCCCAATCACAGTTCTGGCACAGGCGGCCCTCCCCCGTTGTCAGATGTAACTGGCAGGCGCTCCACGAATGGCCGCAACGCCGGCCACCGAGTAGAAATCTCGCGCTGTTTCGTTGCACGCCGCGCAAGGTCGGCATGTAGGTCGTCTGCCTGCACATATATGAATCCCACGATGCGTTCGCTCGAGTGCGCCGACTGGAGGTCACCCGGCGAAGGGTGGGCGGGCCATGACGGTGGGTTTGAAGCCGTAGCGGGGGCCTGAGGCGCCGAAGCCTTGGGAA
>NZ_LZSC01000078.1 GCF_001665235.1 Mycobacterium sp. 1100029.7
ACGAGTCGGTCTCGACGACGAGCGCCGCGGCTACCGGATCCGCGCCGGACCAGGTGACCGTCGCCCGCCAGCGCGTCATCGCTATCGCGAGGCGATGCCCCATCCGTGCCGCGCGACCCTTGACACCGGTATGAAGAAGCAACTCGCCGTCAGCAGCGTCGAGAGTCCAGGTGTGGGTCACAGACCGACTGTATTCACACGGTGTGGTAATCCACCTGCCAGTGCTTGATTCCGTTGAGCCAGCCCGAACGCAGCCGCTCAGGTTTGCCGACCGATTCCAGATCGGGCATCGCGTCGGCGATCGCGTTGAACATCAGGTCGATCGTCATGCGCGCCAGGTTTGCCCCGATACAGTAGTGGGCGCCGGTGCCACCGAACCCCACATGCGGGTTGGGGTCGCGCAGGATGTTGAAGGAGAACGGGTCGTCGAACACTTCCTCGTCGAAATTAGCTGAGCGATAGACCATTACGACGCGCTGGCGGGCGACGGTCACCTGGTCCGGCGCGGATCCGGTAGCCGCGGCGCTCGTCGTCGAGACCGACTCGTTCGAAGTAGTCGGCAGTAAGGGCGGGGTGAAAGGGCTGTCCGGCCCCGAGAAAGCCCTGGTGCGTTCGAACGCCTTGAATTCGCTGGATGCCGGCCGCTTTCCGGAGATCCGTTTCACCGCCGACGTCGTCGAACCGGACGAGCAGGGTTACCGTCTCAGCGGGGTACTCGAAATCCGGGGAAACCGGCGCGAGCACGTAATCGACTTGCGTACCGAGGATCTGGGCGACACGTGGCGGATGTCGGCGCAAACGGCGATCACTCAATCTGATTACGGCATCAAGCCGTACTCGCTGCTGATGGGTGCTGTCCAGGTCGCCGACGAGGTGGCATTGACGTTCACCGGGGTTCACGGCAAGGACGGTTGATCTCCACCGGCCGTACTCGCGGGCGCGTGTATCCTCGGAATGGATTCATTAACGTCGCTAAGTAGTTCTTGCCTTGGCGCGTCGGAAGGAGCCGAAATGCCTCGTACAGAAGATGATTCGTGGGACTTGGCCACCAGTGTCGGAGCGACCGCCACGATGGTCGCCGCCGGCCGGGCGGTGGCCACCAAGGCCGACAAGCCGTTGATCGACGATCCCTACGCCGAGCCGTTGGTGCGGGCGGTGGGCATTGAGTTCCTCACCCGATGGGTGAACGGGGACATCGACGCGGCCGACATCGATGCCGCCGATGACGCCTGGGGTCTGCAACAAATGGCCGACCTGATGGGCGCGCGGACGCGCTACTTCGACGCGTTCTTCCGGGACGCGATGGATGCCGGAATCCGCCAGGCCGTCATTCTGGCCTCGGGCTTGGATGCGCGGGCTTACCGGCTGCCGTGGGCGACCGGGGCCACCGTCTTCGAGATTGACCAGCCCGAAGTGATCGAGTTCAAGACCGCCACGTTGTCCGATCTGGATGTGCGGCCGACAGCCGAGCTGCGGGCAGTGCCGATCGACCTACGTCAAGACTGGCCAACGGCGTTGCGGGAGGCCGGTTTTGACGTCAACCAGCCCAGCGCCTGGATCGCCGAGGGCCTGCTCGCGTTCCTGCCGCCCGATGCCCAGGATCGCCTGTTGGACAGCATCGGCGATCTCAGCGCGGCGGGAAGCCGGCTGGCCGCTGAAATCTTCGGCAACCGACCGGATGAAAACGGCCAGCCCGCGCCGGACATGGTGGCGATCGCCGGTGAGCGCTGGCGCGGACACGGGTTCGACGTGGAGCTGGCCGACCTGCGCTATGACGTCGAGCGCAACGATGTCGCCGAGTATCTGGGCCGGCAGGGGTGGACGACAGAGACCAAGACGCTGAATGACTTGTTCGCGGCCAACGGGTTACGCGAGATACCCTTGGCCGCAGGCGGTTTGGCTACCGATACCTACTACTGCAGCGCGATTCGGCAGGCCTAGCCCGCGTCGCCGGGGATGTGCTCGAGCACCCGCGTCAAGTAGGGCTGCGGGCCGTTCGGGTCGGGTTGCTGCTCGGCCGGAGCGCCCTGCTCCCCTTCCGAGACACCTTGCCTCGAAACGGGTTCGCCGGTGGGGACCGATCGCGGCGGGGACGGCTCGACCGGTGGGGGCGCCACGGCGGGCGGGCCGGCCTCGGCGACTTGCGGTATGGGCCCGTGCGCGACGTGCTTCGACGGAGCGTGTGCGGCCTGCGGCGCGAACTGGATGCCGACGGCGACGGCCAGCGACGAGATGAAGGTGACGGTACCGGCGGCCAACGCGGTCGCCGCCCCCGCGTAGGACAACCGTCCGGGCCGCGGCGGTGCTTTGACAGGAGCGGGCTCGGCGGTGCGAGCGACCAGCTGTTCGTCGGTGAACTCGGTGCTTCGGGCCGCCGCCAGCGCCGCGCCGCGCGCGACGGTCACCTGCGCCATGGTCTGCGCGAAAACCGGTACCGGCAACGCCTTTTCGAGCTGCCAGGAGAACCCGTCGATGTCGGCGTCCGCGCCGACCACCACAACCGCGCCCGGGCGCCATCCGGTGCGGTCGAACATTCCGGTCAGCCAGGAGCGCAGACCGTCGAAGCCGCCGCTGATGTGCTTGATGGCCGTCTGCGCCTCGCCGTCGTGGCTGTCGACCATCACCACGGTCGCCCGTTGGTGTTCGAGAACGCAGACCGCGGTCTGGTCGTACCCGATCACGGGCGCAATGGCCAGCGCCAGCGTTTCGACCGCTTCGAGTAGCCGAATCGGCACGACATTGTCGAAGCCGGCGTCGGTCAAAGCCTCCAGGAGCAGCGCGGCTTGGGCGGCGGCCTCGTCGTTCCAGGTCACGCCGATCACGCGCAGATGGTGCTCGCTGGCGCCGGCCTGCGCGTCTACCCGCAGTACCTGCTGCGCGACCTGGTCGGCGGTGCTGACGGCGGGGACGCCGTGGTCGGCGCACAGCGCCGACTCCTGATGGTCCAGGATCGTGCCGTCTGCGCCGTGCCCCTCGGCGAGGACCCACCCGAAGGTGGTCGGCGTCAGTGATAGCCCTAGAACCGTTTCCAAAGTTTTCGCACCTCAATCGTCCCGGGCCCCGGCCACCCTGCAGCACCAGCGCGCACCGGAAAGTCCGCTGGTGCGGTGATTCGAGAGGGCCGGAACGGACCGGGTTAGCGTCGGTCTCCATCGGCTTGCTTCGAGTGAGCCTACGCGGTCGCGGCGGGTTCGGCTGCACCGATATCAGATCCTGGGGAAACCCGGGTTGACACGCCGCTGGCGGCGATATCCGACTAATTGTCGAGCACGTCAACTGCGGCGGCGCCGGCTCGCCGGCGGCGTACCACGGGACAAAGTGGCTATCTGTTGCGCCGTTTGACGGTGCCGGCTTGGGCGTGTCGAAATCGGTGCGGCGTTAGATTACCGGCGCTTTGTAGCTTCCGTTGTCGCGTGCGGTTGCCCCTGCGCTCGGTGTCCGCAAAAGCGTCCCCACCTGGCATTTTGCGTGCGAAAAAGCGTGGCGTCGGATCCGGGCACCGACCACAACTTTGCCGACCAGTTAACGCGCCACGTTTATTCCTGACACCAGGTGATACAAAACTGAGATGACAACGCGTCTCAATCGACATTTGGCCTATTCACACGGTAAATTCTGCCGAGGGCACCACGCGACGACATATAACCGACAAGGGGCGCAGGTATGACAGACGTGAGCGAGAAGATCCGGGCCTGGGGGCGCCGGCTTTTGGTCGGTGCGGCAGCGGCTGTGACGCTGCCGGGTCTGATCAGTCTTGCCGGTGGAGCGGCGAGCGCGAATGCATTTTCGCGGCCTGGCCTGCCCGTCGAATACCTGCAAGTGCCGTCGGCGGGGATGGGCCGCAATATCAAGGTCCAATTCCAGAGCGGCGGCGACGGCTCGCCCGCCGTGTACCTGCTCGACGGGTTGCGGGCTCAGGACGACTACAACGGCTGGGACATCAACACGCCCGCGTTCGAGTGGTACTACAAGTCCGGCCTGTCGATCGTCATGCCGGTCGGTGGACAGTCCAGCTTCTACACCGACTGGTACCGCCCCGCGTGCGGCAAGGCCGGTTGTTCGACCTACAAATGGGAGACGTTCCTGACCAGCGAGCTGCCCGGCTATCTGTCGTCGCAGAAGGGCGTCAAGGCGAACGGCAGCGCCGCGGTCGGAATCTCGATGGCGGGCGCGTCGGCGATGAACCTGGCGATCTACCACCCTGCTCAGTTCATCTACGCTGCTTCGCTGTCCGGTTACCTCAGCCCGTCCACCGGGCAGGGCTGGATCGGCCTGGCGATGGGCGATGCCGGTGGCTACAAGAAGGAAGACATGTGGGGGCCGGATAGCGACCCCGCCTGGACACGCAACGACCCCTTGGTCAACGTCGGCCAGCTGGTCGCCAACAACACCCGGCTCTGGGTCTACTGCGGTAACGGGACCCCGAACGAACTGGGCGGCGCCAACTTGCCGGCAACGTTCCTGGAGAGCAACTTCATGATCGGCGTCAACAAGAAGTTCCAGGACGCCTACAACGCAGCGGGCGGCCACAACGCCGTGTTCAACTTCCCCAACTACGGAACACACAGCTGGGAATACTGGGGTGCCCAGCTGCAGGCGATGAAGGGTGACCTGCAGACCACATTGGGCGCCTCCCCCGGAGGCGGCGGATAATCCGTCCCATTCACGGCACTTCGCTACTGCGCCTGACGGCATTCGTCAGGCGCAGTAGCGCGTTATGGGCCATTGCACTCACGGTGGTCACATTGCCCGTTATCCCGGCTCGAGCCGATGCCGGCGCGCTGACCGACCTGGTCGACGCCGCCGCTCGACGATTGCGGGTCGCCGAGCCCGTCGCGGCCTTCAAGTGGAATTCGCATGGCGCTATTGAGGATCCGGCCCGCGTGCAACAAGAACTGGCCGCATTGAGTGCGGATGCCGCCGATGAGCACCTTGACCCGGACTACGTCACCCGGGTGTTCAACGACCAGATCAACGCCACCGAAGCGATCGAGTACAGCCGCTTCGCGGACTGGAAGCTCAACCCGTCCAGTGCGCCGGCGAATGCACCGGATCTCGCCGCGTCGCGGTCGACGATCGACGGACTCAATCAGACGATGCTGACGCAGATCGTGGCGCAAGCCGACGTGCTGCATTCGCCCGGCTGCGGCGGGCAGCTCCAGATCGCCAGGAACGCCGTTACCCACACCGAGCAACTCGACGGCCTCTATCAGCGTGCGCTGTCGTTAGCTACGCAGTCTTATTGCGCGTAGTTATTCACCGCTGTACGGCCGCGGGTGCGTGGGGTGCGCATATCTCGCTGCCATAGAAATGCCATAAATTTCTTATCCCGTCAATGACTCGAAACGGTAACGCTTCCTGGACACATGGCGAATTGCTTGACATGAGAAACTTGGGGAAGCCTCTCGTCAAGTACGCCATCGTGGGCGGGATCGTCGCAGCGACACTGGGGCCAGCGACCGCCGAGGCTGGTGCGGCGCCGACACCCAACTGGGACGCGATCGCGCAGTGTGAGTCCGGCGGCAACTGGCACGCTAACACCGGAAACGGCGCCTACGGCGGGCTGCAGTTCAAGCCTCAGACCTGGGCCAGTTACGGCGGTGTGGGCAACCCCGCCGCAGCCTCTCGCGAACAGCAGATCGCAGTTGCCAACCGGCTTTTCGCTGATCAAGGCGTGGAACCGTGGCCGAAGTGCGGCGCCGACTCGGGCCTGCCGATCGGGTGGTACTCGCACCCCGCGCAGGGCATCAAGGAGATCATCAACGGTCTTATTCAGGCGAGCATTCCGCACTGATAGCAACATCGGCTGGGTCTATGACCCGGTCCGGACATGTGTTTGGATCGGGTCATGGAAGGTTCGGCAACGGTCCACATGGCGGCGCCAGCGGACAAGATCTGGGATTTGATCGCGGATGTGCGTAACACTGGCCGGTTCTCCCCCGAAGTAATGGAAGCGGAGTGGACCGGCAATGCGACCGGCCCGGCACTCGGCGCGAAATTTCGTGGGCATGTGCGGCGAAATGAAATAGGTCCGGTTTATTGGACGACGTGCAAAGTCACCGCTTGTGAACCGGGCCGTGAATTCGGTTTTGCGGTTTATGTCGGCGACCGGGCGGTGAATAACTGGCATTACCGGTTGGCCCCCGCCGACGGCGGCACCGACGTCACCGAGTCGTTCCGGATGAGCCCGTCGCCGTTCGTCGGCGTCTACTGGTTGCTCGGCGGTTTCCTGCGCCAGCGCCGCAACGTCCGTGATATGACCAAGACGCTGAATCGCATCAAAGATCTGGTCGAGGCGGGCTGACAAGAAAGGCGTGCATGCCGGGCGTCACTCAATCGGTCTTCATCACCGGCGCGGGCAGTGGCATGGGCCGCGAAGGAGTCCGGCTCTTCCACGCCAACGGCTGGCGGGTCGGCGCGGTGGACCGCAATGCCGACGGCCTGAAAGGCCTCGCCCAGGAGCTCGGCGACGATCGTCTGTGGACGCGCACCGTCGACGTCACGGTCAAATCCGATCTGGACGCTGCCCTGGCCGACTTCTGCGCCGGCAACGCCGACGGCGGGCTGGACATGATGTGGAACAACGCCGGCATCGGCGAATCCGGCTGGTTCGAGGATGTGCCCTACGAGGCCACGATGCGTGTGGTCGAGGTCAACTACAAATCCGTGCTGACCGGCGCGTACGGCGCACTGCCCTACCTCAAGAAAACCCCCGGCAGTCTGATGTTCTCCACTTCGTCGTCGTCGGCCACGTACGGGATGCCGCGCATTGCCGTCTACTCCTCGACCAAGCACGCGGTCAAAGGCCTGACCGAGGCGCTGAGCGTGGAATGGCAGCGCCACGGCGTGCGCGTCGCCGACGTTCTCCCGGGGTTGATCGACACCGCGATCCTGACCACGACGCCCAACCACTCCAGCGACGGCGGCGCACCGATGACCGCCGAGGAGTTGCGTGCGACGGCGCCCAAGAAGGGCCTGCTGCGGCTGATGCCGGCAAGCAGTGTGGCCGAAGCCGCCTGGCAGGCGTACCACAATCCGAAGCGGCTGCACTGGTACGTGCCCAAGGGCATCCGGATGATCGACGTGCTCAAAGGGCTGAGCCCGGAGTTCGTCCGCGGCCGCATCGCCAAATCGCTGCCCGGCCTGATGCCGAAGCGGCAGTAAAGGAGCAAGTGGTGCAGTTCAAATGGGTTCCGGTCGCGTGCATCGTGGCCACCACGGTCGCGGCGTGCGCAGAGCCGCAGACCACACCGCTGGGTGCCGCCCACCTGACCATCAACGGGGCAACCCATGCGGCGCGCCCGCCCGCCTGCAGCCAGGTGCAGTCGTATCGGACCATCGACATCCCGGACCGGGACGGCCACGTCGAGGCGACGATGCTGCTCAGCGCTTCTCGGGCCATCCCGCAGTGGGTGAAGATCCGCAACATCAACGGATTCACCGGAAGCTTCTGGCAAGGCGGCGTGGGCGACGCGCACGCCGACGTCAGCAACGGCCGGTACACGATCACCGGTAGCGCATACGGCATCAACAGCAGCAACCCCGACAAGGTCGTCACCACCGACTTCACGATCACCGCCTCGTGCTGATGAAGGAACGGCTGCACTGGCTCGCGATGCACGGGTTCATCCGCGGCGTCGCAGCGGTCGGGTGCCGGCGCGGAGACATGCAGGCCAGACTGATCGCCGACCCGACGGTGGCGTCCGATCCGGTGTCGTTCTGCGACGAGCTACACGCCCGGGGCCCCCTGCTACGCAGCCGGGTCGGCTATCTGGCCGTCGACCATGGCGTCATCCATGGCCTGCTGCGGTCCGACGACTTCCGGGTGCTGGTGCTGGGATCGAATCTGCCGGCTCCGGTGCGGTGGGTGGAGCGCCGGGCCCGCGACGAACTGCTGCACCCGCTGCGCGAGCCCTCGCTGCTGGCCACCGAACCGCCGGATCACACGCGCTACCGCAAATCGGTCTCGGCCGTGTTCACGTCGCGGGCGGTCGCGGCGCTGCGCGACCGGGTCGAGGAGACCGCGGCCAACCTGTTGGATGCGCTGGCCGACGAGACGGGTGTGGTCGACGTCGTCCAGCGGTACTGCTCACAACTTCCGGTCGCCATCATCAGCGACATCCTGGGCGTCCCCGAGCGTGACCGACCGCGCGTGCTGCGGTTCGGCGAGCTGGCGGCGCCGAGCCTGGACGTCGGACTGCCCTGGCGTCAATACCGCACGGTGCAACAAGGTATCGCGGGTTTTGACACCTGGCTGGCCGAGCACCTGCAGCGGTTGCGCCGCAATCCAGGCGACGATTTGATGAGTCAGCTGATTGTGGCAGCCGAAAGCGGTTCTGCCGAAACATATCTCAATGAACGCGAGCTCACCGCGATCGCCGCGCTGGTCCTGGCTGCCGGATTCGAAACCACAGTCAACTTGTTAGGCAACGGAATTCGGATGTTGCTCGACACTCCTGAGCATCTGGACACCCTGCACGCACGCCCCGACCTGTGGCCCAACGCCGTCGAAGAGATTCTGCGGCTGGATTCGCCGGTACAGCTGACCGTGCGCAAGGCTCTCGCGGACGTCGAACTGGCGGGACGGCAGATCAACAAGGGCGATGTCGTGTTGCTCTACCTGGCCGCCGCCAACCGGGACCCGTCGGTGTTTCCCGATCCGCATCGCTTCGACATCGAACGCCCCAATGCGGGTCGGCATCTCGCGTTCTCCGGCGGACGGCATTTCTGTCTGGGCGCTGCGCTGGCTCGTGCCGAGGGCGAGGTCGGACTGCGGGCCTTCTTCGAGCGTTTCCCCGACGCGCGGGCCGCCGGGGTCGGAACCAGGCGCGACACCCGGGTGTTGCGGGGATGGTCGAGCCTGCCGGTCGCCCTCGGCCGGGCGCGATCGCTGGCTGCTGTCGACGCCTGACGGCTCACGATTGGCCGAGGTAGCGGCCGAGCCAGTCCAGCAGCCGCTGCCACGCGTCGGCCGCGGCCGCGGCGTTGTACCGAGGGCCGGTGTCGTTGAAGAACGCATGGTCGGCGTCGGGCTCCACCACGAAGTCGTTGACCAGGCCCACCCGGTCGAGTGCGGCCTTGGCCGCCGGCTGCGAGCTGGTCACCCGGGTGTCCCGGGCGCCATAGATGCCGAGCACCGCGGCCGTGGAACCGGTGAAATCCGGGTTGGGGGGCAATGGCCCGTAGAACGGGACGGCGGCCGACACCCCCGGCGCGCCGGAGCCCAGCAGTTGCCACACCAATCCCCCGCCGAAGCAGAAGCCGACGACGGCGACCTTTTGACCGGGTGCGCGAAGTTTCAGCTCCGCGACCCCGGAGTTCATGTCGTGGGTGAACTGTTCTGGTGCGATGGCCCCGAGCGCGGCCGTCGCCTGCGCCGGATCCCGAAACGCCGCCGTTCCGCCTTGCTCGGACAACAAGTCGATGCCAAGTGCGGAGTATCCGGCTCCGGCCAACCGCCCGACCACCGACCGCACCCAGTCGGTGAGTCCCTTGTTCTCGTGGATGACCAGCACGCTGCCCCGGGGGGTGGGCGCCTGCGCCCACGCCCCTTGCAACTGATTCCCCGAGCCGGCCCATGTGATCGACGAGGTCGGAAGCGCGTTGGCCATCCCCGGGGGTGGGGCCGAGCCGGTTGAGGTCTGGGGTCCCGACGTGGATGTGGTGGTTGGGGACTTTTCTTGTGCCGCGGAGCACGCGGCAAGGAGTGCGGTCGCTGCTGTCACACCGAGGCCGAGTAACGATAACCGCCGCAAGGCTTCGCGTCTGGTCAGCAGTCCGTCGACGTGGTCGGTGGCGATCTCGTCGGCGAGATAACGCTGAAGTGGAGTCACCCTGGTGAGTATCCGCCCGCGCACCGCGGTTGACACCCATGCGGCGAGCGAGTTTATTTGCCGCTATGACAGAAGTTTCTATGATCGCGGTCGACGACGTCGTACTCGGGCTGTGGCAGGCGCTTTCGCGACGGGATTGGGATGCGCTCACTACGTATTTAGCGCCGGACTGCCTCTACGTCGACATGCCGGTTCCCGCGGTCTCGGCACGCGGTCCCGAGAACATTGTGAAACGACTCAAAATGGGTCTCGAGGCCTTGGCCGGCTACGAGAACCACGACGGCTTGCTGGTTTCCAACGGCAATGACGTGATGTACGAGCATTCCGAAACCTGGACCTTTGGCACCGGAGAACGGGGCGTGCTGCGATTCGTCACGGTACATAAAGTCGTCGACGGCAAGATCACCGTCTGGAAAGACTATTGGGACATGAACAGCCTCGTCAGCTTTGCGCCGCCGAATCACTTCGAGGCCTTGGCAGCTGCCGATACTTCCTGGGTTTTCGATGCCACGGGTCTGGTCTGAGCCCACTTTCATTCGCTCGTGCATGCGTTTCGTGGCTAGTTGTTACCCACGGGTATGGTCTGGCGCGTTGTAGCTAATCTCGGTTATGATCTGCTCCGGCCGAATCGGGTCTGAATGCGGTGGTGGGCGCCTTCAAGCCAGCTATGTGTAATTCGGAGTCGCCAGCGGCCATTCTCACAGCTTCGTGACTCCGCACCCCGGCTTGGCTGAGCCGGGCGATACCTGGACGAACGGAGTGCGAATGTCGCGCATACTCAGCAAACTCAGCGTCGCAGTAGTCCTCGGATTCACTGCGTTGTCGGCGACGGGATGTACGCCGGTATTTTCGCTCTTGTCATTTTGATTTTTCGACGCGTGCGAGAGTTTTCGACGCTTCCGGATTGACCTGAACCGTCGGCTCTCGCTCGCGGACATGCACGCGGGTAATGTGTCCGACTCGGACAGCCGTCGGCGAATATGGCCGGTATCCGCCGGCGGCGTCCCCCGCGTGTGCACTTGGTGCCGGGTAACACCCAGCAAAGTACGTATCGCCTCGATGCTTCGCGCTGTTCTCTGAACATCGAGGATGCTGCTCGATCCTGCAGTCGGTAATCGGTTGTCTGCCATGAATTTTGAAGCAGAGGCGGAACCGTAGCCTGGATCGTGCTTGGGGAGGGGCCTGACGATCGCGCACGCCCGCTGATGGTCCGGCAAATTAACACGCAGCGTATTACTAGTCGGAAAACCTGGAATGTACGGCAGCTCTCGGGTTAGTATCTGCACCGACCGAATCGGGTCTGAATGCGGTGGTGGGCGCCTTCAAGCCGGCTATTTGTTGTTCGGAGTCGGGAGCGGTCATTCTCGCGCCTCCTGACGCCATCGACCTGACTCCAACTTGAGTCAGGCGCAATCGGGACGAAATGGAGTGCGTTATGTCGGGCATCACCAGCAAAATCACTGTCGCCGTAATCCTCGGGTTTACCGCGTTGGCGGCGACGGGATGTACGCCGGTCTTCTCGCTCATCACCGTGTCTATGTAGGCCCTCGCGGCCGTTCGCACTGTGCCTGAAGACAACTACATGACGCCCTCGGGTAGGCATCATGGTTGTCCCCGCAATGCGGGCGCATATATGTAGTCGAGCGTCTGACCGGGCCGCGGTCTATTCCGCGGCCCGGTCACTGGCGCGCGCGTCCGGCGGTAGCGCGGACAGCGCGACGGTGCCGCCTATCCTCGGGGGTATCACCCGGGCCCGGCGCCAAGGAGGACGACCCGATGCCGCGTTTCGAGACCGAAATGGAGGTCTGCCCGCATTGCCGGCGGGCAGCCGAGGCCACGGTCGAGTACGTCCGCGACGGCGACGGCAAGGTGATTAGAAGATCGGTGCGCGACGTCAATTGCCGGCACTCGGACTGCCCGGGCAGCGAAGTGCCCCCACACTGGCACTAGCCAGGGGTGCGGGCCGGCAAAGGGGCCCCGATTTGAGGCCGTTGCGCCGCGGGAGTAGCTCGAACTAAGGTTCGCCTTCCCCGTCGTCGGCCCGCATCCCGGTGTGCCGCAATTGATCTTGTTTTTGCCCGTTACGAAAACGCATGTGGCGCAAGGCATTTCATAAATACATACCAAATCCCTTGGGTTAACCAGCAAACCGTACCGGTGGGATGAAACGCCAGAAAATTCTTGCGGCGATTTTCACGAAAATGGTCGTGATCTTGGTGTTTGTCATCGTATTGTACGTGTGTCTCGGGCAAACAGATCGACTCTCTGGCAACAGATTGTCCTCAGACGAACGGGGGTAACACCATGTCAAGTCTCAGCAGTAAAATTGTCGTCGCCGTGCTTCTTGGCTTCACCGCGGTGACCGCGTCGGCCTGCACGCTGCCTCTTACTTTCGACCCAGGCACGTCGGGCATCGTCATTACGCCGTAGCGAACGCTCGGCGGCCTTTGTCGAGTCCGCGATATCCCTGCGTGAGTGGGGATATCGCGGATCGTCAGCTCTTAGGGCTGTACGAGTAGAGATTCCATCCGTTCAGCGCTCGGAAACGCTGCGGGCCCTGACGACCGAGTGTGTCAGAGCTTGCGGCCGCGGCATTCGAGGGGTATGCCACCGAACGATTCTTCATCGGGTCGAATTCCAGCGTCTTACAGTGCTTTCCGACTTCGGTTTGCGATCGCCACCCCTCCGGCGCGGCCCCTCGTGGTTGCGCCGGAGGGATGCGATCGACGTACCTATTGCTACCCGGCGGTACAGGTAAACGGGCTGCAATCGATCGTGAGCGGCGTTGTGCACCCCGACGCTGTGGCAGCGGTAAACGTAAGGATCATTGCAACGACAAACTTACTCGTGCGACGTGACACGGCACTTCCCCCGTTCGGCTTGAACGATCTGTTGCCAGACTATGGACTTGTAATCTCGAATTACCCGAGGGGCTTAGTGTACGTCGTAATTGCCTCGCAGCCAATGGGGTTCGTCGCTTCGACGACTTTCTGAGGGGCCCAAATCGCGGTCGATGAGAGACGTGGTTTTCGGCGGGGCAACACGTTTCGCGCTTGGTGCGGATACGCTCCATCGAGCGGACTGCCCTGGGTAAGCGGGAAACCCGTTGCTACAAAGCCAACTCGTGCAATACGCACAGCCGGATCGGATCGCGTTTTCCCTTTACCTTGACCCAGCCGTGGCTGCTCACCCGGGCGGCTTCGCCGAGCTCCGTGGTGGTGCTCGGACCTAGCACCACCTGGCCCGGTTCAGCCAAATTCTGCAGGCGCGCAGCCAGATTCATGGTGTCACCGATCGCGGTGAAACTGCGTACCTCCTCGGCGCCGATGTTTCCCACCAACGCCGGCCCGGTGTTGATTCCCACCCGGAACCGCGGCCACTCGGTGTGCCCGCGGGCCGCCTCCTCGACGACAGCATGTAGCGCAAGTCCGGTTTCAGCGGCCCGCAATGCATGATCGGATTGCCGTGCCGGTGCACCCCAGATCGCCATCACCGCGTCACCGACGAACTGCAATACCGTTCCGCCCGTTTCGAGAATGACCGGGACAACGGCTCCGTAGTAGGTATTCAGCATGGTGACCACTCGGTCCGGCGATGTCGCTTCCGCGAACGGGGTGAAGCCGTGCAAGTCGGCCATCAGCACCGTCACTTCGGTGATCGCGCCGCCCAGCCCGGCTTGGTCGGGGTCGGCCAGCAGAGCCGTCGCGACTGCGGGTGACATGTAGCTGCGGAACAAGCCGTCGAGGTGGTGATAGAGCCGGGCGTTCTCCAGCGCCATCGAGCACTGGGTGGCGAACGAGCGCAGCAGCGCAACATCCGCATCCGAAAAGGACCCGTCCTGCCGATGTGCCTCGATCACCCCGGCGGTCTGCCCCTTGACCGTCAGGGGAAGCTCCAATGCGCCGTCCCGGGCCGCGGCGTCGCAGAAACTGAGCTCGCCGTCGCGCACGATGCCCAGCCGAAAGTGGTCCCCGGGGAAGGCGTCACCGAGGGCGGCCATCACGCGGCTCAGAAGTGCGTCTTCGTCCTGGATGACGCTGGATTCGCGGCCCACCGCGACCAGGCTGCCCAACTTGCGCACCCGTTCGCGTTCGGCGCCCAGCGCCTCCGCTCCGCGGCGCAGCACCGCGACTTGCTGCTCGGACAGCTCGAACCGGTCGGCCAGGCGCGCCGCGACCGCCCGGGGCGCCACCTGTTCCCCGCGCTCGCGGCGTTGGAGCACGTCGACCATCTCTTCGAGAGCCGCGGAATAGTCCTGGCGCAGATCGGCGATGGTCTGCTGGGTCGCCAGTGAATCGAACACGCCGCGGACCGAGCCTTCCCGGCGGAACTGCACGCGTGCGCTGTAAGCGATGAAGCAGAAGGCCATTGTCATCAGCAGATGCCACAGCCACCACGACGCGTGCCAGCTCATGCCGAGCGCCAGCGCCACCGACGCCTCGGCCAGCAGCACGAACGCGGTCAGCACGGACATGATCACCACAGCGGGGCGCCGGCGGTAGATCGGGAAGTAGGCCAGCGCGGCCGCCGCGAACAACGCGCCACCACCCAACGCCCCGACCTGCTCGAAGCCTTCCAGTAATTCCTGGTTCGGAAGCCGATCCAGCATGCCGCCGAGGATCAGCACCGCAGACGCGGCCATCATGAGCCACACCAGCGCCGACAGCGGCCCGCGCAGTGACCACAGGCGGGCGCTGCGCGCCGGGGTGAAGGTGATCGACGAAGCCAGCGCGATGATCCCCGCCAACACCAGGCCCAACCGCGTCGGCAGCATGAACTCCGCATCGGAGGTGTCCATCAACACCCCGGGCGTGAACACGGCGTGCACGCCGAAGAAGCCGGCGGTCGTCGTGAATACGAGGGAGACCAACCAGAGGCGGGCGTCGTCGCGCCCGCGGGCTTCGCGGCCGATCAGGGCTCCCAGCACCACGCTCACCACGGCCGCGGACAACACCAGGATGAAGTGCGCCACCCGGTTGTCCCATTCCAGATCGACTTTGGGCTTGTCGAGCAGCAGCCACAGCGCGACCATCGGAAGGGTCATGTGCATCAGCCAGTTCGCCGTGCGCACCCGTGATCCCGGGCGGGCGGTGGCGCTACGCAAAAAGGACCCCCTAGTGACAGCACATCTCGACTAGCCGCGCCCGGTTGGTTGTATTCCGGCAAACGGGCAGGCTTAGAAGGTAATTCCCCGTTTTCGCGGACAGCATCGACAACCCTTGATGTCGAAGGGAATTCGGTACGCCTAGGACTCGGCGAGGAGTTTGAGGCGCTTGAGGGTATCCGAGAGCGTGCGACCCACTTGGCGCACCGCGATCCGATCGGCGAGGTATCCCAGCAGCCCGCCCGGCGCCTGATAAGACAGCCGGAACGTCACTTTGGTCTTGCCGTCGCCGGTATCCCGCAGCCGGATGCGGCCGCGCAGGGTGATACCCGTGAGCCCCACCCACGCCACGTCACGGCGCTCGTCGAATTCGACCACTTCGATCAAGCCGCCGACCGGCACCGAACCGATCTTCCAGTGCACGATGTAACGCGCACCGATGCCTGGAGGCTGGTCGTTGGCCGTCTCCCAGCGTTCCAGGTTGGCCATGAAACTGGGGTAGCAGTCCGGCTCGCTGACGATCTTCCAGACCGACTCTCGATCGGCCTCGATGACGCAGCGGCGTTCGACGCGCATCAGCCGATCACCGGGAATCGGCGCTTGGCGGCGAGGCGGTCCACGCCGGCCTGCAGACTGGACATCACTTTGTCGTGCACAGCTTGGTCGTCGCCGTCGACCTCGATGGGTTCCTGAACCTCGATCGCGATCTTGGTGGGTAGCGGAATGTGGCCGGCCAGATCGCTGATGTTCAAGCCCCAGGGCAGCGCGAGGGAAATCGGAATGCTTTTGAGTCGCAACAACTTGTCGGCCATGAGCAGCTTCGCCAGCCATTGTCCGCGGTTGAGGAACAGAGCGCTTTCCTGGCCTCCGACGCTGGCGACCGGCACGATCGAAACGCCGGTTTCCCGGGCCAGCCGCACGTAGCCCATGCGTCCGCCGAAGTCGACCTTGTGGCGTTCCCAGGAGGGCCGGAATACTTCGTAGTCGCCGCCCGGATACACCAGCAACGCTGCACCGGATTTCAGTGCGGTCCGGGCATTTTCGGGGTTGGCGGCCACAGTGCCGAACTTGCGCAGCCAGCCCAGCGGCGGCGCGGAGACGACGAGGTTGTGCGCGAGTTGATAGAACGGCCGCTCGACGCCGAAGTACGAGCAGAACGCCAGGGTGAAGACGAAGGTGTCCGGGGGGACATTGCCGCCACTGTGGTTGCCGACCAAAAGCACCGGGCCCTCGCTGGGGATTCGATCCAGCCCCTGTACGTCGGCCCGGAAATACAGCGATGCCAGCAGCCAGGTGCCCGGCAACTGGTCACGAATGTAGTCCGGATCCCGCTGGTCGAAGTCGGCCTTGGGAACCCTGGACACGACTTGTTTGCGAGTCCAGTCGATGGCCTCTCCGACGAGTCCCATGTCGATGTCCTGTCGCTAGCGGCGTAACTGCAACGCGGACTACCCGGATTGCGCGGCTTTCACACAATCATTCGGTGCGGCTCGGCTATGTGGCGCAGCACGTTTGGCCGGGCGCCTGAGCCTGCGGCCCGAAGGTGTCGGCATCGGCGAGGACGGTGTAGATTTCCCAGCGCTCGCCGCCGGGCGCGGTAACCCATACCTTGTCCTGGGTGGCGAAACAACAGGTGGTGCCGATCTCCTCTTCGGTGAACACGTTCTCCCCCGTGAGTCGGCCGATCTCTTCGTGGACCCGTTGGCTTGATTCCACCTCCACGCCGAGATGGTTGATGGTGCCGCCCTGGCCGGGATTTTCCAGCAGCACCAGTTTGAGCGGCGGCTCGGCGATCGCGAAGTTGGCGTAGCCGGGTTCGACTTTCGCCGGTGCTGCGCCAAACAGGATGGAATAGAAGGCGATCGCCTTGTCGAGGTCATCGACGTTGAGGGCGAGCTGCACGCGAGACATGGCGGTGTTCCTAGCTTCTTTCTATTCGCAGGACAGACGAAAGTTGTTGCAATGCCGAGGGTATCGCCCAGTAGTACACCCACGTTCCGCGTCGCTCGCAGTCCAGCAGTCCTGCCGCGCGCAGCAACTTGAGGTGATGAGAGATCGTCGGCTGCGAGACGTCGAAGGTCGTCGAAATTTCACACACGCACGCCTCACCACCGGGATGGCTGGCGATCAAGCTCAGTAACCGCAGCCGCACCGGGTCAGCCAGTGCCTTGAACATCGCCGCCAGGTCGGCGGCCTGCACCTCCCCCAAGGCGGCCGCGCCGAGAGCCGGGCAACACTCCGACTGATTCGGCATTCGTCTATATAAGCATCTATCGAATCAAGGTGCAATCGCAGCGGAGGTGTCGGAGCTCAGCCGAGGCGGTAGACGCGGGCAGCGTTGCGGTGCGCAATGAGGTCGACCACCCGGATCGCGTCGGCTTCGCTCCAGTCGCCGTCCTCGACGAAGTCGTGCAGCACACGGTGAATTCCCCTGCGCCACAAGGCGGCACCCAGATAGTGCAGCTCGGCGGGTCCAAAGCCGTCCGAGGAGTACAGAATCTTGCCGAACGGAGCCATCTCGAGAAGACGGCCGATGAATGCCGGAGACCGAGCCCCGAGATAGTTGATGCTCAGTCCCCCGTCGAGAAAGACGTTGTTGAAGGCTTGTGCCAGATAACCTGCTTCGCGCTCATAGGGGTAGCAATGCAGCAATACGATCGGGGTGTCGCCGGACCGGCGCAGAAAGTCCAGGAGGTACAGCGGATTGGCTTTGTGCAGATCGCAATCGCGGTCGCCGAAGCCGACGTGGAATTGCAGCGGCTTGCCCAGGCGCAAGGCCTGATGGAGTCCGAAGCGGAGCAGGACTCGATCCTGCAATCGGGTCCCGCCGCGATCTCGCCACCGGGCGGCGGCTTCGGCGACCGCTGCTGGGTGCGGCTCGCTCAGATCACCTACGAAGCCGCCGCGGTAGGCCAGGATGGACTTGGTTGCGACAGCCGCGGCCGCGCGTTCGTGCAGGATCGCTTCGAATGCCGATGCGTAGTCGCCGGCGGACTGTGCGGCCTGCTCGGCGACCTGCTCGAGGCGTACGACCTCGTGAACCCGGTTGCCGGACAGGGCGCGCAGCCCCGGGATGTCGGCGATCTCGGCAGCGATTCCGGTGTCCACCAGCCAGTCGCTCACCCCGGCGGCGCGCAAGAACAGCCGGGCCAGATCGTGCTCGCTGAACTCGCCGCGGCGCATCCAATAGGACTGCGGATCAGCGTGTTTGGGCAATCCGAGCACGGCACTGCAATGGGCGCGGATCGCGAAGCCGAGTTGTGAATCGAAACCCGAGTCCGTCAGCGGCTCGGTGTTCGCCTCGTTCAGCGCGTTCTCGAACCGTTGTCGGTCCCCCGGCTGCGTCCAGCAGCCGTGAACGTGGTGGTCGATCAAACGCACTTCGCCGATGTGGTGCGCGAGCGCCGATATCCCGGCCACTACTACAGGCTCCACGCCATCCGGAATTTGTCCGTCAACCGCTCGGCGTCCAAGTCGCCGTAGCGCTCCTGCTCCAGCCGACGCACCGCAACCACCATGTCGACCGCGGCGTCGCCCAGGACAGTGCGCAACAGTGCGGAATTATCCAGTGCCGCAAGCATGTCCGACTGTAGGTGGGACAACCTCACGATGCCGGCCCGCGTGCGGTCGGAGTCGGCGAGCTGTGCCGGATCTACCGTCGTCGCCGGCGGCAGCGGCGCGTTGGTGCGGATTCCGTCCAGGGCCAACCCGAGGATGGCCGCCGTCGCGAGGTACGGGTTGGCCGACGGATCGACAATTTTCACCTCGACGTTGCCGCCGTGCTCGCTGCCGGTGCCGCCGCGGATGAATCGCACTGCCGCTTCCCGATTTTCGATACCCCAGCAGGCGTAGGCGCCCGCCCAATTGCCGGGCTGGATGCGCAAACCCGACACGATCGATCCGCTCAGCACACCCTGCGCCTCGGGCAGCCCGCGAACTACGCCGGCCACCGCGCTCTGTCCCGCCGCCGTCATGCCGCCGGCGCCCGAGCCGCCGGAAAACAGCGGCCCGTCGGCGTTGGTCAGCGAGAAGTGTTGATGTGCACCGGATCCGACACCGCCGGCGAACGGCACCGGTGACAGGCTGATGCGCAATCCGTGACGGCGAGCGGCGCGGCCGAGCAGGATGCGTGTCAGCACCAACTGGTCGGCGGCGGCAACCGGTGACAGCGGTGCCAGCGAGAGCTCGAACTGGTTGGCCCCGAACTCGGGGTGAAACTGTTCGATCCCCACACCGGATAGCGACGCCGCGGCGATCACGTCGCGGACGAACGCCTCGTGCTCGAGCACACCGGCAAGGCCGTATTGCGCCCACAGGACCGACGGCAGTGCCCCGCCATCGGGGCCGACCAGAACGAATTCGATTTCGTGACCGATCGAGGCCCGTAGGCCGGCGTCGCTCAGCGCGTCTTCGACCCGGCCCAGTGTTGTACGGCTGCACACCGGAACCGCAGTGCCGTCCTGCTCGACGAATTCGGCAGGCGCCCAAGCCAACCCGTCGCCAAGGAGGCGCAACGCCGACAGGTCGATGCGCACGCGTTGATCGCCGGTGACGCCGACGTCGTCGGTGAAGGCAATCCCGGTCTGGTCGATCGTGAAGGCATGCCACGCCGGGCTGGCACCGAGACCGGGCTCGGCGAAAGCACCAGTGCGCCGGATCGGCACGGCCTTGGATTGCGTGAGTCCGGCGGGGTTGACGACCGTGCCGATCACGGTGTCGACGCCTTCGGACTCCAGCTGCGCAACCGACGCGGCGGCTGTGGGGGTGGCTGTCATCGCAGCCCTACAGCGGATGTCGCGGACGGCTACGCCCGGCTGGGCAGGGTCAGCATGCAGGTCTGACCGATGTCGAGGGTGCGCAGCATGCGTCCCATGCCGACCCACAGGGCGCACGACATCGCGAGGTCGGCCAGCAGTTCCTCGGAGAAGTGCTCGTTGGCCCGGCTCCAGAAGTCTTCGTCGTCGCGCAACGTGGTGTGTTCGGTGCCAAAGCGGTGGGCGAACTCGGCGGCCAGCCGCTCCTGCTCGCTGAATCCCGGCCAGGTGCGCCACTCGAGCGCGTGCTCGTAGAGTTCCTCGTCGACACCGGCGGCCGGGCCGTCGGCGTCGCGGGTGTTCTGACACACGGTGCATTCGTTGTCGTGGGCGATCACGGCCCGGGCGATTTCGCGGGTGCGCATCGGCAACCGGTTCTTGGTGTAAACCGCTTGGCTGAAGTTGGCGATCGCGCCGCCGAGGTCGGGAGACTTCGTGGCCCAGCTGTAAATGTCGTCATCAGCGAACGTTCCGATTCGGCTCATGGCGTGATGGTACGCCCGGAGCGTCGATTCACTAACGCCTATCGCCGCCGGCTGCCGTCAGCTGGGCGGTGGCGGGCTCGTCGTCGTGCCAATCGCGTTGGGCCAGAACGCGGTGGGCGATGCGCTGCAGCGCGATTTCGACTTCGCGGCGGTCTGGCCGGCCCTGATAGCTGGGCGAACGCGACAGTTTGTCGACGATCCAGGCCAGCAGCAACGAGTAGACGTAGTCGACCTGTTGGGCGCCGGCCGGAGTCAGCCACATCTCGTCGCCGCTGCGTTGTGCGTAACCGGCGGCGACCAGTTGGCCGAAGGTGGGCTCGAGGACCTCGAACGGGATTCGCATCGAGTCGCCGATGTTGCTCAGCCGGGCGGTGCCGTACATCTGCCCGAAGCGGTAGATGCGCATCACGCCCCACAGGCCGGCGACGTCGAGACGACAGTCGGGCCGCATCGAGATGCTGCGCAACCGAACCCCCGGGTCCCCGCGCAGCATGCGCGCAATCGCGTTCTCCAACAACCGTTCCGACGTGTCGGTGGTCGGCATGCCGAAGCCGTCACCCAGATCGACTGCACTGTTGTGGATATCGCGCAGCGGGATCTCCCGCAAGAACAACGCCAGGACGAAGCCGACCACGGCGACCGGGGCCGCCCAGAAGAACACCTCGCTCAGCGATTCGGAATACGCCTGCACGATCGGAGCGGCCACGTTGTGGGGCTGGCGATGCAACGCCCCCGGCGAGCTGACCGCCTCGGGCGGTGCGCCGCTGGCGGCCAGCGCCGCACCCATCCGGCCCTTGAGGAAGTTGGAGAACAACGAGCCGAAAATGGCGGCGCCGAAGGAACTGCCGATGGTGCGGAAAAACGTCACACCGGAGGTGGCGACACCGAGATCCTCGAAATTCGAGGTGTTCTGCACGATCAAAACCAGCACCTGCATGGACAAACCGATGCCGGCGCCCAGGATGATCAGATACAGCGACTGCTCGATGGCCGAGGTGGACGGCGTCATCCGCGACATCAGCCAAAACGCCAGCGCCATCAGGGCGGTACCGGTCACCGGAAAAATCTTGTAGCGGCCGGTTTTCCCGACCAGTGTTCCGCTGCCGGTCGAGGTGATCAGCATGCCCACCACCATCGGCAGCGTCCGCAGTCCGGACGTGGTGGCCGAGACGCCGTTGACGTATTGCATGAAGGTGGGCAGGAACGTCATCGCCCCCAACATCGCGAATCCGACCACGAACGACAACACACAGCAGACTGTGAACACCGGGCTGCCGAACAGCCGGGTCGGCAGAATCGGTTGCGGCACGCGGCTTTCCACCCACACGAACGCGCCCAGTGCGACCACGGCGCCGACGAACAGACCGATGATCGTCGCCGAACCCCAGGGATAGAGGGTGCCGCCCCAGCTGGTGGCCAGCGTGAGCCCGGCGGCGCCGAGGCCGACCAGGACGATCCCGGCATAGTCGATGACGGGTTTGACGTCCGACGCCAGTGCGGGGATCGCGGCGGCGGCCACGAAGATCACCACCACCGAAATCGGCACGTTCACCCAGAACGCCCACCGCCAGGTCAGATAGTCGGTGAAATATCCACCCAACAACGGCCCGACGACGGTCGTGACACCGAAGACGGCGCCCAGGATCCCTTGGTAGCGGCCGCGTTCCCGCAGCGGCACCACCTCGCCGATCAGCGCGCTGGCCGTGACGGTGATGCCACCACCGCCGAGACCCTGCAGCGCTCGGGCCGCGACCAGCATGCCCATCGACTGGGCCAGGCCGCACGACACCGAACCGATCACGAAGAACACGATCGCGGCCTGGAAGACGCGCTTGCGGCCGAACAGGTCACCCAGTTTGCCGACCAGCGCGGTCACGATCGTCGACGCCAGCAAGTAGCTGGTCACGACCCAGGACTGGTGACCGGCGTCGCCCAGGTCGGCGACGATGGTCGGCAGTGCGGTGGCGACGATGGTCTGGTCCAGCGCCGCCAGCAGCATCCCCAACACGATCGCCACGAAGATGAGGTTGCGACGTTGCGGGCTGATCAGCGCGCCACTGGATGAGGAGTCCGCCGCGTGATGTGCCTGCGTCAGTGCGGTGGATGCTGCTCTCGGGCCTGTCATGCCTGCCTTCCCGTCGGCGTCCGATGCTAACGGGTGCCCACGACAAACCCGCGGCAATCTCGCCGCGGGTCAGTTGCTCGAAGCGTGGACTACGCGATCGAGCCCGGCGGGCGCGACACGCATTGCGCGAGGTAGAGCTGCTCGCCCAGCTTGTCCATCAGCTGGAGCTGGGTCTCGAGGTAGTCGACGTGGTTTTCCTCGTCGGCGATGATCTGCTCCAGCAGGAACGCGCTCGTGCTGTCCTCCTTCGCGCGGCACATGATGACGCCGGGCTTCAGACGGCTGAGCACTTCGTATTCGATTGCCAGGTCGGCTTCGAACTGCTCGCGCAGCGTCTGGCCGATGCGCAAGGAGAAGAGCCGCTGGTAGTTCGGCAGGCCGTCCAGCAGCAAGATGCGGTCGGTAATCGCCTCGGCGTGGCGCATCTCGTCGAAGGACTCGGCGCGGGTGTGTCCGGCGACCTCGGTGAAGCCCCAGTTCTCCTGCATCTTCGAATGCAGGAAGTACTGGTTGATCGCCGTCAGTTCGCTGGTCAGTTGCTCGTTCAGCAGACGTAGAACGTCTGGATCCCCTTGCATTGATCCACTCCTCCGGTGTCAAAGCTCTCTTGGCTGGGCGCGGCAAATGGGCTGGGCTGTAGCTCACCGTGCGCGCTGTAGCAGCACTTTGCCACGCAATTTTGAATAGTTCCAGCAAGGTATGGCTGCGCTCACTAGGCGAAATGGCCATCCGGCACATAGTTAGGGTCGTCTAACCTACTTAGGCTAGACTCACTTAACGTGAGGCCTGTCTGGACCACCGCTCGAACTAGCGAGGTGCGCTGATGTACGTGTGTCTGTGCGTCGGCGTCACCAACCACACCGTGGCGGAATGCGTGGCCCGCGGGGCTTCGACGTCCAAAGAGGTGGCCGCCGCGTGCGGCGCGGGCGGTGACTGCGGCAGGTGCCGGCGCACGCTGCGGGCGATCATCGAAGCGTCGAAGCAGGTCGACGGCGAGCTCGAACCCGCCGCATCGTTCTAGCTACTCTTTCGCTCCGCGAAGTCGGCCAGGGCCGCCGTGTTGGCCTGGGTGCCCATCAGCTCGGCGAAATGAGCATTCTCTCGCGCGGTCGCCGCCGCGATTTCCGGACGGATCGGCTCGGTCATCGTGTGTTTGACGGCTATCAGGCTCGAAATAGGCCGCGAGGCAAGGACTTCGGCATGCCGACGGGTTTCGGAGAGCAGCTCCTCGGGCTCGCAGACCCGCCACACCAAACCCATCCGCAGCGCCTCTTGGGCGTCGACCCATTCCGATGACATCAACAACCACGCGGCATTTTGCCGGCCCACCAGCTGCGGCAGCAAATAGGACGAAGCGGCCTCGGGTGCGACACCGAGGCTGGTGAACGGACACTTCAGCCGGGCCGTCGACGACATGAAGGCCAAGTCGGCGTAGCCGAGGATGGTGGCACCGATGCCCACCCCGACTCCGTTGACCGCACAGATCAGCGGCTTGGGAAACGCGCTGAGCGCGTCGATCATGCCGGGGAATCCGTGTTTGCCGGGCGTGAACTCAGGGTCGGTGATGCGCGCCTGCATCTCGGCGAGATCGGTTCCGGCGCTGAAACCGCGTCCGGTCCCGGTCAGCACGACGACCGCGACCTCGGGATCCTGCGCGGCGGCCAGCAGAGCCTCGGCGGTGGCGTCGTAGAGCGCCTCGTTGAACGCGTTGAGCGCCTCCGGGCGGTTCAGTGTCAGCGTGCGTACCCGGTTGGTGTCATCGATCAGCAGCGTCACCGCTGCAGCCTAACCGCGAGACTTTGCCGGTCCGAGTTCACCCGTTGCTGTAGACGCGGGTTGGCGCGATCAGCACCACCGCCCGCCGCTCCAGCGCCATCACCCGGTCGTACTCGTCCCAGTCGTCATGGGTGCCGCCGGCCGCGGTGAACACCTCGCGCAGCAGCAGCCGCAACTGATCGTCGCCGGTAAGCCAGGGCTGCGAGTCGTCGGGACCGACCAGCTCAGCGTTGCCTTCGACGGTCGCCCACTTCCAGCCGCTGCGGAAGGTGACGGCCAGCTGCGGTCGGGCGCGCAGATTGGCCAATTTGACTTTGCCGTAGGTGGTGAAACCCAGCACCGATTCACCGGTGTGCGGGTGCGGCAACAGGCCGACGTTGACCAGGGAGGCCTGCACGGTTCCATCGGCGCGAACCGTGGAGATCACCGCCAGTCCGCTCTCCCCGCTGGCCAGCCCTACAGCGTCTTGCAATGTCGTCACGCGCGCTCCTCACGTCGTATAAGCGGCCTTGAACACGTGACGGCTGGTGGGCACCGTGTCGATGTTCTCGTTCGCGCCGAATGCGGTTGTGCTGGCGACCATCTGGCCCAGTCGGTCCGCCAGGTCGTCGTCGTCGGCGGCTCCGAAGAAAGCCTTGAGATCAGAAACCGCCTCGATGGGAAACAACTCCTCGACGATCGCGGCGATTCCCGGCGCATCGGAAGTCAGCGCCCGCACCACCCAGTTCTGGGTGTAGCCGAATGTCGACTGGGTCTCGATGGCCACCCGGGTGTGGTTGCCCTGCCAGCGATCCAGCCAGGTCGCCTGGTCCAGCTCGGGGGGCCGGCGCAGTAGCGCGATGTTGGCGAAACCTGTTGTGCGAGATCCCGGCTCACCACCCGGAAAAGCCAGCGGGACGGACTCGGTGACCAGGTAGGCGGCGAGCTGTTCACATTCGGCCGCCAGCAGCGCCAGCGCCTTGGTCATCTGCTCGCCGTAACACTGCTGCGTCCACATGCTGACGACCGCGACGGCGGGTGGATCCAGCACCGACAACGTCATCAGGGAGTGTCGTACCGCGCTGTCTTTGACGTTGACAGCCAGCCCGGGTAGGCCCAGCGCCAACAACGACTCGGCGACCGGGCCCCGCTGGCGGGCGCACCAGTCATCGTCCGCGTCCGCGCGCCGCAGCACCGCGATCACCTTTTCCATAGGTGCGAACCTACAGTCGGCGCCGACGCTATTTGACCAGGCGCACCTGTTGTTCACTGCCGATCGACCCCCCGATGATGCCGGCGAGCCGCCGATACGATTCGTCGCGGCCACTCGACGACCGGAACACCAGCCCGATCCGGCGCCCCGGGCGCGGCGCCGCGAACTGCGCGAGTCCGAGCGGGCTTCGCGCGGTCTCGACGGGCGCCGCGCTCTGCGGGATCAAGGTGACCCCCAGTCCCCCGGTCACGCACTGCACCGCCGTCGCCAGCGACGCGGCGCGGGTGTCGGCGAGTTCGGCCCGGACCCCCGCCTTCTGGCAGACGTCGAGGGCCTGATCGCGCAGGCAGTGTCCCTCGTCGAGCAGCAGCAGCGGCAGGTCCGCCAGGGCCGACGCCGGCACCCGGCGTTTGCCCGACATCGGATGTCCGGGCGGTACCGCGAGCAGGAAATCCTCGTCGTAGATCGGGACTTCGGTGAGCCCGGCGGCCGCGGCGGGCAACGCGATCAGGGCCGCGTCCAACGCGCCTCCGCGCAGCGCCGTCAGCAAACGTTCGGTCTGGTCCTCGATGACCCGCAGCGTCAGTGCGGGCAGCCGGTGGGACAGTCCGGCCAGCACCGTGGGCAACACGTAGGGCGCCACCGTGGGGATCATGCCCAGGCGCAAGGTGCCCTGCAGCGGGTCAGACGTTCCGGCCGCGGCGGCGGCGAACGTCTCGGCGGCCTCGACCACCGACTGTGCCAGCGGCAGCAGTTGGGCACCTTCCGGGGTCAAGCGGACACGCCGAGTGGAGCGCTCGACGAGATGAGTGCCCAAACCCGCCTCCAGTGCCGCCAGCGACTGCGACAGTGTGGACTGGCTGACACCGAGAGTTGTTGCGGCACTGCCAAAATGGTGCTTCTCGGCGACAGCGGTGAACGCCCGTAAGCCGGCCAGAGTCGGCTGAAAACTCTTATCGGTCATGGCTATCAGTATAGTGCGATATATCACCTTTACTTCAGGCAGCGCTCCCGGCACCATGGTCAGTGGACACATAAACTTGACTAATTCCAAAAAGGAGCGGACATGTCATTGCTCACGATCGGCGACCAGTTCCCCGCCTACGAGCTCACGGGCCTGATCGGTGGCGACCTGTCGAAGGTCGACGCTCAGCAGCCCGAGGACTACTTCAAGACCTTCACCAGCGACGACCACGAAGGCAAGTGGCGCATCGTGTTCTTCTGGCCGAAGGACTTCACCTTTGTATGCCCGACCGAGATCGCCGCGTTCGGCAAGCTGAACGACGAGTTCGCCGACCGCGACGCCCAGGTGCTCGGTGTCTCGGTCGACAGCGAGTTCGTGCACTTCCAGTGGCGGGCCCAGCACGAGGACCTCAAGAAGCTTCCGTTCCCGATGCTCTCGGACATCAAGCGTGAACTCGCCTTGGCCACCGGGGTGCTCAACGACGGCGGCGTCGCCGACCGGGTGACCTTCATCGTCGACCCCAACAACGAGATCCAATTCGTCTCGGCGACCGCGGGATCCGTGGGGCGTAACGTGGACGAGGTGTTGCGGGTGCTCGACGCGTTGCAGTCCGACGAGCTGTGCGCCTGCAACTGGCGCAAGGGTGACCCGACGCTCGACGCCGGCGAACTGCTCAAGGCTTCGGCGTAGCTGAGGAGGTTGCGATGACCATCGAGAATCTCAAAGAAGCGCTACCCGAGTACGCCAAGGACCTCAAGCTCAACCTCGGCTCGATCAGCCGTACCACGGTGCTGAACGACGAGCAGCTGTGGGGCACGCTGTTGGCCAGTGCCGCGGCTTCCCGAAACGACCAGGTGCTGGCCGAGATTGGGGCCGAAGCCGCGGACAACCTGTCTGCCCAGGCCTATCAGGCGGCCCTGGGCGCGGCGTCCATCATGGGCATGAACAACGTGTTCTACCGCGGCCGCGGCTTCCTGGACGGTAAGTACGACGACCTGCGCGCCGGGTTGCGGATGAACATCATCGGCAACCCGGGTGTGGACAAGGCGAATTTCGAGCTGTGGTCGTTCGCCGTGTCGTCCATCAACGGCTGTGGGCACTGCGTCGCCGCCCACGAGCACACGCTGCGTGAGGCCGGGGTGGACCGCGAGGTGATCCTCGAAGCGCTCAAGGCCGCGGCGATCGTTGCCGGTGTGGCACAAGCGATCACCACCGCCGAGACGTTGGCCAGCGTCGGCTGATCCCGGCTCGTGACTCGCCTATGACGCCGACCTGGGTTTCACACGCGATTTGGTGGCAGGTCTATCCCTTGGGGTTCGTGGGAGCATTTCCCACGCCCGAGGGATCGGCCCCGCCAGGTCCGGGTGAGCACCGGCTGCGGCGGCTGGTCGAGTGGCTGGACCACGCCATCGAGCTGGGGGCGTCCGGAATCGCGCTGGGGCCGATCTTCGCCTCGCGCACTCACGGATACGACACCACCGACCACTACCGGATCGACCCCCGGCTCGGTGACGACGACGACTTCGACCACCTCGTCGGCGAGGCGCACCGCCGCGGCCTGCGGGTGCTGCTGGACGGCGTGTTCAACCACGTCGGCGTCGAGTTCCCCCGATATCAGCAGGCATCCGAGGACGATACGGCGGCGCGCTGGTTCCGCGGGCGGCCCGGTCGATTCCACACCTTCGAGGGTCATGCCGAGCTGATCACCCTCAACCACGACAACCCCGAGGTCGTCGACTACGTCGTCGACGTGATGTCGCATTGGTTGCAACGCGGCGCGGACGGTTGGCGATTGGACGCGGCCTACTCTGTGCCGCAACAGTTTTGGTCAACAGTGCTACCCAGGGTGCGGGAGCGACACCCCAATGCCTGGTTCGTCGGCGAACTCATCCACGGCGACTACGCGGCGGCGGTACAGGAAGCCGCCTTCGACTCGGCGACCCAGTACGAGCTGTGGAAGGCAATCTGGAGCAGCCTCAACGACGGCAACTTCTTCGAGTTGGACTGGGCCTTACAGCGGCACAACACGTTTCTGGCCAGCTTCGCGCCGCTCACCTTCGTCGGCAATCACGACGTCACCCGTATCGCCAGCCAGCTGCAGCACCCCGGCCATGTGGCGCACGCGCTGGTGCTGCTGCTGACGATCGGCGGCGTGCCCAGTGTGTATGCCGGCGACGAGCTGGGTTTCCGCGCCGTCAAAGAGGAACGGCGGGGCGGTGACGACGCGGTGCGTCCCGAGTTCGCGTCTCCCCCATTGCCATTGGATGACTTTGGCACCGAGTCCTGGCGGCTGCATCAGTTCCTGATCGGCCTGCGCCGCCGGCACCCGTGGCTGCACGCTGCCACGACCGCCGCGGTCAAGTTGACCAACGAGCACTACGTCTACGAGACCCGCAACGGCGACGACGCGTTGCTGGTCGCGCTCAACATCGGCGACGAGCCACTGCGGCTGGTGCTGGCGGAGCTGGGTCCGGCGCGCGCCGAGGTCGTCGGCGGATCATCGGCCCCGCCCCGCGACGTCGTCAACGAGCTGACCGTCGAGGCGCACGGCTGGCGAATCCTGCAGCCCGTTTAACCGTTCAGCCGGGCCAGTGTCAGGGGGTCCTGCTGGCCTCGGTAGTAGATGTCGAGCAGCGTGGTGAAGTCCGAGTTGTCCTCGGTCGCCACAGCGAACAGCGTCATCGACGAGCGCAGCTTCTGATCGTCGGGCGAGCCGAAAATCTGCGCGGCCGAGCGGTCCCGAACCTGGTTGACCAGCTGGGTGCATTCCCGCAATCGCGGCCCCAACACCTCGTGGGCCAGGTAGGCGCGGGCCTCGGCCAGCGAGGAAATGCCGTACCGGATGGCCGTCGGGCTGCTGCCCAGGCCGCGCAGTTGCGGGAAAACGAACCACATCCAGTGACTGCGCTTTCGCCCGTCCCGCAACTCCTCGACGACGGTTGCATAGACCGGGGCCTGTGCGACAACGAAGCGTGTCAGATCAAAGGGATCGTCTGCGGAGTCCATGTGACTACGGTGGCATACATGGCCGTTCGACGACGCATGCCCAAAGCCCGCGACCTGGCCCCGCTCATGCAGTTCAAGCGGCCGCAATTCGATGCCACCAGGCGCCGGCTGGACACCGCATTCACGATCGACGACCTGCGCCGTATCGCCAAACGCCGCACCCCCAGGGCGGCATTCGACTACACCGATGGCGGGGCCGAGGACGAGTTGTCGATACAACGTGCGCGACAAGCGTTCCGTGACATCGAGTTTCACCCCACGATCCTGCGTGACGTCAGCAATGTCAGCGCCGGGTGGGAGGTGCTGGGCCAGCCGGCGGCGTTGCCTTTCGGGATTGCGCCCACCGGATTCACCCGGTTGATGCAGACCGAAGGTGAGATCGCGGGCGCCGCGGCGGCGGCCAAGGCCGGTATCCCGTTCTCGCTGTCCACGCTGGGCACCTGCGCTATCGAAGACCTGGTGACCGCTGTGCCTCAGGGCCGCAAGTGGTTTCAGCTCTACATGTGGCGTGATCGGGAGCGGTCGATGGCGTTGGTCAAGCGCGCCGCCGACGCGGGGTTCGACACCTTGCTGGCCACCGTCGACGTCCCGGTGTCCGGAGCGCGCTTCCGTGACAACCGCAACGGCATGACGATTCCGCCGTCGCTGACGCTGCGCACCGTGCTCGACGCGGTACCGCATCCGAAATGGTGGTTCGATCTGTTGACCACCGAGCCGCTGGCGTTCGCGTCGCTGGACCGCTGGCCGGGAACCGTCGGCGAATACCTGAGCACCATGTTCGATCCGAGCCTCACCTTCGACGATCTGGCCTGGATCAAGGAGCAATGGCCGGGCAAGCTCGTGGTCAAGGGTATCCAGACGCTCGAAGATGCACGTGCTGTGGTGCAGCGCGGCGTCGATGGCATCGTGTTGTCCAATCATGGTGGCCGCCAACTAGATCGGGCCCCGGTTCCGTTTCATCTGTTGCCGGAGGTGGCGCGCGAGCTGGGCAAGGACACCGAAATCCTGGTCGACACCGGCATCATGTCGGGTGCCGACATCGTCGCGGCGATCGCACTGGGGGCGCGGTTCACGCTGATCGGGCGGGCGTATCTCTACGGTCTGATGGCCGGTGGCGAGGCGGGCGTGCACCGCGCGATCGAAATCCTGGAGACTGGGGTGCTGCGTACTATGCGGCTGCTGGGCGTGACCTGCCTGGAAGAGCTGTCACCGGCCCACGTGACGCAGCTGCGGCGGCTGGTCCCGCGCGACTAGCCGCTCCGGTTGCGGGCATGGGTGAAACCTGCCAAGGTGGTTACGTGAAATTCGGCTTCGTATGCGGGCGTGCCTGCCTGAACTTCGCGGGCACGATGAAGCACCGCAACACCACCCGCGAGGAACGGTTGACTCATCCTGGCGTGCTGTCCGAATGGGCCATCCAGGCCGGATTGGTCGACACCGACATCGAGGTCAGCCCCGACGACCTCGTCACAGCAGTCGAAGTGCGCGAAGCGATCTACCGGACCGCGACCGCTCGATTGGACGACCGCGAGCCGATGGCCGCCGACGTCCATTTGCTCAACGAGCACGCAGCGCGGCCCCGGCTCACTCCCCGGTTGCTCACGACCGGTGCGACGTCCCGCGAGGGCACCGCTGCGCAACTGATCGCCACCCTGGCCGCCGATCTGCTCGACCTGCTCGCCGGTCCGGACATCGGCAACGTCAAACGCTGTGACCACCCGAATTGCTCGCTGCTTTATGTCGATTCCTCGCGGGCCAAGAACCGCCACTGGTGTGGCATGGCCACTTGCGGCAACAAGGTGAAGGTGCAGGCATTCCGGGCGCGCCAGCGCGCTTCGGTTGAGTTGAGCTAGCTCACACCGCGCGCCGGCAGTTCGCCGGGAACAAAAGCCGTCCCCCAAGGGTTGAGCGCATCAGACTAAACCTTTGGAGGATTGATGTCTGAGCCTAAATCAGTGCCGGTGCTGTTCGTCACCGACACGATCGTGTTGCCCGGGATGGTTGTGCCGATCGAGCTGGATGATGCCGCTCGAGCGGCGATCGACGCGGCCCGGGCCAGTGAGTCGGGTGAGCTGCTGATTGCGCCCCGATTGGAGGACCGCTACCCGTCACACGGCGTGATCGCGAAGATCCTCCAGGTCGGGCGGATCGCCGGTGGCGGTGGGACCGCTGCGGTGGTGCGCGGTGAGCGTCGCGCCCAGATCGGCACCGGTGCCAGCGGACCCGGCGCGGCCCTGTGGGTCGAGGTGACCGAGGTCGCCGACGTCGAGGCCACCGACGAGATCAAGGTACTCGCGGCGGAGTACAAGAAGCTGCTGCTGGCCATGCTGCAGCGGCGTGAAGCCTGGCAGATCATCGACTACGTCAACAGTTTGACGGACCCGTCGGCACTGGCCGACACCTCGGGTTACGCCTCCTACCTGACCGACGTCCAGAAGCGCCAGCTGCTGGAGACGGTGGACGTGGCCGAGCGGTTGCGGGTGCTGATCGAGTGGACCGGCGATCATCTGGCCGAAGTCGAAGTCAACGACAAGATCGCCGAGGACGTGCGCGACGGCATGGAGAAGACGCAGAAGGAGTTCCTGCTGCGCCAGCAGCTCGCGGCCATCCGCAAGGAACTGGGCGAGGGAACGGACGGGCCAGGAGAGGTGGCCGACTATCGGGCCCGGGTGGAGGCTGCCGAGCTGCCCGAGAAGGTCCGCGAGGCCGCGCTGCGCGAGGTCGGAAAGCTGGAACGGTCCAGTGACCAGAGCCCGGAAGGCGGCTGGATTCGCACCTGGCTAGACACCGTGCTGGACCTGCCCTGGAACGTCCGCACCGAGGATTCCACGGATCTGGCCGCGGCGCGGGCCGTCCTGGACGCCGACCACCACGGTCTGGACGACGTCAAGGACCGCATCGTCGAGTACCTGGCCGTGCGTTCGCGGCGCGCCCAGCGTGGCCTGCAGGTCGTCGGCGGCCGCGGCTCGGGTGCGGTTATGGTGCTGGCCGGTCCGCCCGGGGTCGGTAAGACGTCTCTAGGTGAGAGCGTGGCCCGCGCGTTGGGCCGCAAGTTCGTCCGTGTCGCCTTGGGCGGCGTGCGCGACGAAGCTGAGATCCGCGGACACCGGCGCACCTACGTGGGCGCGTTGCCCGGCCGGCTGGTGCGGGCCATCGGCGAGGCGGGGTCGATGAATCCCGTTGTGCTGCTGGACGAAATCGACAAGGTCGGTTCGGACTATCGGGGTGATCCGAGCGCGGCGCTGCTGGAGGTGCTGGACCCGGCGCAGAACCACACGTTCCGCGATCACTACCTGGATCTGGATCTGGACCTGTCCGACGTCGTGTTCTTGGCTACCGCCAACGTGATTGAGAACATTCCGTCGGCGTTGTTGGACCGCATGGAGCTGGTCCAGATCGACGGCTACACCGAAGACGACAAGGTCGCCATCGCCCGCGAATACCTGCTGCCGCGGCAGCGGGAGCGGGCGGCCCTCAATGACGACGAGGTGACCGTGACCGACGCGGCCCTGCGCAAGATCGCCGCCGACTACACCCGCGAGCCGGGTGTGCGGCAGTTCGAGCGGCTGCTGGCCAAGGCGTTGCGGAAGGTGACGACGAAGATCGCCGACGAAGCGCTGACCATCGACGAGCCGGATCTGGTCGATTACCTTGGCAGGCCGCGGTTTACCCCCGAGTCGGCCGAACGCACCGCGGTGCCCGGCGTCGCGACCGGATTGGCCGTGACCGGCCTGGGCGGCGATGTGCTCTACATCGAAGCCGGGGCCACCGACGGCGAGCCGGGGTTGCAGCTGACCGGACAGCTGGGTGACGTGATGAAGGAATCCGCGCAGATCGCGCTGTCCTACGTGCGTTCCCACGCCGCTGAACTGGGTGTCGACCCGACGGCGCTGAACCGTCGTATCCACGTGCACGTGCCTGCGGGCGCGGTTCCCAAGGATGGCCCGTCGGCCGGTGTCACGATGGTGACGGCGCTGGTGTCGATGGCCACCGGGCGCCAGGTCCGCTCCGACGTGGGGATGACCGGCGAGGTCACGCTGAATGGCCGGGTGCTGCCGATCGGCGGCGTCAAGCAGAAGCTGCTGGCCGCCCAACGTGCTGGACTGTCAACGGTTTTCATCCCGGCGCGCAACGAGCCCGACCTGGATGATGTGCCGGCCGAAGTGCTCGAGGCGTTGACGGTCAAACCGATGACCGACGTCGCGGAGATTGTCGCGCAGGCCCTGGAACCGGTGGCGCAGACCGCGACGGCGGCCGCCTAGGCGCCCTGTTGGACCCGTGTCGAGTCGCGGCTGCCGCGATGCCCCGGGGAATGGCCAAGACGTTTTGGCCGCCCCCGGGGCTGGGTACATGTGGTGGCAGAGGCAAACCGGCCGGGGGGTCTGACCTCGACCCGTCGTTCAGCCAAAGGCGCGGGTAACGAACAACAAATCACTGCTGTGAGGCTGCCAGTCGGCAGCTGAGCGGCTCGATAAGGAGTTCATCATGAGGTTGAACAGAATTGCTGCAAGCGCCGTGATCGCCGGCGCGCTGACGTCCGGTGCACTCGGCGTCGGAGCCGGGTTGGCCCAGGCCCACCCGAATGACCCGTGGGTGCCGGGCTGTAACGGGCCGGGCGTCAACTGCAACGGGCCCGGAAACCCGCTGCCGCCGGGGCACCGCGGTGCGCCGCCTCCGGGGCACTGGAACGACCCGGTCGGCTATGGCCTGCCTGCCCGGTGGAATCCGCCGAACGTGCCGGGCGATTACCCGGTGGTGTGGAATCCGGGCGTGAACGCGTGGGGTGTTTACCTGACACCGAACGGCGTGTTCATCCCTTACCAGGGATAGCGCGTTAACTGCGGGCGGCCGCCCCACACCCGGGGCGGCCGTTCGTTTGTCCGCGCGTCGTGTGGGTACGCGCGGTGCTATGGGCAAGTCGGACGACGCCAAACAGCGGGTGCGGCGGGCGCTCGACGTCGGTGGTACCACGTACGCGGACGAAGCAGGAATTCGGCTCGGCGACAAGCCAATGCCACTGTTCCAGCTGCTGGTGCTGTGCATGCTCGCCAGCAAGCCGATCGACGCCGCGATTGCGATGCGCGCCGCGCGCGAGCTGTTCAAAGCCGGTCTGCGCACCCCGAAGACGGTGTTGGCATCCGACCGGCACACGATGATCAGCGCCTTCGGCCGGGCCCACTATGTGCGCTACGACGAGAGTTCGGCAACGCGACTGACCGACATGGCGCAGCGGGTCCGCGACGAGTACGACGGCGACCTGCGTGAGATCGCCGGACGTAGCGGACACGATCCCGCAGCTGCCAAGCGAATGCTGAAGAACTTCAACGGAATCGGCGATACCGGGGCCGACATCTATCTGCGTGAGATTCAGGATGTCTGGACTTGGGTGCGTCCCTATTTCGACCAGCGGGCGACCCAGACGGCCAAACACCTTGGCCTGCCCGCCGACCCGGCCACGCTGGGAGCACTCGCACCGCGTGCCAACGCGCGCCTGGCCGCGGCGCTGGTTCGGGCATCGCTGGATGAAGACCTGCGGCAGCGGATGAGCGGTTGACAATACGCATCGGCACCTCCGGGTGGTCCTATGACCACTGGGTCGACGTGCTGTACCCACCCAAGACGCCTGCCGCCCGTCGGCTGGCGCGCTACGTCGAAGTGTTCGACACCGTCGAGCTGAACGCGAGTTTCTACCGCTGGCCCAAAGATTCGACGTTCAGCGGGTGGCGTGAGCGGTTGCCGCCGGGCTTCACGATGACGATCAAGGCGCATCGTGGACTGACCCACTATCGCCGGCTGTCCTCCCCCGAGCCGTGGATCGAACGTTTCGAGCGGTGCTGGCAACTGCTGGGCGATCGGCACGGAGTGCTGTTGGTGCAGGTGCATCCCGAGCTGCAGCGCGACGAGTCCTCGATGGCCCGCCTGGAGGTGTTCCTGGCGCGCCTGCCCGCGGCGATCCGGGTGGCCGTGGAGTTGCGTCACCCGTCCTGGGATGACCCCGCGGTGTACGAGACGCTGCACCGTCACCGCGCGGCGTACGTGGTGATGAGTGGTGCCGGACTGGCCTGTATACCCAAGGCCACCACCGATTTCGTGTACATCCGCATGCACGGACCGGATTCCGAGGCGATCTATGCCGGCTCGTATTCGGACGACCAGTTGCGGGTCTGGGCCGACCGAATCGCCGAGTGGGACCGTGCCGGCAAGGACGTGTGGATGTATTTCAACAACGACCTGGGCGGCCACGCGGTACGCAATGCGCTGCGGCTCAGAGAGCTGGTGAGTTAGCCCGCGGTCAGCGCTCGCCGATCTCCTCGCCTGACGTCTGACTCAGCGGCGCCCAGCTGTGATCGATCACCTCGGGCAGCCGCACCGCCTGCAACCGTTCCCGTTCGGTACGGCGGCGTTTGATCCGCAACCGCGCATCGGCGGGCATGGTGACCAGCTCATCACAGGTCAGGTAGAACACGTCGTCGACGGCGTCGATCACATCCGCGTCCACCCGGCCAGACCCCAACTCTCGCAACGTCATTCGTAACTCGTGGGTGTACCGAAGAGTGGTGTCGTGGGCAAGCTCGCGAGACGCGCGGGTGTTGGCCGCGATGCGGCGAATCAGCGTCAGTGGCGGCCCCTGCTCGATGGGTCGGGCCGCGCTGTGTGCGGCCGCGATCAACAGCATCCCCGGGTCGTCGGCGTAAACCCGGCTGGCCAACTCGGCTTCGCCGGGTCCGCGATGGCCGATCCGGCCGACCGCGGCGTCCAGCAGGGCGGCGGTGGGCGGAGACAGTGCGCGGATACTGGCCAGGTTGGCTTCCTGCGCCATCGCACGCAGCGGCGGGTCGGCACGCAATGCGGCCGTCAGCTCGGCGGTTTCGTCCGCCACCCGGTCGCTGTCCATGAGGGCGCTGAGCCCGGGCACCCGGGAGCTCTTGTTCTCCAGCGCCGCCGCGGTGACCCCGGTGTCGATCAACCACAGCGCCGTGAGAATCCAGCCTTGATGAATCCGGTCCCGCAGCAACCGAATTCGGGCCCCTAGACCCGCGTCGCGCAACAGACTCAACTGCGCGGGTTCCCAGTGCTCCACCACGGCGGCGGCGGCGTAGGCCCGGGTGTCGGCCTTGAGGTGACGCAGCAGCGCCAGCGATCGTGTGGCCGCGACCGCCTTGGCGAGCGAACCGAGGGGGCCGCCCGCGAGTCGGGGCTGACCGAACGGCAGCACGTCGCCGACCTGCGGCTGGTTGACCAGGGTGCGTTGCACGAGGGCCTGGTCGTCCCAGCCGAGCAGCTGGTTGGCGGCAACGACGTTGGCAGACACCCCGACGTAGGGCCGGTGACCGAAGACCGCGATGGCCCGGCTCCCCCATTCGTCGTCGACCACACCGCCGAGGGTCAGCGCCTGGCCCGTCACCCTGCTGGCGGCGCGCAGCCCGCTGAGCTGAACATCCAGGCTGATCGGGGTCAGCGGGCCGGGCAGCGCCTCGGTGAGGCCGGTGTCGGCGAACACCGGAAACCGCGGATCGATGCGGTCGTCGAACTCACCCTCGAGGCCCTCGGGTGCGGCGCTGCGCAGTTGCTGGGTCGCGGCGGGCGGGGCGAGCACCTCCACCGGAAGCGCCATCTGCGATCCGTGGGTCTTCGCACCGGTGGGGTCGAGCCTGCGCCCGACGAGCCCACGCGCCGTGTCGGCAACCGCATCGAAAGCCTGCCAGCCGAATTCGAAACCCCAATCCTCTTGAGCGGCAACGGTATCCATCGACGGGATCAGCTCTGTCCAGCCGCGGACGCGGTAGATCCGGGATTTGGGATCGACGGCTCGCAGCAGCCGCCATGCGGTCACCACATTGGTGGTGTCCGGGCTCGCGAGATCGACCACGCCGGTGCGATCGGTGTTCAGCGCCAGCACCAGGAAACGCACCAGGTCGTCGAGGTGCAACACCCGCATCGGTTCGGTCGAGACCTTGGCCCGCAGCATGCAGGCCACCGTGCGGCACACCATCCAGTCGAGTTGGCGGCCCACCGGCGGTGCGATCCTGACGATCAGAGTCGGCCCCAGACTCGTCGACACCAGGTCTTCGGCGGGCTGGTAGACCTCCGGGTGACCGGCGGCCTGAGAGACGAACAGCAGGCGGGCACCGGCGCGCGCAGCGGCATGCGTCACGAACGCCACCCCGTTGATGTCCGCGCTGCCCGGCGCGTCCGGTTCGACCGGGGCCAGGTGGATCACCGCGTCGGCGTCGTCGGCCAGCGCCTGCAGGGCGGGGTCGCTCAGCGGCGCGCAGACGAAGTCGACGGCCGGGTCCAGACGGGCGTCGGGCTGTTCGGCGATGCCGGCGACCGTGTGCCCGGCAGCAAGCAGCTGCCGTGCAACCAGCCTCCCGACCGTGCCGGTGGCGTCGGTAACCAGGATGTGCACCTGGGCTCACCTCCCCCAACGTCCTTTACGACAATATGCGCGCCACCATCACCGCGCGACCGCTGTTCCCGCAGCGGTGCGCTGGCCTGCCGGTTTGCTGCAGGCTGGGCTTATTGCAGGGTGGCGCCGCCGTCGGCGGTGACGGCGATCTTGGCTCCGCCGATATCCTCGGCGACCGTGGCTTTGGCCGCGTCGACGTCGGCGATGACCGCCAGCGCCCGCGACCCGTCGGGTGTGCGCACCGCGACGAAGGCCTTCTCCGGCTGCCCATCGCGATCGAACGGCGTGGTCCAGGACTCGACGGTGCCGACGCCCTCCCATTCGACGACGGCGTGCCGGGTCGGCTCTCGCTCAACCGCGGGTTGTACGTTCTCCCAACGAAATTCAGTCGGCGGTTCGGTGCTGTACACCCCGAAGCTGTGCTTGGTCAGATAGCCGCCGTTGGCGGTGATCAGCGCGCGACGTCCGGGGTTGGCCACCAGCAGCTCGGCGACCGTGGCGATGGAGTGCATCACGTAGTTGCTCCACGGGCCGCCGGCGAAGGTCAACCCGCCGGTGACCGTGAGGGGACGGGCCGGGTCGTCGACGCGCAGGCCCAGTTCGGCGGCCGCCACCTGAACCGCGGACGGGAAGCACGAGTACAGGTCGACGTAGTCGACGTCGTCGATGCCCAGACCGGCCAACTCCAGCGCCCGGGCGCCGGCGATCCGGATGGCCGTGGAGCGGTGCAACTCGTCGCGCTCGGCAATCGAGGGTGTGTCGTAGGCGTCGGTGCCGGCATGCGGGTAGACCCACTGTTCGGCGGGGATGCCCAGGCGCTGGGCCTGCTCGACCGACGTCAGGATCAGCGCGGCACCCTGATCGACCATGTTGTTGGAGTTCATCAGCTTGGTGTACGGCCAGCTGATCATCCGGTTCTGCGGGCCGGGCGCCGAAATCTCCGCCGCGGTCGCCGGTTTGCGGATCCACGCGTGCGGGTTGTCGACCGCGACCGCATTGAACCGGGCCCACAGCTCGCCGATCCGGTTCAGGTGGTCCTCGACCGACGCGCCGTTGGCGATCCGCAGCGCCTGCTCGAACAGCGGATAGACGTAGGCCGGGCGGTCCAGCCGGATCCGGATCTCCGCCTCGCCGGCCATCGGCACGTCTTCGCCGCTGATCTGCGCCATCGGCACCGACTGGTCCTGGGCCGTCCACTCGAGCTTGCCGCCCTTGGCCTTCAGGCCCCGGCGGGTGCGCCAGGTTTCGGCGCCGGTGAGCAATACCACCCCGGCGCGACCCTGCTGAATGTCCACGCAGGCCCGGTTGAGCAGCGTCTGCGGCACGTTCCCGCCGACCGGGCTGTACAGCGTCGTGAAGTTCTGGGCGCCGACCCGCTCGCCGACCAGCAGGCCAGCGTCGCGATACGTCGCCGACAGGACGTTGACGACGCGGACGGAATCCACGGCCTGCAGAACTCCGGGATCGGCGGCTTCCCGGGCGGCGGCGACCATCAGGTCGACCGGCTCGACCGAACGCGTCTGTAAGTCGATCTCGTCACGGTGATTGACCTGGCCGTAGCCGACAAGCACCGGTGTTGTGGGGTCGACGGGCATACGACGAATTTATCGTGGCCCCGCTGCCGCCTCGAACAGCACCTGATCGGCGATCAGCCGGTCGATCTCTTCGGAGCTCATTCCCAGCAGATCCCCGCAGACCTGGCGGGTGTCCTGTCCGGGCAACGGCGCGGGGCGTTGCGGGGCGGCGGGGATGTGCCGGAACGGCGCCGGGCCGGTCTCGGCGGGCATCGACCGCTCGATCAGCGGGTGCGCCATCTCGCTGAGCAGTCCACGCGCGAGCAGCTGCGGGTCCTCGAGGATGTCGGGCGGACGGTTCATCGGGCCGGCCGGGATCCCGGCCGACTGCAACGCGTCGGCCGCCTGCACCGGGGTCTGGGTGCGGGTCCAGGCAGCGACTCGCTCCACCATTTCACGGCGATGCGCCGACCGCGAGTCCGCCGTCGCGAAACGCGGATCGTCAGCCAACTCCGGACGGCCGAAAACCCCGGCAGCACTGCGCCATTGGCTGTCGGTGTCGATCGAGATGACACACCACTCGTCGTCGCCGGCACACTCGTACACCGCGTGCACGCTGGTGTCGTCACACACCTCGGCGACGCCGGCGCCGGATGCGGCCTGAGCGACGTACAAGGTGTCGAGTTGGTTGACGACGACTTCGGCCTGGGAGATGTGGACATGGGCCCCGGCACCGGTGCGGTCGCGCCGGATCAGCGCGGCCAGGGCGGCGATCGCGGTGACCCGACCGACGACGTGGTCGGGAAAGATCGTCGTCGCGTCGTAGAACGCGTGGCGGGAGCCGTCCACCTGCGCCTGCTCCGAGGTCCACAGCCGGGTGACACCGGTGGTGGCGCGAACCAGCGGCCCGTAGCCCATGCGCCTGCTCCACGGCCCCCGATTCCCGAACGCGCTGCTGCCGGCCAGCACGATGCGCGGGTTGATCGACCGTAGCGTCTCGTACGAAAATCCCAGCGCCGTAAGGGTTCCCGGCTTGAAGTTGGCGAACACCGCGTCGGCCTCGGCGACCAGCCGGCGGAACACGTCCTTGCCTTGCTCGCTGCGCAGATCCAGCCCCAGGCCGAGCTGATTGCGATGCGTCCAGGCGAACGATTCGCTCATCACGTCCCCGGCCCGCGACTGGCGCAGCCCGTCGGGATAGTCGGCGCTTTCGACCTTGACGATCTGGGCGCCCAGGTCTCCGAAAAGGCGGCCCAGTTCGCCCCCGGCGACGATCACACCCAGGTCGAGAATCTTCAGGGCGTGGAACGGATACTCGCCGACCTCGCCCGACGGTGGCGGGGCCGGCGCCGGTTCGGCCAGCCAGCGCGGATCGTCGGCCCCGGCGGCCGGGGCGGGGGTCCGGAAGCCGGCCCGTTCGTCGTCGACCACGAAGTAGCCGGTGGGCACATCGGTGTGCACGCCCGCGACGAGCTCGGTGTTGGTGATCGCGCCCACCGCCTGAAAGTGCTCGGAGGCCAGGATGCGCGACGGCGTCAGCACCGCCGAGATGGGCACCCCGTGGGCTTGTCCCTCGGCGACCAGCTCCTTCATGGTCTTGTCGGCGAACAGCGCGTCGACCAGGACGGCGATCTGGGGCCATGCGGCGAACCGGGCACCCAGCGTGTCGTACGTGGGGTCCTGGAACTCCGGCGGCTCCCCTAGCCAGCGGCGCAGCCCGCGCCACTGCCGCGGCGCCATCACGCAAAGCCGGACGTAGCCGTCCCGGCACGCGCAGATCGGATACGGGTCCTGGTTTTTGGGACGGCCCCGCCACCCGCTGCTGCGGTGCCCGGCCGACGCCTGCCCGTGCGCGCCGAAGGCCGGGTCCAGCGCCATGACGACGGTGTCGAATCGCGAGAAGTCGATGTAATCACCTGCGCCACAACGTAATCTGTTGTAGTAGGCGACAAGTGCGGCCCACGCCGCCTGGACGGCGGCGGTCGCCGAGGCGATACCGTCCGGCGGTAACACCGGGGTGCCAATCGTCGGCCCGGACCGCGACAGCGAACCCGACATCGCGAACAACACGGGGTCGGTCGCCTGCCACGACGACCGTGGACCCGCCGCGCCGAAGTCGGAGATCGACAGGGCGACCAGCTGAGGGAAATGACCGGCCAGCTCCGCGGCCGATGTCCCGAACGCGGCGGCCTGGCCGGGACGGCCGGCGTCGACCACGATGTCGGACCCCTCGACAAGCTCGAAGAACCGGCCGCGATCCGCCTCGTCCAGCGGGTCGAGTACCACGCTGCGCTTGTTGGCGTTGTGCACGGCGAACGGGATGCTGGCCCCGGCCAGCGTCGGCCGGTCCCGGCGCGCCGGGCTGCCGCCCGGCGGCTCCACCTTGACCACGTCGGCACCGAGGTCGGCGAACAAACGGGTCACCGTGTCGGTAACACCGCCGGACAAGTCGAGGACACGCACCGCATCGAGCAACCCGTCGGCCATGTGGCTCACCGTACCGGGCCGCCTTAACCAAATGCTTAGCCAAATGCATGGCCGCTCAACCTGGTTCGGATCGGCCACGCGAACCCGCTACGCTGCGGTCCGTGAGCGCGCACCTGAGTTATGTCGAAGCCATCGTCGTCGGTGCTGCCCAGGGCATCACCGAGCTGTTCCCGGTATCCAGCCTGGGGCACTCGATTCTGGTGCCGGCACTGGTCGGCGGGCAGTGGGCGCAGGACTTGAACGTGTCCACGCCCCGATCGCCGTACCTGGCGTTCCTGGTCGGCCTGCACGTCGCAACTGCCGCGGCGTTGCTGGTGTTCTTCTGGCGCGACTGGCTGCGGGTGCTGTCCGGCTTCGTTTCCTCGGCCCGGTACCGCCGGATTCAGACGTCCGACGAGCGGCTGGCGTGGCTGCTCGTCGCGGCCACCATCCCGGTGGGGCTGGCCGGACTGCTGCTCGAACAGCTGTTCCGCACCACGCTGGGTAAGCCCATTCCGGCGGCGATCTTCCTGCTGCTCAACGGGGTGGCGCTGTATGCGGGCGAGGTGCTGCGCCGCCGTGTCGCGCCCGCGCGGCAGTTGCGCGAGGACCAGCCCGTACACGGGGGCGCGGCCGTCGACCACCGGCTGGCCGCGCTGCCGATCGGGCAGGGCGTGGTGATCGGCGCCGCCCAGATCCTGGCGCTGCTCCCGGGGATCAGCCGGTCGGGCATCACGATCGTGGCGGGTCTGTGGCGCGGCCTGTCCCACGAGGACGCCGCGCGCTTCTCGTTCCTGCTGGCGACCCCCATCATCCTGGCCGCCGGCGTATACAAGATTCCAGAATTGTTCGGGCCGTTGGGAACTGGGATCGGTGGCCAGGTGCTGGCCGGCAGCATCGCCTCGTTCGTCTGCGCCTACCTCGCGGTGCGCTACCTGACCCGGTACTTCGAGACCCGGACCTTGACACCGTTCGCCATCTACTGCTGCGTCGCCGGAGCCGGCAGCCTGGCCTGGCTTGCGCTGCGGTAGTTCCGCTCGGTGACAGCGGGCGTTGCGTGGTCCGCGGCTGGGTGCTGTGCTGGACGGATGGCAGACACCGCATCCATCGGCCTCAAAGTCCACGGCAAGGTCATCGTGATCACCGGTGGTGCACGGGGAATCGGCCTGGCCACCGCCACCGCCCTGCACAACCTGGGCGCCAAGGTCGCGATCGGCGACATCGACGAAGTCCGGGTCAAAGAATCGGGAGCCGCCCTCGGATTGGACGTCTACGGCAAACTCGATGTCACCGATGCGCATTCGTTCTCGGAGTTCCTCGACGAGGTCGAACGTCAGCTCGGGCCGATCGACGTGCTGGTCAACAACGCGGGCATCATGCCTGTCGGCCGCATCATCGACGAACCCGACGCGGTCACCCGGCGCATCCTGGACATCAACGTCTACGGCGTGATCCTGGGCAGCAAGCTGGCGGTTCAACGGATGGTTCCTCGCCGCACGGGCCACGTCATCAACGTCGCCTCGATGGCCGGTGAGCTGGACGTCGTCGGGCTGGCCAGCTACTGCGCGAGCAAGCGCGCGGTGATCGGCTTCACCGACTCGGCCAGGCTGGAGTACCGCCCGGCGGGCGTGAAGTTCTCGCTGGTGCTGCCCACCTTCGTCAACACCGAACTCACTGCGGGCACCCAGGGGGCCAAGGGTTTCCGCAACGCCGAGCCGGGCGAGATCGCCGACGCGATAGTGGGACTGGTGGCCCGCCCCAAGCCCCGCGTGCGCATCACCAAAGCCGCCGGGGCGATGGTCGTCGCGCAGAAGTTCTGGCCGCGGGTGCTGGCCGAGAGCCTGAACCGCGTCCTGGGTGGCGAGCACACATTCACTGACGGCATCGACGTCGAAAAGCGCAAGGCCTACGAGGCCCGCGCTCGCGGCGAGGAATGACTTTCGCTCCTAGCGGGGCCGCGCGGCGGCGCGGACAATCGGGCAAGTGAGCCTCGAAACCTCGACAACAGCGCCCGAAACCCTCTCCGACGACGAACTGACACTGATCGACAAGTACTGGCGCGCCGCTAACTACCTCTCGGTCGGCCAGATCTACCTGCTGGACAACCCGCTGCTGAGCGAACCGCTCGCGGCCGAACACGTCAAACCCCGACTGCTGGGGCACTGGGGCACCACCCCCGGTCTCAACCTGGTCTACGCGCACCTGAACCGGATCATCCGCAACCGCGACGCCAACGTCATCTACGTCACGGGACCTGGACACGGTGGCCCCGGCCTGGTGGCCAACGCCTACCTCGAAGGCACCTACACCGAGGTGTACAGCGGAATCGGCGAGGACACCGAAGGCCTGCGCAAGCTGTTCCGGCAGTTCTCCTTCCCCGGCGGCATCCCCAGCCACGTCGCGGCCCAGACCCCCGGCTCGATCCACGAGGGCGGCGAGCTCGGCTACGCGCTGGTGCACGCGTTCGGCGCCGCATTCGACAACCCCGACCTGGTGGTCGCCTGCGTGATCGGCGACGGCGAAGCCGAGACCGGGCCGCTGGCCGCGAGCTGGCATTCCAACAAGTTCCTCAACCCGGCCGTCGACGGGGCGGTGCTGCCGATCCTGCACCTCAACGGCTACAAGATCGCCAACCCGACCGTGCTGGCCCGCATCCCGCACGCCGAGCTCGAATCGCTGCTGCGCGGCTACGGCTACCGGCCGATCACCGTCGCCGGCGATGATCCCGACACCGTGCACCGGGAGTTGGCCGCCGCCCTGGACCAGGCATTCGACGACATCGCGGACATCCAGCGTGCGGCGCGCAACGGCGAGGCGGGCGACCGCCCGGTATGGCCGATGATCGTGCTGCGCACGCCCAAAGGCTGGACCGGGCCCAAGGTCGTCGACGGCAAACACGTCGAGGGCACCTGGCGTGCACATCAGGTGCCGCTGTCGGAGACCCACGACAACCCCGCGCACCGGGCGCAGCTGGAAGAGTGGTTGCGCAGCTATCGCCCCGAAGAATTGTTCGACGACCACGGCGCGCTGCGTCGCGAACTGCGCGCGCTGGCGCCGGCCGGCCCGCGCCGGATGAGCGCCAATCCGCACGCCAACGGTGGCCTGCTGCTGCGTGAGCTGGACCTGCCGGACTTCCGCGACTACGCGGTGCCGGTCGAGAATCCCGGCTCGTCGATGCACGAAGCGACCCGGGTGCTGGGAACGTTCCTGCGCGACGTGATCGCCCGCAATCCCGACCGCTTCCGGCTGATGGGCCCCGACGAGACCGCCTCCAACCGGCTGTCCGCCGTCTTCGAGTCCACCGACAAGGTGTGGCTGTCGCGGACCGAGGCCGACGACGAAGGACTGGCCCCGGACGGCCGCGTGATGGAGGTGCTCTCCGAGCACCTGTGCCAGGGCTGGCTGGAGGGCTATCTGCTGACCGGTCGGCACGGGCTGTTCAACTGCTACGAGGCGTTCGTGCACATCGTCGACTCGATGCTCAACCAGCACGCCAAATGGCTGGCCACCAGCCGCGAGCTGCCCTGGCGGCAACCGATCGCGTCGCTGAACTATCTGCTGAGCTCGCATGTGTGGCGCCAGGATCACAACGGCGCGTCACATCAGGATCCCGGCTTCATCGACCTGGTCGCCAACAAGCGGGCCGAGATCTCGCGGGTGTACCTGCCGCCGGACGGCAACACGTTGCTGTCGGTGGCCGATCACTGCCTGCGCAGCCGCGACTACGTCAACGTCATCGTCGCCGGCAAGCAGCCCGCACTGGCCTACCTGAACATGGACGACGCGATCGCGCACTGCACCCGCGGGCTGGGGATCTGGGAATGGGCGAGCACCGCGACCGGTGAACCCGACGTGGTGTTGGCGTGCGCCGGCGACATCCCGACGCAGGAAACGCTGGCCGCGGCCGACATCCTGCGACGCGAGCTGCCCGAGCTGGCGGTGCGGGTGGTCAACGTCGTCGACCTGATGCGGCTGCAGCCGGACACCGAACACCCACATGGCTTGCCCGACAAGGAATTCGACGCGTTGTTCACCCGCGATAAGCCGGTCATCTTCGCCTACCACGGCTACCCGTGGCTGATCCACCGGCTGAGCTACAGCCGTACCAATCACGGCCACATCCATGTACGCGGCTTCAAAGAGCGTGGCACCACGACGACACCGTTCGACATGGTGATGCTCAACGACCTGGACCGCTTTCACCTGGTGATGGATGTCATCGACCGGGTGGACGGGCTGGCCGGGCGGGCGGCGCTGCTGCGCCAGCACATGGTCGACGCGCGGCTGAAGGCCCGCCGCTACACCCGCGAACACGGCGAGGACGACCCGCAGATCGCCAACTGGCACTGGCAGTCGAGCTGACCGGGCGAGGGTGTCGCGCGGGTAAACTCGGTCGGGATGTCCGAGCACGCCGCACCCGCTTCTGACGCCATCCACCCGGTGGTGTCGCAGCTGTCGGCGCTGCAGCACCTGCGGATCCATCTGGATCTCGGTGTGGTCGTCGTCGTGCTGGTGCTGACGAATCTAGTCGCGCACTTCACCACGCCGGTGGCCGGCATCGCGACCGTGCCCGCTGCCGCCCTCGGGCTGCTGCTGCTGATGCGGTCCAACGGGCTGGACTGGACCGACCTGGGCCTGGGCCGCGAACACTGGCGGTCCGGCCTGGGTTACGCGCTGGCCGCGGTAGCCGTCGTCGCGTCGGTGATCACGGTCGGCGTGCTGTTGCCGATGACCCGGCCGATGTTTCTGAACAACCACTACGCGACGGTGTCCGGCGCGCTGATCGCGTCGATGGTCATCATCCCGCTGCAAACCGTGATCCCCGAGGAACTGGCGTTCCGTGGCGTGCTGCACGGCGCACTGCACCGGGCCTGGGGATTTCGCGGGGTCGCGCTGGTGGGCTCGCTGCTGTTCGGTCTGTGGCATGTCGCGACATCGCTGGGCCTGACCAGCAGCAACGTCGGCTTCACCCGGCTGTTCGGCGGCGGCTTCGTCGGCATGGCGGCCGGCGTGACACTCGCGGTGCTCGCGACCGGAACGGCGGGATTCGTGTTCAGCTGGTTGCGCCGGCGCAGCGGCAGCCTGATTGCGCCGATCGCGCTGCACTGGTCACTGAACGGGTTGGGCGCGCTGGCCGCCGCCCTGGTCTGGCACCTGTCGACCTGAGCCCGGTCACACCAGCAGCACCGCGGCCCCGCTGATGCGACCGGCGCTGAGATCGGACAGCGCCTGGGCGGCCTGTCCGAGCGGGTACTCCGGCGTCGTCACCTCGATGCGATGCCGCCCGGCGAAGTCGAGAAACGCCCGCGCGTCGGCCCGGGTGTTCGAGGTGACCGAACGGATCTGGCGTTCCTGGAACAGGTGCCGCTGATAGTTCAGCGCCGGAATATCGGAGAGGTGGATCCCGGCAATCGCCAGAGTGCCGCCGCGGTCCAGCGCTTCGCAGGCGGGCAGCACCAGATCGCCGACCGGGGCGAACAGGATCGCGGAATCCAGCGGTACCGGCGGCGGATCGGCCGCTCCCTGAGCCGACGCGGCGCCCAGCGCAAGAGCCAGTTCGCGGGCGCGCTCGCCGCGTGTCATCACATGCACTTCGGCGCCTTGTGCCAGCGCGACCTGCGCGGTGAGGTGTGCGCTGCCGCCAAACCCGTAGATGCCGAGCCGCCCGCCCGGCGGAAGCTGTGCCCGCAGCAGCGAGCGGTACCCGATGATGCCCGCGCACAGCAGCGGCGCGAGCTCGCTGTCGCTGTAACCGCTCGGCAGATGGTGGGCGAAATCCGCGGGCACCGTCGCGAATTCGGCGTATCCGCCGTCGGCGTCCCAGCCGGTGTAGCGCGACTGCGGACACAGGTTCTCGTCGCCGCGACGGCAGAAGGTGCAGACACCGCAGGTGTGGCGCAGCCAGGCGATGCCCACCCGGTCGCCCACGTCGAACCCTGCGGCATCGGCACCGATTTCGACGACCTCGCCCACCACTTCGTGGCCGGGGGTGACGTGCTGGCGGTGCACCGGCAGATCGCCCTCGGCGACGTGCAGGTCGGTGCGGCACACGCCGCAGGCGCGCACCGCCACCAGTAGTTCAGCGGGCCCGGGGCGCGGCACCTCGGTACTGACCCGCTCCAGCGGATCGGTGCCCATGGGGCCGGGTCGCCGTACCCGCCACGCGGTCATCGACGTGGCGGGCGTCGCGGAGGTCAAGGCCTCGCGGTTACAGCGTCTTGGTGCGTGAGGTGGCGAATTTGTAGATCAGCAACAGGATGATCGCACCGACCAGCGCACCGAGGAACGAGTGCTGGATGGGCGGGTGGATGTCGAACTTGTGTGGCGGGAAGACGATGCTGCCCAAGGTGCCGCCGACGTACGAGCCGACAATGCCCAGCAGCGCGGTGGCGACCCAGCCCATGGGCTGTTTACCCGGAACGAGCAGACGGGCGATCAAACCCACGACGAGACCCAAAACGATTAGCCAGATGATGTGCAAAACCACGGCCGGCTCCTTCGAGTGTTAGCTGACAGAGGGGACTTGCGAGGTATACCCGCTCGACGTCGGGTCAACCCGCATCGCTGACTTCCCTTGTGGCCAACGGCCTTAGCGCCTCTTTCGCGCCAATCCGACGATCCAGAGCAGGATCACCGAGCCCAGTAGCGCAGTGAAGAACGTGAACCACTTGTGGCCGTGTTCGACGTCGAAGTCCAACCAGCCCAACAGCATTCCCCCGACGAAGCCGCCGACCACGCCGACGACGATGTTCAGCAGGATGCCCGCTCCGCCGCCCTTGACGATCTTGCCCGCAATCCAGCCGGCGATTCCGCCGATGATCACGTAGGCGATCCAGCTCACCGCGGTCGGCGGGGATAGCGCCAGATACTGCGAAGCTGCCGACACGCCGGTGCGAACCTCAGGCGGTGAAGGTGCGCTGCGGCGTGGGACTGACTTCACTCGCGGGTGCCTGACCCGGCGCGGGCGCAGGCGCCGGAGCGGGCGCGGGCGCCCCCGGAGCCGGTGCCGGTGCTCCTGGCGCCGGAGCAGCGCCCTGAGCCGGAGCTGCACCCGGAGCGGGCGGCGGTGCGTTGGCCGGCAGGATCGACTCGGCCAACGCTTTGGCGCCGACCTTGTCCACCGGGTTGTTGCCGGTCCCGAGCCACACCACGAACCAGCGCTGCGGCGGCCCGGCGCTGGTGGCCCCGGGTGCGCTGACCACGCCGGTCCAGATCTGGCCGTTCGGCTTGCTCGGGTCGCTGAACTTCACCTCGTAGTACGACGCGCTTCCGGTGATGCCGTTGGCGCCGGTGAGCGGGGTGGATTCCTGATTGATCCGGGTGCCGGGATACGGCATGAAGAACTCGCCCATGTCGGAGCCGAGCCGGACGGCGGCCTTGCCGTCGTTGGCTTCCGCGCTGGCGTACAGCTTCTGATCCAGACGCCCCATCACGATGCGGGTGTCGTTGGCCACCGGGGCAGGCTGTCCGGGTGCCGGCGGCGGACCGGTCATTTTGCTGAGCAGCGCCGAGCCGTAGTCGAGGTGCGACGCGTCCGACTCCGCCCAGCCGCCGGGAAGGATGTAGCTGAAGCCGCCGACGCCGTTGCTGATGCGGGCCGCGTTCGGGTCGACAGGCGGCGGCGCGTTCGGGTCAGCGGGCGGCGGAACGGGCGCGTTCGGGTCCACCGGCGCGGGCGGCGGGGGCGGTCCGGCGTTCGGGTCACCCGGCGCCGGTTGTCCGGCGGGAGCCGGCGCGCCGGGAGCGGGAGCTGGGGCGGCTGGCGCAGGGGACGCCGGCGCCGGCGCCGGTGCGGCGGCCGGAGGCGGGGCGGTCGTCGTCGCCGGGACCGGCGTAGGGACTTCGGGATCGGCGTTCGCGACGGCCGGTAACGCGAGGGTGACCGCACTGGCAGTGGTCACCGTGGCGGTCGCCAGCGTCGCCCACAGACCTTTGCGACGTGTCGAGTTTGAGTCCACCTGCTCCATGGCGACGAACCTACCGTGTTAGCGCTGTGACGCAAGGATGCCTTGCTGGGCGATGCGTGGCGGTTTTCGCGATGTTGCCGCAGCGCGACCTACGCCGAGTCTGCGCAGATCACCGCCGGTTGGGGTGCCGCGGGCCGGCCGGATACAGCGTCACCTCGAGAGCTTTCACCGAAAACCACACCCGATCTCCCGGTGTCAGCTGCAGGTCGGCGGCGGCGTCGACGGTGATCTCCGCGGACAGTCCGGGGGCTCCGTCGTCCTGTTCGCGGCCGCGCACGGTGACGGCCGCGCCACGGATGTCGAGTTCCGCAACGGCGAGTTCGACGCAGTTACGCGGGCTGCCGTGCGGGGGGTCGCGATACACGGCCACCGCCGTCGGCGCGAACACCGCGACCGCGTGCTGTCCGGTCGTCAGCTCGGTGCCCAGTCGTTGAGCGGAAGTGCCGTGCCAGTGCACGCCGGAGCGCGCATGCAGGGTGCCGTCGGGCCCGATGGTGCCGTTGACCAGGTTGATCCCGGCGATGCGGGCCCCGAAGTGACTGCGGGGCGCGGTCAGCACCTGGGACACCGGCCCGGCCTCGGCGATCTTCCCCGATTCGAGCACCAGGACGCGGTCGGCCAGCGTGAAGACGTCCAGCATGTCGTGCGTGATCAGGATGACCGCGCAGCCGCTGCGGGCCACCACACCGCGCAACACCGCGCGGATGGCGGCGGCGGCGGCGACGTCCAGACCCGTCAACGGCTCGTCGAGCAGCAGCACCTCGGGCTCGGCGGCGAGTGCCCGCGCTATCGCGACCCGCTGGGCCTGACCGCCGGACAGCTGCCGGGGCTTGCGGTCGGCGAACTCCTGCGCGTCCACCTCGCGCAGCCAGCGCAACGCGGTCTTTTTGTCGTCGGCGCGAGCGGAGCGGAACAACCCGCGACGGCTGCGCGGCCCGAACGCGACGTTGGCGGACACGCTCAGGTGCGGAAACAGCGACGGGTCCTGCAGCAGCAGCCCCACCCGGCGATCGTGCGTCGCCACGTCCACCCCGGCCGCGGTGTCGGTCAGCACCCGGTCCCCCAGCCGCACCACGCCCTCGTCGGGGCGGACCAGTCCGGCGATCACGTGCAGGGCCGTCGATTTGCCCGCGCCGTTGGGACCGAGCACCGCCAGCACCTCGCCGGCCGACACCGAGAACTCCACGTCCAGTCGCCGGTCGGCGACGACGGCCCGAAGGTGCAGCTCGCTCATGGCCCGCTACCTCGCGTCCGTCGCGGTGAGCTGGCGCGTACCCAGCCCGAGTACCACCAGCGCGGCCGCCGCGACAAGCAGAATCGACAGCGCCACAGCGGCATTCGCGTCGGTGACCCGTTGCAGGTAGATCTCCAGCGGCAGCGTGCGGGTGACGCCCTGCCGGGACCCGGCGAACGTCAGGGTCGCGCCGAACTCGCCCAGCGAGCGCGCGAACGCCAGCACGGCGCCCGACGTCATGCCGGGCAGCAGCAGCGGCAGCGTGACGCGCCACCACACCGTGCTGGGCCGCGCCCCCAGCGTCGCCGCGATCACTTCGTAGTGGGAGCCCGCGGTGCGCGCCGCGCCCTCGAGTGAGATCACCAGGAACGGCAACGAAACGAAGGTCTGTGCCAGGACCACCGCCGTCGTGCTGAACGCGATGCTGATGCCGGCGGCCTCCAGGTAGTGCCCGATCAATCCGAGCCGACCAAATCCATACAGCAGCGCAATACCGCCCACCACCGGTGGCAACACCAGGGGCAGCAAGATCAGCGGGCGTAGCAGCCGGATCACGCGCGCCGTGCTGCGCGCCAGCACCAGCGCCATCGGCACCCCGAACAGCACGCACAGCATCGTGCTCGCCGCCGCGGTCTTGAGGCTCAGCAGCAGCGCGGTCCTCGACGACGAGCTGGAAATCAGTGACCAGAAGTTCGGCCAGTCCACCTTGATCGCGATCGCCAGTAGCGGCAGCACCACGAAGACGGTGCCCACCGCAGCCGGGACAAACACCCAGCGGGGCAGGTTCGTGGGCCGGCGCACTGCAACCGTCAGGGTTGTGCGAAGCCGGATTGCGCGAGAATTCGCTGTCCTGCCTGCGACGTCACCAGGGCCACGAACTTCTGCGCGGTCGCCGCCTGCGGCGCCTTCTTCAGCATCCCGATCGGATAGACGTTGACCGCGCCGGCGGCCTCGGGGAAGTTGATCGTCGCCACCTTGTCTTTGGCGTTCTTCGCGTCGGTGACATAGACGAGCCCGGCGTCGGCCTGGCCGGTGGTGACCTTGTTCAGCGCGTCGGTGACGCTGAGTTCCTCGCTGACCGGGTGCAGATGCACCCCGGTGCTGTCCTCGACGCGCTGGGTTGCCGCCCCGCACGGCACCGGCTTCTGGCAGACCACGACGTTGATGCCCGGCTTGGCCAGATCGGCGAAGGTGGCGATCTGCTTCGGATTGCCCGGCGCCGTGACGATCACCAAGGTGTTGGCCGCGAAGTTCGTCGGATTGCCGGCCAGCAGTCCCGCCTTGACGACGGTGTCCATCTGCGCGGTGTCCGCCGACGCGAAGACGTCGGCCGTGGCGCCCTGTGTCAACTGGGTCGCCAGTTCGGAGGACCCGGCGAATTCGAACTCGACTCCGCTACCCGGGTTGTCGGTTTTGAACTGCTGACTTATCTGCGTGAACGCGGGTTTGAGCGAGGCCGCTGCGAACACCACGATCGACCCGGCGGCCGGCGAGGACTGGGCCGGTGCGGACGGCGTCTTCGAACTACACGCCACCAGTCCCGCCACGAGCATCGTTGACACCACACCGTCCAGGACCGCGATCCGACGCATGGTCAGACCCTAGCGCGCGGAGGGTTGAGCGGTGACGGCCAAAACTTTTCCAAATCGTCTGCGCGTCGTGGCGTCCTTAGTTTCCCCTTAGAGCTACTGTCCAGTAACATTCGACGGAGATCGACGCCATACAGCGGAGATTCCGAACACGAGTATCGGGTCCGGGTTCGACGTTGAACACGAGGAGGTCATGGCAGTGGAGGTGCTGGTCACCGGCGGTGATACGGATCTGGGGCGGACGGTAGCCGAGGGTTTCCGCGATGAGGGTCACAAGGTCACCCTGGTGGGCGCCCGTCGCAGCGAGCTCGAGGTCAACGCCAAAGAACTCGACGTCGACGCGATCGTCTGCGACACCACCGACCCGGCCGGCGTCGAAGAGGCTCGCGGATCGTTCCCCCACCACCTGGACACGATCGTCAACGTGCCCGCCCCCGATTGGGACGCCGGCGACCCCCGCACCTACTCGGTCGCCGACACCGCCAGCGCCTGGCGCAACACCCTCGACGCCACCGTGCTCTCGGCGGTGCTCACCTTGCAGGTCGTCGGCGATCACCTGCGCTCCGGTGGCTCGATCATCAGCGTCGTGCCGGAAAACCCGCCCGCGGCCAGCGTCGACGCCGCGATCAAGGCCACGCTGTCGAGCTGGGTTGCCGGACAGGCCGGCATCTTCGGCACTCGCGGGATCACGGTCAACGCCGTCGCGGGCGGCCGCAGCACGCAGGCCGGCTACGACGGTCTGTCGCGCACGCCGCCGTCGGTCGCCGACGAGGTCACTCGCCTGGCGCTGTTCCTCACCACGCCGGCCGCGCGCCACATCACCGGCCAGACATTGCACGTAAGCCACGGCGCCCTCGCGCGTTTCGCCTAGCGCGTATTCGCGGTCACTGAAAATCTCGATGCCTCAGGGTTTTTCGCCAGGCGTCGGGTATACCCCGGGTGTTATCACCACCCGCCGTTGAAACGCTGCGCCCACCGCTCGGTTTGTAACCGAGATCGCATTGCGCGTCGGACATGACGCGAATCACGTTGGCGCGACCAGGGTCTATGGCCGGTGTGTTTGATTGCACAGGCTTACTACCTGGGTTTCGTGGTGACGCGATGACTACCGTGATAGCTAACTGACACCGCGCGACACGAAGCCCCATCAGGAGCATCTAAAGCAATGAGCCCTCAGCCAGAAGCTACAGCTGAACCCAAGCGACGGCACCGCGTCGTGATCATCGGATCGGGATTCGGCGGACTCAATGCGGCAAAGAAACTCAAGCACGCCGACGTCGAGATCAAGCTGATCGCCCGCACCACGCATCACTTGTTCCAGCCGTTGCTGTACCAAGTCGCCACCGGCATCATCTCCGAGGGAGAGATCGCTCCGCCGACCCGGGTTGTGCTGCGCAAACAGCGGAATGTCCAGGTGTTGCTCGGCAATGTCACCCACATCGACATGGCCAACCAGCGGGTGGTCTCGGAGTTGCTGGGTCACACCTACGAGACCGAATACGACAGCTTGATCGTCGCTGCCGGGGCCGGTCAGTCGTACTTCGGGAACGACCATTTCGCCGAGTTCGCGCCGGGTATGAAGTCCATCGACGACGCGCTCGAGCTGCGTGGTCGCATCCTGAGCGCCTTCGAGCAGGCTGAACGGTCGAGTGATCCCGAGCGCCGCAAGAAGCTGCTCACCTTCACCGTCGTGGGCGCCGGTCCCACCGGCGTCGAAATGGCCGGGCAGATAGCCGAATTGGCCGAGTACACGCTGAAAGGCGCGTTCCGGCACATTGATTCGACCAAGGCCCGGGTCATTCTCCTGGATGCCGCGCCCGCGGTGTTGCCGCCGATGGGTGAGAAGCTCGGTGAGCGGGCCAGGGCCCGCCTGGAGAAGATGGGCGTCGAGATCCAACTGGGTGCCATGGTCACCGACGTGGACCGCAACGGCATCACGGTCAAGGACTCCGACGGCACGGTGCGGCGCATCGAATCCGCGTGCAAGGTCTGGTCGGCCGGAGTGCAGGCAAGCCGGTTGGGCCGCGACATCGCCGAGCAGTCGCCGGCCGAATTGGACCGGGCCGGACGCGTCAAGGTGCTCCCCGACCTGTCGGTTCCCGGGTATCCGAACGTCTTCGTCGTCGGGGACATGGCCGCCGTCGACGGTGTGCCCGGTGTGGCGCAGGGCGCCATCCAGGGTGCGAAGTACGTCGCCAGCGCGATCAAGGCCGAACTCGGTGGCGCCGACCCGGCGCAGCGGGAGCCGTTCCAGTACTTCGACAAGGGCTCCATGGCGACGGTGTCGCGCTTCTCCGCGGTGGCCAAGATCGGCCCCCTGGAATTCAGCGGCTTCATCGCCTGGTTGATGTGGCTGGTGCTGCACCTGGTCTATCTGATCGGCTTCAAGACCAAGATCACCACGATGCTGTCCTGGACGGTGACGTTCCTGAGCACGCGGCGTGGTCAGCTGACCATCACCGATCAGCAGGCGTTCGCGCGAACACGGCTCGAACAGCTGGCCGAACTCGCGGCCGAGGCTCGCGAGTCGGAGACGACCCGCGCGGCCAGTTAGCCTCGGCCGGACAGGCGGTCGGCCTGCCAGGTACTCAGCGTTCCGCCAGCGGCCAACGCCAGCACGGTAGAATCGCTGGGCATTTCAGTGGATTGTGTTGCCGGATAGCATAATTCGCTGACCATTGCCCGCGGGGCTTCGATTCCGTCGTCGGCCAACGAGCCCGCGCCCAACTCCACTCGGTGACGCAGCAACGGCCGATCGTGCAGGTCAGCCCGCAGCGATCCGGACCAAAAGCCTTCGCGCTCATCGCTTCTGCCGATCTGGACGCGCTCACGCAACCGGACGCGCCCGTCGTCGCGCAGCACCAGGCTGACCGCCGACATGTGCCGGGCGTCGGCGGCGACAACCGTCGGCTCGAGATCCACATCCAGACTTCCGCTCACCACGATGTCCCAGTGGGCATGCGAGGTCGGCGTCGTCGCGCCGGGTAACGCGACGGTGCCGGCCGCGCTGCGCACCTTCAGTACTGCCCCGCATTCGACGATCACCCGGATGTCGACGGTGTCACCGCCCAGCGGGACGGCCGCCGCCGAGACCAGGTGCACCGTGTCCGGTGCGGTGCAGCGGGCCGCGATGCCGCCGCGGTATCGGATGCGCGGCAAGCGATTTGGTGAGGCGACCAGCACCACCTCCGAGTGCATCAAGTGCCCACTTGGCTGCGCACCCAGGCCAGCACTTCGCAGGCGCCCGGATCTGTGGTCAACGATTGCAGCACCGTCGGACGGCCGTCGCGCACCGCGTGCGCGTCGCGCGCCATCACATCCAGATCCGCGCCCACCAACGGCGCCAGATCAGTCTTGTTGACTACCAACAGATCCGAGTACGTCACACCCGGTCCGCCCTTGCGCGGTACCTTGTCTCCCCCGGCCACGTCGATCACGAAGATCTGGACGTCCACCAGTCCCGACGAGAACGTGGCCGTCAGGTTGTCGCCGCCGGACTCCACCAGGATCAGATCCAGGTGGTCGTGTGCGCCGATCAGGTCGTCGATCGCGTCCAGATTCGCGGTGATGTCGTCGCGGATCGCGGTGTGCGGACAACCGCCGGTCTGCACCGCCGCGATTCGGTCGTTCGGCAGCACCGCGTGCCGGCGCAGGAAGTCGGCATCTTCGGTGGTGTAGATGTCGTTGGTCAGCACCGCCAGCGAAAGCTCGTCGCGCAGCTCCCGGCACAGCGCGGCCACCAAAGCGGTCTTCCCGGAGCCGACCGGGCCGCCGACGCCGATGCGCAGCGGCTCCCCCGGCTGCCGGACCCGCCTTGGCCGATCTACCTGTGGATGCGGGTGGGTGTGTGAATGTGTTGGCATGTCGTGTCTTTCAGAAGGCGCAAGGTGCGACCGCGTCGGGTCGTGTTGTTAGGCAGCGTATCGAGCACACCATGGGTAGCGCGCCCTGGTAGGTTTGCCGGCCCGCGGCCATTGCCAGGAAAGTCACAGGCGTCTCTGGGCTACGACGGGGTTGAAGGACAAGGTCGAGCAGGTAGCTTATTTCGTGGCGCGACCATATAGGGCCGCCCGGACGAGTTCGCCGTACCCGGACAGCGACAAGACGGTGAAGTGCGGGATGCTTGGCGTGCAGCTGCCCACTCACGGGCCTTCGTTATTTCCTCTGCTTCTATGCCGCTAGCCGGGGCATCCTCCGCCGTATTTGGTACTCGACGAGAGGAATAACTGGTGATCAATCCATTCGCCGGACAAGCCGACATACCCAACCGGGAAGGTGCGTGGGCCCAGCAGGCCGAAGCCGAGCTGTCGACCCGTCGCCACAAAGAAGAGATCGAACGCTGCCTCGCGCACGGGCTCGAAGCGGCTCCCACCATCAATGACCGCACGCTGTCGACCTTCTCCCGCGGCGAGCTGCCGCACTTCGCCGGCGAACGCGGCACCTTCCTGAAATGTCCGTTCCTGGAAGACGTGCACGACGTCGGTGACGCCGAGGTCGCGGTCTTCGGGGCGCCGCTGGACGCCGGGACCACCTACCGGCCCGGTACTCGGTTCGGCCCGATGGGAATTCGCCGCTCCACCAACCTATTCGGCACGTACTGCTACGAGCTGGGCGTTGACCTCCGCGAACAGCTCAACATCGTCGACATCGGCGACGTCCTCACCATCCCCGCGAACATCGAGAAGTCGTTCGACCAGATCAGCACGGCCATGTCGCATGTGGTGTCCCAAGGGGTGTTCCCGGTGATCCTCGGCGGCGACCACTCGATCGGATTCCCAACCGTGCGGGGCCTGGCCCCCCACATGGACGGCAACGTCGGCATCATCCACTTCGACCGCCACGTCGACACGCAGGAAACCGATCTCGACGAGCGGATGCACACGACGCCGTGGTTCCACGCCACCAACATCAAGAACGCACCGGCGACCAACCTGGTCCAGATCGGTATCGGCGGATGGCAGGCCCCCCGGGCCGGCGTCGAGGTGGGCCGGAAGCGGGGCAGCACGGTCATCACCGTCGGCGACGTCGAACGGGTCGGAATCGAGAAGATCGCCGAAACGGCGCTGGAGATTGCCTGGAAAGACGCCAAGGCGGTGTACCTGTCCTTCGACATCGACGTGATCGACGCCGGTTTCGTCCCGGGTACCGGGTGGCCGGAGCCCGGTGGTCTGCTGCCCCGCGAGGCGCTCAACCTGATCCGGCTGATCTCCGAGCCCGGGCTCAACGGCATCGAGGTGGTGGAGTGCTCCCCGCCTTACGACTGGGCCGAGCAGACCGCATTGTTGAGCAGCCGGGTGATCCTGGACAGCCTCGCGGTCATGGTTAGGGCAGGCAAGCTCGGCAAGAAGCCGGCCGCACTCAAGCGGCACGCCTGGGGCCCGTTCAGTGACTAACCGTTCGACGACGGAGCCGCCTTTCGTCGCCTAATCGGAGCCGCTTGGGACCCGAAACGTCGAGAGCTCGGAATGCCAACCAGTGAGTCAACTTGCTCAGTGGTCATCTAGCTAACTAATTTGCTCAGCTTTCGTGGGCGGGCTGTCTGCTGCAGTATGCACCGACGGCCGTCCCGGGAGTGGGTATCGATTCGGTAGTTCACCGCTGCCGCGGTCGCGCCTGGAAACGAACCGGCGCGACCGGCGGTCGAAGGTAAAACGCTGTGCTGGAGTAACGTTCGTCGTTGTTCAGCCGATGCTGCTGTGGCGTTCAAAGTCGGCTTTCCATCGTCGGGGACGCTGTCGGTCCGGGCGCCGTGGTGCACCTGGTCGGCCCGGTCTCGCCAGCGCTCGGGGCGCATGAGGGGCCCTTTCAGTTAATTCTCAGTAGTTAACCATGGTTATTCCAGCCGCGTCCGTGGATATTTTTCGTGTGCGGCAACCTCGGCGTCAAAACGCCGTTCTGCGTGCGCTGGTGCCAGCCGCCGCACACGAACCTGCGTCTGGACGACGCGTTACGGGGGTTACGTAGTGGACTATGCGGCGCTACCGCCCGAGATCAATTCCGGGCGGATGTACGCGGGCGCGGGGGTGGGGCCACTGGTTGCGGCCAGTTCGGCGTGGGACGCCTTGGCGGCGGAGTTGAGTTCCGCGGCGGCGTCCTATCGGTCGGTGGTGTCGGAGCTGACGGGCGGGCCGTGGGTGGGCCCGTCGTCGGGGGCGATGGCGGCCGCGGTGGCGCCGTATGTGACCTGGATGAATTCGACTGCCGCACAAGCACAACAGACCGCCAGCCAGTTGACGTCGGCGGTGGCCGCGTACGAGGCCGCATTCGCCGCGACGGTGCCGCCACCGGAGATCGAAGTCAACCGGGCGCTGCTGGCGTCATTGGTGGCCACCAACGTGCTCGGGCAGAACACCCCGGCGATCGCGAGCACCGAGGCACAGTACTCCGAGATGTGGGCCCAGGACGCGGCGGCGATGTACGGCTACGCCGGCGCCTCGGCGGCCGCAACCAAGCTGACGCCGTTCAGTCCGGCGCCGCAGACCACCGACCCGTCCGGCACGCAACTGCAAGCGGCGTCGGTCAACCAGGCCGCCGGATCCACGACCGGGGCCAGCACACGCTCGGCCCTGGCGGCCGTGCCCAACACGCTGCAGAAGTTGTCGACGGGGTCGGTCGCCACGCCGGCCGACCTGGATCCGCACCTGGGCAGCCTGCTCGACACCCCGACCGGCGGCCCCACCGGCTTGAACCTGCTCACCCAGAACATCGGCAACTGGGCCCTGGTCATCAGTGGGCCGTTGTTCACCGCTTCGGGCATCACGCCGCTGTTCGGCAGTTTGTACACCCTTGCCCTTCCGGCGACGGCCGCCGCGGCCAGCGACGTCTCCCCGGCCGATGCCGGGCTGGGCAACCTGGTGAGTTCACCCGATACGGGTGCCGGTTCCGTTTCGGCAAGCGTGGGCAAGTCGGCCACGGTCGGTGAACTGTCGGTCCCGCAGTCTTGGGGCGAGTCTCCCGCTGTTCGGCTGGCCAGCAGCGCATCGCCGTTGCCTGCTGCCGCAGGGGCCGGTGCACCGGAGGCCGCGGCGGCCGCGCCCGGAGGGTTCTTCGGCATTCCGCCGATCGGCAGCCTGGTCAACGCTCCCCGGGGTGAGC
>NZ_LZSC01000079.1 GCF_001665235.1 Mycobacterium sp. 1100029.7
GGTGAACGGCCAGCCGGTTTCACCCGGCCCCGCGCCGGTGCACGGAAACTGAGACGTCTCCTCGAAGGTCCGCTGGGTTTATCCCAGCGGGCCTTTGTCGTCGTGCGGACTGCGGCGCGGGCGTGTCAGGCGTGTGCGGCGCCCACCTTGGACGCGAGACTTGTGCGGCGGACGGGCGGCGTGTGCGGCGGACGTGCGTGGCGCCCGCCTTGAACGCGAGACTTAAACCACGTCGAGCCCGCTCGGCGTGTCGTCGCAGACGTTTAAGTGTCGCGACGGAAAGGCCGCACGACAGCGGTTTACGACGAGGGGAGTTCGTTCGTGTGTTCCCGCACGACCACCGGGTCGCCGACGTTGACCGTGTTGTAGTACCACTCGGCGTCCTCGGGGCTCAGGCTGATGCAGCCGTGGCTCACATTGTCCAGCCCGAGCGAATCGACGGCCCAGGGAGCCGAATGCACGAAAAGGCCGTGATTGGTGATGCGGACGGCGTAGTCGACGTTCACCAGATAACCGTCGGGGTCGCTGACGGGGATGCCGACGCTGCTCGAATCCATCTGCACCGAGCGCTCTTTGGACAACACCGTGTAGGAGCCGATCGGGGTCGGGTACTCGGGCCTGCCCATCGATGCCGGCAGCACGCCCTGTTCGCCGAAGTGCGGGCGGTGGTGCGGTGACGGCAGCGACGACGGCGGTGCCGACTCGACGCCGTCAACGCTGACGGTGAAGGTGTGCTCGGCGATGCTGGCGATACCGATGACCCTGGGGCCGGTCTTGATCTCGGTGGGCTGACCCTCCACGGTGAGCGCGATGGTGGTGTGCGCCGGCCAGTAGTGGTCCGGAATCCATTGCACCACTTTGTTATCGAGCCATTCGTACTTGCCGGTCATCGCGGGCGTCGACGTGATCTTCAAGGCCTGCTCGGCCGCGTGCCGGTTGGTGATGGGTGCGCGGAAGGTCACTACGACGGGGTGTGCCACGCCGACCGGCTGGGCGCTGTTCGGCTGCACCGACGCGATCGGGAAGGGGGTTATCGACTGACTGGCCGCGGCCAGGCTTACATCCGCCGGCATTGGCAGGCTCACCACGGCCGACCCCGCGACCAGGGTCGCGCCGATTCCGATGACAGCAACGGCACACCGAATACCCGCGCGCATGACCCCAATTCCTTTTAACTGACAGAGTTGCAATAGGAATGGTAAATCGCCCCTGAGCTGCGGAAGCGTAAGGGCGCGTTAGTAATTGGTCAAGAGTGTGTCACGATTTGGCTACGACGGGGCGATATGTCAACGTGATCTCGGGACGCAAAGGCAAAAGGAGAGCGCAGTGCCCGGATGTGGGCTTCGAGGGGTGCGGCTGGCCGGTGTCGCGATGCTGGGTGCGCTGGCGCTGGCGGGACCGGTGCACGCAGCGCCACCTGCTGCACCCGGGATTCAGGTCAGCGACGGAATCACCAAGTGCACAACGGGTTTCGCGGCTCAAGGCGGTGATGGTGGTTACTACCTGTTCACCAGCGGGCATTGCAACCACGGTGCGCCGTTCACCTATGACGACAACGTCCCGCTGGGCAACGTCACCTCCAGCGAGTTGGAGGGTGATCGGCGCGACGCCGCGATCATCCGCCTGGACCCGGCCGTCGGCGCCCCGGTGGGTGACATCGGTGGCCAGCGCGTTCGCGGCGCGCTGAGCGGATCCCAGGTCAAGCCCGGCCTGGCGTTCTGCAAGCTGGGCGCGATCACCGGCGAAACGTGTGGCGCGGTCAGAAGCGTGGACGGTGACGTCATCGAGGCCGGCGTGTTCGCCCAGCCCGGTGACAGCGGCGGCCCGGGCTATGTGAAGAACGCCGACGCTTCGGTCACCGCCGTGGGCCTGGTGATGTCCACGTCGCTGGCGGGCGACCCCAACACCACCTACTTCGTCATGGTGCAGCCGCTACTCGGCCGCTGGGGTGTGCACTTAGTCCCTTGACTGCCGCGTCAGCGCCCGGCGGGTGGACTCACTCGGTAAATCTCGACCTCTTCGGGCAGCCCCTTCAAGGGCCGTGGTCCGAGGCTTTCGAAAGTCAGACCCGCACCCGCGGACAGGTCACGCACTGTCCTACTTGTCAGGACTTCGCCGGTGCCGGCGGTCGCTCCGATACGGGCGCCCGTGTGAACGGCCAACCCGCTCCACTCTTCGCCGCGTCGCTCGCACTCGCCGGTGTGTACGCCTGCTCGAATGCGGATTCCGCGGGTGGCAAGGGTCGGAATCAGTTCCAGCGCGCAGCGGGCGGCCTTGGTCGGGCCGTCGAAGAGTGCGAAAATCCCGTCGCCAGTATGTTTCGCCCGGCAGCCGCCGTGCTTTTCTATCAGCCAGTCGACGGCTTTGTCATGTGCATCTAGTTGACGGCGCCAGTGCGCATCGCCGCCCGCGCTGAGCAGTTCGGTGGAACCGACGATGTCGGTGAACAGCACCGTCTTGACTAGTCGTTCGTTGACGACGGCGCTGGTTGTCCCGCAGACGAAGTCGATGATTGCCGAACCCACCGCGTCATCGATGAGGGAGTGTGGTCCCTCGGGCAACGTCTTGAACAGGGACCCGGGAATTGCGGTCGCGAGCGCCTTCGTGCCTTCGAATGGCGCCACTCGATCCTCCGGGCGCGCGAGCACGAGAGCCGGAGCATGGATGGAACCAAGGATGCCCCGAACATCAATCTCGAGGAGTGCCTGCCATAGCCATGCGGCCATCGTTGGGCTCGCGCTCACCCGTTGATACCGGCCGTAAAGATCACGAAATCCCGGTAGGTCGGCGAAGTCGCCGAAAAACAGCTCACCGAGTGCGCCTTCGCCCCAATGACTTTCGATGGCTTCCAGGTGGCTCACCTTTTCTTCGGCGGTAAATCCCCACGGGTAGTCCGGCAACTCCTGAGAAAACCGTGCCGACACTCCGTACATCACCAGGGAATGAACCCGTTGTGGGTGCGTCGCTGCGAACAACAGGCTCATCGGGCCGCCCTCTGACATCCCGAAAAGGGCCGGACGGTCGACCTCCGCGGCATCGAGGACCGCGCGGAGATCGTCCATGCGCTCGTCGAGAGGAGGGACCTGGGTCGCCGGATCTGAAAGGCCGGTGCCGCGTTTGTCCCACACGATGAATCGGGTGGCCTCCGCCAGCTGCTCGACGAAAGCGGCGACCGGACTTGCGGGTTCGTCGACCAGGTCGACGTTGCTGAACCAACCGGGGTTCCACACGAGCGTGGTGTCGCCCTCTCCGAACTCGCGATACGCGAGGCGGACGGAGCCGTTGCGTGCATAACGGACCCGACGGTCGTTCATCGCGACATCATGACATCACCGAAGCGAAAACGTCCTTCGATTCCCGGTGTGCACTTAGTCCCTTGACTGCCGCGTCAACTCGCGCCCGCAGCGATGACCTGGTCTACTTCCAAGGCCCGGTCGGCCATCTCGGCGTGCGCCTTGTCGAGCGCTTCGGCCTGATCTTCGTCGGCCTTCATCAGCGCTTCGATGTCGAAGCCGGCCATGTCGAGGACACCCATGTCCGAGAAGGCTTTCTGCACCTTGTCGCCCCACAACCCGATGTCCTTGACGATCGGGACGATGCGGCTGAACAGGTGGGAGCGGAACTGGATCATCAGCGGCGAGGTGTCGACCCAATCGGCACACGCTTGGACGTCGAGGCCGAGCGTCTCGAAAACCTCCTCGCCGCGGAACCGGTCGCGCATCAGGTAGCAGGCGTCCACGACGAACTCTTCACGCTCGTTCCGCTCGGCCTCGGTCAGCGCCGAGTAGTAGTCCTTCAACGAGATTCGGCCAAAGGCCACGTGCCGGGCCTCGTCCTGCATCACGTAGGCCAGCACTTGTTTGGCCAGCGAGTCCGGCTGCGCCATGTCACGCAGCACCCCGAAGGCAGCCAAGGCGAGCCCTTCGATCAGGACCTGCATACCGAGATAGGGCATGTCCCAACGTGAGTCGCGCAGGGTGTCTTCCAGCAGCGAGGTCAGATGCTTGTTGATCGGATAGACCAGGTCGACCTTCTCCTGCAGGAATCGCGAGAACGCTTCGACATGCCGGGCCTCGTCCATCGTCTGAGTGGCCGCGTAGAACTTCGCGTCCAAATCCGGGACCACCTCGACGATCTTGGCCGCGCACACCATCGCGCCTTGCTCGCCGTGCAGGAACTGCGAGAACTGCCAGGCCTGGAAGTGCTGGCGCATCTCGGCGCGGCGCGCGTCGTCTGCGTCGTTCCACATCGGGCTGTTGAACAGCGGATGGAACTCGTCGGGCAGTCCGATCGGGTTCATCGGGTCGACGTCTTGTGCCCAGTTGATGCGTGACTGCGCATCCCACTGCTTGTCCTTGCCCTTTTGGTACAAGGAGAGCAACCGGGCGCGCCCGTCGTCGTACTCCCAGGTGAAGCGTGCGTCGCCGGCGCTGGGGACTTCCCAGGAGTACGGCGTGGGCACATCCGTGTATTTGTCTCGGGTGGTCATGAACTGCCGCCTCTCGCCAATGCGACCGGGGGTCATGTGATGGCTATCACAGTGCGCCCCATCGGCGGCGCCGTCAACCCTGGTCACAGAAAGAGCGTGGCAGCGACGCCGCCTCAGCACACGCGTAGTCGGCTACCTCACGTCAGTGGATGCGCGCGCTGCCGCCGAGGCCGATCTCGAGCACGCTTCCGGTGATGACCCCGGGGTCGGTGACCAGGTACACCACGCCGCGACTGACGTCCTCGGGCTGCAGCCAGGGTTGCGGTATCGGGTTGGCTTTCGTCATCCGGCGCACCAGGTCGTCGGGGATGTCGTCGTCGCCGGTGGGTTGCACCATCGGTGTCTGGGTGGTGGTCGGGCAGACGACGTTGATCGTGATGCCCTCCTTGGCGACCTCCAGCGCGGCGGACTTCGCGAGCCCGATGACGCCCCACTTGGTGGCGTTGTAGGCGGCCAGCTCGGGGATGCCCATCCGGCCGCCCATCGACGACGTCACGACGATCCGGCCGAACCGCTGCTGGCGCATCACCGGGATGGCCGCCCGCAGGGTGTGAAAAGCACCGGTCAGGTTGGTGTCGATCAGCTGCTGCCACACCACGTCGCTGACGTCTTGCAGGAGCCCGGTGCTGACGATGCCGGCGTTGGCCACCACGATGTCGAGACTGCCCAGGTCGGCGACGATTTGGTTGATCGCGGCGTTGACCGCGGCGGCGTCGCGCACGTCCAAGGTCAGCGGCACGCAGCGTCGGCCCAGCTCGTCGACCAGCTTCGCCGTCTCGCGAAGGTCGTCGTCGGTGCCGAGCGGATAGGTCAGGCCCGTCATTGCCTGCGGCGCATCGGCGACGACGATGTCGGCGCCTTCGGCGGCCAGGGCCAGGGCATGCGAACGGCCCTGCCCGCGAGCTCCGCCGGTGATCAAGGCAACGCGTCCATCCAAAACACCCATGGGAAGTAAAGCTACCTACAGTCAACCGATGAGACGCTCGCGGGTAGGGCGTGTGTCATGAAATCGATTGCTGTGCAAATTGTTTCGTCCGGCTACTTGGTGCTGGAACCGCCACCGCTGCTCGAGCTGCTGGAGCCTCCGCTACTTTCGCTACCGCTGGAGCTGCTCCCGCTGCTGGAGCTTCCGCCACTGCTCTCGCTGCTGCTCGAGCCGCTCGAGCCGCCGCTACTGCTCTCGCTGGTGCCGGAGCTGCTCCCACCGCTGGAACTCCCGCCACTGCTGCCGCTACTACTCTCGCTGCCGCCGGGGCTCCCGCCCGCGCCGGTGGGTCCGCCACCGCCCGGGCTTTCACCCCCGCTCGTGGGTCCGCTCGACGACGCGCCGCCGCCGGGTGAGGCACCGCCCGATGAGGGGCCACCCGCGGCGGGCGGTCCGCCGCTCGGGGATTGACCGCCACCGGTTGGTCCGCCGCTGGGAGCGCCTTGCCCGGTGCCGGGACCAGTTGCGGGTCCGCCACCGTGCGGTCCACCGCCGCCGTGCGGCCCACCGCCGCTGGGGGTTTGACCGCCACCGCTGGGTCCGCCACTGGTTGGCCCGCCGGGGTTGCCCGGGCCGTGGCCGTGCGGCCCACCGCTGCCGGGGTTGCCGCGGACCGGGCCCGGGCCGCTGGTCGGCCCACCTCCGGAGTTGGGCGGCGGGCTCTGTACCGGAGGAGGCCGGTGAGGCGGCGACTTCGGCGGGGGAACGTAAATCGGCGGCGGGGCCTCGACGGTGGGCGGCCCTGCCGGCGGGGTCGGCAAGTGGACTGGCGGCACCGGAATCGGTGCAA
>NZ_LZSC01000080.1 GCF_001665235.1 Mycobacterium sp. 1100029.7
GCTGGCCCGCTCGCTGGCGCCCTCGCCGTTGGTGTTGTCGCGCCCCGGGGCCGGCATCCCGACGACCACCGTCGCCGGCGCGGTGGTGTCCCAGTTGAGCGCGGCGGCGCGGGACAGCAGCTCGGGTCCGGTGTCGCCGCGCACGACGGCGTCGACGACGCTGGCCTCCATCCGGCTGTCCCGCGCCGCCGCGCTCAACTGGGACACCACCGCGCCGGCGACGGTGGTCGTCGGGATGCCGGCCCCGGGGCGCGACAACACCAACGGCGAGGGCGCCAGCGAGCGGGCCAGCCAAATCGTGCGCGATACGGCCACCAAACACGCGCGTGCGGCCCTCACCGACGTGCACGGCACCTGGCTGGTGGCGATCGTGTCCGGACAGTTGTCACCGACGGACAAGTTCCTGGGCGACTTGTTGAGCGCCTTCTCCGACGGCCCGGTGGTCATCGGGCCGACCGCACCGATGCTGACGGCGGCCTATCACAGCGCCAGCGAGGCGATCTCCGGCATGAACGCCGTCGCCGGGTGGAGCGGCGCCCCCCGGCCGGTCCAGGCCCGCGAGCTACTGCCCGAGCGCGCCCTGATGGGTGATGCGTCGGCGATCGTGGCGCTGCACACCGACGTGATGGGACCACTCGCCGACGCGGGGCCCACGCTGATCGAAACTCTTGATGCTTACTTAGATTGCGGCGGCGCGATTGAGGCCTGCGCGCGCAAGTTGTTCGTTCATCCAAACACCGTCCGATATCGCCTCAAACGCATCACCGACTTCACCGGGCGCGATCCCACCCAACCACGCGACGCCTACGTGTTGCGAGTGGCCGCCACAGTCGGCCAACTCAACTACCCCACGGCCCCCTCCGGTGTTGGTAACAACGCGATAACGGGGGTTCCGCTGCCGGTCAGAGGCGGTACTGTGACACCGTCGGCGCGACAGTGATTTAGGCAACAGATCGCGACGCGATATCAAATATGTCGCTTGTCGAGCGGTTTTGTGGGATCTCCACAAAAACCTAAGACGAGGTTCATAATCTGTTACACCCGCCAAATCCGTTTCCACAGTGTTCTCTTAGACACGTGATTGCGTTACTCGCGCCCGGACAGGGTTCGCAGACCGAGGGAATGCTCTCGCCGTGGCTGGAACTGCCCGGCGCGACGGAGCAGTTGACGGCGTGGTCCAAGGCCAGCGGCCTGGACCTGGTCCGCTTGGGCACCACCGCCTCGACGGAGGAGATCACCGACACCTCGGTGACTCAGCCGCTGGTCGTCGCGGCCACCCTGCTGGCACACCAGGAGCTGACCAAGCGCGGCCCGCTCGACGGCCAGGACTTCATCGTGGCCGGCCACTCCGTCGGTGAAATCGCCGCCTACGCGATTGCCGGAGTGATGGCCGCCGACGACGCCGTCGCGCTGGCCGCCACCCGTGGCGCCGAGATGGCCAAGGCGTGCGCCGCCGAGCCGACCGGCATGTCCGCCGTGCTGGGCGGCGACGAGGCCGAGGTGCTGAGCCGCCTCGAGCAGCTCGACCTGTTTCCGGCGAACCGCAACGCCGCCGGCCAGATCGTCGCCGCAGGCCCGCTGACCGCGCTGGAAAAGCTCGCCGAAGACCCGCCGGCCAAGGCCCGGGTGCGCGCACTCGGCGTGGCCGGAGCGTTCCACACCAAGTACATGGCGTCGGCCATGGAGGGTTACGCCGCCTCGGCGGCCGCCATCGCCACCGCCGAGCCCACCGCCACGCTGCTGTCCAACCGCGACGGAAAGCCGGTCACCACGGCTGCCGCGGCGATGGAGGCGCTGGTCGCTCAGTTGACCCAGCCGGTGCGGTGGGACCTGTGCACCAAGACGCTGGCTGAGCACGATGTCAAAGCGATCGTGGAGTTCCCGCCAGCGGGCACCCTCGCCGGCATCGCCAAACGCGAGCTTCGGGGGGTGACGGTTCGTGCCGTCAAGTCGCCCGCAGATCTGGACGCGCTGGCCGACATCTGACGCCAGCTCGGCCAGTTAGTAAGGCCAAGTACAACCGCATAAGAGCACATCAATCCGATTTGCACACAACACATTACGAAGGGAAGTAAAGGCTGTGGCCGTTTCGCAGGAAGAAATCATCGCCGGTATCGCCGAGATCATCGAAGAGGTCACCGGTATCGAGCCCTCTGAGGTCACCCCGGAGAAGTCGTTCGTCGACGACCTGGACATCGACTCGCTGTCGATGGTGGAGATCGCCGTCCAGACCGAGGACAAGTACGGCGTGAAGATCCCGGACGAGGACCTCGCCGGCCTGCGCACCGTCGGTGACGTCGTCTCCTACATCCAGAAGCTGGAAGAAGAGAACCCCGAGGCTGCCGAGGCGCTGCGTTCCAAGCTCGTCTCCGAGAACCCCGAGGCCGCCGCGAACGTGCAGGCGAGGCTGGAAGCGGACAGCAAGTGACCAAGCCTTCCACTGCTAACGGCGGTTACCCCAATGTTGTGGTAACCGCCCTCGCGGCGACGACGTCGATCGCGCCGGACATCGAGAGCACGTGGAAGGGCTTGTTGGCCGGCGAAAGCGGCATCCGCGTCCTCGAAGATGAGTTCGTCAGCAAATGGGAACTGCCCGTACAGATTGGCGGGCACCTCAAGGAGCCGATCGATAACCACATGGGCCGACTGGACCTGCGACGGATGTCGTATGTCCAGCGCCTGGCCAAGTACCTCAGTGGCCAGTTGTGGGAGAACGCGGGCAGCCCAGAGCTCGACCCGGACCGGTTCAGCGTTGTCGTTGGCACCGGTTTGGGCGGCGCCGAGCGGATCGTCGAAAGCTATGACCTGATGAACGAGGGTGGCCCCCGCAAGGTGTCGCCGCTCGCCGTTCAGATGATCATGCCCAACGGCGCAGCCGCCGTGGTCGGCCTCGAGCTCGGGGCGCGGGCCGGGGTCATCACCCCGGTGTCGGCCTGTTCGTCGGGATCCGAGGCCATCGCACACGCCTGGCGCCAGATCGTCATGGGTGACGCGGAGGTCGCGGTCTGCGGTGGCGTCGAAGGACCGATCGAGGCGCTGCCCATCGCGGCGTTCTCGATGATGCGGGCCATGTCGACACGCAACGACGAGCCCGAGCGCGCCTCGCGGCCGTTCGACAAAGACCGCGACGGCTTTGTCTTCGGCGAGGCCGGAGCCCTGATGCTCATCGAGACCGAGGAGCACGCCAAGGCCCGTGGCGCCAAGCCGCTGGCCCGGTTGATGGGTGCCGGCATCACTTCGGACGCCTTCCACATGGTGGCGCCCGCGGCGGACGGCGTGCGCGCCGGCCGCGCTATGACCCGGTCGCTGGAGCTGGCGGGCTTGTCCCCCAAGGACATCGACCACGTGAACGCGCACGGCACGGCAACACCAATCGGCGACACCGCCGAGGCCAACGCCATCCGGGTTGCCGGATGCGAACGGGCCGCCGTGTACGCGCCCAAATCGGCACTGGGACACTCAATCGGAGCGGTCGGGGCGCTCGAGTCGGTGCTCACGGTGCTTTCACTGCGGGATGGCGTCATCCCGCCGACCCTTAATTACGAAACCCCCGATCCCGAGATCGATCTGGATGTTGTTGCAGGTGAACCCCGTTCAGGTGATTACCGTTACGCAATCAACAACTCCTTCGGGTTCGGCGGCCACAACGTGGCCCTCGCCTTCGGGCGTTACTAGAGAAGCACGGCGTCCAACGACGATGCGGGCCCGATCCGGCCCGAGGAGGAGTTGGACAAATCGGAAGGAACGTTCGCCACTCCCATGACTGAGTTGGTTACGGGGAAAGCATTCCCCAACGTGGTCGTCACCGGCGTTGCCGCGACGACTGCCTTGGCACCCGATGCGGAAGACACCTGGAAGCTGTTGCTAGACGGCCAAAGTGGAATCCGTACCCTCACTGACCCGTTCGTTGAGGAATACAACCTGCCGGTTCGTATCGGCGGACATCTGGTAGAGGAGTTCGACAGTCAGCTCACCCGAATTGAGCTGCGTCGCACCGGCTACCTGCAGCGGATGTCCACGATTTTGGGCCGCCGGGTATGGGAGAACGCCGGTTCGCCGGAAGTCGACACCAACCGGTTGGCGGTGTCGATCGGTACCGGTCTCGGCTCGTCCGAGGAGCTGGTCTTCAGCTACGACGACATGCGCGAGCGCGGCATGAAAGCGGTCTCCCCGTTGGGCGTGCAGAAGTACATGCCCAACGGTGCGGCCGCGGCGGTCGGCCTGGAGCTGCAAGCCAAAGCCGGTGTGATGACACCGATCTCGGCGTGCGCCTCCGGTAACGAAGGCATCGCCCGCGCCTGGCAGCAGATCGTGCTGGGCGAGGCCGACATCGCGATCTGCGGTGGTGTCGAGACAAAGATCGAGGCGGTGCCGATCGCCGCGTTCGCCGCGATGCGCGTCGTCATGTCGACCACCAACGACAACCCCCCTGGTGCTTGCCGGCCATTCGACAAGGACCGCAACGGGTTTGTGTTCGGCGAGGCGGGTGCGCTGATGGTCATCGAGACCGAGGAGCACGCGAAAGCCCGGGGCGCCAACATCCTGGCCCGGATCATGGGGGCCAGCGTGACGTCGGACGGCTTCCACATGGTGGCACCGGACCCCAACGGCGAACGTGCCGGGCACGCGATGACGCGGGCCATCCAGCTCGCGGGCATCAAGCCCACAGAGATCGACCACATCAACGCGCATGCCACCGGAACTCAGGTCGGTGACCTCGCCGAGGGCAAGGCCATCAACCGGGCCCTGGGCGGCAACCACTACCCCGCGGTCTACGCGCCCAAGGCGGCGCTGGGCCACTCGGTGGGCGCGGTTGGCGCGTTGGAGTCGATCTTGACGGTCCTCGCGTTGCGGGAGCAGGTAATCCCGCCGACACTGAATCTGGAAAACCTCGATCCGGAAATCGATTTGGACGTGGTGGCGGGTAAGCCGCGGCCGGGTAACTACCGGTACGCGATCAACAACTCGTTCGGATTCGGCGGTCACAACGTGGCGATCACCTTTGGACGGTATTAAAACCCAGCGTTATTGATCACTGAGCTCACCGGAAACAGGAGATTTGCGATGACACTCATGGCCCCCGAGGCGGTTGGCGAGTCGCTCGACCCCCGCGACCCTCTGTTGCGTCTGAGCAACTTCTTCGACGACGGCACCGTCGAGCTACTGCACGAGCGGGACCGCTCGGGTGTGCTCGCGGCCGCCGGCACCGTGAACGGTGTCCGCACTATCGCGTTCTGCACGGACGGAACCGTGATGGGCGGCGCGATGGGCATCGAAGGTTGCGCGCACATCGTCAACGCCTATGACACCGCCATCGAGGAGCAGAGCCCGATCGTGGGTATCTGGCACTCGGGCGGCGCGCGGCTGGCCGAAGGTGTCAAGGCATTGCACGCCGTCGGAACGGTTTTCGAGGCGATGATCCGTGCGTCGGGCTACATCCCGCAGATCTCGGTCGTCGTCGGCTTCGCGGCCGGCGGCGCCGCCTACGGGCCCGCGCTGACCGACGTCATCATCATGGCGCCGGAAGGCCGGGTGTTCGTCACCGGGCCCGACGTGGTGCGCAGCGTCACCGGCGAGAACGTCGACATGTGCTCGCTCGGCGGCCCGGACACGCACCACAAGAAGTCCGGTGTGTGCCACATCGTCGCCGACGACGAGCTCGACGCTTACGCACGCGGACGCCGGCTGGTCGGATTGTTCTGCCAGCAGGGGGTTTTCAACCGCTCCAAGGCCGAGGCCGGGGACACCGACATCAAGGCGTTGCTGCCCGAGTCGCCGCGTCGTGCCTACGACGTGCACCCGATCGTGACCGCGATCCTGGACCAGGACACCCCGTTCGAAGAGTTCCAGGAGAAGTGGGCGCCGTCGATGGTGGTCGGGCTGGGCCGGTTGTCGGGCCGCAGCGTCGGCGTGCTGGCCAACAACCCGCTGCGCCTGGGCGGCTGCCTGAACTCCGAAAGTGCCGAGAAGGCAGCACGTTTCGTGCGGCTGTGCGACGCCTTCGGCATTCCGCTGGTCGTCATCGTCGACGTGCCGGGCTACCTGCCCGGTGTCGACCAGGAGTGGGGCGGCGTGGTCCGTCGCGGCGCCAAGCTGCTGCACGCCTTCGGTGAGTGCACCGTTCCCCGCGTCACGCTGGTGACCCGAAAGATCTACGGCGGGGCCTACATTGCGATGAACTCGCGCTCCCTGAACGCGACGAAGGTGTTCGCGTGGCCGGAGGCCGAGGTCGCCGTCATGGGCGCCAAGGCCGCGGTCGGCATCCTGCACAAGCGCAAGCTGGCCGCCGCGCCGGACCACGAGCGCGATGCCCTGCACGACGAGCTGGCCGCCGAGCACGAGCGGATCGCCGGCGGTGTGGACAGCGCCATCGAGATCGGTGTGGTCGACGAGAAGATCGATCCGTCGCACACTCGCAGCAAGCTGACCGAGGCGCTGGCTGAAGCACCGGCACGTCGCGGCCGCCACAAGAACATCCCGCTGTAAGTCTTCGTTTCGTCGAGCGTAAGCACCCTGCGAATTCTCCTACCGAATTTCGCAGGGTGCTTACGCTCGCGGCTGGCCAACTAACTGGCGAGCCTCCTCCTCGGTCTCGACCGCGGGACCGGACCCGGGCAGCGGCTTGCCGGCAACCTCCGGCGTGAACAGCAGTGTGATCACACCGATTACGCCCGCGAACATCAACATGTACGCGGGCACCATGTCATTACCGGTAGTCGATACCAGCGCTTGAGCGATCAACGGCGTGACGCCGCCGACGGTGGAGATCGACAGGTTGTAGGAAACGGCCAACGCCCCGTAGCGCACCCGGGTGGGAAACAGCGCCGGCAGCGCCGACGGCGTGGTGCTGTCGAAGCAGAGTTCCATCAGCCCGATCAGCAGCACACCGAGAAAGACCACCGCATAGCCTCTTCCGCCGCGCATCAGCCAGAACGCCGGGATCGAGGCCACGATCAGCAGCACACATCCGGTCCGCATGATCGGTTTGACGCCGATGCGATCGGACAGCTTCGCGACGAACACGATGCTGGCCATCAGCACGGCCAGAGTGCTCACGATCAGCACCAGCGCCGGGGTTTCCGCAAGGTGCACAACGGTTTTCAGGTAGGTCGGCAGATACCCGGTGACCATGAAATCGGCGACCTGCGACGTCAGCACCAGGGCGGCGCAGATCAACATCGGCCGCCACTGCTCCACGACCGTGCGCCGAAACTGGTTGCCGCTACTCTCCTCGGCCTGCTGGTTGATCTGGATGAAGGCCGGCGACTCCTCGAGCCGCAGTCGCATGTACAGCGCGATCAGCCCCAACGGTGCCGCCAACAGCAGCGGAACCCGCCAGCCCCAGGCCAGCCAGTCGGGTTTGGGCAGCCACCCCTGCAGCCCGGTCACCAAGAATCCGGCGGCCACAAAGCCGATCAGATTGCCCAGCGGCAGAAAGCCGACCAGCATGCCGCGCTTGCGATCCGGTGACTGCTCCACCAAATAGGTCATGGCGCCGACGAATTCGCCTCCGGTCGACAACCCCTGAAACACCCGGGCGACGACGAGCAGGATCGGCGCCCAGACGCCGATCGCGCTGTAGCCGGGCAGTAGGCCGCTCATCGTCGTGCCGGCCGTCATCATCAGGATCGTGGTCACCAGTACCCGCTTGCGCCCGATCCGGTCGCCGAGCGGGCCGAAGATCATGCCGCCCAGCGGGCGCACCACAAACGCCGCGGCCAGGGTGCCGAAGGTGGCGATCAGATGGACGGCGCTGACGCTGCTGCCGGGATAGAAGACCTGCGCGATCGTGGTGGCGATATAGCCGTAGACGCCGAAGTCGTACCACTCCATCACGTTGCCGATCGCGGTGCCGGTAATGGCTTGCGTCATCACGCTCGGGTCGGTGACCGTGATCTCGTCACGCGCCCACGTGCGCGCAGCGGCGTCGGTGTCCATCGACACCACTGTTACCCGAACTTCGCCGGGTCGAACCAGAGGGTCAGCCGAGTAGTTCGGCCGCCGCGTCCAGCACCCGCGCCCGGTCAGCGGCGACCAGGCCGATTCGGGTGCGGCGGTCGACGATGTCGTCCACGTCGAGCGCGCACTCGTGGCTGACGGCGTACTCGAACTCCGCGCGGGTGACGTCGATCCCGTCGGCGACCGGCTCGGTCGGGCGCTCGCAGGTGGCGACGGCGATCACGTGGGGTGCCTCGGCGCCGTAGCGGGCCACCAGCGACGCCGGTAGCCGGTCTAGAGAACCCGCGGACGGTCCGGGGTTGGACGGCGCGCCGATCAGCGGCAGGTCGCGGGTTCGGCAGCTTCCGGCCTGCAGCTGGCGAAGGCTGACGGCGCGGTCCAGCACGTCCTGGGCCATGAAGCGGTATTCGGTGAGCTTGCCGCCGATCACGCTGATCACCCCGGACGGCGATTCGACGACGGCGTGTTCGCGCGACACGTCGGCGGTGCGGCCCGCACCGGTGTCGATCAGCGGCCGCAGACCGGCGTAGGCGCCGATGACGTCGGTGGCGTGCACTTCGGTTCCCAGCGCGGTGTTGACGGTGTCCAGCAGGAAAGCGGTCTCTTCGTCGGACGGTTGCGGCACATCGGGAATCGGGCCGGGGGCCGCTTCGTCGGTGAGCCCGAGGTAGACCCGGCCCAACTGCTCGGGCATCGCGAAGAGGAAGCGGTTGAGTTCGCCGGGGATCGGAATGGTCAGCGCCGCAGTCGGATTGCCGAACGCTTTGGCGTCGAACACCAGATGCGTGCCGCGGCTGGGCCGCAACCGCAACGAGTGGTCGATGTCTGCGGCCCACACTCCGGCCGCATTGATCACCGCTTTGGCGGAGACGTCGAACGACTGCCCGGTGCGTTGATCGGTCAGCCGCACCGAGGTGCCGGTGGCCTCGGAAGCCGCGACGTAGGTCAGGATTCGGGCCCCATGCTGGGCCGCGGTGCGCGCGACCGCGGTGACCAGGCGCGCGTCGTCGATCAACTGCCCGTCGTAGGCCAGTAGCGCGCCGTCGAGACCCGCACGGCGCACCGTGGGCGCCAGTTGCACGGCTCGTTGCGCCGACACCCGGCGCGAGCGCGGCAGTGTCGACGACGACGTTCCCGCCAGTACTCGCAGCGCGTCACCGGCGACGAATCCCGCGCGCACCAGCGCGCGTTGGGGGCGACTCATCGACGGCAGCAACGGAACCAGCTGCGGCATCGCGTGCACGAGATGAGGGGCGTTGCGGGTCATCAGGATTCCGCGCTCGATGGCGCTGCGCCTGGCGATCCCGACGTTGCCGGTGGCCAGGTACCGCAGGCCCCCGTGCACCAGCTTGGAACTCCAGCGGCTGGTGCCGAATGCCAGATCGTGTTTTTCCACCAGCGCCACCCGCAGGCCGCGCGACGCGGCGTCCAACGCGATGCCGGCCCCGGTGATGCCACCACCGATCACGACGACGTCCAGCGCCGCGCCGTCGGCCAGCGCGTTCAGGTCCGCGGTGCGCCGGGCCGCGTTGAGTGCGGCGCTGGTCACGACAGGTACCCGTTCAGCGCGTGGGTGAGTTCGGTGGCCAGCGCAGCGGCGTCAAGAATCGGCTTCACGATCCGCTCGGACTGAATGGTCGACTGCGCGATCAGCAACACCATCGTGGCCATCTGCAGCGGGTCGCCCGCGCGCACACTGCCGTGCCGTTGGGCCACCCGCAACCGTTGGGCCAGCGCACCGATCAGCATCTGCTGGCTCTTGCCGAGCCGCTCGGTGATGTAGACCGGCGCCAGCTGCGAATGCATCACCGACATGATCAGCTCGTCGTCGCGGAGCAGATTTGTGACCGAAACGATCTGTCGCACCAGCGATTCCCGATCGTCACCGCGCAGCGGCGCTTCGTACATCACCGCGGTGATGCGCTGGGTCAGCAGCGCGGCGACGATCGACGGCGTATCGGGCCAGCGGCGGTACACCGTCGGTCGGCTCACACCCGCGCGCCGGGCGATCTCGGCGAGCGTCACCCGGTCCACCCCGAAATCGACGACGCAGCTTGCCGCGGCGGCCAGGATCCGGTCGCCCACATCCAACCCGGCGTTACTGATTGACAGCATGTGTAATACTGTAACGCATGACGCAACCCGAGGCACTCCTGCCGCCGATGAAATGGAACGCGTGGGGGGATCCCGCCAGCGCCAAACCGCTGTCCGACGGCATCCGGTCGTTGCTCAAACAGGCTGTCGGCCTTGAAGACTCACAGAGCACCGAGCTCGCCGCGGATCAGGTGCAGTTGCGTGCGTCGGCGCTGTCAGCGGAGGATGTCGATGTACTTGCCGGCATTGTCGGTGCCGACTACTGCCGCACCGACGACCGCGATCGGCTGCTGCACGCCGGTGGCAAATCCACCCTCGACCTGCTGCGCCGCAAGGACACCGGCGTCCAGGACGCCCCGGACGCCATCCTGTTGCCCGGCGACGAGAATGCCGTCGGCGCGATCCTGCGCTACTGCTCCGAGCACGGCATCGCCGTGGTGCCATTCGGTGGTGGCACCAGCGTGGTCGGCGGCCTCGACCCGATCCGCGGTGCCTTCCGCGCGGTTGTCTCCCTCGACCTGCGCCGCTTCGACAAACTTCTCGAGCTCGACGAGGTGTCGGGCCAGGCCGTCCTGGAGGCCGGTCTGACGGGCCCGGACGCCGAACGTCTGCTCGGCGAGCGCGGCTTCTCCGTCGGGCATTTTCCGCAGAGCTTCCAGTTCGCCACCATCGGCGGCTTCGCCGCGACCCGCTCCTCCGGCCAGGACTCGGCCGGTTACGGGCGCTTCAACGACATGGTGCGGGGGCTGCGGATGATCACCCCGGCGGGAACGCTGGAACTGGGCCGCGGGCCCGAATCCGCCGCCGGCCCTGACCTTCGCCAGCTGCTGATCGGTTCGGAGGGCACCTTCGGCGTGATCACCGCGGTGCGGCTGCGGGTGCACCGCAAGCCGGAAGCCGTGCGCTACGAAGCGTGGTCGTTCCCCGATTTCGCGACCGGCGCGGCGGCGCTGCGCGCGGTCACACAGAATGCGACCGGCCCCACCGTGATTCGGCTTTCCGACGAGGCCGAAACGGGCGTCAACCTGGCCACCACCGAGTCGATCGGCGAAAACCAGATCACCGGCGGCTGCCTGGGCATCACCGCGTTCGAGGGCACCCCCGAACACGTCGAGAGCCGGCACGCCGAGACCAGTGCACTGCTGACCGCACAGGGCGGCACGTCGCTGGGTGAGGGCGCCGCTCAGGCCTGGGAGCGCGGACGATTCAACGCGCCGTATCTGCGCGACTCGCTGCTGGCCGCGGGCGCGCTGTGCGAGACGCTGGAAACCGCGACCGACTGGTCCAACGTCCCGGCCCTCAAGGCCGCCGTCACCGACGCGCTGACCACCGCGTTGGCCGAAACCGGGACACCGGCGCTGGTGATGTGCCACATTTCGCACGTGTACCCCACCGGCGCTTCGCTGTACTTCACCGTCGTCGCCGGTCAGCGTGGCAATCCGATCAAGCAATGGCAGGCCGCCAAACGTGCCGCGTCGGATGCGATCGTCGCGACCGGCGGGACGATCACGCATCACCACGCCGTCGGCACCGACCACCGGCCGTGGATGCGCGACGAGGTAGGCGATCTCGGCGTGCAGGTATTGCGCGCGGTGAAGGCGACTCTGGATCCGGCGGGAATCCTCAACCCCGGCAAGCTAATTCCGTGAATCGCCGAGAGATCGGCAAAGTCACCGCGCTGACCAATCCGCTGTCGGGGCACGGCACCGCCGTGCAGGCGGCACAGGCCGCCATCGCCCGGCTGCATGCCCGCGGCGTCGAAGTCAACGAGATCATCGGAGACGACGCGCAAGACGCGCGGCATCTCGCGGCCGCGGCCATCGAACGCGGCACCGACGCGTTGGTGGCCACCGGCGGCGACGGCGTCATCTCCAACGCGCTACAAGTGTTGGCGGGCACCGACATTCCGCTGGGCATCATCCCGGCGGGCACCGGCAACGACCACGCGCGTGAATTCGGTATTCCCACCAAGGATCCCGAGGCGGCCGCGGACATCGTCGCCGACGGGTGGACCCAGACGATCGACCTGGGCCGCATCGTGGACACCGACAACGTCGCCAAGTGGTTCGGCACGGTGGCTGCCACCGGATTCGATTCCCTGGTGACCGACCGCGCCAACCGGATGAGCTGGCCGCACGGGCGGTTGCGCTACTACGTCGCGATGCTTGCCGAGCTGTCGCAACTGCGGATGTTGCCGTTTCGTCTGGTGCTCGACGGCACCACAGAGATCGAGGCCGATATCACGCTGACGGCCTTCGGAAACACCCGAAGCTACGGCGGCGGATTGCTGATCTGCCCCAACGCCGATTACACCGACGGCCTGCTAGACATCACCATGGCCCACAGCGCATCCCGGACCAAGCTGGTCCGCCTGTTTCCCACCGTCATGATGGGCACCCACGTCAAGCTCGACGAGGTGAGCACCGCGCGCGCCAAGACCATCCACGTGGAATGCCCGGGCATCAACGTCTACGCCGACGGCGACTTCGCCTGTCCGCTACCTGCCGAAATCTCGGCGGTGCCTGAGGCACTACAGATCCTGCGTCCCGCCACGCTGTAACAACTCGTGCGACAAACGCGACATCTGGGCATGTCGGGTCGTCGCGCCGCCGCGGTCATCGCGGTGATATTCGGTTCCCTCTCGGTTGCCCCCGCAGCGTCCGCGGGTGATCCGCTGTGGAACGGGCAGTATGTCCTGACGCTGAACGCCAACGCGAAAAACGGCACCAGCATCGCGGCCCGCCAACCCGAATACGCGCACCGGGCCAGCTATTCGATCACCTCGAAATGCGCGGCCAATGTCTGCACCGCCACCGTCAACGACCCGCCGCCGCCCAAGAATCAGTTCATGCCGCAGACGGTCGAATTCACCTGGAACGGCGCCCAATGGGTCCGCGAATTCACCTGGAAATGGGACTGCCTACTGGCCGACGGGACGGTCGAATACGACCCGGCGAAATCTGTGACGGCCTACACCCCCGGGCCGAACGGAGTCCTCACCGGCGTCTTCCACACCGACATCACCAGCGGAGCGTGTCAGGGCAATGTCGACATGCCGGTGTCGGCCGCGCCGGCGAACCCGCCGGTCGTCTAGCCGATCAGCCGACGCCAGCCGACTTAGCCGACGCCGCGGCTGAGCCAGGTCACCTCGCCGGCGTCGCCGCCGTCGCGGTAGGCCTCGAGCGCGTCGTCCCAGGCGGTGCCCAGCACCGAGTCCAGCTCGGCGGCCAGGTAGTCGGCGCCCTGGGCCATCATCGACCGCAGCCGCATCTCGCCGACCATCACGTCGCCGTTGGCGCTCATCGCGCCACTCCACAAGCCCAGTTGCGGGGTGTGGCTGAATCGGTGGCCGTCGATTCCTGGACTCGGGTCCTCGGTGACTTCGAACCGCAGCACCGACCAGGACCGCAGCGCGTTGGCCAACCGGGCACCGGTACCCACCGGACCGACCCAGTTGGTGACAGCACGCAGCTGTCCCGGCATCGCCGGCTGCGGTGTCCAGACCAGGTTGGCCTTGGACTGCAGGGTCGACGACAACGCCCACTCAACATGCGGGCATACCGCCGCGGGCGAGGCGTGCACGTACACCACACCAGCCGTCACGTCGGCAAATTGATTCGACGCACGCATCTACCTGCTCCTTCGGTTCCACGAGGGACGTCTTCCCCAACGACCTGGCGGACCGAAAGCACGATGCTTACTCGAACGCTTTGTTTCGTACGGGTCTATTGTGCCCTGTGATACCCGTGTTGCGCTAGTGCTCGATGTCTATTTGATGTATTGGAGCAGTACCGCGTCGGCGAGCGTCGGCCAGACCCCGGTCGCCCAGTCCCCGAAATTGCGGTCCGTCAGCACCACCAGCGCCAGCTCAGCATCGGGATCTGCCCAGATGAAACCGCCTGCTTGGCCGAAATGGCCGTAGGTCCGCGCCGAGTTGCGGGCCCCGGTCCAGTGCGGCGTTTTCGAGTCGCGGATCTCGAAGCCCAGCCCCCAGTCGTTGGGCCGCTGCACGCCGTATCCGGGCAGCACACCGTCCAGACCGGGGAATTGCACCGTCGTCGCCTCGGCATGCATCTCGGACGATACCGTCGACGGGCGCAACAGGTCACCGGCGAACGCCGCCAGGTCGGCCACGGTCGACGTGGCCCCGTACCCCGCTTCCGCCGCTCCGCCGTCCAGCCGGGTGGCCGCCATCTGCAACGGCTCGTACACCGCCTCGGCCAGATAGCGGGCGAACTCGATACCGGACTCGCGCTCGATCGTCTCGGCCAGCACCCGAAAGCCGTAGTTGGAGTAGATCCGCCGGGTGCCGGGCTGGGCCAGCACCTTGTTCTCGAGCATCGCCAGGCCGGAGGTGTGTGCCAGCAGGTGTCGGATCGTCGCACCGGGCGGGCCGGCCGGGGTGTCCAGCTCGACGACGCCCTCTTCGAGGGCAACCTGGGCAGCACGGGCCACCAGCAGCTTGGTGACCGACGCCAGTACGAACTCCTGCTCGGTGTCGCCGTGGGTCGCCAGCACCCCGCCGGGCCCGACCACCGCCGCGGCGGCAGCCGAAACCGGCCAATCATCGAGAACGTCGAGAACGGCCATCAGCTCAGGCGCGTCACTAACTTCGCCGGTAGCGGCGGACGGGGACATGGCCGCGGACCAGGACACCGACGTCGACGCCGGCCGCGCCCACCGCCTTCACGCTGAATTTGTACAGATCGCCCAACGGGCTGGGGAACACATCACCCAACTGTTCCTCGACGTACCACAGCACGCCCGGCCCGTTGGCCGGCGGTTGGATAGCCCGGTCCTCTTCGACGCGCCACTGCACGTCCGGGTGCTCGGCGGGGAACTCGATGTTGTCCCCCGGTTGAATCTCCTCCGCGCGAATGGCGTCGTAGTCCTGGTGCATCGTCACTTCGTCGCGATGTAGTAGTTGTTGATCGGGTCGGAGTCGATCTCGGCCACCCGCACGTCGGCGAAGCCGGCGTCGCCCAGCATCGAGAGGGCCAGCTGCGTGCCCCAGGCCGTGCCCAGCCCGGCTCCATCCAGCGCCAGCGACACGGTCATGCAGTGCATCAGCGACGTCGTATAGAGGTAGGTGCTCATCGGGACGTCGATGTTCTCTTCGAGCCGGCTCGACGCCTTGATGTCGGCCATCAGGAAGACGCCGCCGGGCCGCAGCGCGCGGTGGATGTTTTCCAGCACTCGCGCCGGCTGCGCCTGATCGTGGATCGCGTCAAAGACAGTGATCAGGTCGTAGGCGTCGGCCTTGTCCAGCTCGGTCAGATTGTGGGCCTCGAAAGAGGCGTTGGTCAGACCGAGACGCTCGGCCTCTTGGATTCCCGTCGCGATGGCCTGCTCGGAGAAGTCGATGCCGGTGAACCGGCTGGCCGGAAAGGCTTGTGCCATCACGTTGATCGCGTGACCGCTGCCGCAGCCGAAGTCGGCCACATCGGCGCCTGCGCGCAGCCGCTCCGGTAGGCCCTCGACCAACGGCAGCACCACGTCGACGAGGGCGATGTCGAAGACAACTGCGCTCTGCTCGGCCATCAGCGCGTGGAAGCGCGGGAACTCGCTGTAGGGCAGACCGCCGCCCTCGCGAAAGCAGCCGACGATTTTCTGCTCGACTTCGGCGAGTTGCGGCAAGAACAGCGCTACCAAGGCGAGGTTGTCCGGCCCGGCGGTTCGGGTGAGTACCGCCGCCCGGTGCGCGGGCAACACGTAGCTACCCGCGCCGGCGTCGTAGTCGACGACGTGCCCAGTGGTCATGCCGCCCAACCATTCCCGGACGTAGCGTTCGTTGAGCCCGGCGGCCTCGGCGATCTGCGCGCTGGTGGCCGGCCCCAGTCCGGCCATCGTGTCCAACAGACCGGTTTGGTGTCCGATACTGAGCAGGAATGCGAGGCTCGCGCCGTCGATTGCCTCGACCATCCGCCCGGCGAATTCTTCAGTGGTCTCCACAGCCGTCACGTTCTCGGACGCTACACCCGGTCACGGCGCATGGGATGACAACGACAGTTGGGTGGACAACCCCTCGAGAAATGTATGGCGGCGAACAGTAGGTTGTAGCCCATGAGTCAGACAGTGCGCGGAGTGATTTCACGCAAGAAGGGTCAGCCCGTCGAATTGGTGGACATCGTCGTCCCCGATCCCGGCCCCGGCGAGGCCCTGGTCGACGTGATCGCGTGCGGGGTGTGCCATACCGACCTGACTTACCGCGAGGGCGGGATCAACGACGAGTATCCGTTCCTGCTCGGCCACGAGGCCGCCGGCACGGTCGAGGCGGTCGGGCCGGGCGTGACGGCGGTGGCGCCGGGCGACTTCGTGATCCTGAACTGGCGCGCGGTCTGCGGTCAGTGCCGGGCGTGCAAACGCGGCAAGCCGCACCTGTGCTTCGACACGTTCAACGCCACGCAGAAGATGACGCTGACCGACGGCACCGAGCTCACGCCCGCGCTGGGTATCGGGGCCTTCGCCGACAAGACGCTGGTGGCCGCGGGGCAATGCACCAAGGTCAACCCCGAAGCCGACCCCGCGGTCGCCGGACTGCTGGGCTGCGGTGTGATGGCCGGCATCGGCGCCGCGATCAACACCGGCGCGGTCGACCGGAACGACACCGTCGCGGTGATCGGCTGCGGTGGCGTCGGTGATGCCGCGATCGCGGGGGCCGCGCTGGTCGGCGCCCGGCGGATCATCGCCGTCGACACCGACAACACAAAGCTGGACTGGGCCCGCAGGTTCGGCGCCACGCACACCGTGAACAGCGCCGAACTTGGCGCCGAAAAAGACCTCGTGGAGACCATTCAGGGTCTGACCGACGGCTTCGGTGTCGACGTGGTGATCGACGCGGTCGGCCGGCCCGAGACGTGGAAGCAGGCCTTCTACGCCCGCGACCTGGCCGGGACCGTGGTGCTGGTGGGCGTGCCGACGCCGGACATGAAGCTGGAGATGCCGCTGGTGGACTTCTTCTCCCGCGGCGGATCGTTGAAGTCGTCGTGGTACGGCGACTGCCTGCCCGAACGCGACTTCCCCACCCTGATCGACCTGTATCTGCAGGGTCGTCTTCCGTTGGAGAAGTTTGTCTCCGAGCGAATTGGGCTAGACGGCATCGAGGAGGCGTTCGAGAAGATGCATGACGGCAAGGTATTGCGCTCGGTAGTGGTGCTCTGATGGTCCAGATCGAACGGGTGGTCACGCACGGCACCTTCGAACTCGACGGCGGCAGTTGGGAAGTCGACAACAACATCTGGCTGATCGGAGACAACTCCAACGTCGTGGTGTTCGACGCGGCTCACGACGCCGCGCCGATCGTCGAGGCGGTCGATGGTCGTCACGTGGTGGCGGTGGTGTGCACGCACGGTCACAACGACCACGTCACCGTGGCGCCCGAACTCGGCAAGACGCTGGACGCGCCGGTGCTACTGCACCCCGCCGACGAGGTGCTGTGGCGAATGACCCACCCGGACAGCGACTTTCGCTCGATTTCTGACGGTGACACGTTGAAGATCGACGGTACCGAGCTCACCGCGATCCACACGCCGGGGCACTCCCCCGGATCGGTGTGCTGGTACGTCCACGACCTCGGGGTGGTGTTCAGCGGCGACACCTTGTTCGCCGGCGGGCCTGGCGCGACGGGGCGTTCCTATTCCGACTTCCCGACGATCCTGAAGTCGATCTCCGAGCGGCTCGGCAAGCTGGACGGCGCGACCGTCGTCCACACCGGCCACGGCGACGACACCATCATCGGCGACGAGATCGTGCACTACGAGGAATGGGCGGCGCGGGGCCACTAGCCCTGGTGTTCCGCGAACAGGGGCACCACCCGCCGCGAGCGTAACGGCACGGCGAAAATGGGCGCCGAAATTCGCGGCCACGTTACGCTCACGAAGGCGACTCAGCAGACCGGGCCACCACCGCGGCGGCGGCCCTGCGGCGGGTGCGCATCAACCACCAGCCCGACACGATCGAATCGACCAGCGCCACAACGAATAACGCGACGAACCACCACACGAGGAAGCCGTAGGAACTCGAGTGGCCGAACGCCAGTCGCGGCGCGATGTAGCCGTTGACCTGACCGTCGGTCGTGATGTTGTACGTGCCCGCCGCGGGAATTTTCGCCACCCACACCCGCACGTGCGCGTCGTTGTTGACTGTCGTTGTGCTGCCGATGTTTTCGGTCATCGTCGGTTGTGCCGTCCCGTCGGGAGGTGTGATGGTCACCCCGAGCGGCGGCACCGGCAGGCTCCCGTCGGCGCCGCCGATCACCACGGCATGCAAGCTGACGGTCACCTCACCGGCGGGCAGGGACACGCTGCCCGACCCGGGGATCGCGACCTCGCCGTAGTCGTTGTATTTGTCCAGGAAAAACGCGTTGAGCACCAAGGTGACGATGAAGCCGCCCACGGCCACGATCATCATCGCGATGGCAGCAGACAGCGACAACTGTGCAAGCCGTCTGCCGTGCATCCACGCAGTGTGTCACTGGTAGTGACCGTCGGCCAGCGAAAGTGCACACTGTTAGCCATGTCCAAGGAGCTTGTCGCCACCGTGCCAGACCTGTCCGGGAAGCTGGTGATCGTCACCGGCGCCAACAGCGGCCTGGGTTTCGGGCTGGCGAAACGGCTTTCCGCGGCCGGCGCCGACGTGGTCATGGCAATCCGCAACCGCGCCAAGGGTGAGGCCGCGATCGCCGAGATCCAGCGCAGCGTGCCGGATGCGAAGCTGACCATCAAGTCCCTCGACCTGTCGTCATTGGCCTCGGTGGCCGCACTCGGCGAGCAGCTCAACGCCGAAGGCCGCCCGATCGACATTCTGATCAACAACGCCGGGGTGATGACGCCGCCGTCCCGCGATACCACCGCCGACGGCTTCGAATTGCAGTTCGGCAGTAACCATCTCGGGCACTTCGCGCTGACGGCGCAGGTGCTGCCGCTGCTGCGCGCCGCGAAACGCTCCCGCGTCGTGTCGCTGAGCAGCCTCGCCGCCAGCCAGAGCGGCAAGATTCATTTCGACGACTTGCAGTTCGAGAAGTCCTACGCGGCGATGTCGGCCTACGGCCAGTCGAAACTGGCGGTGCTGATGTTCGCTCGCGAATTGGACAAACGCAGCCGCGCGGGCGCGTGGGGCATCGTCTCCAACGCCGCCCACCCCGGTCTGACGAAAACCAACCTTCAGATCAGCGGGCCGTCTTATGGCCGGGAAAAGCCGGCGCTGATGGAACGGTTGTACAAGGCCTCGTGGCGATTCACCCCGTTCCTGTGGCAGGAGATCGACGAAGGAATCCTGCCGGCGGTATATGCGGCCGCGACACCCCAGGCCGAGGGCGGTGAGTTCTACGGGCCGCGCGGCTTCATGGAGCTGGCCGGCGGCGGCGTCAAAGTTGCCAGCACACCGCAGCGCGCCCGCAACGACGACGACTGCCGGCGATTGTGGGAAATTTCCGAGCAACTCACCGGTGTGCGCTACCCAACGACCAACGCGTAACCGGCTCAACCCTTTTCGAATTCGCCCCGGCCAGTGACCGCTGGTCAGACTAAAGATCTTCGTGTTAACGAGAGTTTCGACACAACACGGCTTGGGGTAACCGACACCAGTTGCGGGACCCACTGCAACTCGCAAGGGGGTGCATGGATGAGCGTGCAGGACGACAAAACAGCTGGCCAGGAAGACGACGACCAGCAGGAACCCCAGAGTTCCGAACGAGACGACGACCGGCCGGAAGGTGTGAAAGGCGACGACCACCCGACGGAGAAGCCGGAGCCCGACGAGGACGATAAGAAGGCTGCCGCCGAAATGATGGTGGCGTACGAGGACCGTCCCACCCTGGTGCTACCCGGCTCCGGTGGCGCGGTTTCGGGCACGGCAGTCAACGACTGGCTCGATGACGACGGGAACCCGAAACGCAACGACGGTCCGGCCTCCGAGGGCTCCGACGGCGACCAGTCCAACGATCAGTCCAACGATCAGTCCAACGATCAGTCCAACGATAAGGACCGGCAGGAACAGATCGAAAAAGACAAGGCCTTGAACGAAGAGCTGAAGAAGATCGCCGCCGAGGAAAACAAGGGCGAGAAACGGCCCGGAGGCAAATAGCCGCTACTAACCGCCGAGCCCCGGAATTGGCAAGCCGAGACCGGGGATTCGCGGAATTGGCGGAATCGCCGGGATGGGCGGCACCCGCGGCGCGACCGGCGGTATCGGTGGTGGTGCGGGAGCCGGCGGCGGCGCGGCCGGGGGTGGCGGGTCTGCAGCGGCCGGCGGGGGCGCATCGACCGCGGCCGGCGGAGGTGTATCGACCGCGACGGGCGCCGGAGCATCCGCGGTCGGCGGCGGTGCGGCCGGTGGCGGTGTCGCGGCCTGTCCCGTGAGTGGCGCCTGACTGGGCGGGGCGGGTGACGGGGCCCCACCGTTGGCGGGCGGCGCGGACACCGGGCTGGTGTTCACGCCCGGGCCCGGCGCGGGAGCGGCCGGCTTGTCGTCGGACAGCGCCATCGCCAGGGCAATACCGACCAGCAGCACCGCCACTGCGGTACTGATGATCACCATCGACGGCACCCGATACCACGGGATCACCGGCTCTTTCTTCTTCTCCTGCTTAGGCCGGGCGGGCTGCTCAAAGTTCAGTGCCGGGCGCGCCGACGTGTAGCCGGACCCGCCGGATTGCCCGAGCGGCAGCGAGCGCGAGTCGTCGGCCGCCTCCGACCAGGCCAGCGCGGGCATCGCGGTCGACACCGGCGCCGACGTCGGCGCGACCGCCGCGACCGGCGCGATTGCCGGCCCCGCTGCACCCGCCGCTGCCGGCGCGACTGCCGCCGCCGCTGCACCCGCCGCGACGGCGGCCGGAGTCAGCAGGGTCGCGCTGGTGTCGCCGGGTCTGCGTGTCGCCCGCAGTGCCCCGCCGATCGCCGGGACCAGGTGCGGGCGCGGCATCGTCACGACCGGGACGCGCAGATGCCCGGACAGCATCGTGGTGACCGCCGGAATGTTGGCGCCACCGCCGACCGAGACCACCGCGACCAGATCGCGAATTCCGTTGCGCGCCAACGTTTCGTCGAGCACGGCCACGAACCTGGTCAGCGAGGGATGGATGGCGTCGTCGAGTTCCTTGCGGGTCAGCCGAATTTCGCCGGGTATCCCCGGCAGCTCCTCGGCAAGGGTGGCCACCGTGGTCGACGAAAGCTGCTCCTTGGCGTTTCGGCAGCCGGTACGCAGCCGGTTCAGCGGCCCGATCGCCGACGTGCCGGACGGATCGAACGAATCGGCGCTGGGCAGGTTGGCCAGCACCGCCGTCAACAATGCCTGGTCGATCAGGTCGCCGGAGAAGTCGTGATGCCGCACCGTCGGCGCCAAGGGCTGGTAGTCCCCCGCGGCGTCCATCAGCGTGATGCTGCTGCCGCTGCCGCCGAAGTCGCAGACCGCAACGGTGCCGCGTGCCGGGATGCCCGGGTTGGCCCGCGCGGCGAACAGCGTCGCGGCCGCATCGGGGATCAGCGTCAGCGGCTGCGGGCGGTTCGACCATTCGGGCACCCTGCTGAGCGCGGAACCCAGCGCCTCGACCGCGTTGGGCGCCCAGTGCGCGGGGTGGGTGACCGCAACGGCTTCGGGCAGCGTGCCGCCGTTGGTGGCGGCGTAGGACAGGGCTCGCAACCCGTCGGCGGCCAGCACCTCACTCTGGTGCACCGTGCCGTCGGCGGCCACAATGCCGACCGGGTCGCCGACGCGGTCGACGAAGTCGGTGATGACCAGTCCGGGCTGGTCGAGCCGCGGATTTTCCGACGGAATGCCGATCTCGGGCAGCCGCTCCCGGTAGAGCGTCATCACAGGCCTACGGGTGATCGCGCTGTCGGCGGTGACCGCGGCGAAGTTGGTGGCGCCGATCGAGAGTCCCAGCGCGGGCGTCGCTCCGTCTGCCATGGTCCAATCCCCGTTAGAAAGCGGAATGCCCCCGCATCCGCCTGACCCGATTTTATCGGTTATACCTATAGCCAGTCTCTGCGCTGGCTATGCGTTAGCTGTATAACAAATCGGCTTTGTGCAGGTCACCGGATCGTGCCGGCTCCCGCGATCAGCGGCAGGTCCAGCGGGGTCACCCAGCCGGGCCGCAGATCGTTGACGGCCGGGACGGCGTTGAGGGCCCGCAACCCGGTCGCCAGGCATCCCGCCGCGGCCGCATCCCGGCCGGAACCGTCGGTGAACCGGAACGCGGTTTCCTGGAAGATGCTCGGGGTCCCCTCGATGTCCACCCGGTAGACGTCGTTGTCGTGACCCGTCGGCCAGTCGGGAGCGGCGTCGAGCCCGATGCGGTTGACGTGTTCGAGCTGGATCCGCGTCTCCCCCTGGTAGACGCCGTTGATCGTGAACCGGACGGCGGCGACATGACCGGGCTTGATCACGCCCCGGGCGGAGTTGCGCTCCGTCGGGGTCACCCACTTGTCCCACGTGGTGGTGATCTCGTCGAGCATGATCCCGGCGGCGTGCGCGATCATCGGGACGGTCGCGCCCCACGCGAAGATCAGCATGTCGCGGTCCTCGAGCATCGGCTTGAATTCGGGCTCGCGCCCGATGCCCATCTCGAATTCGTAGTCGCCCTCGTAGTTGGTGTAGTCCAGCAGTTCCGACGCGCGCACCCGGCGGATGTCCGAACACAGGCCCATCAGCGTCATCGGGAACAAGTCGTTGGCGAAGCCGGGGTCGATGCCGGTGGTGAAGCAGGACGACTCACCCAGTTCGCAAGCTTCGGTGATCGGTTGGATCCAGTTCGGCGGGTTGAGGTGCATCGTCGGCCACACCCACGGCGTCATCGCCGTCGAGCACACGTCGATGCCCGCCCGCAGGAATCGGGTGATCAGCGTGATGTTCTCTTTGGCGTGCATGGCGGTCGGACCGTAATGCACCAGGGCGTCCGGCTTTAGCGCGATCAGGCCGTCGATGTCGTCGGTCGCGAGCACGCCCACGTTTTCCGACAGTCCGCAGATTTCGCCGACGTCGCGACCGACCTTGGCCGGGTTGCTGACACCGACGCCCGCCAACTCGAACAGCGGGTGCTTGACGATCTCGGGGATCACCATCTTGCCGACAAAGCCGGTGCCAAACACCACCACACGCTTTGAGTCGTGTCCCGCCATGCGTTTACGCCACCTTTCCGATCACCAGCCCCCGCTTGGAACTTCACATTAAGCTTCCCTACCGTCGCCCGTGGTGACACGATGCAATTCATGAGAAAGCACCTCGCCGGGCCCGCGATGCTGCTGGCCGCCGGTCTCGGGTTCGCCAATGCCTGCGGCGTCGCCCACGCCATCCCGCAGATGCCACAGGTTCGCTATGAGGTCAACGGGCCGGCGGTCGCCCAGTTCATCTACTACCAAACCGACAACGGGCAGCTGCACCAAGTCAATGCGCCGCTGCCGTGGTCGACGGAGTTCACCTCTTACGGCGGGCAGGTGTTTACCCTCAGCGCGCAGGGCCCCGGCCCCATCTCCTGCAAAATCTTCGTCGGCGGCAACCTGGTAAGTGCCGCGACCGCGACGACCGGCGTTCCCGCAAGAACGGTCTGCACACACTGATGAGTCTCGACACGGGCTTCGCGACGCGCCCGAACGGGACACCACCGCCCGAGATCTCGCTTGCCGACGTGCATCTCGACTCGCTCGACTTCTGGGTTCGCAACGACGACATCCGCGACGCCTCGTTCGCCGCATTGCGTCGCGAGGCCCCGATTTCGTTCTGGCCCGGGATCGCGGTGGAGGGGTTCGAGCCGGGCGGCGGGTACTGGGCGCTGACCAAACTCGACGATGTCCACTTCGCCAGCCGGCATCCCGACATCTTCAGCTCCGCCGGCGGCATCACGATCAACGACCAAACACCGGAACTGGCCGAATACTTCGGCTCGATGATCGTGCTCGACGATCCGCGGCATCAACGGCTGCGCTCGATCGTCAGTAGGGCTTTCACGCCGAAGGTGGTGGCCCGCATTGAGACATCGGTGCGCGAGCGCGCCCACCGGCTGGTCGCCTCGCTGATCGCGAATCATCCCGGCGGCGAAGCCGAACTGGTGACCGAGCTCGCGGGTCCGTTGCCACTGCAGGTCATCTGCGACATGATGGGCATCCCCGAAGAAGACCATCAACGAGTCTTCCACTGGACCAACGTGATTCTCGGTTTCGGCGACCCCGACCTGACGACCGACTTCGAAGAGTTCCTGCACGTGTCGATGGACATCGGCAGCTACGCCAGCGCGCTGGCCGAAGACCGGCGGTCCAACCCACAGGACGACCTGACCACCAGCCTGGTCGAAGCCGAGGTGGACGGCGACCGGCTCACCTCCCAGGAGATCGCGTCGTTTTTCATCCTGCTGGTGGTGGCCGGCAACGAGACCACGCGCAACGCGATCAGCCACGGCGTGCTGGCGTTGTCCCGCTTCCCCGAGCAGCGGGAGACGTTGTGGGCCAACTACTCCGAGCTGGCACCCACCGCGGTCGAGGAGATCGTGCGGTGGGCCTCGCCGGTGATCTACATGCGGCGCACCCTCACCCGGGACTTCGCGTTGAGCGGCGTCCGGATGGCCGCCGGCGACAAGGTCGCGCTGTACTACAACTCTGCCAACCGCGACGAGTCAAAGTTCGACAATCCGTGGGCTTTTGACGTCGCACGCAATCCCAACCCGCACCTGGGCTTCGGCGGGGGCGGCGCACACTTCTGCCTCGGCGCCAACCTGGCCCGTCGCGAAATCCGGGTGGTCTTCGACGAATTGCGCCGCGAGATCCCCGACATCACCGTGACCGGCAAGCCGGCGCGACTGCTGTCGCAATTCATCCACGGCATCAAGAGTCTGCCGGTGTCCTGGACTCCCCCGGATTCATGACATTTCCCGCACCCGAGGTATTGGCAGCGCGCCAGAAACTGGTGCTCGACCATTTTCACGACGAGATCCGCCAGGACTGGGACGACGTGCTGGCGACGTTCCCGCATCCGCATTACGAGCTGATCCCGCAGATGCTGGTCCACGACGGCAACGACGAAGTGCGTGGCTACTACACCGAAACCCGTACCGCGTTCCCCGACCAGGACCACGAGATCATCGCGCTGCGGCACAGCGCCGACGCCGTGATCGTCGAGTTCTGGTTGATGGGAACGCATCGCGGCCTGCTGGGCGGCAAGGTTCCCCCCACCGGCAGCCGGTTCCGGGTGCGCATGACGGCCTATTTCATCTTCGATGAGACCGAAACCCTTGTCTGCGAACGAATTTACTTCGACACGCTGACCATGATCAAACAGCTTCTGGGCGGGCTGAACATGAAAAAGCCCGCGAACTGGCTACTCGCCGCCCGCTGCGTGCGCGGGCTGCTGTCGATGTCGTCAGAGGAACCGGACCCGGCGCTGCTGAACACGGTCCCGCCGGTGTTCACCGAAACCGGTTAGCGGCGCATGCGAACGCTTCACACGGTGTGTGGCCTGGCGGCGGTTGCGGCGCTGGGTATCGGCCACGCCGCCGCGGCACCATTGAGCTCGCACACCGAGAAGTGGATCAACCTGCAAGTCGGCGATTGTGTCGCCGACCTACCGCCCGCGGATCTGAGCCGGGTGACAGTCACCGTAGTCGATTGTGGCACAGCGCATCTGGCCGAAGTATATCTGCGTGCACCGATGGCGGTGGACACCGCCATCTCCAACGTGGCCAACCGCGACTGCACTGCCGGATTCACACCGTATACCGGCAAACCCCTTGACAGCGGCGCGTTTTCGATCACCTACCTGATCGACTCCAACCAAGACCGCACCGGCGCCGACCCCACCCCGAGCACGCTGATCTGCCTGCTGCAGGCCGGCAACGGTCAGCCGCTGACCGGATCCGCGCACCGCTGAGATCAGCAACCGAGCTGGTCGGCGAGGTCGAGAAAGTCGGACGCGTTGACGTCGAACTCGTCGGAGTACGCGACGTCGGCGTCGCCGTCGACCCCGAATTCCAGCGGCCGCGCGACGAACGCTGTGGCGAAGCCGAGTCCGGCCGCCGCGCGGATGTCGTACTTGTGACAGGCCACCATCATGATGTCGGCGGGGTCCAGGCCCAGGTACGTCGCGGCCATCCGATAGATCGCCGGCTCGGGTTTGAACACCCCGGCCATCTCCGCGGCGAAGATCGCGTCCCAGGGCAAGTCGGCGCGCTTGGAGAGATTGATGACCGCCGACACGTCGGCATTGGACAGCGTGGCCAACGTGTACGACTTTTTCAGCCGGGACAGTCCGGCCACCGCGTCGGGCCACGGCCGCAGGCGTTGCCAGGCCAGCGTGAGGTCTTCGCGTTCGGCGTCGGAGAAGTCGGTGATGCCGGAGTCGGCCAGGACGGTTTCCAGCGCGGCGCGATAGACCGAGTGCACCGACACCCAGCCGGACTGGCGGCTGCGCGCCGCCTCGAGCGCATCGAAGTAGCCTGCGCGCCAACGTCGGACCAGATCGGCCCAGTCGGTATCCGGGTGACGACCGGCGCTGATCCGTTGCGCCTCACCGCACACCGTCGAAAAGAAATCCGTCGCCGTGCCTTGCACGTCGAACAACAGCGCCTTGACCACCCGACCATCATGCAGGGGCTCGGTGAACAACAGCGTGGCCGCCGCAGCGTCAGTTAAAATCAGACGTAGCAAAATACTGGTTCTGATTCGCGTTGCGAGGTAGCCGTGTCCCATAGCACCATCACTCCCGCCGGTGAACGTGGGAGCACGGACGACCAGGAACCCGACTATCGGTTCACGATGGCCAACGAGCGCACCTTCCTGGCCTGGCAGCGCACCTCGTTGGGTCTGCTCGCGGCGTCCGTCGCGCTGGTGCAATTGGTTCCCGAGCTGACCATCCCCGGCGCCCGCCGGCTGCTCGGCATTGGTCTGGCGGTGCTGGCGATTCTGACCAGCGCCATGGGCCTGCTGCGCTGGCAGCAAGCCGACCGCGCAATGCGCCACGGCGATCCGTTGCCCCGGCACCCCTCACCGGTCTACCTCGCCATCGGGCTCAGCATGGTGGGTCTGATGGCGCTCGGGCTGGTCGTCCTCAAGGCGGTCTCGGGGTGACCCAGGCATCGGCCCGCCCCCCCGGATTACAGGCCGAACGCACCACGCTTGCCTGGACCCGGACCTCGTTCGCGTTTCTGGTCAACGGAGCGTTGCTGACCCTCAGGGACCTGCATGGAGTGCGGGACGCGACGACGTTGACGGTGGCGGGGGTCGCGCTCGTCGCGGCGCTGTGTACCTACGTGATCGCCATGCAGCGTCAACGAACCCTGCAGCAGCGACCCCTTCCGACGAGGATCACTCCCCGGCGTCAGGTGTCCATCGTCGGAGTAGCCACGTTGCTGCTGATCGTCATGACCGCGATCGCGCAACTCGGCTGAGAGTTGCTGTCTCCGCACGCAATCAGCGGCTGTTCAAGAACGCGACGATGCCCTGCGTGACGGCCGCCGCGTACTTAGCCCTGCCGTCCGGGCTTTCTATCCGTGCGGCGTCGTCGGCGTTCTTCATGTTGCCGAGTTCGACCAGCACCGCCGGATACTGCGCCAGGTTCAGTCCGGCAAGGTCGTCGCGGCCGTAAAGCCCATCCGACCCGAGATAGCTGGACGGGTGAAAACCGTTCTGCACCAGGGCATCACGTATCGCGTGTGCCAGTTGCACGGCTGGGCCGGTCTGCACGTCGTTGAGCGGCGGGCTGGAGTAGTTGACGTGGAAGCCGCTGCCCGACGGCGGGCCGCCGTCGGCGTGGATGCTCACGATCGCGTCGGGGTGCATCGCATTGGCCTGCGCGGCCCGGGCGTCGATGCAGGGCCCCACTGAGCTGTCGTCGGCGCGCGACAGCGCGGTGTTGGCGCCTTGTTGGCGCAGCGCGTCGTTGATCAGCCCGACGACGGCCCAGTTGAAGGCATGCTCCGGGTAGCCGTCGTTGGTCGCGGCGCCCGACGTCTGACACGGCTTGGTGCCACCCCGGCCGTTGGGAACCTGCTGGTTGATCGAGGCGTCGTTGACGCCGTTGTGTCCGGCGTCGAGGAAGACCGATTTGCCGGCCAGATCGGCGGACGCCGGTGGGGAGCCGATCGTCGCGACACCGAACAGGACCGGCGCGACACCGGCAAGTCTCAACACATCCCGCCGTGACACCGAAGTCTGCCGGCCACCCGGATCGCTCACTCCGCGATGGTAATCGGTGTTTGGGTGCCGCGTTGACGGGTACCGCAACGCCCCAACGGAGGGAGTGACGCGTGAGTTATCTGAATGCCGTCAAAGACCACGCTGTGGGCATCGCGGGCAAGGTCGTCGAGAGGCTGCCCCGCCGGGAGAAGGCGCAGACCGTCACGATCGCTGCGCCGCGCGAGCGCATCGAGCAGTTCTGGCGTGACCCCGACCAGCTGTCGAGGGTTCTCGGCGAGGTCGCGGAGGTGGACGTCACCGGACCGGATCGCTACCGCTGGCGGCTGCTCCCCGGGCCCGACATCGCCTGGGAATCGGAGCTGGTCGTCGCACCCGACGGGATTCGGTTCGTCGGCATCGCCGACGGCAACGAGCTTGTGGTCAGCTACAAGGCCGCGCCGCACGATCTGGGCACCGAAGTCACGTTGCACGCCAAGTCCCCGGCGCCCGGGCTGTTGTCGGGGGCCGTGGCCTACAAGGTCCTTTACCGGCTGCGGGCACTGCTGCAAACCGGCGAGCTGCCCACCCTTCGGTCCAATCCAAGCGCGCGGGCATCCGCGCGGTAAGCGAAAGGCGACCCATGCGCGCTCTGTGCTGGAACGGCGTCAACGACCTGTCGGTGGAGACCGTCGACGACCCGAAAATTCTGAACCCCCACGACGTGATCGTCGAGGTCCGGCTCACCACCACCTGCGGCTCCGACCTGCACTTCATCGACGGCTACCTCCCCGGTATGCGGGAAGGTGACGTCTTCGGCCACGAATTCATGGGAGTCGTCGCCGAGACCGGTCCCGAGGTGCGCGACACCAAGGTCGGCGACCGTGTGGTGGTGCCATCGTTCATCGCGTGCAACCACTGCTGGTATTGCGAGCATGAGTTGTATTCGTGCTGCGATACCACCAATCCCAATGCCGAGCTGCAGCAACCGCTGTTGGGTTATCCGTCCGGCGGCATCTACGGCTACACGCATCCGTTCGGCGGCTACGCGGGGTCGCACGCGCAGTACGTTCGGGTCCCGTTCGGGGACGCGAATTGCTTCGCGATCAACAGCGATATCACCGACGAGCAGGCACTGTTCCTGTCCGACGCCGCGCCGACCGGCTTCATGGGTGCCGACTTCTGCGACATTGCCGGCGGCGACACGGTCGCGGTCTGGGGTTCCGGCGGCGTGGGCCTGATGGCGGCCCGCAGCGCCTTGCTACTCGGCGCCGAGCGCGCCATCATCATCGACCGCATCCCGGAACGGCTGACGCTGGCTCGCAGCGAATTCGGGCTGGAGACAATCGATTACACCGCCGTCGACAGCGTGCACGAGACGCTTCGCGAGATGACCGGCGGTCGCGGACCGGATGCCTGTATCGACGCCGTCGGCATGGAGGGACACGGCAGCGGTGTGCAGCAGCTCTACGACAAAGCAAAGCAGTTGCTGCGGATGCAGACCGACCGTGCCAATGCATTGCGCCAGGCGATCTTGGCGTGCCGCAAGGGTGGAGTCGTGTCGGTGCTGGGCGTTTACGGACTGACCGACAAATTCCCGATGGGAATTCTGACCAATAAGGGCCTGATTCTGAAAACGGCTCAGCAACATGGCCAGCGCTACATGACGCGGCTTTTCGACTACGTCGAGCAGGGCGATCTCGATCCCGCCAAACTGATCACGCACGATGTGCCGTTGGAACAAGGCGTGCGGGCCTACGACATCTTCAAGAACAAGAAGGACGGCTGCATTCGGGTGGCGATACGCCCGTGACCGCACAGCCGCCCAACCCCGATCCGGACCGGACGCCGGGCCTGGAACCGGGCGGGGGCGTTTCCCCGGGGAGCACGCCGCCGGCCGCGGCGCAGACGTCGGGCGGTGCCGAGCCGACACCGTCCACTCGTGGGCGAATGACGCCGACGGGCGTGGTCACGCTGATCGCCGTCATCGTGATCTTTCTGATCTTCTTGGCTACCGCGGTGTACCTCGTCATGAAAATCTTTGGCGCGGCCGGGTAATGGTTACGTGTGCCGGTACCGGGCATACCTAGTCGCATGAGTCACGATGCCGGGCAGAGAGCATGACCGTCACTGCCGACGACGTCCGTCGGTTGCTTGACTGCCAAGACGACGATGCGGTGCTGGTGCTGATCGAGGGCCGGGTCGACATCGCGACACCGGCACAACTGGATTCCCCGGAATATCGCGGCGCCCTGCAGATCGCGACGCGTGCAGACGTGCTGCAGCGCGCGGGCGGTCCGACGCCGTCGGAGAACGAGCTGGCGCAACGGGCCGACGAGCTCGATACCGAAGTCCGCAATCTGGGCGCCTGACGCGACGGCGCGACAACGACTGTTTTCAACACGGTTTCAAGACCTCCGGTCTAGAAACGGATTTCGGCGTTCACGCGTTCGCGCCGCCAAGCAGTCGCTCGGCGCGCGAGGGAAACGACCTTCCTGATACTCTCAAGATCAAGCCGATTGATTTGCAAGGCACGCCGTCGGGACCGTCCAGCAGACGTTCGGATTGACCGGGGATATCAGGCCGAATAAGAGCACTCAAATTCTCTGCGTGTCGCTTTTGTGGTCTTTGGCAACAGTGGTGAACTGGTTTAAGAACTCGTAGGTTTGGAGTGGTCGCCGATGGGCACTAACTGCGGCATGAAAGCCGGTTACATCTCTCGTTTTGTAGGCCCTACTGCTATGACGGTTTTGGGCGTTGGTTCGTGTTTCCTTGTCTCCCCGACACCTTCGGCATCGGCGCAGCCGTGCCCGGATGCCCAAGTCGTATTTGCCCGCGGCACCGGTGAACCCGAAGGCGTCGGCCCGACCGGGCAGGCGTTCATTGACAACCTGCGTGGTCGCGAAGCGGGGAAGTCGGTCGACGTCTACGCGGTCAACTACCCCGCCAGCAATGAGTGGAGTACGGGCCTCGACGGAATCCGGGATGCCGGCGCCCATGTCGTGTCGATGGCCAACGATTGCCCCAAGACCAAGATGGTGCTGGGCGGCTTCTCGCAGGGCGCGGCGGTCATGGGCTTCGTGACCTCCGCACAGGTGCCCGACGGCGTCGATCCGGCCACCGTGCCCAAGCCGCTGGCACCCGAAGTGGCCGACCACGTCGCCGCGGTGGTGCTCTTCGGAACACCCAACGTGCGCGCCATGAACTTCCTGGGCGAGCCCCCGGTGGTCATCGGACCGACGTATCAGGCCAAGACCATCAAGGTGTGTGCGACCGACGACCCGGTATGCTCGGACGGCATGAACTTCTCCGCCCACAACACCTATGCCGACGGCGGCGCCTACATCGACAAGGGCGCAGCTTTCGCCGCTGACCGCCTCAACGGCGCTCCCGGCGGACCGGCGACCGTGGTGAACGCTCCCGCGGGTAGCGGGTTCGGCGACTAACTCCGACATCAGCGGGCCGCGGCGATTGTTGCCGCGGCCCGCTTTTCTTTGTGCGAGAGACCTCACATGTGTGGCGCGCCGAGCGTCTACCTGATGACAGGCACACATCGGAAGGGCTTCGCACGCAATGTCCGCAGACAATATTTCCGTGGAACCACCCATCCTCTATTGGGGCACACCGGTCGTGCTCAACAGCACCGAAAATTCCAACGGCACGTTCAACCTGGCGCCCATCTCCTCGGCATTCTGGCTTGGTTGGCGTTGCATGTTGGGCATCGAAGCCGCGTCACAAACGGCGCAGAATCTGGTGCGGACCGGCGAGATCGTCATCAACCTGGTGGAGGACAGCCAGGTGGACGTGGTCAATCGGCTGTCGTTGTTGACCGGGTCCGATCCCGTTCCCGACGGAAAGACCCGGCGCGGGTACCGCTTCGAACAGGATAAATTCGGAATCGCCGGTTTGACCCCCGTCGCGTCGGAGATGGTTCGCCCGCCGCGCGCCCAGGAATGCCCGGTGCAGATGGAGGCCGAGCTGGTGCAGGTCATCCCCGTGATGGCCGACGAGTATGACTACTTCCAGCATGAGCGCATCGGGGAGTGCACGGTCGCCGGCATTGTCTGCTTCGAGGTCCGTATCAAACGGGTGCATGTCGATCCACGAATCCTGTTCCCGGGCAATCAGAACCGAATCGATCCCAATGCCTGGCGACCGCTGATCATGAGTTATTGCCGCTACTACGGCCTGGGCCCGGAACTCGTCGAGTCGACGCTGGCTCGCATTCCGGAGGGGCAGTACCGCACGCCTGACATCGACAGGGCTCAGACGGAGCTGCCCATTCGCTAGCCTATGCATACTAAAAAGTATGTTACGGTGACCGCATGTCCGGGGTCGCGAGCCGCTCGCTGCACGGAATCACCGACGAGTTCGTCGAGCGGTTAGCCGAGCGCGCCGACGAGGCCGAGCGGTTGCGCCGGCTGCCGGCCGAGACGATCAGCGAGTTTCGACAGACCGACCTGTTCCGGCTATTGCTGCCGGCCCGCTTCGGCGGCATCCAGGCATCGTTTCCCGAACTGCTCGAACCGATTCGGCGCATGGCGCACGGATGTGCTTCCAGCGCGTGGACTTTGGGCTTCTACGCGCTGCACAACTGGATGCTGTCGTTGTTCGACACCGCGGTCCAGGACGAGGTGTTCGCCTCGGGTCCGGTGCTGGCGCCGGCTCCCCTGGCCCCGACCGGCCACGGCAGTCCGGCCGATGGCGGCGTGCGACTGAGCGGCAGATGGTCCTGGGCGACGGGCTCGATGGACGCCGATTGGGTGATCGTCGGCGCGCTGGTCGAGCGCCCCGACGGCATCATTCCGGCGCTCGTGGTGGTGCCCGCCGATCAGGTCGAGGTCGACGATGTGTGGCACACCGCGGGCATGCGGGGAACCGGTTCGCACGACATCGTGATCACCGACGTCTTCGTGCCCGAGCACCGCATCGCCAGTGTCGCCGACATCTATGGCGGCACCGCGCCCGGCGCGACGGTGCATGGGGCGTCGACGTACCGGTGGCCGTTGGTACCGGCGCTGGCGCTGACGGCGTCGATGCCGGTGCTCGGCGCTGCCGAGCGGGTGGCCGAACTGTTCGCGCAGCGGCTCAGCGGCCGGGTGCTGGCGTATAGCGGTGTGGCGCAGAAGGATCAGCCCGCCGCGCAGATCCGGCTCGGCGACGCGACGGTGCGGTTGCGCGCCTTGCGTGCGTTGATTGCCGACACCGCGGCGGGGATCGACGAGCTCGTCGTCAACGGGGAACGCGTGCACCGGTCGGTGCGGGCCGATGCCCGGTTGACCGCGGCGTACACGGTGCACGAGTGCCGCGCGATCATCGCGGACCTACTGGAAGCCGCCGGCGCCAGCGCGCACTTCTTGTCGAGTCCGTTGCAGCGCTTTCGCCGCGACGTGGATATCGCCGCGGGCCATGTCGTGTTCGACTACGACGTGAGCCGAGAGTTGGCCGGAGCGTCGGCGATTGGCGCTAAGATCTCGCCGATCGCGATGGTGTGACTACTTCGGGTCGGCCAGCATCAGGTCGAGGAAGCGCTCGTGCTGGACCGCTTTCTGCGCCTGGCCTGGTGTGCGGGTCAGGTGCAGCAACCCGATACCGGCAGCGAAGGTCAACTCGGCGCGCAGCTTGGCGTCCTCGGCGCTGAAGCCGCAGTCGCCGTAGGCCTTCGCGACCGAACGAAGCAGCCGCCGGTCCGCGTCGCGAATGTTCGCGGCGGCGGCCGCGTCGGTGCGCGCCCATTCCCGCATCGCGCGTTCCAGCATCCAGTGCTGCGGCTTGACCAACGCAATCATCATGGCGGACAGCCGTTCCCGGGGTGGCAGCGAGTCGATCTCGGCCAGCGATTGCCGGTCCTGGTCGCGGAAGGCTTTCCAGGAGGCGACTAGTGCGGCCCGGTAGCTTTCCATGTCCTCGAAGTGCCAGTAGAAGCTGCCGCGGGTGGCGCCGACCTGCTGGCAAAGCCGTTCAACCTTGAGCGCGCGAGCGCCCTCCTCGGCGAGCAAGGTGTACCCGGCTTGCAGCCAATCTTCGGCCGTCAGACGCGTCGACGGTGACTTCGGGGAGGGCACGTCGTGCACGTTACGGGTAATCACACCCCGTCGTCAGACTTGGGTGAAAATCACGTCAGCCGTTGGTCGGCATTGCTGGGAGCCGTGCGGTTTCGTCGAGATCCACGTCGAGCGCGTTGAGCATCAGTGCCAGGCCCGCGTACCTGCTGATCACCATCAATACCTCGACCGTGGCCTCCGGCCCCAACGCCTGCTGCACCTCGTCGAACAGTGTGGCGTCCACGCCGCGGGTGCTGACAAGCTCCGTAGTCAGCCGCAGAACCGCGCGTTCTGTCTCGTCGAAAAGGTCTGTTCGCCAATCGGACTCGGTCACCAGCGCGTTGATCTCGTCGATGCTGACCCCGGCCGTTTGCGCGATGTCGCGGTGCTGGCCGAGCTCGTAGGCGCTGTCCATCAGGGCGCCGGTTCGCAGCGTCACCAATTCCCGCAGCCGCCGCGGCAGCACCGGACTGGTCAGGATGTCGCGACCGGCCACCATCCATCCGTTGAAGACATTCTCGGCGTGCGCGAGCGTGCGGTAGAGATTGAGATTACCGCGCTCCTCGGTCAATTCGCGGGCTCGCTCGTTCATGTCCTCGAGCCGCCGGTACGGGATCCGGGTCATTTGGCTTCTCCTTTGCGGGTGCGCAGCCGCGCGGTCGCGTCGACGTCCAAGTCGGCCGCATTGAGTACCAACGCCAGCCCGTAGTAGCAACTGACGAGCATCAGCAGCTCGGTCAGGGCCGCGTCGCCGAAGACGGCCTGGGCCGAATCGAACGACTCCGGCCGCAGATGCTTGGTGGTGCACAACTCGGTGACGACGTCGAGCGCGATCAATTCGGTAGCGCTGAAGCCCGCGTCGTCCACATTGCCGGTCGCCAGGGCGTCCAGTTGCTGCGCGGTGAGCCCGGCGCCTTGGCCGAGCGGTAGGTGTTGGGCCAGCTCGTAGGCCGAGCCCTGCAGGTGTGCGACGCGCAGCACGATGATCTCCCGGGTCCGCGGGTCGAACGTCGGGCTGGCGTACAGCTCGTCGACCATCTGCGTCCAGCCGGGAAACACGTTGGGCGCGTTGAGGAGTAGCCGGAACACGTTGAGGTTACCGCGGCGGCCGGCCCACTCGCGGATGGGCTCGGGCTGCTGTTCGAGGTCGGCGAGCGCGATGCGTGTCATGGTCGCAATCCTTTCATTCGGCTTTACGAGGCGGCGAGCGTGAACGTCCAGTCCAGCGTGACGAAGGGTTCGTCGACTTCGGTGCCGTCGGGGGCCGGGCCCGGCTCGTGGCGCACGAAGTCGGCCTTCAGCGAGTCTTGTGCGGAAAACACGGCGTCGCAGTCGATGTACGGGTCGTCCTTGAGGAACAGTTGGGTGATCAGCGGGTGGTAGCCGTCGGCGTGGATCCAGAAGTGCACGTGCTGCGGGCGCATCACGGATCGGTCTGCGGCGCGCATGATTTCCCCGCAGGGGCCGTCGGTGGGCACCGGGTAGTAGCGCGGCGTGATCGAGCGGTACCAGAACTTGCCGTCGTCATCGGTGGTCAGCAGTGCACGCATCGCGAACTCGCCGTGCAGTTGCTCGGTCTGCTGCACGTCGTAATATCCGGTGCCGTCGCTGTGCCAGGTGTCGACGTGCGCCTTGCCGATCGGGTTGCCTTGTTCGTCGACGAGCCGGCCCGTGACGAACATCGGGGTGCCCGCGACGCCGTTGGAAATGTCGGCGCCATTGACAGCCGTCGGGCGGCCTTCGACGTAGAACGGACCCAGCAGTGCGGAGTCGGTGGCCGATCCGCCGGGGTTCTCGTTCATCGTGTCCAGCAGCATCGACAGCCCGAGGATGTCGGACAGCAGCACCACCTCTTGACGGGTCGGGCTGGAGATCTTGCCGAGGCGTTCGATGAAATCCATTGCGATGAACCACTCGTCGCCGGTCAGCCGCACTTCGCGGGCGAAGTCGTGCAGGTGTTGCACCAGGTGTTGGAAGAGTTGGCGGAAGCGGTCGTCGGTGGCATCGCCGGCCGCGTCGTCATCAACCCCTGAGAGAGGCAGTCCAATGTCGACCAACCTGACCGAAGAAACCATCACCGCCGAAGTCCTGAAAACCTTCGACACCTCCACCGACGACCGCTTCCGCCAACTCTTCCAACACCTGGTGCAACACCTGCACGACTTCGCCCGCGAAGTGCGGCTG
>NZ_LZSC01000081.1 GCF_001665235.1 Mycobacterium sp. 1100029.7
GACCGCGATCGTCAAGGCGCAGTACAAGGCCGAGGTGGACAAGGCTCAGGCCGAAGCCGCGCAGGCCGGCCCGCTGGCCGAGGCCGAGGCGCAGCGCGAGGTGCTACAGATGCGGACCGAGCTGGCCCAGCGGGCCGCCGAGCTGCGCCAGCAGGAGTTGGTCGCCGAGGTGGTCAAGCCCGCGGAGGCCGAAGCGGAGCGAGTCCGCATCCTGGCGGTGGCCGACGCGGAGAAGATGAAGATTCAGGCCGAAGCCGCGGCGTCGAACAACCGAGTCGCGTTGGACCAGGCGCTGATCGAGCAGCTGCCGCAGATTGTCGAGAAGGCCGCGATCGGCCTGTCGAACTCCAACCTGACGGTGCTCAACGGCGCCGACGGCCTCAGCCAGGTGGCCGCCGGGCTGGTGTCACAGGGCATGGCTATCTACGAGGCGCTGCGCGGCCAGGTCGTCGACTACGACGACGCGGAGCCTTCGCTGGTTGCCAATGGTGAGAATTCGAATTCGACTGTGCCGCAACGCTAGTCGCCGCTGAAGGTCAGTTCGTCCCACAGCACATGAGCTAGGTCGTCGCGTCGCACATCGGAGAACGCACCGGCGTCTGGCTGCGGTTGGATTCCCGAGAGTCCTGAGAGTCCCGACGTTCCCGACAGGCCCGGTGAAGCCGCCAAGCCGACAGGGGCCGACGGACCAGGAGGGCTTGGTGGCCCCGCCGGAGCGACAAATGCCTCGCCGATCAGACCGTGCGGCCCGTACGAGCCGCCATGCCCGAGGGTAATCGCCTCACCGGGGCCGATTGTGAAGGTGCCGCCATGCTGGATCGGCACGGTGGCTCCCGTGTTGACCGTCAGATATGCGCCGTCGTTGATCGTCAATGTGGTGCCGTTGCCCACGGTCAAAATGCTGGTGCCGTTGAGTGTGGTGGTGCCGCCGCTGTTGATGACGAGCGTGCCGTCGATGTTGAGGTTGAGGGAGGCGTCGCTGACGGCGAGGGTGCCGCCACTGTTGACGGTCAGCGTCCCGCCATCGGACAGGGTGCCGCCACCGGTCACGGTCAGGCTGCCGGTGTCAATGCCACCCGTACTCACGGTCAGCGTGCCGTAGTGGCCGACGGTGAGCGTCCCACCGTCGGACAAGGTGCCGCCACCGGTCACGGTGAGCATGTTCTGGTCCGTGAGCACTCCGCCGGAGTTGATGATGACCGTCCCGCTGTCGTTCAAACTACTGGCGAGGCCGATGTTGACCGTGCCGCTGTCGGACAGGACGCCGCCATGGGCGACGTCGAGAGGGAAGCCCGCGTTCAGCAGGCCGCCATGCTCGACAATCAAGGTCCCGGAGTCGGTGAAGGTGGTGGCGACGCCGTTGGCGTCGACGATGCCACCGTTTTCGATCGTGAAGATGCCCCCTGGCTCGATGAGCAGCGTGCTGTAGCCGCCGTTGCTAAATGTGCCGGCGACGTTGATCTGCCCGCCCTCGTTCACGGTCACCGTGCCGAATTCGACCAGATTGCCGCCACTGGTGACGTTCAGGGTGCCGGTGTCGGTACCACCGGTACTCACCGTCAGGAGGCTGTTGTGGTTGACCTGGAGGGCGAAGAACGAACTCCCGCCGTCGTTTAGGGTGCCGCCACCAGTGACCGTGAGACTGCCGGAATCGGTACCGAAGAGAGTGCCGACGTTGAGCGTGCCGCCGCTGTTGAGCGTGACCGTCCCGCTGTCGGTCAAGGTGCCGCCACCGGTCATAAGGAGACTGCCGGTGTCACCGGGAGCCGTGGTGCCGATGGTCAGGGTGCCGCCATGGCCGACGGTGAGCGTTCCCCCGTCGGTCAGCGTGCCGCCGCCGGTCACCGTGAGGCCGCCGGTGTCAGTGCCACCCGTGCTCACCGTCAGGGCGCCGCCGCTGTTCACCGTGACCGTGCCGCCGTCGGACAGGGTGCCTCCCCCGGTCACCGTGAGGCTGCCGGTGTCACCGGTGACAGTGGCGTCGCTGATGGTGAGGGAGCCGCCGCTGTTCACCGTGAGCGTCCCACCGTCGGACAAGGTGCCGCCGCCGGTCACCGTCAGCGACCCGGAGTCGTTGATGACGCCACCACCGCTGATGGTCAGGTTGCCGGCGTCGATGAGAGTGCCGTGGTAAGTACCGCTGAGGGTTAACGTTCCGGCGTCGGTCAGGGTGCCACCGGAATTTACCGTCAAGGTGCCAAGTTCGGTCATCTTGCTGCCGGCGTCGATGGTCAGCGTGCCGCCATCCATGACGGTGACGGTGCCGCCGAGGCCCACGCTGCCGGTGCTGCCGTCGTCGATGACGAACGCGCCGGAGTCGACCAGAGTGCCGCCGTTGCCGAAGCTGCCCCCGTTTTCGACCGTGAAGGTGCCGCCGGAGTCGATCGTCAGGGTGCACTGGAAGTTGGTACCGACCTGGCCAGAGATGTTGAACGCCCCGCCGTCGCCAATGGTCACGGAGCCGGTCATGGTGCCGATCGAGCCGTGGTTGACGTTGACGGTGCCGGCGTCGATGAAGGTGCTGCCGGGGTAAGTGGACCATTGGCTGTTGAACGTGAGCGTCCCGCCGTGGCTCACGGTGAGGGTGCCGCCATCGAGGACCTGGAAATTACCGCTGCTGGTCAGCGAGCCACCGTTGGCAACGGTCAGGCTGCCGGTGTCACCGGTCGTGACCGTGCTGACGTGGAGGGTGCCGCCGGGGTTGACGGTGAGCGTCCCGCCGTCAGACAAGCTGCCCCCGCCGGTCACGGTCAGGCCGCCGGTGTCGGTGCCGCCCGTGCTCACGGTCAGGGTGCCGCCGGGGTTGACGGTGACGGTGCCCGCGTCGGTCAGGGTGCCGCCGCCGGTCACCGTCAGGCTGCCGGTGTCACCGGTGACTGTGGCGTCGCTGACGGTGAGGGTGCCGCCGCTGTTGACGGTCACCGTCCCGCCATCGGACAGGCTGCCGCCACCGGTCACGGTCAGGCTGCCCGTGTCACCGGACGTGGTGATGGCGACGGTGAGGGTATGGCCGCTGCTGACCGTCAGCGTTCCGCCATCGGACAAGCTGCCGCCACCGGTCACGGTCAGGGTGCCGGAGTCGGTGAGCGTGCCGCCGCTGGTGACGGTCACATGGCCGGCGTTGACGAGAGCGCCTGCGACGCCGTGGTTGTCGAGCTGCAACAAGCCGGCGTCGGTCAGGGTGCCGCCGGAGTTCACCGTCAAAGTGCCGGACTCGAGCAGCTGACCGCCACTGTCAACGGTCAGCACGCCGCCATCGGTGACGGTCACGCTGCCGCCAAAGAACGTGGAGCCGCCATCGTCGACAGTCACCGTGCCCGAGTCGATTACGGTGCCGCTCGCGTTCAGGAATGCGCCCCCGTTCTCGACCGTCAACGTGCCGCCATGCGCGATAGTCAGTGTGCTGCTGGGGTTGACCGTGATGTCGCCGAAGTCGTTGAATACCCCACCGTCGGTCACCGTCTCGGTGCCGAAAAAGCCACCGACTTGGTTCGCGTTGACGTTGACGATGCCGGAGTCGGTGAGGATCGCGTCGGGCCTGATCGTGAATTGGCCGTTAAACGTCAGCGTCCCACCGTGATTCACGCCCAGGATGCCGCCCTCGGCGACGGTGAAGTTGTTGCTGTTACTAGTCAGCGTGCCACCGCTGGCAACGGTCAGACTGCCCGAGTCACCGGCCGTGACGCTGCTGACATTGACGGTGCCACCGCTGTTGACCGTCAGCGTCCCGCTGTCGGACAGGGTGCCGCCGCCGGTGATGGTGAGGCTGTTGCCGGTATCGCCGACCGTGGTGCTGCCTACGGTGAGCGTGCCGCCGGGGTTGATCGTGGCCGTCCCGCCGTCGGCCAGAGTGCCGCCACCGGTCACCGTAAGGCTGCCGGTATTGGTGCCACTCGTGCCGACCGTGAGCGTGCCGCCACTGTTCACGGTGATCGTCCCCGCGTCGGACACACTCCCGCCGACCGTGAGGCTGCCGGAGTTGGTGCCAGCCGTGCCAACGGTGACGGCACCTCCGTGGCTGACCGTGAGACTGCCGCCGCTGTCGACCGTCAGCGCGCCGCCTTGCGTGATTGCGACGGTGTTGCCGGACGGGATGCTGAGGGCGCCGCCGTTACTGACCTCGATAGTCCCGCCGGGGGCACTGAGTGTGGTGTTGGTCGGGAGGTTGACGGTGATGCCGTTGGTGAACGTGCCGCCGCTGTTCACGGTGATGGTGTTGGTGCTGAAGAGCTGGACGGAAGAGCCGCTGTTGAGCGTGACGGCGCCGGAGTCGCTGAGCGAGCTGGTGTTCATCGAGAATTGGCCGCCGTTGAAGACAAGGCTGCCACCGTTGTTGACGGTCAGGGAGCCGGCACCGACGGAGAGCTGGCCGCTGCTGACCGTGATGGAGCCGCTGTCGCTCAGGCTGCCGCCGTTGAAGGCGAGACTGCTGCCGCTGAGAGTGACCTGGCCGCCGCTGTCGACGGTAAGAGTGCCGCCGGTGTTAACGGTGTTGAAGCTGCTGCCGTTGAGGGCGAGCTGGCCACCAGAGCTGACGGTGAGATCACCGCTGACATTCACCGAACCTGCTGTGACGTTAGGAACGCCGGTGGTGATCGATCCGCCGTCGACGACGTCGCCGCCGGAGTCGATGCTGAGGCCGCCGAAGTTCAGGGCGACCGTGCCGCCGCTGTTGACGTTAAGGGCACCACCGCTGTGGACGGCGATGTCGCCCTGGTTGAAACCCACGCCCGCAGTGATCGTGCCGCCGCTGTTGACGTTGACCGTCCCGCTATCGGACAGGGTGGCGCCGTTCAAGGTGAGGCCGCCGGTGTCACCGGTCACGGTGGCATTGCTGACGTTCAGAGTGCCACCGCTATTGACCGTCAGACTGCCGCTGTCGGTCAGGCTGCCGCCGCCAGTCACGGTCAGGGTGCCGCTATTGACGGTGGTGGTGCCGATGTTGAGGGTGCCGCCGCTGTTGACCGTCATCGTCCCGCCGTCGGACAGGCTGCCGCCCCCAGTCAGAGTCAGAGCGCCCGTGTCACCCGGGACGATGGCGCTGTTGCTGACGGTAAGGCCGCCGCCGGCGTCGACGGTCACGGTGCCGCCGTTGACGGTGAGGGTGCCGCCACCGGTCAGGGTCAGGCTACCGGTGTCACCGGTGATGCTGGCGTCGCTGATCGTGAGGACGCCGCCACTGTTGACCGTCAGCGTGCCGGCGTCAGACAGCGCACCGCCACCGGTCACGGTGAGGGCGCCGGTGTCGCCGGCCCCTGTGCTCACGGTGAGCGCGCCACCGTGCGCGACCGTCACAGCGCCGGCGTCCGACAGTGTTCCCTGGGCGGTAAGGGTGAGGGTGCCACTGTCGGACAGGGTGGAGTAGACGGTGACGGTGCCTTGGTCGATCACCGAGCCCCCGGCGTCGATGATCAGCGCGTGGTCGACGGTCAGCAGACCACCCTGCTGGACGATGATGCTGCCGCCGCTTTGGATCTCGGTCCCGCCGACGGGGACGGTGTAGGCAAAGCCGTTCGTGACGGTGATGGTTTGCCCGTTGGTGATGACGCTCGGCAGTTCGGGGTCGATGTAGGTGACGCCGTTGATGGTGACGGTGGGCTCGGAGGCCGCCGCCGACTGCGTGGAAGCGGCGGGCGTGGCTGACTGCGTCGAGGCGGCGGGCGTGGCCGACTGCGTCGAGGCGGTAGGCGTGGCCGATTGCGGCGTGGTGGTCGTTGGCGAGGTGGTCGTCGGCGCAGCCGACTTGGGCGAGGCGACCTGGGCGCCCGTCTGGGAGGCGACGGTCGTCGCCGGCTGATTGGAGGCTGCCGGGGCAGCCGACTGCGGCGTGGTGGTCGTCGGCGTTACGGATTGCGGCGAGGTGGCGGTCGGCGTGACCGACTGCGGCGTAGTGGTCGTCGGCGAGGTGGTCGTCGGCGTGACGGATTGCGGCGAGGTGGCGGTCGGCGTGAGTTGTTGCGCGATCGGCACACACAGCTGCTGGGTCTCCTGGGCCGAGCCCAACTGCTGGGCCGCGATCGACGTCAGCTGTTGACTCTCTGAACTAGACACCAGCTGCTGCTGACCCGCGGCGGTCGAGGTGAGTTGCTGCTGAATTACCGATTGTGCTTGCGAGCCAACGGTATTCGCGGTGCTTTGGGCGACCGCGCCGCTCTGCGCATTCTGACCCGCCGGGTTGGTGGTCTGCGGCGGCTCGTCATATGACTGCAAGGCGCTGGCGGCCGCCGCGTCAACGGCGTAGCCGTACATCGCGACCGCGTCCTGGACCCACATCTGCATGTACTGGGCCTCGGTCGCCGCGATCGCCGGAGTGTTCTGCCCGAAGAAATTGGTTGCGATCAACGCCATCAACTGTGCGCGGTTCGCCGCGATCAACGGCGGCGGCACGGTCATCAGATACGCCGCATCATAGGCAGCGGCAGCCGCGTACGCCTGCGTCGCCGTCACTCCGGCCTGGGCCGCGGCGGCAGTCAGCCATGCCACATAGGGTGCCGCCGCCGCGCTCATCGCCAGCGACGACGGCCCGAACCACGCCAGGCCCGTCAAGCCGGTTAGCTCCGATGAATAGCCCGCTGCTGCCGCTTCGAGTTGGGCGGCCACCATGTCCCACGCCGCCGCGGCGGCCAGCAAGGGACCGGATCCCGGGCCGGTGTACATCAGGCCCGAGTTGACCTCTGGGGGCAGCAACCCAAAGTCCATAGCCGTGCTCTCCCGCTGAACGGTTCGCTGGCCCCCCGCAGCAAACGGAATTCTAACGCCTATCGAATGATGTTCATAGAAAACGCACCGAATAATCCTTCAGGTATGAAAAGGCGTAAACAATTGACCCGCACGACAATTCGTACCTCTGCCCCGCCGGCGCATGACTCGGCGCCAGACAAAACACCTGCGCCATTGAATCAGGGTGTGCCGCAACGTTAATCGGCCGCGAAGTCCAGGTCGTCCCGCAGGGCGTCGAAAACCCCCCTGCCCCCGCAAACACCCTGCACCGCCGTCGCCCCCGGCTTGCGCGGCCGCGGCGTGCAACCACGCCAGATACGGGGCGGCCACGCCGCCGCAGCAACAAGCAAGGGCCCGGTCCCGGGAGCGGGGAAGTCGCCTCGGTCACGTTCGAGCCCCAAGCGTGAGTCCGTTGCCCGTCGGTGCGGAAAGCGCCGTCGCCTGGTCGCGGGGCGCGTGTATAACCGATGACACGCGCTCGCCGGATATCGGTGGCGGCCGAGTTCGTGCGGTGCAACACTGAAGCACCACAAAATTCACCACCACGCAAATTGGGGCGCTCCGCGACAGGCGCGGGCAACCGCGGAAGGTCGACGGACGTGAGCAAAAAAGTCCAATCAGTGGCGGATGCGGCGCGGGAGAATCTGGCCGCGGAGCTCGACCGGCTGCGGCAGCGGCGTGAACAACTCGAGCTCGAAGTCAGAAACGACCGCGGCATGATCGGCGACCACGGCGACGCGGCCGAGGCCATCCAGCGCGCCGAGGAATTGGTCGTCCTGGCCGACCGGATCAACGAACTGGACCGTCGGGTGCGCACCGGGCCCACGCCCACGCACGACTCCGACACACTGCCCGGCGGCACCGAGGTGAAAGTCAAGTTCGCCGACGGCGAAGTCGTCACCATGCTCGTCATCTCGATCGTGGAAGAGACGCCGGCGGGGCGCGAAACCGAAACGCTGACCGCCCACAGCCCGCTGGCACTGGCCCTGGTGGGCCACAAGGCCGGCGACACGGTCACCTACTCGACGCCCCAAGGCGAAACCCATGTCGAGCTGATCTCGGTGAAACTGCCCAAGTAGCGCATCCCGGGGGACGCCGGGATGCCTCGATAAACTCCCCCCATGCTTCCCCCCGAGCCGGCAACCGCGCCGGCGCGCCTGAGTCTGACCACGCAGATCACGCGGTTCGTGGTGACCGGCGGGATGGCGGCCGTCGTTGATTTCGGCCTCTACATGCTGCTGTGGAAGGTCGCCGGCGTACAGGTCGACCTGTCCAAGGCCATCAGCTTCGTCGTCGGCACCATCACCGCCTACCTGATCAATCGCCGATGGACCTTCCAGGCGGAGCCCAGCACCGCGCGCTTCGTCGCGGTCATGGTCCTCTACGGCATCACCTTCGCCGTGCAGGTCGGCCTCAACCACCTGTGCCTGGTGCTTTTGCACTATCAGGGGTGGGCGGCGATCGTCGCGTTCGTGATCGCCCAGGGCACCGCGACGGTCATCAACTTCATCGTGCAGCGAGTCGTAATCTTCCGCATTCACTGACCCCCTGCGGGTAAGCGGTACCCTCTTTGACGATGTTGAGCGCCGACTTTCCGACCACCCCCACCCGGCTGACGGGCTTTGGCCGCACCGCGCCGTCGGTGGCCCAGGTGCTGTCGACCCGCGATCCCGAGGTGATCGCCAAGGCGGTGGCGCGGGTGGCCGACTCGGGCGGTCGCGGCGTCATCGCCCGTGGGCTCGGCCGCTCCTACGGGGACAACGCCCAAAACGGCGGCGGCGTGGTGATCGACATGACCGCGCTCAACCGCATCCACTCGATCAGTGCCGACACCCGGCTGGTCGACGTCGACGCCGGCGTCAGCCTGGACCAGCTGATGAAGGCGGCACTGCCCTTCGGTCTGTGGGTTCCGGTGCTGCCGGGCACCCGCCAGGTGACCGTGGGCGGCGCGATCGCCTGCGACATTCACGGCAAAAACCATCACAGCGCGGGCAGCTTCGGCAACCACGTGCGCTCGATCGACCTGCTGATGGCCGACGGCGAGGTTCGCACGCTCACCCCCGACGGCCCCACGCCGTCAGACGCCGAACTGTTCTGGGCGACCGTGGGCGGCAACGGGTTGACCGGAATCGTATTGCGCGCCACCATCGCCATGACGCCGACGGAAACCGCGTACTTCATCGCCGACGGTGTAGCGACCCATGACCTCGACGAGACGGTCGCTGCGCACGTTGACGGCAGCGAAGCCAACTACACCTATTCCAGCGCATGGTTCGACCTGATCAGCCCGCCGCCCAAGCTCGGCCGGGCCTCGATCAGCCGCGGCAGCTTGGCCAGGCTGGACCAACTGCCGCCCAAGCTCGCCAAGAACCCGCTGAAATTCGATGCGCCGCAACTGTTGACGGTGCCCAACATATTTCCCGTCAGCGCGATGAACAAGCTGTCGTTCATGGCGATCGGCGAGGTGTACTACCGGCTCGGTGGAAACTACACCGGTAGCATCCAGAACCTGTCGAAGTTCTACCACATGCTCGACCTGGTCAGCGGCTGGAATAATGCTTATGGCCCACAGGGTTTCGCGCAGCACCAGTTCCTGGTCCCGCCGGATGCGATGGACGAATTCAAAGCCATCATCCGCTGGATACAAACCACCGGTCACTACTCAGCGCTGAACGTGTTCAAGCTTTTCGGTCCGGGCAACCGGGCGCCACTGAGCTTCCCGATGGCCGGGTGGAACGTCGCGATGGACTTCCCCAACAAACCCGGCATCAACGAGTTCCTCAACGAACTCGACCGGCGCGCTTTGGAATTCGGTGGCAGGGTCTACACCGCCAAGGATTCCCGCGTCAGCGCCGAAACCTTCCACGCCATGTACCCGCGCATTGACGAATGGATCGCGGTGCGCCGCAGGGTGGACCCGCACCGGGTCTTCGCTTCCGACATGGCCCGACGTTTGGAGCTGCTCTAAATGGTGCTCGATGCCGTAGGAAATCCGCAGACGATCCTGCTACTGGGCGGCACCTCCGAAATCGGATTGGCCATCTGTGAGCGCTATCTGCAGAACGCGCACGCGCGAATCGTGTTGGCCGCCATGCCCGGTGACCCCGGGCGCGACGCCGCCGTCGCCCAGATGAAGGCCGCCGGTGCCCGATCTGTCGAGCTGATCGACTTCGAAGCCACCGCTTCGGACACGCATCCCAAGATGATCGACGCGGCCTTCGCCAACGGCGACGTCGACGTGGCCATCGTAGCGTTCGGCATTCTCGGAGATGCCGAGGAACTCTGGCAGAACCAGCACAAGGCCGTCCTGGCCGCTGAGATCAATTACACCGCAGCCGTTTCGGTGGGCGTACTGCTCGGCGAGAAGATGCGTGCGCAGGGCTTCGGTCAGATCATCGCGATGAGCTCGGCGGCCGGCGAGCGGGTGCGCCGCTCCAACTTCGTCTACGGCTCCACCAAGGCCGGTCTCGACGGCTTCTACCTTGGTCTCGGAGAAGCGCTGCGCGAGTACGGAGTTCGCGTTCTGGTTATTCGCCCCGGCCAGGTACGCACCCGAATGAGCGCACACGTCAAGGAAGCACCGCTTACCGTCGACAAAGAATACGTCGCCAACCTCGCGGTCACCGCGTCCGCAAAAGGTAAGGAATTGGTTTGGGCGCCAGGAGCATTCCGGTACGTGATGATGATACTGCGACACATCCCGCGGCCCATCTTCCGCAAGCTGCCCATCTGATCATGCGTAACGCACTGGCCAGTCTCGGCCAGATGTTCGTCGCGGTGGCGGTGGCCGTCTTGGTGGCTTCAGGGGTCTCGGTGGTCTCGCTGATCGCCATCGCACGAGTCCAGTGGCCGGCCTTTCCGTCGTCGAATCAGTTGCACGCACTCACCACCGTCGGGCAGGTGGGCTGTCTGCTCGGGCTGGTGGCCGTCGGCTGGCTGTGGCACCGGGCCGGCCGGTGGCAGCTGGCGGCCCGGCTGGGCGGGCTGGTGCTGGTCTCGGCGTTCTCCGTGGTGACGCTAGGCATGCCGTTGGGAGCCACCAAGCTGTATCTGTTCGGCATCTCCGTCGATCAGCAGTTCCGCACCGAGTATTTGACCCGGCTGGCCGACAGCCCCGCCCTGCACGACATGACCTACCTCGGGCTGCCGTCGTTCTATCCGCCGGGCTGGTTCTGGATCGGCGGGCGCGCCGCCGCGCTGACCGGCATGCCGGCCTGGGAGATGTTCAAACCGTGGGCGATCACCTCGATCACGATCGCGGTCGCCGTCGCCCTGGTGCTGTGGTGGCGGCTGGTCCGGTTCGAGTACGCGCTGATCGTCACGACCGCGACGGCCGCAGTGACGCTGGCCTACGGCTCCCCCGAGCCGTACTCGGCGATGATCACCGTGCTGCTGCCGCCGGTGCTGGTGCTGACATGGTCGGGGTTGCGCGCCGGTGGTCACGCCAGCGTGACGCCCGGTGCCGACAGCCACGCCAGCGTGACGCTCGAGGGGGAGCTCGAGCCGGAGGCGGAGGGGGAGCTCGAGGTCGAGGCGGAGCCGGAGCCGAGGTCCGCGCGCGGGTGGGCCGCGGTGATCGGCGCCGGTTTGTTTCTCGGCTTCGCGGCTACCTGGTACACGTTGCTGCTGGCCTACACCGCGTTCACGGTCGTATTGATGGCGCTGGCGCTGGCCTGGTCGCGCTGGCGGCGCGACGGCGCGAGCGCCGCCCTCGATCCGCTGCGGCGACTGGCCGTCATCACGCTGATCTCGGTGGCGATCGCGGCCACGACCTGGCTGCCGTATCTGCTGCGGGCGGCCAGCCACCCGGTCAGCGACACCGGCAGCGCCTACCACTACCTCCCGGCCGACGGCGCCGAGTTGACCTTCCCGATGCTGCAGTTCTCGCTGCTGGGCGCGGTCTGCATGATCGGCACGCTGTGGCTGGTCGTGCGCGCCCGCTCGTCGGCGCGCGCCGGCGCCCTCACAGCCGGCGTGCTGGCCATCTACCTGTGGTCTCTGTTGTCGATGCTGGCCACACTGGCGCGCATCACCCTGCTGTCCTTCCGGCTGCAGCCGACGCTGTCCGTATTGCTCGTCGCCGCCGGGGTTTTCGGTTTCGTGGAAGCCACGCTGGCCCTGCGACACCGCAGCCGCGCCCTCGAAAAAGCAACCGTCCCGGTGGCCGGCGCGATCGGGCTGGCCGCCGCCATCGCCTTCAGCCAGGACATTCCCGACGTGCTGCGCCCGGACCTCACCATCGCCTACACCGACACCGACGGCCACGGCCAGCGCGCTGACCGGCGTCCGCCGGGCTCCGAGAAGTTCTATCCCGCGATCGACGCCGCCATCACGCAGGTCACCGGCGTGCCGCGGGATCAGACCGTCGTGATGACCGCCGACTACAGCTTCCTGTCCTACTACCCCTACTGGGGCTTTCAGGGGCTGACGTCGCACTACGCCAACCCGCTGGCCCAGTTCGACTTGCGCGCCGCGCAGATCGACAAGTGGTCCACGCTCAAGTCCCCCGACGAGTTCCTGCACGCGCTGGACACCTCGCCCTGGCCGGCCCCGACGGTCTTCTTGATGCGGCGCGGCGCGAACAACAACTACACGCTGCGGCTGGCCGAGGACGTCTATCCCAACCAGCCCAACGTTCGTCGCTACACCGTTGACCTGCGGGCCGCGCTCTTCGACGACCCGCGGTTCGCCGTGCAAAGCGTCGGCCCGTTCGTGCTGGCCATCCGCAAGCCGGTGGCGGTCCACTGATGGCTACCGACACCGAGCGCGCCTTGGCGGAAGAACTACCATCTAGGTCCGTGAAGGGCGCGGCCACAAGCTACCGGGTTGCTCGTGTGGTGGCCGTCGTCGCCGGTCTGCTCGGGGCTCTGCTGGCAATCCTGACGCCGGTGCTTCCGGTCAACCAGACGACCGCCCAGCTCAACTGGCCGCAGAACGGCACCTTCAGCAGCGTCGAGGCGCCCCTGATCGGATACGTGGCCACCGAGTTGAACATCAGCGTGCCGTGTACGGCCGCATCCGGACTGGCCGGCGCACCGAACGCCAACAAGACCGTGCTGCTGTCGACGGTGCCCAAGCAGGCACCCAAGGCCATCGACCGTGGCCTGCTGATTCAGCGCGCCAACGACGAGCTGGTGCTGGTGGTGCGCAACGTGCCGGTGGTCACCGCACCGCTGAGCCAGGTGCTCAGCCCGGCCTGCCAGCGGCTGACCTTCACCGCGCACGCCGACCGGGTCACCGCCGAGTTCGTCGGCCTGACGCAGGGACCCAACGCCGAACATCCCGGCTCGCCGCTGCGCGGTGAGAAGAGCGGCTACGACTTCCGGCCGCAGATCGTGGGGGTGTTCACCGACCTGTCCGGTCCGACGCCGCCAGGGTTGAGCTTCTCGGCGACCGTCGACACCCGCTACAGCAGCAGCCCGACGCCGCTGAAGATGGCCGCGATGATTCTCGGGCTGGTGCTGACCGCCGCCGCCTTGATCGCGCTGCACGTCCTCGACACCGCCGACGGCACCCGGCACCGCCGCTTCCTGCCGTCGCGGTGGTGGTCGATCGGTGCCCTGGACGCACTCGTCATCGGCGTGCTGGGCTGGTGGCATTTCGTCGGGGCCAACACCTCCGACGACGGCTACATCCTGACCATGGCGCGGGTCTCCGAACACGCCGGCTACATGGCCAACTACTACCGCTGGCTGGGCACCCCCGAGGCGCCGTTCGGCTGGTATTACGACCTGCTCGCGCTGTGGGCCCACGTCAGCACCAACAGCGTCTGGATGCGGCTGCCCACCCTGGCGATGGCCTTGGCCTGCTGGTGGGCGATCAGTCGCGAAGTCATCCCCCGCCTGGGCCATGCCGTCAAGACCGCTCCGGCCGCTGCGTGGACGGCCGCGGGGCTGTTCCTGGCAACGTGGCTGCCGCTGGACAACGGATTGCGCCCGGAGCCGATCATCGCCCTGGGCATCCTGCTCACCTGGTGCTCAGTAGAACGGGCCGTAGCGACCAACCGGCTGCTGCCGGTGGCGATCGCGTGCATTCTCGGCGCCCTGACGCTGTTCTCCGGCCCCACCGGCATCGCGTCCATCGGCGCCCTGCTGGTGGCGATCGGGCCGCTGCGCACCATCATTCATCGGCGATCCCGGCAGTTCGGGGTGCTGCCGCTGCTGGCGCCCATCCTGGCCGCGGCCACCGTCACGATCATCCTGATCTTCCGCGACCAGACCCTGGCCGGTGAACTGCAGGCCACCGCGCTCAAGCGTGCCCTGGGGCCCAGCCTGAGCTGGTTCGACGAGCACATCCGCTACGAGCGGCTGTTCATGGCCAGCCCCGACGGTTCGGTGGCCCGGCGCTTCGCGGTGCTGGCGCTGCTGCTCGCGTTGGGCATCACGGTGGCAATGTCGTTGCGTAAGGGGCGGATTCCGGGCACCGCGGCCGGACCCAGCCGACGCATCGTCGGCATCACCATCATCTCGTTCCTCGCGATGATGTTCACCCCGACCAAGTGGACGCACCACTTCGGAGTGTTCGCCGGGCTCGCGGGCTCACTGGGTGCCCTGGCCGCGGTCGCGGTCACCAGCGTCGCGATGCGCTCCCGACGCAATCGAACCGTGTTCGCAGCGACCGTGCTGTTTTTGGCCGCGCTGTCCTTCGCCAGCGTCAACGGCTGGTGGTATGTCTCCAATTTCGGTGTGCCATGGTCGAATTCATTCCCCGCATGGCACTACGCGTTTGCCACCGGGCTTCTTGCCCTGACGGTCGTGGTGCTGCTGGCATCCGCATGGTTCCACTTCGTGGCGCCCGAGAATGGTCCGCCCAAGACTCAGCTCGGGACCCGCATGGCCGGAATCGTGCAGGCGCCCTTGGCAATTGCGGCGTGGTTGTTGGTGACGCTCGAAGTGGTCTCGCTGACGCTGGCGATGACGGGCCAGTACCCCGCCTGGTCGGTGGGCCGGTCGAACCTCGAGGCGCTGATCGGAAAGTCTTGCGGGCTGGCCGAAGACGTGATGGTGGAGCAGGACCCCAACGCCGGCATGCTGGCGCCGGTGTCCGGCTCGGTCGGCGACGCCCTGGGGGCCGGCCTGTCAGAAGCCTTCACCGCCAACGGTATTCCCGCCGACGTTTCCGCCGACCCGGTGATGGAGCGTCCCGGTGACCGCAGCTTCTTCAACGACGACGGCAAGACGACCACCAGTGAGGCCGGCACCGAGGGTGGTACCAGCGCCGCTACCGGCGTCAACGGCTCGCGCGCCCAACTTCCCTACAACCTGGACCCGGCCCGTACGCCGGTCCTGGGTAGCTGGCGGTCCGGCATCCAGGTACCGGCGTTGCTGCGGTCGGGCTGGTACCGACTGCCATCCCGCGACCAGGCCGGCCCGCTGCTGGTGGTATCGGCGGCCGGTCGTTTCGATCCCCGCGAGGTGCAGGTGCAGTGGGCCACCGACGACCAAGCGGCGGGCGGACATTCAGGCGGCGCGTTCCAATTCTTCGACGTCGGCGCCTCCCCCGCGTGGCGCAACCTGCGGCTGCCGTTGTCGCTGATTCCCACCAACGCCACCCAGATCCGCTTGGTCGCCAACGACGAAGACTTGGCGCCGCAGCACTGGATCGCGGTCACGCCGCCGCGGATTCCGCAGCTGCGCACCCTGCAGCAGGTGGTCGGCTCGCAGGACCCGGTCTTCCTGGACTGGCTGGTGGGCCTGGCGTTCCCGTGTCAGCGGCCGTTCGGCCACCAGAACGGCGTCGACGAAACGCCCAAGTGGCGCATCCTGCCCGACCGGTTCGGCGCGGAAGCCAACTCGCCGGTCATGGACAACAACGGCGGCGGCCCGCTGGGCGTCACCGAGTTGCTGGTCAAGGCGACCACGATGGGCACCTATCTGAAGGACGACTGGTCACGCGACTGGGGTTCGCTGCAACGCCTGACGCCGTACTACCCCAACGCGCAACCCGCGCAGTTGCAGTTGGGCACGGCGACCCGCAGCGGTCTGTGGGACCCGGCGCCGTTGCGCCGGGGTTAAACCCTCACAACCCCGGCAGGCAGTTGATGAACGGAATGCACGGCGGCGACGGCGGCCGCGGCGGCGGGAAGCCCTCGATGATCGTCGAGTTCGTCGGCGGGCTGTTCTTGTCGAAATACCAAGGGTGGCAGACGTTTCGGTCCCAGTCCGGCATGTTCTTCAGGGCCGGTGAACCCGGGCACCATTGATAGGTGCAGCTGTTGGTCGGCGTGGGGACGGTCCCGCCGTCCTGGCACACCATCGGCGCCGGCGCGGCGTGACCGGTCCCTGCGGCCAGACCCAGTCCGGCGACCGCAACGCCGCCCGAGAGCACCGCCGCGGACAGCGTCCGTCGAAAGTTGAGGGAGATGTTCATGCCGAGAGTGCACAGCGTCGGCGGGGCTACCGATCCCAAACTCGCGAGCATTGCCCGCGCCTATCGGTAAGCGTAGGCTTACGGTTCGTGGTCACTTACCAAGTTGGCGGCGACGCGTGGGTGGCGGTGGCGGATCGCACGCGACGGGCCATCATGGAGCGCCTCGCGCAAGGCCCGGCCGCCGTCGGTGAACTGGCCCGGGATCTCCCCGTCAGCAGGCCGGCGGTGTCCCAGCACCTCAAGGTCCTCAAGAGTGCGGGGTTGGTGCGCGATCGAGCGGCAGGTACCCGCCGCGTCTACCAACTCGATCCGACCGGCCTCGAAGCATTGCGCGCCGAGCTGGACCGGTTCTGGTCACAAGCCCTCACCAACTACGCAGCCAAGTTCGACGACATCGAAGGAGACGCGTCATGACGGACCCGCGAATCCCCAGCATCCGGCACCACGTCATCGTCAACGCCACGATCGAGCGCGCGTTCACCGTGTTCACCGAGCAGTTCGGTGATTTCAAGCCGCGCGAGCACAATCTGCTGGCGGTGCCGATCGCCGAGACGGTGTTCGAAACCCGTGTGGGAGGCCATATCTACGATCGCGGCGTCGACGGCAGCATCTGCCGGTGGGCCCGGATTCTGGCTTACGAGCCGCCGCACCGCCTGCTGTTCAGCTGGGACATCAGCCCGGACTGGCAGGTTGAGCCCGACGCGTCGCGCACCAGCGAGGTCGAGGTGCGCTTCACCGCGCAATCGCCCACCCGCACGCGCGTCGACCTGGAACATCGGCACCTGGACCGCCATGGCGCGGGGTGGGAGTCGGTTGCCGACGGCGTCGACGGCGAGGCCGGCTGGCCGTTATACCTCCATCGCTATGCCCAGCTCGGCACAGCAGGAGCGCGGCCGTGATCGCCCCCTCGCTGATGGACATGGCCCAGGCCGAGCGGGCGGACCTGGCGGATTTTCTGGCAACACTGCCGCCCACGGATTGGGGCGCCCGCAGCCTGTGCGACAAATGGACCGTCAAAGACGTTGTCGCACATGTCATCAGCTACGAAGAGCTCGGCACCATGGGTTTGTTCAAGCGCTTCGCGAAAGGCTGGATCGTACGGGCCAACCAGGTCGGCGTCGACGAGTTCGCCCCGCTGAATCCGCAGCAGCTGCTGGCATTCCTGCGTGCTCACCTCCAACCACGCGGATTGACTGCGGGTTTCGGCGGCATGATCGCCCTCGTCGACGGCACCATCCATCATCAGGACATCCGCCGCGCACTCGGCCGACCACGCAGCGTTCCGGCCGATCGGCTCGCACGGGTGCTGCCGCTGGTACCGGGGAACCCGCGCCTGGGCGCCGGCCGCCGGATCCGGGGTCTACGGCTGCGCGCCACCGATGTCGACTGGATACACGGCGACGGACCCGAGGTGACCGGGCCGGGCGAAGCGTTGCTGATGGCGATGACCGGCCGTCCGGCGGGGTTGACTGACCTGACCGGTCCCGGCCGCGCGACTCTGGCCGCGCGGCTCGGCAGCTGCTAAAGCATCGGTGCCCGGCCCCGCGTCCTCAACCGACTAAGGAGCGTCGCTTACCATCGAACCCCGTGCCCCAAGACGACAGTGAGCGATCGCAGCCGATTCTGCGCATCATCGCCGTCGTCGCCGGATTCGCGGGTCTGCTGTTGTGTCTCGTGGTTCCGCTGCTTCCGGTCAAGCAGACGACGGCCACCATCGCGTGGCCGCAGGGCAACGTCGACGGACACGTCGCCCAGGTCACCGCTCCGTTGGTCTCCGGCGCACCGCGCGCACTCGACATCTCCATCCCCTGCCCGGCGATCGCCAGCCTGCCAGCCGACGGCGGCCTGGTGGTCTCGACGCTGCCGACCGGAGGTGTGGACCCGGGCAAAAACGGCCTGTTCGTCCGCGCCGACAAAGACGTGGTCGTCGTCGCGTTCCGGGACACCGTCGCCGCGGTAGCCAAGCGCACCGCCGTCGCCGCGGGCGGCTGCAGCGTGCTGCATGTGTGGGCGAACGCCGGGACGGTCGGCGCCGATTTCGTCGGCCTGCCCGGCGCCACCGGCGTGCTGTCCGCCGAGAAGAAGCCTCAGGTCGGCGGCATCTTCACCGACCTGAAAGTGCCCGCCCAACCGGGCCTGTCGGCACGGGTCGACATCGACACCCGGTTCATCACGGCGCCGACGGCGCTCAAGAAGCTGGTGATGGCGGCGGGCGCACTGGCGGTCCTGATCGCGATCGTCGCGCTGGCCGTGCTGGACCGGCATAGCCGCGGCGGCACGCTGGTCAACTGGCGGTCGCCGGTCGCCTGGCTGTCCCGGTACCGGCCCCGCCAGCCGCGGTCGTCCTGGTGGCGAATCGGCTGGGCCACCTGGGTCACGGACGCGGGCGTGATCGCCACACTGCTGGTCTGGCATGTCATCGGCGCCACCTCGTCCGACGACGGCTACAACTTGACCATCGCGCGGGTGGCGCCGCAGGCCGGTTACGTGGCCAACTACTACCGCTACTTCGGCACCACCGAGGCGCCGTTCGACTGGTATCTGTCGGTGCTGTCCAAGCTGGCGTCGGTGAGCACCGCGGGTGTGTGGATGCGACTGCCGGCCACGCTGGCCGGCATCGTCTGTTGGCTGATCATCAGCCACTGGGGGCTGCGCCGGCTGGGTCCCGGCAAGGGCGGCCTGGGGTCCAACGCGATCGCGGTGCTGACCGGCGGCGCCGTCTTCGTGGCCGCGTGGCTGCCGTTCAACAACGGCCTGCGCCCCGAGCCGCTGATCGCCCTGGGCGTGATCGTCACCTGGATGCTGGTCGAGCGCGCGATCGCGCTGCAGCGGCTGGCGCCCGCCGCGGTGGCCATCGTGGTCGCGATGCTGACCGTCACGCTGGCGCCGCAGGGGTTGATGGCCGTCGCCGCGCTGCTGACCGGGGCCCGGGCCATCGCGACGATCATCCGACGGCGCCGCGCCACCGACGGCCTGCTCGCACCGCTGGCGGTGCTGGCGGCGTCGCTGTCGCTGATCCTGGTGGTGGTGTTCCGCAGCCAGACGCTGGCCACCATCGCCGAGTCGGCCCGGATCAAATACAAGGTCGGTCCGACGATCGCCTGGTACCAGGACTGGCTGCGCTACTACTTCCTCACGGTCGAATCCAATCCCGACGGGTCGATGGCGCGGCGCTTCGCGGTGCTGGTCCTGCTGATGTGCCTGTTCGGCATGCTGATGGTGTTGCTGCGCCGCGGCCGGGTGCCGGGGCTGGCCAGCGGCCCCACCTGGCGGCTGATCGGCACCGCCGCGGTGGGCATCCTGCTGCTGACGTTCACGCCGACGAAGTGGGCCGTGCAGTTCGGGGCGTTCGCCGGCCTGGCCGGCGCGCTGGGCGCGGTCACCGCGTTCGCGTTCGCCCGCATCGGTCTGCACAGCCGCCGCAACCTGACGCTGTACGTGACCGCGCTGCTGTTCGTGCTGGCGGTGGCCACCTCGGGCGTCAACGGCTGGTTCTACGTCGGCAACTACGGGGTGCCGTGGTACGACATCCAGCCCGTCGTCGCCAGCCATCCGGTGACGTCGATGTTCCTGGCGCTGGCGATCGCGACCGGTCTGCTGGCCGCCTGGCAGCACTTCCGGATGGACTACGCCGGGCACACCGAGGTCAAGGACAACCGGCGCAACCGCGTCCTGGCGTCCACCCCGCTGCTGGTGGTCGCGACGATCATGGTGCTCGGCGAAGTCGGGTCGCTGGCCAAGGGCGCGGCGTTCCGCTATCCCCTGTACACCACCGGCAAGGCGAACCTGGCCGCGATCACCTCCGGTCTCTCGAGGGCCAGCTGCGCGATGGCCGACGACGTGCTGACCGAGCCCGACCCCAATCTTGGCCTGCTGCAACCCATCCCAGGTCAGACCTTTGGACCCGACGGTCCGCTCGGCGGCACCAACCCGGTCGGATTCAAACCCGACGGCGTCGGCGACGACCTGAGGTCCTACCCCGTGGTGACCAAGCCGGGGGTGGTGAACTCCGACGCGTCGCCGAACAAACCCAACGCCGCGATGAGTGACTCCGCGGGCACGGCCGGCGGCAAGGGCCCGGTCGGGGTCAACGGGTCCAACATCGCCCTGCCCTTCGGCCTCGACCCGGCACGCACGCCGGTGATGGGCAGCTACGGCGAGAATTCGCTGGCTGCCACCGCGACCTCGTCCTGGTACCAGTTGCCGCCCGATTGGCGAGAGAAGACCTCCGACCGGCCGCTGGTGGTGGTGGCGGCGTCCGGCGCCATCTGGTCCTACAAAGAGGACGGCACCTTCACCTACGGGCAGTCGCTGAAACTGCAGTGGGGCGTCACCCGGCCCGACGGAACCACCCAACCGCTGGGCGAGGTGCAGCCCATCGACATCGGGCCCGAACCGGCGTGGCGCAATCTGCGGTTCCCGCTGACGTGGGCGCCGCCGGAGGCCAACGTGGCGCGCATCGTGGCTTACGACCCGAACCTGAGCTCGGATCAGTGGTTCGCGTTCACCCCGCCGCGGGTCCCGGTGTTGCAGACCCTGCAGCACCTGATGGGGTCGCAGACACCCGTGCTGATGGACATCGCGACCGCCGCCAACTTCCCGTGCCAGCGGCCGTTCTCCGAACACCTTGGCGTCGCGGAACTTCCGGGGTACCGGATCCTTCCCGATCACAAGCAGACGGCATCGTCGTCGAACGGCTGGGAGGCCAGCGAGGCCGGCGGCCCGTTCCTGTTCGCCCAGACACTGCTGCGCACCTCGACCATCTCGACCTACCTGCGCGGTGACTGGTATCGCGACTGGGGATCGGTCGAGCAGTACTACCCGCTGGTGCCAAGCGATCAGGCGCCGAACGCCGTCGTCGAACAGGGCGTGATGACCGTGAACGGCTGGAGCCGGCAAGGACCGATTCGGGCGCTGCCATGACCATTACCCAAGAACACGCGGTCGGCCGTACCCGTGACGATGTCCGTGTGACCCGCTGGGTCGCGACGGTCGCCGGGCTGATCGGTTTCCTGCTGTCGGTCGCGACGCCGCTGCTGCCGGTGGTGCAGACGACCGCGACGCTCAACTGGCCGCAGGACGGCACCCTGAACAGCGTTACCGCGCCCCTGATCTCGCTGTCGCCGGTCGATGCGACGGTCACCGTGCCGTGCTCGGTGGTGCGCAGCCTGCCCCCCGAGGGCGGCGTCGTGCTGAGCACCGCGCCCAAGAAGGGCAAGGACGCCGCGCTCAATGCGCTGTTCGTCGTCGTCAACGCCAAGCGTGTCGACGTCACCGATCGCAACGTGGTGATTGCCAGTGTGTCCCGAGAGCAAGCACAATCGGCCCAGTGCCAGCGCATCGAGATAACGTCCACGCGCGCCGGTACTTTCGCCACGTTCGTCGGTCTGAACGATCCGGCCGGTAAGCCGCAGTCCGGCGGTTTCGCCGACCCTAATCTGCGTCCGCAGATCGTCGGGGTGTTCACCGACCTGACCGGACCGGCGCCGCCGGGGCTCAAGTTCTCGGCCACCATCGACACCCGGTTCTCCACCACCCCAACGACTCTGAAGCTGTTGGCGATGGTGGGCGCCATCCTGGCCACCATCGTGTCGCTGGTCGCGTTGTGGCGCCTGGATCAACTGGACGGTCGCCGGATGCACCGGTGGATTCCGACGCGCTGGAAAAAGTTCACCCTCGCCGACGCCACGGTGATCTTCGGGTTCGTGTTGTGGCATGTGATCGGCGCGAACTCGTCGGACGACGGCTACATCCTGGGAATGGCCCGGGTCGCCGACCGCGCCGGCTACATGTCCAACTACTTCCGCTGGTTCGGGAGCCCGGAGGACCCCTTCGGCTGGTACTACAACTTGCTGGCGCTGATGACCCATGTCAGCGACGACAGCTTGTGGATTCGGCTGCCCGACTTGATCGCCGGGATTCTCTGTTGGCTGCTGCTGTCGCGTGAGGTGCTGCCCCGGCTGGGGCCGGCGGTGACGTCGAGCAAGGCGGCGAACTGGGCGGCGGGCCTGGTCCTGCTGACCGCGTGGATGCCGTTCGACAACGGTCTGCGCCCCGAACCGATCATCGCGTTCGGCTCACTGATCACCTACGTGCTGATCGAGCGGTCGATGTGTGCCTCGAGGTTGACGCCGGCGGCGCTGGCGGTGATCACCGCGGCGTTCACCCTGGGCGTGCAGCCGACCGGGCTGATCGCGGTGGCCGCACTGGTCGCCGGTGGCCGTCCGATCCTGCGCATTCTGGTCAAGCGGCATCGGCTGGTCGGAACCTGGCCGCTGGTGGCCCCGATGCTGGCCGCCGGCTTCGTGATCCTCACCGTGGTGTTCGCCGACCAGACGCTGTCAACAGTGTTGGAAGCCACCAGGATTCGCACCGATATCGGGCCCAGTCAGGCGTGGTACACCGAGAACCTGCGCTACTACTACCTGATCCTGCCCACCGTCGACGGATCGCTGTCACGCCGATTCGGCTTCCTGATCACCGCACTGTGCCTGTTCACATCGTTGTTCATGATGTTGCGGCGCAAGCGAGTTCCCGGGGTGGCGCGCGGGCCGGCGTGGCGACTGATGGGTGTCATCTTCGGCACCATGTTCTTCCTGATGTTCACCCCGACCAAGTGGGTGCACCACTTCGGCCTGTTCGCCGCGGTGGGTGCGGCGATGGCCGCGCTGGCGACGGTGCTGGTGTCGCCGCAGGTGTTGCGCTGGTCGCGCAACCGGATGGCGTTCCTGTCGGCGGTGCTGTTCATCCTGGCGCTGTGCTTCGCGACCACCAACGGGTGGTGGTATGTCTCCAGCTACGGCGTTCCGTTCAACAGCAGCATGCCGAAAATCGGCGGAATTTCCATCAGCACAGTCTTTTTCGCCTTGTTCGCGATCACCGCCGTATACGCCGCCTGGCTGCACTTCGCCGACACCAGCCGCGGCGAGGGCCGGCTGGCGCGCGCGATGACGGCAGCACCCATACCGCTCGCGGCCGGGTTCATGGCGCTGGTGTTCGTGGGGTCGATGGTGGCCGGCATCGTTCGTCAGTACCCCACGTACTCGAACGCCTGGGACAACCTGCGTGAATTCAGCGGCGGCTGCGGTCTGGCCGACGACGTCCTGGTCGAGCCGGACAGCAACGCCGGCTTCATGGCGCCCCAGCCCGGCAACTACGGGCCGCTCGGCCCGTTGGGCGGCGTCAACCCCACGGGATTCACGCCCAACGGGGTCCCGGACCGCACCCTGGCCGAGTCGGTCAAGGAGACGTCGGTCCCCCAGCCCGGCACCGACTACGACTGGGACGCGCCGCTCAAGCTGAAGACCCCGGGCGTCAACGGGTCGACGGTTCCGCTGCCGTACGGCCTCAACGCCGGGCAGGTGCCACTGGCGGGCAGCTACACCACCGGCGCGCAGCAGCAGAGCAAGCTGACCTCCGCGTGGTACCAGTTGCCGAAGCCGGACAACGGCCACCCGCTGGTGGTGGTGACCGCCGCGGGCACGATCGCCGGCAACAGCATCCTGCACCACCACACCAACGGCCAGACCGTCGAATTGGAATTCGGCCGCCCCGGTCCCGACGGCGCCGTGCAGCCGGCCGGCCGGTTGGTGCCCTACGACCTGTACGGCGAGCAGCCAAAGGTGTGGCGCAACCTGCGCTTTGCGCGCTCGCAGATGCCCGCGGACGCCGTCGCGGTCCGCGTGGTCGCCGAGGACCTGTCGCTGACCCCGGATGACTGGATCGCGGTGACGCCACCGCGGGTGCCGGAGCTGCGCTCCTTGCAGGAGTACGTCGGTTCGACGCAGCCGGTGTTGATGGACTGGGCGGTGGGCCTGGCCTTCCCGTGCCAGCAACCGATGCTGCATTCCAACGGGGTCATTGAGATTCCGCGGTTCCGCATCACCCCGGACTACAACGCCAAAAAGCAGGACACCGACACCTGGCAGGACGGTGTCAACGGCGGCCTGCTGGGGATCACCGACCTGCTGTTGCGCGCCCACGTGATGTCGACGTACCTGTCGCATGACTGGGGCCGTGACTGGGGTTCGCTGCGACAGTTCGAGACGATCGCCGACGCCCATCCCGCCCAGTTGGAACTGGGTACCGCCACCCGCACCGGATGGTGGTCTCCCGGGCAGATCCGGATCAAGCCGTAATTTCGAGGCTTTTGCCGCGCAATTCGTCACCGGTAAAACAATGGTTCTTATTGACGCCTAAGTAATTCCCGGCAAATGGTTTAATTCGGTCCGCAATAGGTCAATATCTACTCCGCTGTGATCTGGACCACAGCTGGAGGAGGGGCCACCCGATGCACATCTGGAAACGCATAGGCGTATGTGGGGCGACATTCACCGCGGCAATGTCCCCGGTGGCGACCGCGGGGATCGCGATGGCCGGGGCCGAGGGCGGGACGATCGTCGTATTGGACAGCAAGCTTCGACGGTGTGATTTCAGCCTGGTCGGCACCGCGCCGAAGGTACCGCGATCGGGCTTGGGCACCGGTTCGGTCACCATTCACGCCAGCGGTGGCAAAGCGTTCGCGGAGGTGCATCTGTCGGACGGTCCGGACCCGGGAACACATTTCGACGTCCGCCTGATCCAGGAACCCCGGCCAGCGGTGGACAACTGCGGGCCCGGAGCACCGGGAACCGCTTATTCCGGACTGGATACCGACGGCGGCGGCAACGGAGCGGTGACCGTTTCGGACACCATTCGGCAGGGCACGACGGGCGTCTGGGTGATCGTCGAACGCCCGAATCCGAACTCGCAGGATCCGGCCGAGTTCTACACCTCGGAGTTCGTCGCCCCGGTATAACGTCGCTGCATGAGCGACGACGACCCGCACTACGGGTATGAGGCCGTGGACCGGCTGCCTTTTTCCACCCCGAAGAAGGCACAGCGCTACCGAACCGACGCGTACCGCGGTGCCGTCGGTCTCAACTGGTATCGCACCGACCCCACCCTGCAATTCACGATGGCCTACTACCTGCGGCCCGACGAATTGTCAGTCGTGGAGCCGCATTTGACGCGTATCGGTGAGCTGATGGGCGGACCGGTGGCACGCTGGGCCGAGGAGACCGACCGCAACCCGCCACGCTTGGAACGCTACGACCGGTGGGGGCATGACGTCAGCACAGTCGTCATGCCGGAGTCGTTCACCCAATCCAAACGCGCGGTGCTGGACGCTCAGCAAGCGCTGCGCACCGACGCGCGCGCGGCGCAGGTCAGCTCCGGGCTGGGGTTGTTCGCGTCGAATTACCTACTCAATCAAGCTGATATCGGCATGGGCTGCGCGCTGGGCACCGGCGGCGGCATGGTTCAGTCGCTGGTGTCGGCCTACGCACCCGCCGACGTGCGCGAGCACGTGCTCGCCAAGTTCGCCTCCGGCGAATGGGCGGGTGAGACGGCGCAGCTGCTGACCGAGCGCACCGGCGGCTCCGACCTCGGAGCGCTCGAGACCACAGCCCGACGCGTCAGCGGCGAGGAAGGCTCAGCGTGGCTGTTGAACGGTCTCAAGTGGTTTGCGTCCAACTGCGCCGGGGAGGCGTTCGTCGTGCTGGCCAAACCCGAAGGGGCACCGGATTCGTCGCGCGGGGTAGCCAATTTCCTGGTGCTGCGGACCCGCCGCGACGGCTCACGAAACGGCGTGCGGGTGCGGCGGCTCAAGGACAAACTCGGCACCCGTTCGGTCGCTTCCGGCGAGGTCGAGTTCGCCGACGCCGAAGCATTTCTGCTCTCCGGCGAACCCGGCGGCGGGGCGGGCCCGTCCGACGGCAAGGGTCTGGGCCGGATGATGGAGCTGACCAACGCCGCGCGGCTGGGCATCGCGCTGTTCGGTTTGGGCAACGCGCGCCGGGCCCTCGTCGAGTCGTTGTGTTATGCGCGGCAGCGCCAGGCATTCGGCGGGGCGCTGATCGACAAGCCGCTCATGCGCCGCAAGCTGGCCGAGCTGATCGTCGACGTCGAAGCCGCGCAGGCGATGGTTTTCGACGGCACCGGCGCGACCAATCATCGCCAGCCACGCGGCATGCGGCAACGCATCGCGGTGCCGGTCACCAAGTTGCGGGTGTGCCGGCTGGGCATCACCGCCGCGTCGGACGCCATCGAGATCCACGGCGGCAACGGCTACATCGAAACCTGGCCGGTGGCAAGGATTTTGCGTGACGCGCAGGTGAACACGATTTGGGAGGGCCCGGACAACATCCTGTGCCTGGACGTGCGGCGGGGCATCGAGCAGACCCAGGCACACCAGACACTGCTGGCCCGCATGCACGACGCGGTGTCGGTGTCCGACGACACCGGGGATGGCGGGGCGACCACTGCACTGGTGGCCCGGCGCATCGATGACCTCGACGCGGCGATCACGGCATGGACCAAACTCGACGGACCCGTCGCCGAGGCCCGGCTGTTCCCGCTGGCGCAATTCATCGGCGACGTCTACGCGGGCGCGTTGCTGATCGAGCAGGCCGCCTGGGAGCGCGCCGAGCGCGGGGGCGAGCGCAAGGCGCTCGTCGCACGCCTGCACGCGCAGCGCTACCTCGCCGAGCGCGGGCCGCTGCGCGGTATCGACGCCGACTCGGACGAGGCGCTGGACCGGTTCGACGAGCTGGCGGACGGGGCGCTACGGCTGCAACACCGGTAGCCACTTCGGCTTGGCCCGGCGCTGCAACGGGGTTCGTCTTAGAGTGAGGCGCATGACCGAGGAGTTGACGCCGCATTTCGAGGATGTGCAGGCACACTACGACCTCTCCGACGACTTCTTCCGCCTGTTCCTCGACCGCACCCAGATGTACACCTGCGCCTACTGGCTCGGCGGCGACGACATGACCCTGGAACAGGCGCAAATCGCCAAAATCGATCTCTCGCTGGGCAAGCTGGGCTTGCAGCCCGGCATGACGCTGCTGGACCTCGGCTGCGGCTGGGGCGCGGCCATGATGCGCGCCATCGAGAAGTACGACGTCAACGTCGTCGGCATCACGTTGTCGAAGAATCAGGTCGCTCACGTCGAGCAGCTGTTCGCCGCTTCGGACAGCCCCCGTTCCAAGCGGGTGCTGCTCGAGGGCTGGGAGCGGTTTCACGACCCCGTGGACCGGATCGTGGCGATCGGCCCGTTCGAACACGTCGGCTACGACCGCTACGACGCCTTCTTCCAGAGAACGTATGAGCTGTTGCCCCCCGGCGGCACGATGCTGTTGCACACGATCACCGTCCTGTCGGAGAAGGAGATCATCGAGTCCGGCTTGCCGCTCACTCCGGCGATCGTCGAATTCAGCGACTTCATGAAAACCGAGATCTTCCCGGGCGGCTTTCTGCCGACCATCGACATGGTGAAGCAGTTTTCAGCCAAGGCCGGCTTCAAGCTGAAACGTCGCCAATCGCTGCAGCGCCATTACGCCAAGACACTGGACGTCTGGGCGGAGGGCCTGCGGGCACGCAAAGCCGAGGCCATCGAGATCCAGTCCGAAGAGGTCTACGAGATGTACATGAAGTACCTGACCGGCTGTGCGAACCTGTTCCGCAAGGGGTACACCGACCTCAACCAGTTCACCCTGCGCAAGTAGCGCTAGGCCGACGCGCTGCCGTCCCAGAACGGGGACAGCCCGGCCCAGGCGCGGGAATCGATGAAAGACAACAGTTCTCGCGAGGCCGTCGTCAGCGGATCATGCTCGCCGAGCACCCGCACACAGTCCTCGATCAGTCGTCGGGTGCGCCGGCCCGCGGTCTCGAACTCGTGGCCATTGAAGAAGCACCACGCCACGTAGTAGCGCCATTGCAGCGTCTCGCGCGCGTTATCACCCCGTGTGCGAGCGCTGGCTGACAGCGCAATCTTTGCTGCCACAACACTTTCCATCAGGTCGACGCGTTCGGATCGCTGTTCGTCGGCATCGTCGGCAACCTGGTCGACCAGCTCGTCGTCAAGGTTGCCGGTGTCCATCCAGTCGCGGTCGGCGACCTTCTCGACGTCTCGCTCTTCAGATTCCATGTCGACGAACAAGTCGAAGGCGATCTCACGAGTCGCATCCAGGCTGCTTTGCCATTCGATTCGTGCTTGGCTCAACGGATCTCGGGCCGCGACGGTCAGCTGATGCTCCTCACCCAGCACGCGAACCAGGTCGGCGAAAAGCGACTCCCACTCAGAGATCCATTCCACCTCGTTGTCGGCGGACTTGGGCGTATATGCGGTTTGAGTGAACCGGGCGGTCAAGGTGTTCACGTCGTCGTGACCGAAGGTGTTCTGCATCGCCGGGACCAGCTCGGCCAAACCGTCGAGGATGAAATCGGTGATGCCCGTGGCTTCCCCGAGCCACGTCAGTCGCGCCAGCTGGGCGCTCAGGGTGTTCGGATGGGCGTCACCAAGTAGCTGACGACGATAGTCGTAGGCGGTCAAGGCATCCGAGCTGGCGCCGAACGGGTCGCCCAGATCGCGGCGCGCCGCGGCCACCATCTGAACCGCTTCCAGCGTCACTTCGTGCCAGACGCCGAAGACGCGAGTCTCGGCCCCGCACAACCGAACCCAATTGACCAGACGCACCGCGGGATCCGCGCCGACGCTGTCGACCGCGGTGACGACGTGCTGCGCCAGCAGGGTGTAGGGCTGCTCGGCGCCCAACACCCGCGTCATTACCGGCACCAATTCGCGCAGCGAATCGACGGCGCCGACGTCACCCAGGTTGTGTCGCCAGATGCCGACCAAGCTCGCGACGGCGAGAGTCTCGGGGTGCTCGGCTCCGAGGGTTTCGATGCGCACCGCGAGGACCTCGCCGGCATCGCGCACCGCACCCCGGCCATCGCCGGTGAGTCGCCGCGCCTCGGCCAACGCCAGCAGCGCGACCAACGTCGACTCGTGTCGCGGCCCGTACGCGTCGTGGGCCGCTTGCCACTCCTGCTGGGCCGGCGCGACGCGGTCTTCCATGAAGACCTAGACCGGGATCAGCCCGTGCTTACGGCCGACGCGGAACCACAATTGCTTGTCCCGCAACAGTTTCATGGACTTGCGGATCAACAGCCGGGTGTCGTGCGGGTCGATCACCGAGTCGATGAACCCACGCTCGGCAGCGGTCCACGGGATCGCCATGTTGAGGTTGTATCCCTCGATGAAGTCCTTCTTGATCTGCTGCGCCTCGGGCGTCGTCGGGTCCGGGAACCGCTTCATCAGCAGCTGCGCGGCGCCCTCGGCGCCGATCACCGCGATACGCGCGGTGGGCCACGCGTAGTTGAAGTCGGCAGTCAGCTGCCGGGACCCCATCACCGCGTACGCGCCGCCGTAGGACTTGCGGACGGTGATCGTCACCTTCGGCACGTCGGCCTCCACGACCGAGTACAGGAACCGGCCGCCGCGCTTGATGATGCCGTTCTTCTCCTGCTCGGCCCCGGGCAGGAATCCGGGGGTATCCACGACGAACACCAGCGGGATGTCGAACGCGTCGCAGAACCGGATGAACCGGGCGGCCTTGTCGGAAGCTTCGTTGTCGATCGACCCGGCCAGATACATCGGCTGGTTGGCCACCACGCCTACCGTGCGGCCGTCGACCCGGGCGTAGCCGGTGATGATGGCCGGCCCGTGCTGCGCGGCGACGTCGAGGAAGTCGCCGTCGTCGAAGATGCGCAGCAGGATTTCGTGCATGTCGTAGGCCGCGTTGTCCGAGTCCGGGATGATCGTGTCGAGCTCCAGGTCGGTCGGCGTGATCTCCGGCTCCAGGCCTGGGTTGACGATCGGCGGCTTGTCGAAGCAGTTGGACGGCAGGAACGACAGGAAGTCGCGGACGTACTGAAACGCTTCGGCTTCCGAGTCGACGACCTGGTGCAGGTTGCCGTTGCGGGCCTGGGCGTCGGAACCGCCCAGCTCGTCGAGGCTGACGTCTTCACCGGTGACTTCCCGGATCACGTCCGGTCCGGTGACGAAGAAGTAACCCTGGTCGCGCACCGACACCAGCAGGTCGTCCTGGATCGGCGAATACACCGCACCCCCGGCGCATTTGCCGAAGATCAGCGAGATCTGCGGCACCAGCCCGGACAGCGCCTCGTGCCGGCGGCCCAGCTCGGCGTACCACGCCAGCGAGGTGACCGCGTCCTGGATCCGGGCGCCGCCGGAGTCCTGGATGCCGACGATCGGGCACCCGACCATCGCACACCACTCCATCAGCCGGGCCACCTTGCGGCCGAACATCTCACCGACGGTGCCCTGGAACACGGTCTGGTCATGGGAGAACACCCCGACCGGCCGGCCGTCGATCAGGGCGTGCCCGGTGATGCAGCCGTCGCCGTAGAGCGCGTTCGGGTCGTTCGGAGTCTTCGCCAGTGCTCCGACTTCGAAGAAGGTGCCGGGATCCACCAGCGCGTGGATGCGGGCGCGCGCACTGGGGATGCCCTTCTTGTCGCGCTTGGCGGCGGCCTTCTCGCCGCCCGGCTCCTTGGCCAGTTCCAGCCTGGCGTGCAACTCGGCCAGCTTCTCGGCGGTGGTGTGCACGACAGGAGCCGGCCCAGGCGCTACATCGGTCACTACTTGCCTACCTATCTAGTTCTGACTCGTCCGGCTCGTGGACTCGGCCTCGACCGCGTCCAATGCCTGGGACATGTGCGCGCCGACCTTGGCGATGATCGGCTCGTCGATGGCCTGGATGTGCTCGCCACCGATCGGCACGACCTCGAGGTCGGACACGTACTCGCCCCAACCGCCATCCGGCTTGCGCACGGCGTAGCGCGGCTCGAACATGATCGCGTCGTCATGGTAGCGATCGGCCATGTACAGGGTGACGTGGCCGTCGTACGGCTGGATCTGGGCGGTGTCGATCGCCCGGTTGTCCAGGTACGACGTGCGCTGGTGCTCGATGATGCCGGCCGGGATCTGCACCCCGCTCTGACTCACCGCATCCAGCACGAACCGGATCTGACCCTCGTCGTCGAGCTCTTCGAGCTGCTCGTAGGGGATCGCCGGGATGGTGACCTGGAAGGTCTTCTCGGCGAACCGGGCGTAACGGTCCCAGCGCTTGCGGACCTCTTCCTTGGTCTGCGGGACCTCTTCACCCGCGCGGACCGCGTCGATCAAGCCGACCCATCGGACGTCCTTGCCCAATTTTTTGAGCCCGATCGCGCACGCATAGGCCAGCACCCCGCCCAGCGACCAGCCGGCCAGGATGTAAGGCCCGTCGCCCTGCATCTCGATCAGCTTCGGAACGTATTGCGCCGCACGCTCTTCGATGGTGCCCTCGACGCGTTCCAGGCCGTACATCGGAGTGTCCGCCGGCAGCCGGTTGAGCAGCGGCTCGTACACCACGGTCGAGCCACCGGCCGGGTGGAACACGAACACCGGCACCTTGGTCGGGTCGTCCTCGGGGCGCGCCCGCAGCGTGCGGACGAAGCCGTCGATGGTGCCGGCCTCCAGGTAGCCGCGCACCTTCTCGGCCAGCGCCTCGATGTTCTCCGAGGCCAGCACGTCCTCGACGGTGATCGGTCCCTCGGCGCGCTCGGACAGTCGCTGCGCCATCTTGGCGGCCTGCTCGTCGTCGAGCTTGGGCAGGAGGTTGAAGATGCCGCCCGGGGACTTACCCGTGACGATCGCCCAGGTGGCGAACGCGACCCGCTCGGCCGCATCACGCGGCGGCACATCGGAATTCAGCGCCTTGGCTACCGCCTCGGAGTTCAGCGCCTCCGCCGCCCCGGCCAGATTCGGCTGCGCGCCGTTGCCCGCGCCATTACCCGACGCACTCGAAGGACCCGCCGGATCCGACGGCGGCGCCGGGATCGGCACATCCGACGCCGGCGGCGGGGCCGGTTGCGTCTGCGGCTCGGCCTGCGGGTCGGGCGCGGGCGCCACCAGCGATGCCGGCGTGGCCCCACTGACAATTTCGGCCTGCGCCCGCGCGATCTCCTCGGCGGTCTGCGTCTTCTGGTACTCGTGCAGCTGCTCGACCTCGTCGCGGTGCTCGATCGCGTACTCGATCAGCTTCTCGATGTTGTACAGGTTGGCGTCGCGTACCGCCGCCAATTGGATCGGCGGCAAGTCGAAGTCGTACTCGACGCGGTTCTTGATCCGCACCGCCATCAGCGAGTCCAAGCCCAGCTCGATCAGCGGGACCTCCCACGGCAGGTCCTCGGGCTCGTAGCCCATGGCCGCCGCCACGATCATGCCGAGGCGTTCGGCGACCGGCTCACCCGAATCCGCCGACCAGCGGCCCATCCCGGCCGGCATGTAGCGGTTGGTCAGGCTGTCCGAGAGCGTCTCGGCATCGTCGTCGTCGGCCACACCGCCCGCGACCGGCGCGGCGTCCGCAACGGCATCGGCAGAGGCGATCGCCGTGCCGGCACCGACCGCGGCCGGCAGCACCGCAGCCGAACCACCCCGGGTCACCAGTGCGTCGTAGACCAGCGTGAACGATTCGTCGATCCGGGCGTGCACCTGCACCGACGCACCACCGGGGTGTCGCGTCAGCGTGGTCACCAACCGGGCGCCCAGGCCGGGCACCGCCCGTTGCTCGGAGGCGGTCAGCTGCGCGTCCGGCAGCACCGACGTCGCCGCGGACCGCACCAGCGCGGCCAGGTCGGTCTTCTCCCGCGGCGCGTACTCCCACACGTGCCGGCCGTCCGGCAGCGCGACATGGTTGCCCGGCATCAGGATCGAGCTGTCGCCCGCGAAGTGCACGTCCAGCCAGTGCTCTTTGCGCTTGAACCGGGTCGGCGGGATGTTGGCGTACTCGTCGAGCCCCTTGGCGCGGCTGAACAGGGTCCGGATGTCCAGGTCGTGGCCGTACACATAGAGCTGCGCCAGGGTCGAGGTGATCGACTCGACCTCGTCCTGCTTGCGGGCCAGCGTCGGGATCAGCTGGGCTTCATGGAGACCCGCGCTGGCCGTCGTTAATCCCACCTGCATCAACGCCACCGGGTTGGGGGCGAGCTCCACGAAGGTGGTGTGCCCGCTGTCCACGGCATTGCGGATGCCCTGGGTGAAGTACACGCTGTGGCGCAGACCCTTCTTCCAGTAGTCCACGTCGTGGATCGGCTCGCTGCCCGGCTTGACGTAGCTGCCCTCGTGCACCGTCGAGAAGATGCCGGCGGTGGGGCTCATCGGCTTGATGCCCTGCAGCTCGGCACTGAGCTCGCCGAGCAGCGGGTCCATCTGCTGGGTGTGGCTGGCGCCCTTGGTCTGGAACTTGCGGGCGAACTTGCCCTCGGCCTCACAGCGGGCGATGATCGCGTCGACCTGCTCGGGCGGACCGCCGATGACGGTCTGGGTGGGTGCGGCGTAGACGCACACCTCGAGATCGGGGAAGTCGGAGAACACCGTCTTGATCTCGTCGGCGGAGTACTCCACCAGCGCCATCAACCGGATGTATTCGCCGAACAACATCGCCTCGCCCTCACCCATCAGGTGCGAGCGCGAGCAGATCGCGCGGGTGGCGTCGCGCAGCGACAGGCCGCCGGCGAAGTAGGCCGAGGCGGCCTCGCCCAGCGACTGGCCCACTACCGCAGCGGGTTTGGCGCCGTGGTGCTTGAGCAGCTCACCGAGTGCGATCTGAATCGCGAAGATCGTGACCTGGGTGGTCTCGATGCCGTAGTCCTGGGAGTCGTCCAAGATCAGCTCGAGCACCGAGTAACCCAGTTCGTCCTGGACCAGTGCGTCGACCTTTTCGATCCACTCGGCGAACACCGCGTTGCGCAGATACAGGCTCTTGCCCATCTTGCGGTGCTGCGCACCGAATCCGGCGAGCACCCACACCGGTCCGTTGGCCACCGGACCGTCGACGCTGAACACATTGGGCCGCTGTTTGCCCTCGGCCACCGCGCGCAAACCCTTGACGGCTTCCTCGTGGTTGTGGGCCAGCACCACCGCGCGGGACCGGCCGTGGTTGCGCCGTGACAACGACCGCCCGATCGACTCGAGCGAGGCCGCCTGGCCCTCGGGGCTTTCCATCCAGTCGGCCAGCTCGGCGGCCGCGGCTTTCTTGCGTGAGGTCAGAAACGCCGACACCGCGAGCGGGATCAGCGGCGTGGTCGGCTCGGCAAGTTCTTGTGCCGCAAGCTCTTCCAACGCGGCGGCTTTGAGCTCCAGCGCCTCGTCGGTGATGCCGGGCAGGTCGGGCTCGACCTCGTCGGCCACGAACTCGTCGGTGATGATGTTGCCGAAATCGTCGAACCGCAACGAGTGGGCTTCCATCGTGGGTGCCTCGGCCGGATCCGCGCCGGCGTCTCCCGGCGCGATGACCGCCGCCGCGGGTTCGGGCTCGCGCTCGATCACGTCGCGAGGCAACACCTCGCGCACCACCACGTGCGCGTTGGCCCCGCCGAAGCCGAAGCTGGACACACCGGCCAGCGCGTAGCCCCCGTAACGGGGCCAATCCGACACGGTGTCAATGACTTTCAGACGCATGGCGTCAAAGTCGATGTAGGGGCTGGGGCCGGCGAAGTTGATCGACGGCGGCAGCTTGTCGTGGTGCAGCGCCAACACCACCTTGGCCATGGCGGCCACACCGGCCGCCGACTCCAAGTGGCCGATGTTGGTCTTGATCGCACCCAGCAACGCCGGCCGATCCGCGGCGCGGCCCCGGCCGACGACCCGGCCCAGCGCCTCGGCCTCGATCGGGTCACCCAGGACGGTGCCGGTGCCGTGCGCCTCGATGTAGTCGACGTTGCGCGGGTCGATGCCGGCGTCCTTGTAGGCCCGGCGCAGCACCTCGGCCTGCGCGTCCTGGTTGGGGGCGATCAGTCCGTTGGACCGGCCGTCGTGGTTGACCGCGCTGCCGGCGATCACGGCCAGGATCTGGTCGCCGTCGCGGCGGGCGTCGTCGACCCGCTTGAGCACCAGCATCCCGGCGCCCTCGGAGCGGGTGTAGCCGTCGGCGTCGGACGAGAAGGACTTGATCCGGCCGTCGGGGGCCAGCACCGCGCCGATCTCGTCGAAACCCAGCGTGACCGCGGGCGTGATCAGCGCGTTCACACCGCCGGCCACCGCCACGTCGCATTCGCCGTTGCGCAGCGCCTGCACCGCCTGGTGCGTCGCCACCAGGGAACTCGAGCAGGCGGTGTCGACCGCGACCGACGGGCCGCGGAAGTCGTAGAAGTAGGACACCCGGTTGGCGATGATCGAGCTCGCGTTGCCCGTGATGGCGTAGGGGTGCGCGACGGTCGGGTCGGAGATGGCTAGGAAGCCGTAGTCGTTGTTGGACACCCCGACGTACACGCCGACGGCCTCGCCGCGCAGGCTTGACGCCGGGATGCGGGCGTGTTCGAGTGCCTCCCACGTCATTTCGAGCGCCAGCCGCTGCTGCGGATCGATATTGTCGGCCTCGGTCTTGGCGACCGCGAAGAACTCCGAGTCGAAGCCCTTGATGTCTTTGAGGTAACCGCCGCGGGTGCGGGCTTGCGCGACCCGCTCGGCCAGCCGCGGCTCTTCGAGGAACTCCGACCACCGCCCTTCGGGCAGGTCGGTGATCGCGTCGCGGCCCTCCAGCAGCGCCCGCCAGGTTTCGTCCGGGCTGTCCATGTCGCCGGGCAGCCGCGTGGACAGCCCGACGATCGCGATGTCGACCCGCTCGGCCGGTCCGGTGCGGGTCCAGTCGGCGCCGTCCAGGTCGTCGTCGGGGCGTTCGGGTTCGCCCTCGATGATGCGGGTTGCCAGCGACTCGATGGTCGGATGCTGGAAGGCCACCGCGACCGACAGCGTCACGCCGGTCATGTCTTCGATGTCGGCGGCCATCGCCACGGCATCCCGCGACGACAGGCCCAGCTCGACCATCGGCACCGACTCGTCGATCGCGTCGGGCGACTGCCCGACGGCCCTGCCCACCCAGTTGCGCAGCCACTGCCGCATCTCGGGGACGGTTAGCTCCGCCTTCTTGGCAGGCGTGGCGCCGGCCTCCCCGCTAGGGGTCGAAGCCGCGTCGTCGGAGTCGTCCGGCAAGTCAAATTCGGTGTCAGCCATGGTTCCTGAATTCAGTCTGTTGAACTGGCAAAAGCGGTCGGGGACCCGACGCCGCTGCGCAGACTGCCGTCTAGGTAGGCGGCCCGGCAGGCGCGGTGCCCGATCTTGCCGCTGGAGGTGCGGGGAATGGTCCCCGACTGAACCAGCAGCAAGTCACGGACGGTGACCCCATGACGCACGGCGATGGCCGCGCGGATGTCGTCGGCAATGGGCTGGTATTCGAGCTTGTGGGTGCCCGCGGCCCGCTCGGCAACGATCACCAACTGCTCGGAGGTGTCGTCGGGGTCGAAGGTGAGCCCGGTGTGCGGGTTGTCGAACACCGCCTGCGGCAGCTGGTTGGCCGGAACCGAGAACGCGGCGACGTATCCGGTGCGCAGCGCCTTGCTGGCTTCCTGCGCCGAGTACTCGAGGTCCTGGGGGTAGTGATTGCGGCCGTCGATGATGACCAGGTCCTTGATGCGGCCCGCTATATAGAGGTGGCCCTCGAAGTAGGTGCCGTAGTCACCGGTGCGCACCCACAGCCCGTCGTCGGCAGCGCCCTCGGCGTGCGACTCCGGAATGCGGGACTTCAGGATGTTGCGGAAGACGTGGTTGGTCTCCTCTTCCTTGCCCCAGTACCCGGTGCCCAGGTTCTTGCCGTGCAACCAGATCTCGCCGATCTGGCCGTCGGGCAGTTCGGTCGCGGTGTCGGGGTCGACGATGACGGCCCACTCGTCGACGCCGATGATGCCGGCGGACACCTGCGCGACCGCCTTCGGGGAGTCCGCGTCGACCTTGACGAAGCGCTGGTTGTTCAGCTCGTCACGGTCGACGTGGATGACCCGGGGTGGCTCGTCCATCGGTGTGGTGGAGACGAACAGCGTCGCCTCGGCCAGGCCGTAGGACGGCTTGACGGCGGTCTCGCGCAGACCGTACGGCGCAAACGCGTCGTGGAATTTGCGCACCGACGACGGCGAGACCGGCTCGCTGCCGTTGAGGATGCCCTTGACGTTGCTCAGGTCCAGCGGCGGCTCGCCGTCCTTGGGGACACCGCGCACGGCGGCGTGCTCGAAGGCGAAGTTCGGCGCGACGGTGAAGACCTCGCAGTCCGGGGCGTCGTCGGGCTTGCGGGCCATCTCACGGATCCAGCGGCCGGGGCGGCGGACGAACGCGGCCGGAGTCATGAAGGTGAAGTTGTGGCCGAGGACCGGGGACAGCAGCGCGGTGATCAAGCCCATGTCGTGGAAGAACGGCAGCCAGGACAGACCGCGGTCGCCCTCCTTGCCTTCCAGGCCGTTGAGCACCTGCAGCACGTTGGTGGGCAGGTTCAGGTGCGTGATCTGCACGCCGGTCGGGGTGCGGGTGGAGCCGGAGGTGTACTGCAGGTAGGCGATCGTGTCCTCGTCGGCATCGGGCTGTATCCAGGTGGCGCCGACTTCGTCGGGCACCGCGTCGACGGCGATCACGCGGGGGCGCTCCTTGGCGGCCCGCGCCCGGATGAACTTGCGGACGCCCTCGGCGGCCTCGGTGGTGGTCAGGATCGTGGAGGGGTGGCAGTCGTCGAGCACGGCGTGCAGGCGGCCGACGTGGCCGGGCTCGCTGGGGTCGAACAGCGGCACCGCGATGCGGCCGGAGTACAGCGCGCCGAAGAAGGCAATCAGGTAGTTCAGGTTCTGTGGGCACAGGATCGCGATGCGATCCCCCGGCTCGGTCACCTGCTGCAGGCGGGCGCCGACGGCGCGGTTGCGGGCGCTGAAGTCGCGCCACACGATGTCGCGGTACACGCCGTCGCGTTCGGTCGAGTAGTCGATGAATCGATAGGCCAGCCTGTCGCCGCGAACCTTCGCCCATTTCTCGACGTGCTTGACCAAGTTCGTGTTGTCCGGGAACTTGATCCGTCCATCGACGATGAACGGGTTGTGGTAAACCATGCGGCCCTCTCCTGTCACACTCGCCGGTCAGCTACTCCGGCGCTCTGATGTCGGCTTCGCCGACAGTTTTTCGCTGCGCGCGGGCCGGCTCGTGCACGAGCATCGACCCGGTCGGGAACCGCCAAACCTTACGGCTCTTAATTTTCTCTTAATGTTAGGCGGCGGCGCGCGGCAGACCAAATCTCAAGGTACCGCCGATCGCCCCCGGTAACGGCCACCTAACGGCTGTGTCCCCTTGCCCAGCTCCGCTGGTATTCGGTCCGGCCCGCTGCCGTTACCAAGTCGTCACCCATGCTTCGGGTGCGGCGCGTTTTCGATGAGACTACGCGCCCAATTCAACGTCCAATCCGTCGCCGCCGCGCCATCCAAATTCCAGAACTGCGTGGTGGCGTACATGGCGTGGATCGGCTGGCCCGCACCGCCGGCCAGCGTGTTGAGCGTATCCGGCAGCTTCGCGATGCTGAACGCCTCGTTCGGAGCCGCGCAGATCAGGTCGCCGGGGGCGCAAATCTCGTTGGTCTTGCTATTGAGGTCACCGAAACCACCGGGCCGGGCGCCGGTCATGGTCAGGCCCAACCCCGACAACATCGGCACTTCGTGCAAGGTCACCTCGGCGCCCTCACCCGGCGGATTGGGCCCGACGTCGTTGCCGACGCCCTGCTGGCGGCGACCGTCGGCGATCAGCGTCACGCCCAGCACCAAGTCGTCGTCGACGGGCCCGCGGCCGTTGCCGATGTCGCTGGCCAGGTCGCCGGCGATCACCGCGCCCTGCGAGAAACCCATCAGCACATAGCTCGTCAGCGGGCACCTGTTGTTCATGTCGGTCAGCGCCTGGATGGCCGCGCGGGTGCCTTCGGCCCGACTGTCGTTGTAGGACATCTGCTTGACGCCGCCGAGCGGATTGTTGAACTGAGCCGTGTACGGAACGGTGTAGGTCTGCACCCGCGAGGCCGGGAACTGCTGCGCGATCGCCACCGTGTCTTGATGCAGCAACGCATTCGGGAACTGCATCGGGTTGAGCGGGTCATCCTGCGGCGACGATTCCCAGGTGCCGGGAATGACGAGCACTTGGACGTCGGGGCAGGACGCGTCCTGCGATGCGGGCCGCGGCTTGTGCGGATGGGTCGTCGTCGACGACGGCGGCAGTACGCCCGGCGGCACCGCGCTGGGCGGTGTTTCGGAGCTGCGGAGCATGGTCACGACCGCCACGATCACCAACAGGACGACGACGGCCATGCTGAGGGCCGCAGCCCACGCGAGGATTCGACGGCGTTTGTTGCGCCGGGCGTTGGTGGTCATGTTCTCCTGCTAGCAGAGTCGGTAGGTTCGCAGCTCTGCTGCACCCACTACACGGTACCGGCTTCCCGCGCGGCACCGTCCGCCCTGCTAGTCGCCCCGCGTGGCTTAGCGGATGGCTCCCACGATGTCGCCCGACATGGCGCCCAGCTGACCGGACCACGAGCCCCAGCCGTTGTCGCCACCGCCCGGGAAGTCGAAGTGGCCGTTGTGGCCGCCATTGCTGCGGTACTGCTGATAGAACTCGCGCGAACTGCCCATCGCGGCTCCGGCCTGGCCGATCATCGCGGCGTCGTCGCCGCCCATGTTGGTCGGGCTCCACACCCACAGCCGGGTGTTGTTCTGCGCCAGTAGCGACGCGTGCACGTAAGGGTCATGCCACTTCCAGCGGCCCAGTTGCGGCGCACCCCACATGCCGTTGCCGTCGATGCCGGCGAACTGCTGCAACCCGGCCAGGATCGCGCCGTTGTAGTTGGTGCTCGACGGGTACAGGAACCCGGACAGCGAGCCGGCGAAGCCGAAGCGGTCGGGGTGGAAGGCGGCCAGCGCGAACGCGCCGTAGCCGCCCTGCGAGGCGCCGACGGCGCCGTGTCCGCCGGGAGCCAGCCCCTTGTGGGCGGCCAGCCAGTCGGGCAGCTCACTGGACAGGAAGGTGTCCCACTGCTTGCTGCCGTCCTGCTCCCAGTTGGTGTACATGCTCCACGCGCCGCCCGCTGGGGCGACGACCGAGATGCCTTTGCCGGCCAACGTGTTCATCGCGTTGCCGGCAGTGACCCAGTTGCTGACGTCCGGAGCGGCGTTGAAGGCGTCCAGCAGATACACGGCGTGCGGCCCGCCGCCCAGGAATGCCACCGGGATGTCCCGGCCCATCGCCGCCGACGGCACCATCAGGCTCTCGTATCCCGCTGCCTTGGCTTTGCCGACGGTTGCGGCCGGCTGTAAAGCGAAGGTCAACCCGACCGCCAGCACCGCAACGCAGAGCACCCGGAGAAGCGTTGGCACACCCCGCACGACCGTCATGTCCACCCTCCATCGTCTAGTCGCTGTGTTTGCACAGTAGCCAGGCCCGACGTAGCGCTATACCGCAGGGTAGTGAATCAAGTCACACCCGCCGCGAAACGACGAGCGGCGGAAACCCCGAAGGGTTCCCGCCGCTGTCGTACTGCTTGGTGTTTAGGTGCCCTGGGTGGAACCGGCGGCGGCCGCAGTGGCCGGGCCGGCGCCCGGGGTGGCGCCCAGCGCCGACTGCAGGTCAGGCTTCATCGCCTGCAGCTGCGCGCCCCAGTAGGGCCAGTCGTGGGTGCCGTTGGCGTCGAAGTTCCACACCGCGTTGTGGCCACCGGCCGCGTTGTACGCCTCCTGGAACTTCAGGTTGCTGGTCCGCACGAAGCCTTCCAGGAACTTGGCGGGCAGGTTGTCGCCACCGAGGTCGGACGGCTTGCCGTTACCGCAGTAGATCCAGATGCGCGTGTTGTTCGCGACGAGCTTGCCCACCTGCAGCGACGGGTCGTTGCGCTGCCAGGCCGGGTCGCTGGACGGACCCCACATGTCGGCGGCCTTGTAACCACCGGCGTCACCCATGGCGAGGCCGATCAGCGACGGGCCCATCCCCTGCGACGGGTCCAGCAGCGCCGACAGCGAGCCGGCGTACGGGAACTGCTCGGGGTGGTAGGCCGCTAGGATCAGCGCCGACGAACCGGCCATCGACAGACCGACGGCTGCGCTGCCGGTCGGCTTGACCTGCTTCTGCGCCGACAGGTACTGCGGCAGCTCGCTGGTCAGGAAGGTCTCCCACTTGTAGGTGGTGCAGCCGGCCTTTCCGCAAGCGGGCTTGTACCAGTCGGAGTAGAAGCTCGACTGGCCACCGACCGGCATGACAACCGAGATGCCGGACTGGTTGTACCACTCGAAAGCCGGGGTGTTGATGTCCCAGCCGTTGAAGTCGTCCTGAGCGCGCATACCGTCGAGCAGGTACAGCGCGGGCGAGTTGGCCCCACCACTCTGGAATTGAATCTTGATGTCGCGGCCCATTCCGGCCGACGGAACCTGCAGGTACTCCACCGGCAGACCCGGGCGTGAGAACGCCCCAGCGGTCGCCGAGCCCCCTACGACGCCAATCAGACCCGACAGCAGGGCTGCTCCAGCAGCACCCACCACGAGCCGGCGTGGCATCCGAGCCACGGCGCCGCGAAACCTGTCAACAAGCGTCATCCTTGCTTCCTCATCTTTTCGGCGCATCCTTCATCAGGGCGCGTCGTTGATTGGTTCGGACTGCATGCGCAACAGGCGCGGCAGTACTTCAGTAGTGAACCACATGATCCCGCGCGCGCTCTCATCGAGGACGTCCCGCAAACCGGCCTCCGGCGGCGATTTCGTGGAACTTTCCGGCCGGACGCGGCCGCGAAAAACGGCGTTTTCCCATGTGCCTGGCGGTAAGCGTGCACTGGTGAGAACGCAAATGTGAATTTGCTGTCAGTGACGGGGCCCAGAAAATTGGAATCGCTTCGAGATCTGTGAGATTTGTCCTCGCAACATTCACTCACGTGGCGGCGGAGGGATGGTTTCCGGCACCGGCAGGCCGCATCGGGCGAGTTCGTAAAGGGGCACCCGGTCGATCCGGTAGCCGGTGAATTCGAAGGAGTGCAAGAAGTTTGAGACGAACCGGTGCAGCGTCATCGGCGCCCGCACCGACGCCAGCACCGCTTTGGTCTCCGGACACTGCAGGGCCGCCACCGCCTGGGCGACCCAGTTGACGTCCAGGTAGCCCGGAACGCCCGGATACAGCTTCACCCAGGGGCCGTCGGCGATCACCCAGTCGGGGAACAGGTTCTTGTCGTGCCCGATCCGGCCGTGTGTCAGGCGCTGCGTGTGCTGGGCGAGCGGGTTGGCCAACCCGATCTGGTCGATCACCCGGACGTCGAGACCGACGTTCATGCCCAGCATGCCCAGGTTCGTGAAAAACACTGCGTGCTGGGGCTTTTGCGGCGGCTGCCCGGGGGGTGGCTGCAGCATGGGCACCAAATCCCACTGCGTGTAATTGCCAGACGGCAGCAACAACGCCCCATCGGGGGTGTTGTCCAGCGCGGTCAGCACGGCCGCCATCCTGGGGTAGTCGAGATAGTCGTCGGCGGTCAGCGGGTGCGCGTGACCCGTCGCCTGGGCGTAAAACCGCCGCTCGTCGACGATGCCGGTGTACGTGACGTGGGTGCCGTCGTAGCCCATCCCGGGCGAGTTTGCTGCCCACAGCGACCAACCCGCGATACCCAGCCACAACAAGCTGGCCGCACCGGTCAGCCAGTACCCCGTCTCCCGCGAATAGTCCTGGCCGTCCGGGATCAGCACCGGGATCACGGCAACCGGCGCCAGCAAACAAAACAGGGGCGCCAGCAGCACCCGGGCGTGCATGAAATCGCCGCCCTGACGGGTCCAGTACAGCGCTTGCAGCAGGCCGCTCACGAGGGCGAATGCGACCACTGCCGGCGGGCTCTGCACGGCGCGGGCCAGCCGTCCGTAGTTGGGGGCGAGCATCGGTCGCAGGAACGACGGCCGGCGCCGGGCCGCCATCAGCAGCAGGCCCAACGGCACCAGCAGCAGCACCGGCAGCCACACGGCGTAGGGCTGGACGAAGTTGGACAGATAAATCATGCCCTGCGACCACTTGTCACCTGCGGCATCTTTGGCCAATGCGGTCCCGGGCACCAGCAGGCCGTAGTAGCCCATCCGGAAGATCTGGTAGGCCACCGGCAGCAGACCGCCGGCCACCACGATCAGCACGCGGCGGCGCCAGGTCCGGGCCGCGACCAGCAGCATGACCAGGGCCAGACCGCCCATCAGCGCCAGCTCGGGGCGGACCAGGACGCTAAGGCCGGCGACGAACGCCAGTGCGCCCAGGAACAGGTCGCTGTCGGGTCGGTTGCGCACCGGCTGCGACCAGCAGACCATCATCCACCACAGCAACCCCAGGTAGGCCAGCGTCAACCCGCTTTCCAGACCCGAGGTGGCGAAGTCGCGCGCCGGCGGCAGCGCGATGTAGACCAACGCGCCGGCGGGCAGCAGGATCGCCCGGCGTCCCCGCAGGCTGGGCGCGTACAGGCGGCCGGCGCCCAACATCAGCAGCGCCACACCCGAGACGGACAGCGCCAGCGCCAGTGTCAGCGCCACGTACTCCATGCGGACCGGCCCACCGACCCAGCTTCCCGCGTACATCAGGTAGGTCCAGGCCGTCGAGGTGTTGGCCTCGACGCGCTCGCCCTGGTTGAACACCGGTCCGTTGCCGGCCAACAGGTTGCGCACGGTACGCAGCACGATCAATCCGTCGTCGGCGATCCAGCGCCGCTGCCAGGCCCCCCAACCGAACAGCACGGCCACCAACGCCACGCTGACCCACAGGCTGAGCCGGGCCACGGTCTCGTACGGGAACGGCGGCCGGCCCCGGCGTCTGCCCGCGGCCCGGCGGCGCAGCACCTCACGCCTGATGGCCTCCAGACCGGGGCTAGCCGAAGGCAACGGCGGCACCAACTGTTGCGATCCACGCCAGGAACAGCAGCTGCAACACCCGGTCGCGCAGCGCAATGTCTTCGGGCTCGCCGGCCAGGCCACCGTCGACGTCGACGGCGTAGCGCAGGATCGCGATCGTGAACGGAACCATCGACACCGCGAACCAGGAACCGGAGTAGCGGTCCCGCTCGAAGGCCCACATGCCGTAGCACAGCACCACCGCGGTGGCCGACAACGTCCAGACGAATCGCAGGTAGGTGCTGGTGTAGCTCTCCAAGGATTTGCGGATCGCCGCCCCGGTGCGCTCGGCGAGCTGCAATTCGGCGTAGCGCTTACCGGCCACCATGAACAGCGACGCGAACGCCGCCGTGAGCAGGAACCACTGGGACAGCGGAATGTCGGTGGCTGCGCCGCCGGCGATGGCGCGCAGCAGATACGCCGACGACACGATGCAAATGTCCATCACCGCTTGATGTTTCAAACCAAAGCAGTAGCCCAGCTGCATCACGATGTAGACGCCCATCACCACGGCGAGGTTGGGTGTCAGCCACCAGGAGATGCCCAGCGAGGCGATTCCCAGCACCGACGCCAGCGCGTAGGCGAGCCACTCGGGCACCACGCCGGCCGCGATGGGCCGGAACCGCTTGGTGGGGTGTTCCCGGTCGGCCTCGACATCGCGCACGTCGTTGACCAAGTAGATGCACGACGCGGCCAGGCTGAACACGATGAACGCCACGCCCACCTTGGTCGCCACGTCGGCGTAGTCGTAACGGACGCCGCGGCCGGCGGCGGCCACCGGCGCGGCCACCACCAACACGTTCTTGACCCACTGGCGCGGGCGCATCGCCTTGATCACCCCGGTGATCAGGTTCGCCGGGGGTCGTCCGGTCACCACGTCTTCACTCATTCGGCCACACCTATCTCGACTTTCTATCGAGCCAGAGTGCAAGGCGAGCGACCGCGGCGCCGAGCGCCACGCCGAAGGCCACGTCGCTGGGATAGTGCACGCCCAGCAGTATCCGCGACAGCGCCATCGGCAAAACCAGCACCGCCGCGCTTGCTCCTCGAGGCAGTCCGGTGGCGCGGCCCATCAGGACGGCCGCCGCCGTCGTCGAGGTGGCGTGCGCGGACGGGAAACTCAGCTGGCTCGGCGTGCCGACGTTGACCGCGACCGCGGGATGATGCGGGCGCTTACGCCGCACCACCCGCTTGATCAGGACGGCCGCGGCGTGGGCGGCGAAGGTGCCGCCGGCCGCCACCAGCCAGTCCCGGCGCCGACGTTCGTTCAGGAAGGCGCCGAGCAGTTCGACCAGCAGCCACCCGAAGCTGTGTTCGCCGAAGTGGGACATGCCGCGCGCGGTGGCCAGCACTCCGGGCCGGTCCGCCAGCGCCGACTGGACGGCGACCATCGCGGCGACTTCGCCGCGCGGCGCCGGTTCAGGCATGGCTTGCTTGGGTCAGCAGCACGGTCTCCCACTTCTGCTTGCTGGACAGCACCGGCAGTGCGCCCCGGTACACCCGGCGCATCTCGTCGAACCGGCTCACCAGCTGCCGCTGGCGGCGCAGCGACTGCGTCAGCAGGGTGAACATCTTGCGCCGGTCACGCTGCCGGTAGACCACGCCGCAGCCGTCGGCGGTGGTGACGGTGACGCCGTCGACGGTGCACAGCCGGAACCAGCGCGCATCCTGGGTGGGCACGTTGAACTCCGGACGCTGGTGGCTCTCCGGGTCGGCGGCCTTGAGGTTGTGCAGAATGCCGCGGGCCAACCGGTAGCCGATCGAGACCGGGTTGACCGGTGGCTTCATCGCCTTGGTCTTGTACGACGGCGTCGGCAGTTCGCTGGCGGCCGGCAACACGACGGCGTCGGGGTATTCCTTGCGCAGTCGGTGCACTTCCGGCAGTCCCGATTCCAGGATCGAGAAGATGTGCTCCGGGCCGGCGAGGAAGTCGTCGATGGCCCTGTTCTGAATCGCGACAGTCGAATATTCAAGGCACGCAAGATGTTTCAGCGTCGCCTTGAGGTGGCTGCGGACCAGGCCGGTGATGTCGCCGTCCCAGTGCAACGCGGCGACCACCAACCGGTTGCGCAGATGGAAGTAGGCCTGCCAGTCGATCGCGTCGTCCTTGTCGCTCCACGCCATGTGCCAGATCGCGGCGCCCGGCAGGGTAACCGTCGGGAAACCGTGTTCGCCTGCGCGCAAACCGTATTCGGCGTCGTCCCATTTGATGAACAACGGCAGCGGCTGGCCCAGCTCCTCGGCCACCTGCCGCGGGATCATGCACGTCCACCACCCGTTGAAGTCGACGTCGATGCGTCGGTGCAGCAGCGCGCTGCGATCGTTCTTGTCGTTCAACGGGAATTCGGCGAAGTCGTGGTCGTATTCGGCATGCGGCGCCGCGGTCCACATGAAGTTCGCCTGGTTGACGACCTCACCCATGATGTGCAGGTGTGACGGCTCCTGCAGGTTGAGCATCTGACCACCGATCAGCATCGGCGTCTTGGCGAACCGGTTGAGCGCCAGCACCCGCAGAATCGTGTCCGGTTCGATGCGGATGTCGTCATCCATGAACAGGATCTGTTGGCAGTCGGTGTTTTTCAATGCCTCGTACATCACCCGGCTGTAACCACCGGACCCGCCGAGGTTGGGCTGGTCGTGAATGGACAGCCGATTGCCCAGGCCCGCCGACGCCGCCGCGAAGTCCGGGTGGTCGCGCACCTTGCGGGTGCCCTGATCCGGCACGATCACTGCGCCAATGACCTTGTCCACCAACGGGTCCGTGGTCAGGTCGGCCAGTGCGTTCACGCAGTCGGCGGGGCGGTTGAAGGTGGGGATGCCGACGGCGATGTTGGCCGTGCCCGGCGCGGCCTCGGTCGCATACCAGCCGCCGCTGAGCAGCGAGACCGCGGTGTCGGTGGTGATGTCGAACCAGATCCAGCCGCCATCCTCGAACGGCTTGAGCGGCACCTCGATCTCGACGACGGCCGGCTGCTCGTCGGTGCCGACGAATTGGCGACCCTCCACCGAGATTCGCACTCCGGTGGCCTTGGTCCGGTACATGTCGACGCGCCCGGTTCCGGTCAACTCGACCCGCAACACCACCGATGCGCAGATCGACCACCGGCGCCAATAGCTGGCCGGGAATGCGTTGAAGTACGTCGCGAACGACACCTCGGACTCTTTGCCGATCTCCAGCGAGGTCCGGCTGGTCGCGTGCGCGCGCCGGGCGTTGGTCGTCGACTCCTCCAGGTACAGCGTGCGGACGTCGAGCGGTTCACCCGGTCGCGGCAAGATGATTCGGGACAGCAGGCTCACGGCGGTCATGCTCAGGCCCCCTCGGTTAGAGCGACGCCGTCGCGCAGGTGCGGCGCCAGGGTGTTGTCGTACATGTTCAGTGCGCTGGCAATCGCCATGTGCATATCCAGATATTGGTAGGTGCCCAGCCGCCCGCCGAAAAGCACCTTCGAAGAAGCGGTCTCGGACTTCGCCCTGGCTCGATAGGCGGCCAACAGGGCGCGGTCGGCCTCGGTATTAATCGGATAGTAGGGCTCGTCGTCGTCGGCGGCGAACCGGGAGTACTCCCGCATGATCACCGTCTTGTCGGTCGGGTAGTCGCGCTCGACGTGGAAGTGCCGGAATTCGTGGATGCGGGTGTAGGGCACGTCGGGATCGTTGTAGTTCATCACCGGGGTGCCCTGGAAGTCCCCGACCGGGAGCACCTCCAGCTCGAAGTCCAGGGTGCGCCAACCCAGCCGGCCCTCGACGTAGTCGAAGTAGCGGTCCAGCGGACCGGTGTAGACGACCGGGGCGTCGGGGTTGTCCGCGCGCAGTTGGTCGCGCACTTCGAACCAGTCGGTGTTCAACCGGACCTCGATGCGGTCGTCGGCGGCCATGTTCTGCAACCAGGCCGTGTAGCCGCCGACGGGCAAGCCCTCGTAGGTGTCGTTGAAGTAGCGGTTGTCGAAGGTGTAGCGCACCGGCAGCCGGGTGATGTTGGCCGCGGGCAGCTCCCTCGGATCGGTCTGCCACTGCTTGGCGGTGTAGCCCTTGACGAACGCCTCGTAGAGCGGGCGGCCGATCAGCGAGATGGCCTTTTCCTCGAGGTTCTGCGCGTCGGCGGTGTCGATCTCGGCGGCCTGCTCGGCGATCAGCTGCCGCGCCTGCTCGGGGGTGAAGTACTTGCCGAAGAACTGCGACACCAGGCCCAGACCCATCGGGAACTGGTAGGCCTGCCCGTTGTGCATGGCGAACACGCGGTGCTGGTAACCGGTGAAGTCGGTGAACTGGCGCACGTAGTCCCAGACCCTCTTGTTCGAGGTGTGGAACAGGTGCGCGCCGTACTTGTGTACCTCGATGCCGGTTTGCGGTTCGGCTTCGGAATACGCGTTGCCACCGATGTGCGGGCGGCGCTCGACTACGAGCACGCGCTTTCCGAGTTGGCTGGCCACGCGTTCGGCGATGGTGAGGCCGAAGAATCCGGATCCGACGACGAGGAGGTCAAAGCGACTAAAAGGAGAAGTCATCGGTTGCTTAGGGTATCCGACCCCGGAGTGCTACCTGATCTGACGAGCCGGGGCAGTTGTCGTTCGAGCACGTGAAGAGTGGTTTGCAGTGATCCGAATCGCACGTAACGCGCAGGGTCGCAATAACCTCACGATTCAATATCGCCACTCTAGTAACAGCCTTCTCACTCGTACCATCGACTTTGTTGGTTCCCACCGGATACGGACCGGAGGGGCACGCCGACACCACACACAGATTGAGGAGACTTCCGTGCCGAACCGACGCCGTCGCAAGCTCTCGACAGCCATGAGCGCGGTCGCCGCCCTGGCAGTGGCGAGTCCTTGCGCCTACTTCCTTGTTTACGAATCCACCGCCGCCGGCAAGCCGGTCGAGCACCACGAGTTCAAGCAGGCCGCGGTCATGAGTGACCTGCCCGGTGAACTCGTGGGCGCGCTGACCCAAGGCCTGTCCTCGTTCGGGCTCAACCTGCCGCCCATTCCCGCCCTGGGTGGTGCCGGTACCGGCGCAACGGGCCTCACCAGCCCCGGTCTGGGCTCTCCCGGCCTGGGGACCACCGGCCTGACCAGCCCCGGCTTGGCCAGCCCCGGTCTGACCAGCCCCGGTTTGGGCACTACGGGCCTGACAAGTCCGGGCTTGACGAGCCCCGGCTTGACACCCGCTACTCCCGGCCTGACCACGCCGGGTGCGCTGCCGACGGCAGGGGTGCCCGGGATGCCGACTCCGGGCGTGCCGACGACCCCGGGTGTGCCGACCATGCCGGGTGCGGGCCTGAACCCCGCGCTGACCAGCCCGGCCGGCCTCACTCCTGGCGGCCTGGGTGCCGCGAACGAAGTGCCGATCAGCGCTCCGATGGACGCGGGTGCCGATGGCACCTACCCGATCCTCGGTGACCCGTCCACGCTCGGCGGTGCCTCGCCGGGCGGCGGCGGAACCGGCGGCGGCGCCAGCGGTGGTCTGGTCAACGACGTGATGCAGGCGGCCAACCAGTTGGGCGCCGGTCAGGCCATCGACCTGCTCAAGGGCTTGGTGATGCCGGCCATCATGCAGGCCCGCGGCGGCGCGGGTGCCCTGCCGGGTGCCGCGGGTGCCCTGCCCGGCGCGGCGGCCGCGCTGCCGGGCGCGGCTGGCGCGCTGCCGGGTGCGGCTGGTGCTCTTCCGGGTGCGGCGGCGGCCCTGCCGGGTGCCGCCGGTGCGCTGCCGGGCGCGGCCGCGGCTCTCCCGCCGGCGCTGCCTCCCGTCTAGACCTTGGGGGTCCTGTCACCTGACGGCACCGCAGAGTCACCATGCTCTGCGGTGCCGTCGAACATGTGCGCCCGAGTTGGGACACGCAGAGTTCGTGTCGCCTCATAAATAACATCAGAAACACACGTAACATCAGCTGGTGTCGTCTCGTCGCCGCGCGCCCACGACGTTGCTCACCGCCGTCGCGGCCACGGTTGTGCTCGTCTCGGCGGTCGCCGACTTAACCCGCGACCATCGAGCCCCGAGCACCGCACCACCGGCACGCGACACCCAACTCAGCGAGCAGCCGCTCGTCGGGCTCGAGGGCGGCGTCACCGTTCGCGAGATCTCCCAGGACACGTCCTTCTCGCTGGTCGCCCTCACCGGTGATCTGGCCGGGACCTCGACCCGGGTGCGCGCCCGGCACGCCGACGGTTCCTGGGGGCCCTGGTACCAGACCGAGTACGAGACCGCGGCACCCGACAAGGCACCGGACGGCGAATCGGCACCTGGACCGACCGAAGGGCCCCGCAGCACCGATCCGGTGTTCGTCGGCACCACCACGACCGTGCAGATCGCGGTCACCCGGCCACTCGATGCCGCGTTGACCGTGCCGCCCGTCGTGCCGAAGCCCGAGACCGATCTGGGCTATCGGCCCGCGTCAAAGGAACAGCCCTTCGGACAGAACATCTCGGCGATCCTGATCTCCCCACCGCAGGCGCCGGTCAACACCCAGTGGACGCCGCCCTCGGGCGTGCTGATGCCCGGCCAGGCCCCGCCGATCATCAGCCGCGCGGAGTGGGGTGCCGACGAGTCGTTGCGCTGCGGTTCACCGCAGTACGACAACGGGGTTCGCGCCGCCGTCATTCACCACACCGCGGGGAGCAACGACTACTCGCCGCTGGAGTCGGCGGGGATCGTCAAGGCGATTTACACCTATCACAGCAAGACGCTGGGCTGGTGCGACATCGCCTACAACGCCCTGGTCGACAAGTACGGTCAGGTGTTCGAGGGCAGCGCGGGCGGTCTGACCAAGGCGGTCGAGGGCTTCCACACCGGTGGCTTCAACCGCAACACCTGGGGTGTGGCGATGATCGGCAACTTCGACGACGTGCCGCCGACCCCGCTTCAGTTGCGCGCCGTCGGTCGGCTGCTCGGCTGGCGTCTGGGCCTCGACGGCGTCGACCCGAAGGGAACGGTGACGCTGGAGTCCGCAGGCAGCCACTACACCACGTTCCCGGCCGGTGCGCTCGCGACGCTGCCCACCATCTTCACCCACCGCGACGTCGGCAACACCGATTGCCCCGGCAACGCGGCCTACGCACTGATGGACGAAATCCGGGACATCGCATCCCATTTCAACGATCCACCCGAAGAATTGATCAAGGCGCTCGAAGGTGGCGCGATCTACGCGCACTGGCAGGAACTCGGTGGCATGAACAGCGTGCTGGGCGCACCGACGTCACCGGAGGACAACGCCGAAGGCGATGCCCGCTACTCCACCTTCGCCAAGGGCGCCATGTATTGGTCCCCGGTGACCGGCGCACAACCCGTCACTGGTGCCATCTACGACGCCTGGGCCTCACAGAGTTACGAACGCGGCCCACTCGGCCTGCCGACCAGCGCCGAAATCCAAGAGCCGCTGCAGATCACGCAGAACTTCCAGCACGGAACGCTGAACTACAACCGTCTCACCGGCGACATCAGTGAGATCCTCGACGGCATCACGACGCAGCTGTCGGGACAAGCGCCGAGCACCGCGCCGGTGCCGCCGGAACACTTCTCACTGCCGGCGCACCCCGACGCGTGAATCCGCGCCGCGGCGCGTACTAGTCTGCGACGTGTGCCCGAAACACCGTATCTGAGCATCGATCTTGGTCAGGTGCGCACGAATCTCGGTGCGCTGCGCACCGCGTTGCCCCAAGCGCAAATCCGCTACGCGGTCAAGGCGAATCCGGCCGGGCCGATCCTGCGCCTGCTGGCCGCGCAGGACTGCGAATTCGACGTCGCCTCGGTCGGCGAAGTCGACGCCTGTGACGCCGCCGCCATCGGAGGCCGGCTGCTGACCTTCGGCAACACCGTCAAGAAGGCCGCTGACATCGCCCAGGCACATGAGCGCGGGGTGCGCCGGTTCGCCTTCGACACCGAGCAGGATCTCGCGGCCATCGCCGAGTTTGCGCCGACCGCGGCCGTGGAATGCCGTATCGCACCGCCCTTTCCGCCGTCGGTGACGCCGTTCGGGCACAAATTCGGCTGCGCACCGGATGCGGCCGTGAGTCTGTTAAGAACCGCTCGGGGGCTCGGCCTGAGCGCCGAAGGCGTCTGCTTTCATGTCGGCTCGCAACAACTGGACCCGGCGGCTTGGGAACTGGGGATACGCTGCGCTGCTCCCATTTTCGCGGCGGTTGACGGGCTGAGCACGATCAACGTCGGGGGCGGATTTCCGCTGGCGTACGCCGTCGGCGCGCCGGATCTCGACGTGATCGGCGACGCCATCACCTCGGCACTGGCCCGCTATTTCGGCACCCGCCCGCCCCGGCTCGTCGTGGAGCCCGGCCGGCAGCTGGTGGGTTCGGCGGGAACCATCAGCAGCCAGGTGGTAGCGGTACGGGCCGGCACCGACACCAGGCGCTGGGTGTATCTCGATATCGGCCGCTACGGCGGCCTGGCCGAGACGGAGAACGAGTACATCCGCTACCGGCTGCGCACCGATCGCGACGACGACCCCGCCGGTGAGGCCGTTGTGGCCGGACCGACCTGCGACGGCGACGACGTGCTGTATCGCAGCTATCCGCTGCCGGTCAGCCTGGTTCCCGGAGACCGGGTCGAGATCGCAGACGCCGGCGCCTACACCGCCAGTTATGCATCGGTCGCCTTCAATGGATTCGCGCCGCTGCCAACCTATTTCACCGATCAGCCCGGCCCCGGCCGGGACATCGTCGAGTCGCTGGCGCCGGGGCTGACCCGCAGCTGGCGACTGTCGGAGGTGATCTGCGACGTCCACACCGGATTCCAGCACCTGGTCATCGGCCGCACCGACCAAGGTGTCGCGTTGTTCAGCGACGGCGAACGGCAGAGCACCGAATTCAGCCAACTCGTCTACCACGAGGCGCTGCTGGTGCCGGCGCTGCTATTGGCCGGTTCGGTCGACCGCGTACTGGTCATCGGTTCGGGTGAGGGCGTCATCAGCCAGCTGGCGGTCGCGGCGGGGGCTACACAGGTCGATCACGTCGACATCGACCGCGACGCCGTCCGGCTGTGCGCCCAGCACCTGCCCTACGGCTACTCTCCCGACGAATTACGCAGGGCCGAAGCAGGTTCCGGGCCGGTCACCGTGCACTACCGCGACGGGTGGGAGTTCGTCACCCACACCGCCACGGCCTACGACATCGTCGTCATCGACCTTCCTGACGAGCGCACCGAGCCCGTCCAGCACAACCGGCTCTACGACATCGACTTCCTGCAGCGCTGCCGCGCCATCGGCCGCGTCGTCGTCGCCCAGGCCGGCTGCCCGACGCTGTGGCGCAACGAGTCGCTGCGGTCGTCCTGGCGGCGATTTCATGAAACCTTCGACCACGTAGTCTATTTCGGTAGCGACGAGCACGAGTGGGCATTCCTGTCCGGACTCGCCGATGCCCCCGACGACCCGGCGACGGTGCTGTCGCAGCGACTCGCCACGCTGCCCTACCGGCCGCGCAGCATCGATGCGCACACCCTGACTTCCGCCACCGTGGCCCCGAAAAGCTTGCGGGACAGCTAGATCGACCGCCTCGCTATGTCCTGCAGGATTGTTCTCATCTCGTCGCGGGTGGCCTTGCCGGACTCACTCTCGGCTTTGGCCAGTCTGATCAACAGCCAGCCCGAAAGCCCGACGAAACCAGCCAACAACGTCTGGTAGCCGTCGGGCCCCTCGTTCAGATATTCGTGCGCGCGACCGATCGCGAAGTCGGCGTTGTCCGGGTCTGTGGTCCACGCCGTCATCACGTCGACGGCGATGCGCAGCTGCTCGCCCACCTCAAACATGTCGTGCTGTCTACAGAATCGCGACAGCCACCACGATGCCGAGCGCGACCTGCGCAGCGGCCACCATGAGCGCCTCGTAGTTGAACTCGTCGGAGTTGAACAGCGCGTCCATGTCGATGCCGATTACCAGGGTCGCGATGCGCATCATCACCACCTGGGCGACGATGCCCACCAGCCCGAAGACCGCCGATCCCACCAGTCCCTCGACCAGCTTGCCGGACGACGAGTAGATCGCCAGCACCACGATCAGCGCCATACTTACCATCCCGGCCGCGGAAACGACGATGGCGTTGGGCTTTCCGGCGTTGACCATTTTGCGCAGCGGACCCGGTGTGGTCAGGTCGATGGCATAGAACCCGACCAGCATCAGCACCAGGCCGACGACCGCGTACAGGACGATGGCGCCGGCGCCGCGTCCGAGCACGGTCCAATAGCCGTGATCCCAATAACCTGAATTCAGCGCCACGATGGTTGTTGTCATCGATCAACTCCGTTCACTTGCTGAGAAGTTCACTTCTGGGGAATGCGGTGTGGGACAAAGGCTGCGCCGTCGTCGGTGATCAGTCCCGCGGTCTCGCGGATGCCGAGCCCGGCCGCCGTGTCCCCGACGATCCACGCGCCCAACGCCGGACGCATGTCGTCGAACTCCGGCAACGGGTCCAGCAACTGATAGACGTATCCCTCTTCGCCGTACACGCCGCCGGTCGCGGTCTCCATGCCGGCGCCGACGACGTTGATGTTCGCCCCTTCCCGCCCGAGCTTGGGCTTGCGCACGTATTCGGTCAGCTCGTGTGGATCATCGATATAGGCGGGCAACAGGTTTGGGTGTCCCGGGTACATCTCCCACAGCATCGCCAGGATGGCCTTGTTGGAAAGCAGCGTCTTCCACAGCGGTTCGATCCACGCCGTCTGCGGCAGGCTGGACACCACGTGCTTGCCGAACTCGTCGTCGAGCACCCATTCCCACGGGTAGAGCTTGAACACGGCGTTGATCTGTGACTCTTCCAGATCGACGAATCGCTCGAGGGCGGAGTCCCAGCCGAGGTCCTCGATCACCAGTGCGATGGTCTGAAAACCCGCCTCCGCCGCGGTTTCCTGCATGTAGGTGGTGGTGATCTGGTCTTCGCCGGTGGCTTCGACACCGGACCAGCTCAGGTGCAGTTCGTCGCTGGGCAGCACGTCCCGCAGATGCTTCCAGCGCTCGACCAGCTGCTCGTGCAGGGAGTTCCACTGGTCATCGCCAGGGAAGACGTCCTTGAGCCAATACCATTGCAGGATAGCGGCTTCCAGCAACGTCGTCGGCGTATCCGCGTTGTACTCGAGCAGCACCGCCGGCCGCCGGCCGTCGTAACGCAGGTCGAAGCGCCCGTATACATGCGGGTCGGAGCGTCGCCATGATTCGGCAATCGGCTGCCAACTCCATTCCGGCAGACCAAAATCCGCGAAGCGCTCCAGCAGGACCACTTGCTCGACGGCGTTCAGGCACATCGAGTGCAGCAGTTCGACGTCGGCTTCCAGCGCCAGGATCTCGTCCATGTCGAACTCGTAGTGCACCGACTCGTCCCAGTACGGCCGGTCCCGACCCCGGGAGTCGCGCGCCGGTGTCCCGTACACCAGGCCTTGGGATTCCACGATCGTCTGCCACTTCGGTCGCGGCTTGTGCCGAAGGCGCTTCACGAGCCGCTGCTCTTCCCGCTGGACGAGCCGCCCAGACCGCCGCGCGAGATGCTGCTGCCCGACTTGGTGGTGATGTTCGCGCCCTTGGGTGCGACGGTGGTGCCACCGCTGGGGCGCGAGCCGACCGAGCCCGAACTGCCGTAGTAGTAACGGTATTGGTGGCCGCCGAAAAAGAAGAAGCCGTTCATCCCCTCGGTGTGCCCGGTGCAGTAGCTGTCTGGAACGATGACCGGTTGACCGCTGGGGTCGTCCTGGACGCACTGCGCGGTGACATTGGGCGCCGAGAACATCCAATACCCGAGGCCGGCCACGACACCGACGACGCCGACCGCGGCCGCCGCACCCATCAACACCCGGCGCTGATGGCGCCGTTTCTCCTCGGCTGCCAGCCGCGCCTCTTCCAGCGCCTTCTGCTTCTTCTCGTACTTGTCTCGCGCCCGCACCTCGGCGGGTGTCGGCGGCCGCGGCTTGGTCGTCGCTGCATCCTGGAACTGCATGCTGCCGCCGGAGGTGAACTCCTCGGACTCGTCCTCGGGCGAGGGTTGCTCGACCGGCTCGGACTTGTCCTCGGTGGGTTCGCCGCCCTTGGGCGGCTCTTCTCCGGACGCCACTACCGGTCCCTCGACCCGGACAAATCGCCCGCACCCGGCCGGCAAACGATCACGTGAGGTGGGGCCACGGGCCGAAAGGCAGGCACGCGGGCAGTCTGCCACATTTGCTACGGCTGCGGCAGAGCTCGGCACCGGCGCACTCGGCTAGTGCCACCAACGCTCCAGCACCCGGCCCACGCCGTCGTCGTCGTTGCGCGCGGTCACCTCGTTGGCGACGGCCAGCACGTCGGGATGAGCGTTGCCCATCGCCACGCCGTGACCCGCCCACCGCAACATCGGCAGGTCGTTGGGCATGTCGCCGAACGCCACCACCTGGTCGCTGCCGATCTCCAGCGGCGCGGCGACCTCCTCGATCCCGGTGGCCTTGCTGATCCCCAACGGCACGATCTCGACCAACCCGTTGTTGGTGGAGTAAGTGATGTCGCCCTCGATGCCCACATGCTTGGCGAGCTCGGCGGCCATGTCGGCGCTACGGGCACCGGCCTGCCGGATCAGCAGCTTGATGGCCGGGGCGCTGAGCAGGTCGTCGAGCGACACCTCGGTGTTGTCCGGATTCAGCCACGCGTGCTCGTAACCCGGCGAGCTGACGAACTGTGGCGTCGCCGAATCGTGGGCGCTGCGGCCGATCCGCTCCACCGCCAGCCCGGCTCCCGGGATGACCCGCATCGCGAGCTCGGCGAGCTCGGCCAGTGTGTCGACCGGCAGCGTGCGGGTGGAGAGGACCCGGTCATGGGCCGGGTCGTAGACGACGGCGCCGTTGGCGCACACCGCAATCGGCGCGAACCCGAGCTCCTCCACGATCGGACGGATCCAGCGGGGCGGGCGGCCGGTCGCCACCACGAAGGTGGCGCCCCCGGCGACGGCGGCGCGCACGGCGTCACGGGTACGCGGGGTGACGGTTTCGTCGTCGTCGAACAAGGTGCCGTCGACATCGCATGCGATGAGCGCCGGCCTCGAAGTCGGCGCTGTCACTGAGCTGTCACCGTGCCGTCACTAAGCCCTTTTGTGTCGCGCCCGTCAATGGCGTCCGCTTTGCGATTGGCCCGGCCGGGTCACCCCGTCGGTTCCGTACTTCGCGGCACGCTGTTGCAACTCGGCCAGCCGGATCGCTTGGGAGTCATCCTGATTGGGTGCGCTGCCGCCCAGCCGCCGCGGCACCCAGTACTCGCCCTCGGGGTGCGGGTATTCCTCCTGCACCTGGTAGAGCAACCCGTTCATGGCTTGGCGGAGCGTGGCGTTGAGTTGCTCGGGGGTGCCGTGCGGCGGAATCGGCCGTCCGGCGGCGACCGTGATCGGAACCTTGTTGCGGAACACCTTCTTTGGATGATCCTTGGGCCAGATCCGGTGCGCACCCCAGACGATGACCGGGATGAGCGGCACCTGGGCGTCCAGCGCCATCCGGGCCGCCCCGGTCTTGAACTCGCGGAGTTCGAAGCTGCGGCTGATCGTGGCCTCGGGATGCATCCCGATCAGCTCACCGGCGCGCAGCCGCTGCACCGCCAACGCGAAGGCGTCCTGACCGTTGCGGCGGTCCACCGGAATCAGCCTGGCGTGTTTGATCACGTAGTCGACGGCCTTCACATCCGCCATTTCGGCCTTGATCATGAAGTACATCCGCCGGCCCCGCTCCCGCGCGGCCAACAGCGGCGGCAGCCAATCCAGATAGCTGGTGTGGTTCTGCGCGAGCAACGCGCCACCGCGCTGCGGAATGTTCTCGAGTCCACGGTAGGTGAGCTTGGTGCCGTTCATCGCGACGAGCGAGGGAACGACCAATTCCCCGAACCGGTAGAACGCCTCTGCCATGTCTTTCTCCTTCGCCTTTGAGGTTACTGGCGCGAAGTGCGGTTCGCTGCCCTGGCCGCGGCCTCCTCGGCTTCGATTTGCGCGGCCCCAGTCAACGTCGGCGCCCCGCCGCCCAGCCGGTGCGGCACCCAGTACTCGCCTGCCGGGTGCGGGTACTGCTGCTGGGCGGCGTAGAGCAGCTCGGTCATCGACTCGCGCAGCGCGTCGGCGGTCCGTGTGATGTCGTCGTCGGCGCGCAGCGGCGGGCCGACGACCACGGTGATCGGCACCTTGTGGCGGCCCAGACGTCGTGGATGGTCCTTGGTCCAGATGCGCTGCGCACCCCAGACGATCAGCGGGACGATCGGCACCTCGGCTTCCCGGGCCATCCGGGCAGCACCGGTCTTGAACTCCTTGAGTTCGAAGCTGCGGCTGATCGTCGCCTCCGGGTACACGCCGACCAGTTCTCCGTCGCGCAGCCGCTGCACGGCCACCGCGTAGGCACCCGCTCCGGCGTTGCGATCCACCGGGATGGTTCCGGTGCGCTTGATCAGGGAGTTGACGACCTTCACCTGCTCCATCTCGGCCTTGATCATGAACCGGAGCCGGCGGCCCCGGCGGCGCATGGCCAATCCGGCCGGGAGCCAGTCGACGTAGCTGGTGTGGTTGATGGCGACCACCGCGCCACCGCGCTGCGGAATGTTGTCCACCCCGCAGTAGCGGATCGTGGTGCCGGTGGCCACGACCACCAGCTCTGCGAGCATCTCGAGAGTGCGGTAGGTCGGCTCCACCATCGGCAACTACTCCGGCGGCCCCGGGGGTTGTGCCCGCCGGGCAGCGCGCTCGGCGGCTTCCTCGGCGTCCATGCGAGCGGCGTCAGCCAGCGACGGAGCACCTCCGCCCAACCGGTGCGGCACCCAGAACTCGCCGGCTGGATGGGGTCCGTACTGCTCTTGGGCCCGTTCTAGCAGATGCTGCATCCGGGAGTGCAGCAGTCCCCGCAATTCCGGTACTTCCAGCGTTGGCTCGATCGGTTCACCGACGAGCACCGTGATCGGCACCTTCGGGCGGGCCAGCTTCTTCGGGTAGCCCTTGGTCCAGATCCGCTGCGCACCCCAGACGATGTGCGGAATGATCGGCACCCCGGCCTCCACCGCCATCCGGGCGGCGCCGCTCTTGCATTCCTTGATCTCGAAGCTGCGGCTGATGGTCGCCTCGGGGTAGACGCCCACGAGCTCGCCGTCCTTGAGGTTCCGGACGGCCGCTTCGTAGGAGGCCGCCCCGTCGGCCCGGTCCACCGGGATGTGGCGCAGGCTGCGCATGATCGGGCCGGTGATCTTGGCGTCGAACACCTCTTGCTTGGCCATGAAACGCACCTTGCGGCCCAGGCCCTGCTCGTAGGCGGGCAGACCGGCGAATGTGAAGTCGAGGTAGCCGGTGTGGTTGATCGCGATCACCGCACCGCCGCTGGTCGGCAGGTGCTCGACGCCCGCGACAGTGATCTTCAGCCCCTGGAGCCGCCAGATCAGGCGCGCGAGCTGGATGACAGTCCCGTATACCGGTTCCACGAGTTCTCAGCCTAGTGCCACCGGCTGCGGACCGCCTGAAGTGGTGAACCACAGCGGCCCCCCGACCGGCGCCTCACGGTAAGCTGCAAACAATCCCACGAGTCGCGAGAAAGGCATTTGTGCAGGTCACGAGCGTAGGCCACGCAGGATTTCGGATCCAGACCCAGGCAGGCAGCATCCTGTGCGACCCCTGGGTCAACCCCGCCTACTTCGCGTCGTGGTTCCCGTTTCCGGACAATTCCACCCTGGACTGGGACGCCCTGGGCGACTGCGACTACCTGTACGTCTCGCACCTGCACAAGGACCACTTCGACGCGAAGCTGCTGCGCGACCACGTGAATAAGGACGCGGTGGTGCTGCTGCCCGACTTCCCGGTGCCCGACCTGCGGAATGCGCTGCAGGAGTTGGGTTTTTATCGCTTCGTCGAGACCAGCGACTCGGTTAAGCAACGGGTCGAGGGACCCAAGGGTGGGCTCGACATCATGGTGATCGCGTTGCGCGCGCCCGCCGACGGCCCGATCGGCGATTCGGCCTTGATCGTCTCGGACGGCGGCACAACGGTTTTCAACATGAACGACGCCCGACCCGTCGATCTGGACATGCTGGCCGCCGAGTTCGGCCATATCGACGTACACCTGCTGCAGTACTCCGGGGCCATCTGGTACCCGATGGTCTACGACATGCCGGCTCGGGCGAAGGAGTCGTTCGGCACCCAGAAACGCCAGCGCCAGATGGATCGCGCGCGTCAGTACATCGCGCAGGTCGACGCGACCTGGGTGGTGCCGTCCGCGGGGCCGCCGTGTTTTTTGGACACCGAGCTGCGTTTTCTCAACGACGACCGTGACGACCCGGCCAACATCTTTCCGGACCAGGCGGTCTTCCTGGACCAGATGCGCAGCCACGGGCATGACCGCGGGCTGCTGATGATGCCCGGGTCGGTCGCGGATTTCACTGGTAAGGCGCTGAATTCACTGCGGCATCCGCTGCCCGACGATCAGGTGCAGGCCATCTTCACGTCCGGCAAAGCGGCCTACATCGCGGATTACGCCGACCGGATGGCGCCGGTATTGGCCGCGGAGCGGGCGAGTTGGGCGCCGGCGACCGGCGAGTCGCTGCTGGAGCCGCTGCGGGCCCTGTTCGAGCCGATCATGCTGCAAAGCGACGAGATCTGCGACGGTATCGGCTACCCCGTCGAGCTGGTGATCGGACCCGAGACTGTCGTCTTGGACTTCCCGAAACGCGCTGTGCGGGAACGCATTCCGCATGAGAAGGTGCGCTACGGCTTCGAGATCGCACCGGAGCTGGTGCGCACCGTGCTGCGCGACCGCGAACCGGACTGGGTGAACACCATCTTCTTGTCCACCCGGTTCAAGGCATGGCGGGTCGGCGGATACAACGAATACCTGTACACCTTCTTCAAATGCCTGACCGACGAACGCGTCGCGTACGCCGACGGCTGGTTTGCCGAGACGCACGACGACTCGGCGTCGATCACCATGGAGGGCTGGGAGATTCAGCGGCGATGCCCGCACCTCAAGGCCGACCTGTCGAAATTCGGTGTGGTCGAGGACGGCACGTTGACCTGCAACCTGCACGGCTGGCAGTGGCGGCTGCAAGACGGTCGCTGTCTGACCACCCGGGGTCACCAGTTGCGGAGCCGGCAGTTGTGAGCGGTACCTACGACGACGGCGTCGTCCAGCTGGATCGCACGGCGATCACGTTGCGCCGCTACCACTTTCCTGAGGGAACGTCGAAGATCATCGCGCTGGACGCGATTCGCGGGTACAAAGCCCAACCGCTGGGATGGTTCACCGCCCGGTTCGCCTTCTGGGGTGGTACCGATCCGCGCTACTGGCTGCCGCTGGACGTGCAGCGGCCGCTGAAGTCCACGCTGATCACGTTGGACGTGCCGGGGACCCGGCCCAGTCCGGCCTTCACTCCGGCGCGTCCCGACGAGTTCGTCGCCCTGCTCGACGAACTGCTGAGCCCAAGCGGTTAGCGGTCGTCCAGCGCCGCGCGAGCGGCGTTGTAGCCCGGGGTGAACGTGATGCCGGGTCCGCCGTGACATCCCGCACTGCCCAGGTATAGCCCTTGAATCGGGATTGGTTGGCCGAGAAAGCCTTTCGAGCCCGGCCGGTTGGGCCCGATCTGATTCGCGTTCAGTAGGCCGTGGCAGTAGTCGCCACCGGGGGCACCGAACATCACGCCCATGTGCTTAGGGGTGAAGGTGGTGTGCCGGATGATGCTGCGCTCGAAGTTCGGTGCCAACCGCGTGATCTTGTCGATCACCCGCTGACCCATTTCCACCTTCGCCTGCCCGTAATCGACGTCGCCCTCGATCGGGAAGAACAACGCGAACGCCGACGCGGCATGCTTGCCCTGCGGGGCGAGGTCCGGATCGTTCTGCGAGGGAATCTGCAGCACCACCGTCGGGTCGGCCGGCACGATGCCGCGCCGGGCGTCCTCCCACTGTTGCTGGACTTCCTCCGGCGTGCAGAACAAGCCGATCGAGGCCTGCATGGCCGGGTCGTTGAGGATTTCGTAGGGCGGTGCGAAGGCGGGCGCCTCCTGCAGGGCGAAGTGCATCTGCAGATAGCTGCCGCGGTGGTCGATCCGGGCATAACGCTCCCGCATGTCGGCGGGAAGCGCTGTGGGATCGATCATCTCGTTGACTGTGACGTCGGGCGCCACGCCGGAAACGACGATCGGGGCCTCGAACGTCTCGCCCGATTCGGTGCGCACCCCGGTCACCTGTCCGTCGGCAACGAGAATCTCGGTCACCTTGGTACGCAACCGAAGTTCACCGCCATGGCTTTCCAGTATCTGGCGCAGGTGCTCGGTGAGTGCACCGATGCCGCCGCGCAGCTTCTTCATCTGCATGGTGTCCCCCTCGGGAACGCCCAGCCCGAAGGCGAGCGCGGCCGCGCTGCCGGGCGTGGCCGGGCCGCGGTAGAGGGTGTTGACGGCCAGCACCGTCATCGAACCGCGGATCGCGCCGAACTTCTCCCGGTCCGGCAGATAGCGGTCCAACACATCGGTGACCGATCCGAACAACATGTCGTCGATCGCCGAACGCTCGAATTCATTGGTGGCACAGGCATACATCTCGTCGATACTCTTGGGCGGCGTCCCCGCCTCGAACCGGCCCAGCGCGCGACACGGCGCCTGAGCCCAGCCCATCAGCCCGGCCATGCCGTTGACCGCCTCCGCCCCGTGCACCTCGTTGAGATGGGTGAACAGTTTGATCGGATCGCTGTACTGGATCAGCGGATCGTCACCGACGCCCCGCACCGCGACCGACATCACGTCCAGGTCGATCGTCGGCATGGTGTCCAGGCCGAGCTCGCTGACCACCACCGACGACGTCGGGAACAGCACCGAGCCGGCGATCTCGAACTGGTAGCCGTCGAAAAGCTCCACGGTGGAAGCCATTCCGCCGGCATAGAGCTTGGGGTCCAGGCACAGCGTGCGCAATCCCGCCTTCTGCAACAACACCGCCGCGGTCAGGCCGTTATGCCCTGCACCGATAACTATCGCGTCATAACCAGTCATGTCCCGACCTCCGAGAGGAGGCTCGCATGATGGCAAAGTTTTGTCAATTATGACGAAACTTGACGCACCGTCGCCGTCACCCAGGAATCGGTGATCCCGGCTCGCAGCGACTCGAGCGCCGCATGGCACAACCGTGCGAGTTCACCCAGCGACCGGTCCGCACCGACCATCCAAACCTCCATCGCGCCGAACACCGCGGCCGCGATGCAGCGCGCGGTCACCGCGGCGCGCACCTGCTGGTCCGCGGTTCGGTCCGCGGAACCGTTGGCGCCGCCGCTGCGCCGTTGTAGTTGTGCCGCAATGGCATCGGCGAAGTCGGCCTGCACTTCCCGGATGTGTCGGACGATGCGGCCGGGGTCCAGTTCGTCTTGGCGCAGCGCGGCGATCTTGGTGACAGCGTCGACGTCGTAGGGGAACGAGAAGATGGCCGCCTGCACCGAATCGATGATGGCTTCCTCGGCCGGCCGGGCGTCGAGGGCCGCGCGGAACCAGTGCAGCCCGGTGTAGTCGGCGAACAACAGATCGTGTTTGGAGGTGAAGTGGCGGTAGAACGTCCGCAACGACACGCCGGCGTCGGCGGCAATCTGTTCGGCCGAGGTATCTTCCACGCCCTGGGCCAGGAATCGCACGACGGCAGCTTGCCGTAACGCTTCGCGGGTGCGCTCGCTGCGCGCCGTCTGGGCGGGCCGAACCATGTCAGTAAGGTACCAAGTCATCGGAGGAGGTGTTCCAGTTGTTGTGTCAATATTGACAAAACTTCGCGGCGGGGGCGAGACTGCGCCCATGGTCTCGCTACTCACACACGCGGTACTCGGACTGGCGGTCATCACCTGGATCGTGATGGCCAACAAAACTGTCTTCGCCCGCCCCGCCAACGGTGGGCTGTTTTCGCCGATGGAAATCGTGTACTACGTCGTCGGCATCGCGTCGGTGGCACTCGGCTGGTATTTCAACATCACCTACGTTGCCCAATACGCGCACGGGTCGACGAATCCGCTCTGGGGCGAACACGGCAGCTGGGCCGAATACATCAGACTGATGTTCACCAACCCCGCGGCCAGCTCGGCCAGCCAGGATTACACGATCGCGAATGTGGTTCTGCTGCCGATCTTTACGATCGTCGACGGGTACCGTCGCGGGTTGCGCCACCCCTGGCTGTATTTCGTGTCCAGCCTGTTCACCAGCTTCGCGTTCGCATTCGCGTTCTACTTCGCGACCATGGAGCGACAGCGCCGCCACCAGCAGGACCGCGCGACCGTCAACGCCTAAGGCTTTGTTTCAGCGCGTCCGAGGTTCGATCGCCTCGGCGCCGACGAAGGGAACCAATGCTTCGGGAATGCGCACGCTGCCGTCGGGCTGCTGGTGGTTCTCCAAGATCGAGACCAGCCAGCGGGTGGTGCCCAGCGTGCCGTTGAGGGTCGCCGCGGTCTGCGGCTTGCCGCTGTCGTCGCGGTAGCGGGTCGCCAACCGGCGTGCCTGGAAGGTCGTGCAGTTCGACGTCGACGTCAGCTCGCGGTAGGTCTGTTGGGTGGGAACCCATGCCTCGCAGTCGAATTTGCGTGCGGCCGACGACCCGAGATCGCCGGCGGCCACGTCGATGACCCGATAGGGCACCTCGATGCGGGCCAGCATTTCACGCTGCCAGCCCAGCAACCGCTGGTGTTCGGCCTCGGCCTCGTCGGGCGTGCAGTAGACGAAGCCTTCGACCTTGTCGAACTGATGTACCCGGATGATGCCGCGGGTGTCCTTGCCGTAACTGCCCGCCTCGCGGCGGAAACACGACGACCAGCCGGCATATCGCAACGGCCCGCCGGACAGGTCCAGGATCTCGTTCGAGTGATAGCCGGCCAGTGGTACTTCGGACGTCCCGACCAGGTACAGATCGTCGGCCTCGACCCGGTAGATCTCGTCGGCGTGGGCGCCCAGGAAACCCGTTCCGGCCATCACCTCCGGGCGCACCAGCACCGGCGGGATCATCGGAATGAAGCCGTTCTCCACCGCCAGCCGCAGCGCCAGCTGCAGCAGACCGAGCTGAAGTAGCGCGCCCTGACCGGTCAGGAAGTAGAACCGCGAGCCCGACACCTTGGCGCCGCGCTGCATGTCGATCAGACCCAGCGACTCGCCCAGTTCCAGGTGATCCTTCGGGTTGTCGATCGCCGGCGGCTCGCCGACGACGTCGAGGACTGCGAAGTCGTCCTCCCCGCCCGCGGGCACCCCGTCGATGACGACATTCGAAATCGCCATGTGGGCCGCGGTGAACGCCGTCTCCGCGTCGGCCTGCGCGGCCTCGGCGGCCTTGACCTGTTCGGCCAACTCCTTTGCCCGGGCGAGCAAGGCCGGACGTTCGTCGGGCGACGCGACGCCGACACTCTTGCTCGCCGACTTCTGTTCGGCGCGCAGGGTGTCCGCGGTGGAGATTGCCGACCGGCGGGCGGCGTCGGCGGTCAGCAGGGCATCGACCAGCGCCGGGTCCTCGCCGCGGCTGAGTTGGGAACGGCGGACGGCGTCGGGGTCTTCCCGGAGCAGCTTGAGGTCGATCACGGCCTGAAGATTACTTTTGCTCGGCGCGGGCCGCGCGGAGCATCCGCCGCGACAGCCCCCAGGACTCACATCTGTAACTTTTGTCACGCTCCCCCGGGCGTCCTGTCAGAATGGAGTCGATGTCGGAGACGCTCCAGTCGGAAGCAGCAGCACCCAGCCCGCCCGCCACTGACGCGGAGCGGCAGCGGGCCAGTTTCCAATTGCCGCGCACGCTGCAGGCGACCGCGACCCGCCGCGCACTACTTCTGTTCGCACTCGGCGGCTTGTTGATCGCCGGATTGGTAACCGCGCTGCCGGTCGGCGGCGCCGGTCAGGGCCGGCTCGCGGGCTATCTCGACAGCAATCCGGTGCCCAGCACCGGCGCGAAGAGCGACGCCACCTTCAACCGCGCCAAGACCGGCGATTGCCTGATGTGGCCCGATGTCACGCCCGAGGCGGCAAGCATCGTCAAGTGCACCGACGACCACAAGTTCGAGGTCGCGGAGTCGATCGACATGCGAACCTTCCCCGGCTCGGAGTACGGGCCCAACGCGGCCCCGCCGTCGCCGGCTCGCATCCAGCAGATCAGTCAGGAGCAATGCGAGGCCGCGGTGCGCCGATACCTGGGCCCCAAATACGACCCCAACAGCAAGTTCAGCGTCAGCCTGCTGTGGGCCGGTGACCGGGCCTGGCGTCAGTCCGGTGAGCGTCGGATGCTGTGCGGGGTGCAGATGCCCGGCGCCAACAACGAGCAGGCCGCCTTCAAGGGCAGGGTCGCCGACGTCGACCAGTCCAAAGTGTGGCCCGCCGGAACCTGCCTGGGTATCGACCCGACGGCCAACCAGCCCATCGACGCGCCGGTCGACTGCAAGACCCCGCACGCGATGGAAGTCACCGGCACGGTCAACCTGGCCGAGAAGTTCCCCGGTCCGCTGCCGCCCGAACCCGAGCAGGACGGCTACATCAAGGACGCCTGCACCAAGATGACCGACGCCTACCTGGCGCCGATCAAACTGCGCACCACCACGCTGACGCTGATCTACCCGACGATCTCGCTGCCGAGCTGGTCGGCCGGTAGCCGCGAGGTCGCCTGCAGCATCGGCGCGACGCTGGGCAACGGCGGCTGGGCCACCCTGGTCAACAGCGCCAAGGGTCGACTGCTGATCAACGGCCAGCCCCCGGTGGCACCGCCCGACATCCCCGAGGAGCGGCTCACGCTGCCGCCGATCCCGGTGCAACAGGCGCCGGCCAGCCCGCCGCAACAGTCCAACACTCCACCGGAGATGCCGCAGGGCAATCAGCATCTGCCTCAGCAGCAGCCCGTCGTGACGCCGCCGCGGGCGACCGCGTCCCAGGCGCCGGCCACCCAGGCGCCGCAGGACCAACCGCCACCTCCGGCCGACGGTGGCGCGCCGCCACCGGCCAACCAGGCGCCGCCGCCGATGCCGGACGCTCCCGCGCCCGGCGGGCCGCCACCGCCAGCCGAGCCCGCACCCGGAGGTTAGCCGGGTGGCCGTGCGGATGGATCCGCAGCGGTTCGACGAATTGGTCTCCGACGCTCTTGACTTGATTCCCGCCAAACTGGCGGCGGCCATGGACAACGTCGTGGTCCTGGTCGAGGACCGTCACAGCGACGAACCCGAGCTGCTGGGGCTCTACGAAGGGGTGGCGTTGACCGAACGCGACTCCGACTACGGCGGATCGCTGCCGGACGCCATCACGATCTACCGCGAAGCGCTGCTCGACATCTGCGACTCCGACCAGGACGTCGTCGAGGAAGTGGCGATCACCGTGATCCACGAAATCGCACACCATTTCGGTATCGACGACGACCGGCTAGAGGAGCTGGGCTGGGGCTGAAGTCCCGACAGATAATGCGCCCGCGGCGGGCGCGGCAGCGCAGATTTGTCAGCGCCGGGTGCTAGGAACGGGATATGAGCGCTGATTGCCGCGACTGCCTGGCAGGCCTGGAACACTGCCATGGCACCATCATTCGACACTCACTGCGCCGTTCGGAGTGCACCGAGCCGGACTGCGTCAGTCCCGAGCTGATCGCCCACACGTTCGTCATCGACTGTGACGCCGTCGGCTGCACCTGCACCGAATTGATTGCGCTGGCTGTCTGATCAGCCCATCGGATCGGTGCCCGACCGCACCGCGTCGACGACCGGGGTGGCGTCGGCTTCGGGGTAGAACGGCGGCGTGAGGGTTCCCCACCGGACACAGCTCCACCGCCCGTCGGTGATCGGGGCCAGCACCACCGACTCGGCGTTGCCCAAATGGTGGTCCAGCGCGAAGTTTCCGTCGACCCCGGCCAGCACCGCAGACACCAGCCGGATCGCCGCGCCATGGCTGACGACGACGATGTCTCCGGCCCAGTCGTGGTTGTCCAGGTAGCGCATCCGCAAGTCGGTGAGCACCGGGACGTAGCGATCCAACACGTCGTTGGCGGTTTCCCCACCGGGTAGCGGTACGTCGAGGTCGCCGTGCTGCCAGCGGTCATAGATCGCGTTGAACTCCGCGATGGCGTCGTCGTCGTTGCGGTTCTCCAGCGTGCCGACCTGCACCTCGTGGATACCGGCGAATTCGCGCGGGGCCACGTCGACCTGGGCGCCGATCACCGCTGCCGTTTGCGACGCCCGGTTGGCCACCGAATGCGCGAGCAGCGCCGGTCGCCCGGCTTCCAGAGCGAACGCCCGGGCCTGGTCGCGGCCGGCGGGCGTCAGGTCTGCCCCCGGCGGCCGGGTGTCCAGCCGGCGCTCGACGTTGCCGAACGACTGGCCGTGTCGCAGCAGCACCAAACGACCACTCATCGATCGAATCCCCCCGCCCCGGAATCCTGCTCGGGCTTGCCCTCCCGCAACCTGGCCAGCCAGCGCGCCGCCTCGTCGGGCGGCGGCGGCCCGATACCGGTGGCCGGCCCCGTCGGCCAGGAACCCAGATATCGCACATCCACACAACGGCGGCGCAGCGCTTTGAGTGCCTCGGCGACCGCATCGTCGTCGATATGGCCGGCGCAGTCGGCGAAGAACAGATAGGTGCCGAGTTCAGTTCTGGTGGGCCGGGATTCGATACGGGTGAGGTCGATGTCGCGGATGCTGAACTCCCCCAGCGCCGCGAGCAGCGCGCCCGGCGCGTTCTCGATACGCAACACCACCGAGGTGCGATCGGCACCGGTGCGCACCGGCGGCGGCCCCGGCAGACCCACCAGAACGAAGCGGGTGCGGGCATTGGCTTCGTCGACCACGCCCTCGGCCAGTGCCCCCAGCTCGTAATGCGTCGCCGCCAGCGGCGACGTCACCGCGGCGTCGGTCTCGCCGTCGGCGACCTGGCGTGCGGCGTCGGCATTCGAGTACGCCGGGCGCAGCTCGGCGTCGGGCAGATGTGCGACCAGCCAGCGGCGCACCTGGGCGGCCGCCACCGGGAAGGCCGCCACGGTGCGAACCGTCGCGGCCGTGCGGCCGGGTTGAACGACGATGCTGAAGGCCACGTCCAGCGTCGTCTCGGCGAAGATCTGCAACGGCGACCCGTTCGCCAGGCTGTCCAGTGTCGGCGTCACCGACCCGTCGATCGAGTTCTCGATCGGCACGCACGCGTACTCGGTCTCCCCGCTACGGACGGCCTCCAGCGCCGCGGGTGTGCTCTCGATCGGCAGCCGGCGCACCGGCCCCAGGTGCTGATCGGGGATCAGGCCGGCGTCCGTCATCTGCAGGAGCGCCGCGTCGGTGAAGGTGCCTTCGGGACCCAGGTAAGTGATGCCGACCACGCTGACAACCCTAGTGGGGTCTGCACGAAACGGGCCTTGCTTCACTCTACGATCTAAGTTAACTTAGGCTTACCTAAGGGACGAAGGAGAACGATGTTACCGCTGACCAGCGCCGCGCCGACGACTGCCGAACGCATCCGCAGCGCGTGCGCCCGGGCCGGCGGCGCCCTGCTGGCCGTCCAGCGCGAGGACCCTGTCCCCACGCCGGTGCATCACCTCCTGCACGACGGTTCCTTTGCGGTCGCGCTTCCCGCCGAGGGCGCGGCCCACCGCAGGGTCTGCGGATCGCAGGCGTTGCTCGAGCTGACCGACTACGCGCCGCTGCCGCTGCGTGAGCCGGTGCGTTCGCTGGTGTGGGTGCGGGGCCGACTCAGCCAGGTTCCGCCGGCCGAGATCACCCCCACCCTGGACGCGATCGCCAGCGAGTGTCCGCACCCGGCGTTGCTGCAGGTCGACACGCCACAGTGCCAGCCGCCCAAGCCCGGCGACGAGCGGTTCACCCTGCTGCGCCTCGAGGTCGCCTCGGTGGTGGTGACCGACGCAACCGGCGCCGAGCCCGTCGACATCGACGACCTGCTCGCCGCCCGGCCCGATCCGTTCTGCGAGATCGAGTCGAGCCTGCTGTGGCATCTGGACAATGCCCACGCCGACGTGGTGGCACGCCTGGTGTCGCGGCTGCCGGCGCCGCTGCGGCGCGGACAGATCCGCCCGCTGGGCCTCGACCGGTACGGCGTGCGGTTCCGCATCGAAGGCAGCGACGGCGACCACGACATCCGGCTGCCCTTCCACAAGCCGGTGGACGACATGACCGGCCTGAGCCAGGCCATCCGAGTGCTGATGGGTTGCCCGTTCATCAACGGCTTGCGAGCCCGGCCGTAATTCGTTGACGCGCGCCCACGCGGGCGGGTTGTGTCTGCCGCCGCCGAGCCGGGCCACGTACGTTAGCTGGGTGAACGGCGACCGATCACCGCACCACGGACGGCGTCCGGGACCGATCCCCCCGCAGGGGTCGCGTCCCGAGCCACCGCCGGTCATGCAGCGCCCCGTCCGTCCGCCCCCGGCCGCTTCCGAACACACCGTGCCGCTGCCCCGCGTCTCGCAACCGGCCCCCGCTCGCAGGCCTGCCGCCGCCCACGATTCCGGCCGCCGCCAGCAACAGCATGATCAGCAATGTCGAGGTGATCGCCCGTCCCCACCGTCGTTTCCTGCGCTTACCGCGCGGCGGCGCCGGCCGGTCGGGCGCAGGCATCCGCGTTGCGGGTTTCGCCGGTGGTGGTGGGCCGGAATCGTGGGCGGCGGCTGGTGGCTGGACACCACCTTGCATCGCAAGCCGGTCCTGGCCGACTATGTGGACC
>NZ_LZSC01000082.1 GCF_001665235.1 Mycobacterium sp. 1100029.7
CGCCCCAGCCGCCGCACCCGCCCCGGCCGCGGCACCTGCGCCGGCACCGTCAGCCGCGCCGGCACCGAGCCCGGCGCCCGCACCTGGTGCGCCGGCGGCGAACCCGGACTTCGGTCCGGGCGCACCGATTACGCAGGACTTCATGTACCCCTCGATCGGCAGCAACTGCCTCGCCGACGGCAGTAGCTCGATCGCGGCGGCGTTGTCGGTGGCCGGGCCGGCCACGATTCCGCTGCCCGGCCCCCAGGCCGGCCAGACCGCCTACGTGTTCACCGCGGTCGGCACGCCAGGACCCGCCGAGGTGCAGAAGCTGCCGCTCAACGTCACCTGGGTCAACCTGACCACGGGCAAGTCGGGGACGGTGACGCTCAAGCCGCGCACCGACATCAACCCCGACGGGCCGACGACACTGACCGGCATTGCCGACACCGGGTCGGGCAGCGTCATGTCGACGATCTTCGGCCAGGTCACGACCAAAGAAAAGCAGTGCCAGTTCCTGCCGACCATCGGCTCAACCGTGGTGCCGTAAAGCCAACCAACACCCTCCCCTAGTGCGAGCGCGCGTGTCACCGCACGACACGCGCGCTCGCCTTTGTCCGGGGGCCGGCTAGTACGCCATGAACAGGATCGCGTCGCGGTCGTACTCCAGGCCCGGATGCACGCTGGACAGATGAGCCTGCGTCAGATCGACCAGCTCGTCCTCGTCTTTGCCGACGATGGCTTCTCCGCACGGACACGTAATGTGTGTCTTCACGTTGCTGCCCTTCCCTTTTGGTGAACCACTACTTTTACTTCGCCGCCTTGGCTGCGGCCTTCAGCTGCTTCTTGTACGACCGCACTTCGCCCATCGATTCGGCGTCGACGATGTCGGCGACGGAGATGTGCGTGCCGGCCTTGCCGAACTGCCCGGCCGCCGCGCGCCAGCCTTTCGGCGTGACGCCGTACTGCTTGCCCAGCAAAGCCAAAAAGATCTGCGCCTTGACGTCACCGAAGCCGGGTAGGCCCTTGATCCGCCGCAGCAGCTCCGCGCCGTCGGGGTCGCCGGCAGTCCACAACCCGGCCGCATCGCCGTCGTAACGGTCCACGATGATTTGCGCCAGGGTCTGGATCCGCTTGGCCATCGATCCCGGAAAGCGATGTATCGCAGGCCTTTCCGAGCACAGCGCGGCGAACTTGTCCGGGTCGTAGTCGGCGATTTCGACCGCCGAAAAAGGCCGTGAGCTGCCCATGCGGTCGGCGATCTTCTTGGGCCCGGAGAAAGCGGTCTCAAACGGCACCTGCTGATCGAGCACCATTCCGATGAGCAGGGCCAACGGGTTCTCGTTCAGCAGCGCGTCGGCCTCAGGTTCTTGCGCGAGCCACAGTTTCACTGTCAACGACCAACCTTTCGCTGAACACGCCTAGACCTCTGTGCTCGACAGACTACCCACCTCAAAGGTGCGCGCGACCAGCGCATAACCACCTATGGTGACGAGGTGGTGGATGAGGCCCGGCTGGCGGTGATGCTGGCCCGCGACGAGTTGCAGGCGCTCGTCATGGCGTATTGCCGGGCGGTCGACCGCGCCGACTATCAGACGCTGCGCGGCCTGTATCACCCCGATGCGACCGACGCGCACGGCGAGTTCTCCAGCGGCGGCGTCGAGCAGTTCATCGCGCAGCTACAGGCGGCGGAGCCGTATCTGCGTGTCTCCCAACACAACATCACCACGACCAACTTCGTGATCGACGGCCAGAGCGCTCGCGGCGAGATCTACTGTTTGGTGTTCCACACCTTTGCCGGACCCGACCACGACATCGACGTCGTCATCGGCGGCCGGTACCTGGACACCTACACCCAGCACCAGGGCCGGTGGAAGTTCAGCCAGCGCACCATCGTCGCGGATTGGGCTTACCGCAACGACCCGTCCCAAATGGACTTCTCCCACCCCAGCACCCGGGGAAGCCTGCGCGGGAAACCCGGTCACGACGATCCATCGATCGCGCTGTTCGCCCCGGACTAGTGAAAACCGAAATCCGGCAACGCCTTTAGCCGCTCTTGCGGCGAAATTCCCGACGGCCGCCGCCGGCGGCGCCATGGGCTCGCGACTGCTTGCCGCCACTGTCCTTGTGGTCGGATCCGCCCGACGACTTGGACAACTTGCGGTCAAGGGCGTCGCGGAACTTGCGCTTGTTCTCGTCTTCTGCCCCCGAAGCGTCCTGCTTGGAGTTCGACTCAGCCATAGCGGCAGCTTAGCCCGATCAGCGCTTGCCCGGAGGCATGCCGTACAGATGCGAAATGGGCAACGTCAGCACCACTCGCCGATCGGTGACCATCGCGGCGCGGTACTCGTCCCAATCCGGATGCTCACCGGCGATGTTGCGATACAACGCAATCAGCGCTTCGACCGTGTCGTCGTCGGGCGCGGCGGCCGGAGGTGTCAGTTCGGCCGTACCCTCCGCGACGGCGTAGGACCAACCGTCGTCGGAGTCGACCAGGATGGAAGCCCGCGGGTCACGACGCAGGTTGCGGGTCTTGGCCCGCGGCTCGGTGATCGATACCCGAATGACCGATTCGCGGGGGTCGAAGTGATAACTCACGTTCGACAGTTGCGGCCGCCCGTCGCGCTTGATCGTGGCCAGCACTCCCAGGGAGTTCCCCTTGATCAGTGCCAGCAGCTTGTCGTCGAAGACTTGCCGTCCCATCCCCAAAGACTACGTCGCTCGGACGTCGCTCTGGTGCAATCGGAGGATGAGCGAGTACGCGGTATTCCTGCGGGGCGTCAACGTCGGCGGCGTCAATCTGAAGATGGCCGAGGTGGCGGACGCCCTGACCGACGCCGGCTTCACGGCGGTGCGCACGGTTCTGGCCACCGGCAATGTGCTGCTGGAGTCCTCCGGCAAGGCGGCCGCGGTCCGCACGAAAGCCGAAGCCACGCTGCGCGAACGGTTCGGTTACGACGCGTGGGTACTGGTCTACGACGTCGACACCGTGCGCGCGGTCGTCGGGGACTATCCGTTCGAAGCCGAGGTCGACGGCTACCAGTCCTACGTCACGTTCGTGTCCTCGCCGGACGTGCTCGACGAACTCGCCGCGCTGTCCGCGGGCCCGAAGGAGAAGATCAGCCGCGGTGACGGCGTGATCTATTGGCAGGTCCCCAAGGGCAGCACGCTGGACAGCACGATCGGCAAGACGATGGGCAAGCCGCGGTACAAGTCGTCGACCACCACCCGCAACGTGCGGACTCTGGCCAAACTCTTGCAGATTTCGGCCGCTGAAGGTGGGTAGGGTTTTTTTCGATGGCCCCAGCCCAAGATCGCCCGAAAGACAAGGTCTCCCTCGGCGGCGTTTCCGAGACCGCGCTACTGACGCTGAACGCGCGGGCCACCGAGGCGCGGCGCCCCGATCGCCTGATCGACGATCCGATGGCGATAGCGCTGTGCGACTCGATCGACTACGACTTCGCGAAGTTCGGCCGCACCCGCCAGGACGTCGCGTTGCGGGCCCGGCTTTTCGACACCCAGGCGCTGTCGTATCTGGCCACGCACCCCAAGGCCACCGTGGTGGCGCTGGCCGAAGGCTTGCAAACCAGCTTCTACCGGCTCAATGCGGCCACCTCCGACGATCGATTCCGTTGGCTGACAATCGATTTGCCGGCGATCATCGACATCCGGACCCGGCTGCTGCCGCCGTCGGAGCGGGTGTCGATCTGCGCGCAGTCAGCCTTGGACTACAGCTGGATGGATTCGGTCGATCCTGACGGCGGCGTGTTCATCACCGCCGAGGGCCTGTTGATGTACCTGCAGGCCGAGCAGTCGTTGGCACTGATCGCGCAGTGCGCGAGCAGGTTTCCCGGCGGCGCCATGATGTTCGATCTGCCGCCGGCCTGGGTCTCCAAGGTGAGCGAATCCGGCGTGCGCACCTCGTCGCGGTACAAGGGGCCGCCGATGCCGTTCACGTTGACGGCCGCGCAGGCGGCCGAGCTGGTCAACACCGTGCCCGGGGTCGGCGCGGTCCACGACCTGCGGCTGCCACCGGGACGCGGCAAGACCTTCAACGCCGCGGTGTCGATGCTCTATCGCACCCGTGCCCTGCGGCTGATGCGACCGTGCCTGACGATGTTGGAATTCGGCTAACGCCGGTCCTCGTCGGGTACCGCCTCGATGTAGCGCAGCGCGTCGGCCTTGCTCAGGCCCAAGCCCCGGGCCACCTGGACGTACTCGCGGGCCGCGGCGGCCATCGCGGCATCCGTCGGGTCGTAGCGCGCAATGAAAGTGCCGAAGCGGCCGCGGGTTTCGACGATGGCCGCGGTTTCCAGCTCACGGTAGGCCCGGGCCACGGTGTTGACCGCCACGCCGAGTTGCCCGGCCAGGTCGCGGACCGTCGGCAACCGGGTGCCGGGCGGCAGGGCGCCGTCCCGGACGCCGTCGATGACCTGTGTCCGGAGTTGATCGAACAGCGGCCGGCCTGCCTTCAGGTCGACCCGTAGCCATTCGCCCAGCTCCACGTATCCAGTATTACTCCACCCACGACTATCTTGGTGATATGCGAGTGACGGTGCTCAGCGGCGCAGGGATCTCCGCGGAAAGCGGGGTGCCGACATTTCGCGACGACAAGAACGGCCTGTGGGCCCGCTTCGACCCCTACGAGCTGTCCAGCACCCAGGGTTGGCTCGACAATCCCGAGCGGGTGTGGGGCTGGTATTTGTGGCGGCACTATCTGGTCGGCACCGTCGACCCCAATGACGGGCATCGGGCCATCGCCGCCTGGCAGGACTACGCCGAGGTCAGTGTCGTCACCCAGAACGTCGACGATCTGCACGAGCGGGCGGGCAGCAGCCCGGTGCACCACCTGCATGGCAGCCTGTTCGAATTCCGTTGTGCGCGTTGCGGTATGGCCTACACCGATGCATTGCCCGAGATGCCCGAACCGGCGCTGGAGGTGCAGCCGCCGCGGTGCCCGGGCTGCGGCGGGCTGATCCGGCCCGACATCGTGTGGTTCGGCGAGCAACTGCCCGAAGGGCCGTGGCGGCGCGCCGTCGAGGCGACCGAGGCCGCCGATGTGATGGTGGTGGTGGGAACCTCGGCGATCGTCTATCCGGCGGCCGGTCTGGCCGACCTGGCACTCTCGCGTGGGACCGCCGTGATCGAGGTCAACCCCGAACCCACCCCGCTGTCGGCCAACGCGACGCTGAGCATCCGCGAATCGGCGAGTCAGGCGTTGCCGGGGTTGTTGCAGCGGCTACCCGCGCTGCTCGGGTAGCGGCCGGCGCGCGCGGCCCAGCAATAGCTCGGACACCGGCATCGGAGACCAGGCCGGCAGCGTCCACTCCCGCCGCGAGGTGTCCACCACGAATCCCGCCTTCAGAATCGCGCGTTCGGTATCGCGGTGGGTGTGGCAGTTACCCAGAAACCGCGGCCACACCGTCCTGTCGGCGAAGCGCTGCAGGCGACCCCGCATGCCGGCGCTGGCCACATGCTCGAGATAGCGCAACTGTCCGCCCGGGCGCAGCATCGCGTAGAGGTGCCGCAGCACCATCACGGGGTCGTGCACCGAGCACAGCACGAGTGAGCAGACCACCGCGTCGAAGGGCTCGGCGCCGCTGAACGCCTCCACGGTCTCGTTGGTCAGGACGATCGGCACGGCCGCCGCCGCGGCGGCCACCCGCGCCCGCGCCGCCAGCCGCGGCTCGGGCTCCATGGCCACCACCTGCTGCACGGATGCGGGGTAGTTCGGGAAGTTCGTCCCGACGCCCGCGCCGACTTCGAGCACCCGGCCCGCCAACCCCGCCAAGTTCTCCCGGCGCAGCGCCCGTATCTTGTCGGTCTCGTGAGCGACGGCGACCGGCCACACCCGAGCGAAGAACCGGTTTTCAAAGGTTGCTGTCGTTGCGGCCGTCATCCCCCACCTCCTGACTCGGAACGGGCCTCAGCATAAAGGCCCCCCGATGTCCGTGACCGCCGATCCGCGGCATGACCGGCAATTCTGCCGCCATGCCGTGCGCCGGGGTCAACCCCCGAGATTGGTGACCGGCTCGCCGACCGGATGCCCGTTGTGCTGCACGGAGATTGCGATCGGCTCGATCGGCGCGGCCGGTTCGGCGGGCCCCTCGCTGATGCCGAACCGCTCGTGCAGGCGCACCAACGGCTTGGGCGCCCACCAGTTCCAGCGCCCCATCACGTGCATGAAGGCCGGGACCAGGACCATCCGCACCAAGGTGGCGTCGGCGAACACGGCCAGCGTCAGGCCCAGGCCGAACATCCGCATGAACGACACGTGCGCGGCGATCAGCGCGGCGAACGACATCGACATCACCAGCGCCGCCGCGGTGATCACCCGGCCGGTGCGGGCCACTCCGTGCGCCACCGCCTCGTCGTTGGCGGCGTGCGCCTCCTTGGCGGTCGACTTGGCGGGCCGATACTGCAGCCAGTACTCGCGGATTCGCGAGATCAAAAACACCTCGTAGTCCATCGACAACCCGAACGCGATGCAGAACAACAGCACCGGCATGTTCGCGACCAGCGTGCCGCTCGGTGTCGTGCCCAGGGCGCCGAGATGGCCGTCCTGGAAGATCCACACCAGCGCCCCGAAGGCCGCGGTCAGCGACAGCACATTGCACATCAGCGCCTTCACCGGCAGCACCACGCTGCCGGTCAGCAGGAACAGCAGCACGAAGGTGATCACGGCCATCACGCCCAGCACCGTCGGCAGCCGATCGGTCACCGCGTCGACGCTGTCGCGGTTGACCTGCGCGACGCCGGCCATCTCGACGCTGCGCCCGGCGGGACCGGGGACCTGATGCAGCCGTTTGAGCTGGGCGTCAGACGCCGGCGAGAACAGTGGCGCCGTGCTGCTGACGGTCAACAGCGCGCTGCCGTCGTTGACACCGGTGGCCCCCGCGGGCGGGCCCACCTGATGTCCGCCGGCGAATGTCCCGCTGGGCGCCGACACCGCTGACACGTCGGACACCCGTGACAGCGCCGCGGCGTAGCTGTCCAGGTCCGCCGGGCTGACGTTGCGCGCATCGGGAACGACGACCGGCACCGATGTCGCGGAGTCGTGCGCGAAGTTGGTGCGCAGCTGATCGCCCACCTGATGCGCCGACGCCGACCGCGGCAGCACCCGGTCGTCGGGGAAGCCCCACGTCACTCTCAGGAACGGCAATCCCAGGAGCAGCAGCAGGGCGATGACCGCCAGACCGCAGCGCAGCCAGCGGCGCATCACGAACTTGCTCGACCGGTACCAGAAGAGTTGCTCGACGGGCTTGTGTACCGGCTCGGGGCGGCGCAGCAGCCGCCGCACCAGCTTGCGCGCGTCCAGGGAGTCCAGCCGCGGGCCCAGCAGCACGATCGCGGCCGGGGTGATCAGGATGGACGCCGTCGCGACGAAGGCCACGGTCGCCACCCCGGCGTAGGCGAACGACTTGAGGAAGTACATCGGGAACAGGGCCGTCGCGGACATCGACAGGGCGACGGTGACGGCGGAGAACAACACCGTGCGCCCGGACGTGGCCATCGTCCGGATCAATGCCTCGTTCCGGTCGCTACCCTCGGCCAGCTCGTCGCGATAGCGGCTGACGATCAGCAGCGTGTAGTCGATCGCCAGGGCCAGACCCAGCGCGGTGCTCAGGTTGAGCGCGAAGATCGACACCTCGGTGGTGAAGGTGATCAGCCGCAACACCGACATCGAACCCACGACCGCCAGCGCGCCCAGCGCCATCGGCAGCGCCGCGGCGAGCAGCCCGCCGAACACCCAGATCAGCACCAGGAAGCTGAGCGGCAGCGCGATCATCTCCATGATCAGCAGGTCGGCCTGGTTCTGCGAGTTGATCTGCGCGTACTCCATCGCCGAGCCACCGGCCCGGAGGGTCACGCCGTCGCGATCGTGCACGAACTGGTCGGCCAGGGTCTGAGCGTTGTTCTGCGCGTTGTTCTCGCCGCCCTTGAGATTGACCACTACCAACCCGGACTTGCCGTCCTTGCTCGTCAGGTCTGCCGCGGCCGACGGTGGCGCGGTCCACGGGGACGACACGTTATAGACAAGGGGTGAATGCGTGAGCTCGTCGACCAGCTCGGTGCCCACTTTGCGGGCCGGGTCGCTGTTGGCGCCCGCGGGTGCGGTCACCAGGATCAGCATCTGCTGACCGCTCTGCCCGAACTTGTCGGCCAGCACCGCGATGGCCCGGGCGGACTCGGAGTCGGGGTCCTGGAAACCACCCGGAGCGAGGCTCTTGGCGACCGGGATGCCGAAGACCGCGGCGGCGATGAAGACCAGGACTCCGACCGCAATGATGCGCCGCGGTGCGGTGATGGCCAGCCGAGCGATCTTCGTCAGCATTGTGGGTCCTCCCCCGGCGACGAGCCCGCGGGGCGCGCACCATGTTCGCGGTAACCTAACCGCGGTAAGTGACAGGTGTCAAACAAGTCCTTAACGAGGTACGGGGTAACTGACCGATTGGTTCGATGAAGTTTCAAACCCGCGAACACTAAGAGTCTGGCTAGAAAAATGGGCGCTAATTAAGCTGCTCAGGCCCCAAAACCGGCTGGTAACCCTACTGGCGAGTAAATTGCCAAGGTTTTCCGAATCGTGACTCAAAGATTCCTTAATGGTGGCCCATACGCTCAGTGTCATGTGGATCGACGACATGAGCGCAGACGTCATCAAGGTTGACTTCGAGGCCCTCTACCACGGCGACGTGCTGGTGGAAGGCGAGACCTCCGAGCAGCTCGAAGACTGGCACCCGCTTCCCAACGCGAGCTGATTGACATGAGCCTGCTCGCTCGGCTGTTGATGGCCGAACCCTCAGTTTCCCGTTGGTTCCGTCGCACTCACTGACTTCTTTTTGCCAACAAAAACCCCCGCCGTGGCGGGGGTTTTTGGGTTTCTGAGGTTTTCGTTTTCGGTGCGCCGCGGGCCCGTCAGCGCGGGGCCATGCGGATGGCGCCATCCAGGCGGATCACCTCGCCGTTGAGCATCGGGTTCTCCACGATGTGCACGGCCAGTGCGCCGTACTCGTCGGGATCGCCCAGGCGCGCCGGGTGCGGCACCTGCTTGCCCAGCGATGCCTGTGCCTCCTCGGGCAACGATCCCAGCAGCGGCGTCTTAAACAGCCCCGGTGCGATGGTCACCACGCGGATGAGCTCACGCGACAGGTCGCGGGCGATCGGCAGCGTCATCCCGACCACGCCGCCCTTGGAGGCCGAGTAGGCGGCCTGACCGATCTGGCCCTCGAATGCGGCCACCGACGCGGTGTTGATGATGACGCCGCGCTCCGGGCTTGTATCGGGACCGATCGGTTCGGTCTTGGCGATGCGCTCGGCCGCGAGCCGCAGCACGTTGAAGGTGCCGATCAGGTTGACGCCGATGACCTTCTTGAAGCCGTCCAGCGGAAACGGGCCGTCCTTGGACAGCGTCTTGATGGCGTTGCCGATGCCGGCGCAGTTGACGTTGATGCGCAGCGTGCCCATCGACTCCGCGGTGTCCAGCGCCTTGCCGACGGCGGCCTCGTCGGTGACGTCGGCCTCGACGAAGCGCGCGCGATCACCGAGCTCGCGGACCGCTTCTTCACCGCGAAGGTCGATCACCACCACCTGGGCGCCGCGGTCGAGCAGGCGCTTGGTGGTCGCCAGGCCCAGACCTGAGGCGCCCCCGGTGACGACGGCGACGGCGTCTTTGATCTCCATGCCAATCCTTTCGTGATCCTGCCGACCAACTTGTTGGTTGGGAACTATACCCAGTCGTTGAGGACGTCGGCGACGTCGGTCACCGGCGCCGCGGCGCGCGGTGTCTCCGGCGCGGTACGAGAGAACCGCGGCGCCGGCAGCGGCTGCAGGCCGCCGTTCACCTCGTAAAAGGTGTTCCGCTCAGTGATGTGCGGCTCGGTCTCGACTTCACCGAACGCCAGCACCGGCGTCACGCACGCGTCGGACTCGGCGAACACCTTGGCCCAGTGGTCACGGTCCTGGCTGGCGAACTTCTCGACCAGAATCGCGCGCAGTTCGGGCCAGCGGCCGACGTCGTTCTGCCCCGGAATGTCGGCGCCGTCCAGGCCAAGCCCGGTCAGCATCGCGGCGTAGAACTGCGGCTCGATGGCACCGACCGCGACGTACCGCCCGTCGGCGCATTCGTAGGTGTCGTAGTACGGCGCGCCGCCGTCGAGCAGGTTGGTGCCGCGGGCGTCGGTCCACATCCCCGAGTTACGCATCTGCCACATCATCTGAACCAGCACGCTCGAGCCGTCCACCATCGCGGCGTCGACGACCTGCCCCTTGCCGGAGCTCTGCCGCTCCCACAGGGCCGACAGGATGCCGAGCAACAGAAACATCGAACCGCCACCGAAGTCGCCGACGAGGTTCAGTGGCGGGACGGGACGTTCGTTCACCCGGCCGATGGAGTGCAGGATGCCGTTGAGCGAGATGTAGTTGATGTCGTGGCCGGCCTGCTGGCTGCGCGGGCCGGTCTGCCCCCACCCGGTCATCCGGGCGTAGACCAATCGCTCGTTGACCTTCGCGCAGTTCTGCGGTCCCAGGCCGAGCCGCTCGGTGACGCCCGGGCGATAGCCCTCGATCAGCACGTCGGCTTTGGCGATCAGCGCCAGGACGGTCTCGCGGCCTTCGTCGGACTTCAGGTCGGCGGTCACCACCCGGCGGTTGCGCATCATGGCGTCTTTCGCGACACTGCCGGGCCCCCCAGGGCCTTTGGTGGGGCGATCGATGCGCACCACGTCGGCACCCAGATCTCCGAGGATCATCGCGGCGTGGGGGCCCGGCCCGATGCCGGCCAGCTCCACTACCCGTAGTCCACCAAGCGGTCCTGCCATCACAACCACCGACCTTTCGTCTGCTCTGACGCGTGTCAACCCGGTCGTTGGCATCTTCGCAGCCGCGCTCGACGGCCGCGCACCCCGGTCACCCAACCGGTCGTTAGGGTGAGCCCCATGTCGGAATCTGTGCTTGACACCCAGACCTCCACCACCGATCTTGCCGTCGTGTTGACCGACGGCGTCCTGTCGGTGACCATCAACCGGCCGGACAGCCTCAACTCGGTGACCGCACCGGTGCTCGCCGGGATCGCCGACGCGATGGAGGCCGCGGCCACCGATCCACGGGTCAAAGTCGTGCGCTTCGGCGGCGCGGGCCGGGGCTTCTGCTCGGGGGCCGGGATGAGCGCCGACGACCTCGCCGGCGCCGGACCGGGCGACGAGATCATCGAGCAGGCCAATCGCGCCATTCGCGCCATCGTGGCGCTGCCGCGGCCGGTCGTCGCGGTTGTCCAGGGACCCGCGGCCGGGATCGGCGTCTCCCTGGCCACCGCGTGCGACCTCGTATTGGCTTCTGACAAAGCGTTTTTCATGCTCGCCTTCACGAAGATCGGCTTGATGCCCGACGGCGGCGCCTCGGCGCTGGTCGCGGCGGCGATCGGCCGGATTCGCGCGATGCGGATGGCGCTGCTGGCCGAGCGGATCCCGGCCGCCGAGGCGTTGGCGGCCGGACTGGTCACCGCCGTCTACCCGGCCGCGGACTTCGACGCCGAAGTCGACAAGGTGATCGCGACATTGTTGGCCGGGCCCGCGGTGGCCTTCGCCAAGACCAAGGACTCGATCAACGCCGCGACCCTGACGGAATTGGACGCCGCGCTCGAGCGCGAACTGCGCGGCCAGTCCACCCTGCTGCGCTCGCCCGACTTCGCCGAGGGCGCAACGGCATTCCAGGAACGCCGCAATCCGAACTTCACCGACAGCTAGCACGCTTAACGACCGCCGAATCGGCAATCCTCTGTTACGTCAGTTCCGAATGACTGACGCGCAGGGAGGGAAACAATGGAGGGACAGCTCCGCTGTCTGGTGACCGGGGCGACCGGTTACATCGGCGCGCGGTTGGTGCCGCGGCTGCTCGACGAAGGCCATCAGGTGCGTGCGCTGGCCCGCACGCCGAGCAAGTTGGCCGACGTGCCATGGCGGGACCGGGTGGAGGTGGCGCGCGGTGACCTCGGCGACGTCGACTCGTTGGTCGACGCGTTCGACGGCATGGATGTCGTTTACTACTTGGTCCATTCGATGGGGAGCTCGAAGGATTTCGCCGACGAGGAGAATCGCTCGGTCCGCAATGTCGTGACCGCGGCACGCCGCACCGGAGTGCGCCGCGTGGTGTACCTGTCTGGTCTGCATCCCGACGGCCGCGAGCTCTCGCCGCATCTTCAGTCGCGTAAAGCGGTGGGCGAAGCGCTGATCGCCTCGGGGATAGAAACGGTGGTGCTGCAGGCCGGTGTCGTGATCGGGTCGGGGTCAGCGTCGTTCGAGATGATCCGCCATCTCACCGACCGGTTGCCGGTGATGACGACGCCGAAGTGGGTGCACAACCGGATTCAGCCGATCGCGGTACGCGACGTGCTCTACTACCTGGTCGCCGCGGCCACCGCCGCGGTGCCGTCATCGCGAACCTGGGATGTCGGCGGCCCCGACGTCCTCGAGTACGGCGACATGATGCGGATGTACGCCGAAGTCGCTGGCCTGCACCAGCGTTACTTGTTCGTGTTGCCGTTCCTCACCCCGACGATCGCGAGTCTGTGGGTGGGGACGGTGACCCCGATTCCGTCCGGCCTGGCGCGACCGTTGATCGAATCGCTGGAATGCGATGCGGTAATGGGTAATTCCGACATCGACGGCATCATCGCGCCGCCGCCGGAGGGCCTGATCGGTTATCGTCGAGCCGTCGCGCTGGCGCTGGGCCGTGCGGCACGCGGGCTGCCCGACGCCAGCTGGGACTCGCTGGACTCCGAACCCGCCGAGCCGCTGCCCAGCGATCCGGTCTGGGCGGGCGAGGTCGTCTACACCGACGTGCGCACCGCAGCAACCCACTCCACGCCCGACGAGGTGTGGGCCGCAGCCGAGAAGGCGGCGACCAGCAACCGTCGATGGAGCGTGGCGGAACGCGAGCCAGGGACCAAACTGCGGCTCCGCTCCCGGTTCAACGCCCGCGGCACGGCGTGGCTGGAAATGACCGTTACACCGGAAGACAGCGGCGGCAGCACGTACACGCAACGGGCGGTCTTCGTGCCGGCCGGGGTACGGGGCCGGCTGTACTGGTTTTTCGCCCGCCCGGTGCACACCATCGCGCTGGCAGCGCTGGCGCGCAACGTCGTTGGCGCCACCTCGACCTAGACGCCGAACATCGGGGGCAGCACCAGCACCATGATCAGGCCCCAGAAGAAGTGCGTCAGTATCGGCGCCAGCACGCCGCCGCTGGCCCGGCGCTCCAGTGCGCAGACGGTGCCCAGGATGATGGCGGCGAAGCCGAGCATCGGATTCCCACTGGCCATGGTCGCGGCGATGTACAGCACAGTCGAAATGACTACTGGCGCAAGGCGACCCAGTGCGGTGTACAGCGCGCCGCGAAAGAACATCTCCTCGGCGATGCCGTTGATCAGGGTGATACCCACGACCAGCCAGAACGATCCGTGGCTTGCGTATTGCAGCACTCGGGCGATCAGCGCGGCGACAGGCGGAATTTCGCGGGCGATCAGGCCGCCGACCACGAAGACGCCACCGAGCAGCAGCCCGATGGCCGTGCCGCTGATCACCGGGCGCTGATTGCGGCCGCGCCAGCAGATACCGCCCAGATGCAGCGGCCCGGACAGCCACGCGCCCACGATCCAGACCGCGGCCAGCACCAGCGTCAGCCAGTAGAAACTCGATTCGCCCGGGGCGCGCCGCAGCGAATAGCCCAGCACCGCAGCGCCGACCACCAACGTGATCGTGACGACGACACGGCGTCTGCGCACCAGTGAGGGCGACTCGTGGTGTGGCACAGCGACATTGGTAACGGCTCGACGCAGCTCGGAGAACACGCTGGCGTGGTACGGGCTGGTCTGCTGCGTCATGCCGAATGGACCTTCGGGGTCAGGGTCAACAAGATGTCCAGGCTAGTGCGCAGCGCTCCGGCCACCGGACCGGGTACCCGGTTGACCAACCGCAGCGTCGGCCGCGCGATGGGCGGCGTGACCGCTCGAGCCAGCCGCCGAATGCGCAACGCGTCGCCGCCGGCCCAGCCCGGGTCGGTGTCGGCCAGGTCGTGCGGATCGGCCAGTGCGTTGACCGGACGCGGCCTGGTGCGCGACGTCCCTGCCAACGCCCGCGCCATGGCCTCCTCGATGCTCAGCAGACCTCCGGGCGGATCGGGCACCCTGCTGCGCAGGTCGCTGGCCGCGGCCACCATCGGGTGATCGAGCGATCCGACCAGGTCTCCGGCCAGCCCGTGAGGCACCGGCAACGCCAGCCCGGTGATCAACGACGCCAGCGAGGTGTCGATGCGGCCGACCGGCAACGTGGCATGCCACCTGCCGGAGACGCGGGCATACGTCTTGAGCAGCTCGCGGTAGGACGTGGTGTCCGGACCGTAGATGTCGTAGGCGCCCGCCGGGACCCGCTCGGGATCTGCCGCCGCGACGAGGTAGTGCAGCACGTCGCGAATGGAGATCGGGTCGATCGGATTCTCCATCCAGCTCGGCGCCGGGATCAGCGGGAAACGGTCACCGACATATCGCATCATCTCGAACGACGTCGAGCCCGCGCCGATGATCACCGCCGCGCCCAGCCACACCAATTCCGGGCCGTCGGGGATCGTCAGCGCCTCGGCCACCTCGGCCCGGCTGGCCAGATGGTCCGATAGCGCCTCGTCGGCGGGGACGAAGCCCCCGAGATAGACGATCCGGCGCACCCCGGCGTCCCTGGCGGCAATGGCGACGTTGGCGGCCGCGGCCTGGTCCGCGTCGCGGAAGTCCGGCTGACCGATCGCGTGGACCAGGTAATACACCACGTCGACCGGGCCGGCGGCATCCATCGCCGCGTGCGCCGACGCCGGATCCGACGCATCGAGGCGCACCGGTGCAACCTCGCGGTACCACCCGAATCGCTTCAACCGCTTCGGGTGTCGGGTGGCGGCCAGCACCTGGTGTTGTTCCGCCAGCAGCGCCGTGACCAGTCGCGATCCCACGTAGCCCGTCGCACCGGTTACCAAAATTCGCATATACCTGACCCTATCCCGCACGAGCCACGGCTAAACCCGAACGCGGTTTGCCCAGCGGCGCGCGATAAGCCCCCAGGCAGGCACCGGGGGGCTCAAACAGAAATGACCAGTGGTCATGGTCACAAAGTTAGGCTGAACTAACTCACGCGGGGCGCCGTGACTTCGTGCATGAACAACATCACGGGGGACAGTTCGGCAAGCCTCGACCTAACGACACCGACAACGAACGCGGAACCATCCGTCGCGGCAGTCGCAGTTGAATTTCCACGTAACTATTACGACCAAGAAGAACTCATCGACCGGCTCATCGACGTTGCGGGCCCGGAGTTTCGCCGGTTCGCGCTCAGCAGCGGAGTCGAGTCGCGCCATATTGCGTTGCCCTTGGACAAGATGGAGCAGCTCGCCAATTTCACCGAGGCGAATGAGGCCTACCTCGACGTCGCCCTCGACCTGGCCGAGCGGGCGCTGGTGCGGGCCCTCGACGAGGCGGGCGTGCAGCCGTCGGAGGTGGACATCGTCTTCTCGACGACCGTGACCGGCCTGGCCGTACCCACGCTCGAGGCGCGGCTGGCCGCCCGCGTCGGATTGCGCCAGGACATCAAACGAATTCCGCTGTTCGGCCTGGGCTGCGTCGCCGGCGCCGCCGGGGTCGCACGGATGCACGACTACTTGCGCGCATTTCCCGACCAGGTCGCGGTGCTGCTCGCGGTCGAGCTGTGCTCGTTGACCATCCAGCGCAACGACAATTCCATCGCCAATCTCGTCGCCACCAGCCTCTTCGGTGACGGCGCCGCCGCTGTCATCGCCAAGGGCGCCAACCGCATCGACGAGCACAGCCGGCGACCCAGGGTGCTGACCACCCGCAGCCGGCTCTACCCGGACACCGAGGAGGTGATGGGTTGGAAGATCGGCGCCGACGGTTTCCGGATCGTGCTCTCGGCAGAAGTCGCAACGATCACCGAAAAGTACCTGGGTGAAGATGTTCGTCAATTCCTCACCGACCATGGGCTGACCCCGCAGGACATCTCGCGATGGGTGTGCCACCCCGGCGGCCCACGGGTGATCGATGCGGTTTTGGAAGTGTTGGAGTTGCCCGGTGATGCTCTTGACCGGACACGAAATTCGTTGCGCGCCAACGGGAATCTCTCTTCCGTCTCGGTGCTCGATGTGCTTCGCGCCAACTTGGCGGATCCGCCGCCGGCGGGTTCGCTGGGTCTGATGATCGCGATGGGCCCGGCGTTCTGTTCCGAACTGGTTCTGCTGGCCTGGTAACGCCGGACACGAGATAGTAGTGACATGTACTACCTGCTGATCTTGGCGGTCGCGCTGGAACGCGTCGTCGAGCTGGTGCTGTCCAACCGGAACGCACAGTGGTCTTTCGCCCAGGGCGCCAAGGAGTTCGGCCGTCCGCACTACGTCGTGATGGTCGTGATTCACAGTGCTCTGCTGGTCGGCTGTGTGGCCGAACCGCTGTTGCTGCACCGGCCGTTCATCGGTTGGCTGGGCTGGCCGATGCTCCTGATCGCCGCGCTGAGTCAGGTGCTGCGCTGGTGGTGCATCGGCACCCTGGGCCGACGGTGGAACACTCGGGTGATCGTGTTGCCGGAGGCGCCCCTGGTGCGGCGCGGGCCCTACCGGTTCCTCCATCACCCGAACTATGTTGCTGTGGTGGCCGAAGGGTTCGCTCTACCGCTGGTGCACACGGCGTGGCTGACCGCGGCCACGTTCACGGTCGCCAACGCGATCCTGCTGAGCGTGCGCATCCGGGTGGAGAACTCGGCCCTGGGGTACACGTGAGTTCCTACGACACCGACCTGCTGATCGTCGGCGGCGGCCCCGGCGGGCTGGCCACGGCTTTGCAGGCGCGCCGGCACGGGCTTTCGGTGGTGGTGGTCGAGCCGCGCGACGGCCCGATCGACAAGGCCTGCGGCGAGGGGCTGATGCCCGGCGGTCTGTCCGAACTGACGTCGCTGGGCGTCGATCCGGTCGGCATGCCGTTTCACGGAATCGCCTATGTCAGCGAGCAGCGCCGCGCGCAGGCCCGATTCCGGACCGGGCCGGGTCGCGGCGTGCGTCGCACCACTTTGCACGCAGCCCTGCAGGCGCGGGCCAAAGAGCAAGACACCGAATGGATTCGGGCGAAGGTGACCGGTGTGCAGCAGGACGCGCACGGCGTCACCGCAGCCGGTGTGCGCGCAAGATTCCTGGTGGGCGCCGACGGGCTGCACTCGACGGTCCGGCGCTGCGTCGGCATCAAGGTGACCGCCGGAAAGCCGCGACGTTACGGCGTGCGTTGGCATTTCACGGTGCCCGCCTGGTCGGAGTTCGTCGAGGTGTACTGGTCGCGCTGGGGTGAGGCGTACGTGACTCCGGTGGAACCCGATCTGGTCGGCGTCGCGATCCTTTCGCAGGGACGGCCCGACTTGGCCTGGTTCCCGCGGCTGGCCCGCCATCTCGAGGGCGGCAGCCGTGGGTCCGCGCGCGGCTGCGGCCCGCTGCGACAGGTGGTATCCCGCCGGGTCGCGGGCCGGGTGCTGCTGGTGGGCGACGCGGCGGGCTACGAGGACGCACTGACCGGCGAAGGCGTCAGCCTGGCCGTCAAGCAGGCCGGCGCCGCCGTCGGCGCCATCGTCAACGACACACCGGAGGCCTACGAGAAGGCCTGGCACCGGGTGACCCGCAACTACCGGCTGCTCACCCGCACGGTGGTGCTGGCCAGCACGCCGCGCGCCACGCGTGGCGCGATCGTACCGGCGTGCGAGCGGATCCCCGGACTGTTTCGCTTCGGCGTCAACGTCTTAGCGAGCTAACGGGCCTTCCAGACCGGCTCGCGCTTCTCGGCGAAGGCCAACGGGCCTTCCCTCGCGTCCTCGGACCGGATCAGCGTCCGCATCTCGTTGACGGTGCGCTCCCAGCCGATTTCGTCGCCGGTGATCACCCCGTCGTCGACGCCGCACGCGATGCGCTTGCTGGCTTGCACCGACAGCGGCGCGTTGACGGTGACGCGCGCCGCCATCGCCAGTGCGGCGTCGAGCACCGAGCCGTCCTTGACGACTTGGTTGACCAGACCCCATTCCCAGGCGTCGGATGCCGTCATCGGCTCACCCGTCAACAGCAGTTCCATCGCCACTTTCCGGGGCAGCTGGTCGACGATGCGGAAAACGCCACCGGCCGCGGCGATCAGTCCGCGCTTGACTTCGGGCAGACCGAATTTCGCGGCCTCGTCCGCGACGACCAGATCGCTGGCCAACGCCAGCTCGGTGCCGCCGCCCAGTGCGGTGCCGTTGACCGCGGCGATGGTGGGCTTGTCGATGAAGTGGTGCACGTAGCCGGCGAAGCCCCACTCGCCGTGGTCCGGGTGATAGATGTTCTCGCGGCGCGAAATCGCCTTGAGATCGGCTCCGGCACAGAAGGATTTGTCGCCGGACCCGGTGATCACCACGGCCCGGACGTCGGCGTCGTGTTGCGCTTCTTCCAGCGCGTCGCCGATGCCGATGCTGACCGCGGCATTGATCGCGTTACGCGCCTCGGGCCGGTTGATGGTTATCACCATCACGTTCCCGCGACGCTCGACCAACACCGCGGCAGCGCCGTCGGCGTCGGTCACAGCAGCTCCACGATGGTGGCGTTGGCCTGGCCACCACCCTCACACATCGTCTGCAAACCGTAGCGAATTCCCTTGTCCCGCATGTGGTACAGCAGGGTGGTCATGATCCGCGCCCCCGAGCCGCCGAGCGGGTGGCCCAGCGCGATCGCACCGCCGTTGGGGTTCAGCTTCGTCTCGTCGGCGCCGATGTCCTTGAGCCAGGCCAGCGGAACCGGCGCGAACGCCTCGTTGACCTCGTAGGCGCCGATGTCGCCGATGGACAGCCCGGACCGCTTCAACACCTTCTGGGTGGCCGGGATCGGTGCGGTCAGCATGATGACAGGGTCGGCTCCGGCCAGGGTCGCGGTGTGCACCTTGGCAATTGGCTTCAGCCCTAGCTCTTTGGCCTTCTCGGCGGACATGAACAACAGCGCGGCCGCACCGTCGGAGATCTGCGAGGAGTTACCGGCGTGAATCACGCCGTCCTCCTTGAATGCCGGCTTCAGCGAGGCCATTTTCTCCATCGGAGTGCCCCGGCGGATGCCTTCGTCCTTGAGCACCACTGACTTTTCTGAGCCATCGGCTACCGTAATGCCGACGATCTGGTCGTCGAACGCTCCGGAATCCTGTGCGGCAGCAGCCTTTTCGTGTGAGTCAAGGGAGAACTGGTCGAGTGTGGTGCGGTCCAGACCCCATTGTGAGGCGATCATCTCCGCACCCAGGCCCTGGTTGGGAACCTGGCGGTCGTAGCGGTCCAGGAAAGCGTCCGGGTAGGGCCGCCCACCGTTGGCCAGCGACGCCCCCATCGGGGTCCGCGACATCGACTCGACACCACCGGCGACGACGACGTCGTAGTGCCCGGCCACCACACCGGCCGCGGCGAAGTGAATGGACTGCTGGCTCGAACCGCATTGCCGGTCGACGGTCACGCCCGGAACGGTCTCCGGCCAGCCGGCCGTCAGCAGCGCGGTGCGGCCGATGTCGAGGGCCTGCTCGCCGGCCTGCATCACGCAGCCCCAGATCACGTCGTCAACGATTTCGGGGTCGATGCCGGCGCGGGTGGCCAGTCCGTTGAGCACCTGTGCGGACAACTCGGCGGGGTGCACCCCGGAAAGTCCTCCGTTGCGCTTGCCGATGGGTGAGCGCACGGCCTCGACGATGACAGCTTCGGGCATGGTTGTGTCTCCTTTGACTGGTTCTTGCGTCGATTGTCAACCAAGGGGTTGGGCGGCCGGGTGGCGGGGTGGTCTGACACGCCCGACGTGCACCCGCGACGCCGTCAGCGCAGACGGGACCCTCGTGCCGAACCAGAAGTTTGTTCTCCACAACGGCGTGCACGCGGCGATAATGGTCGAGTGAAGCGGCTCAACGGTATGGACGCGATGCTGCTGTACAGCGAGACGCCGAATCTGCACACCCACACGCTCAAGGTCGCGGTCGTCGACGCCACCGACGGCGATTTCAGTTTCGAACTGTTCCGGGACACGCTGCTGCACCGGCTGCCTCGACTGGATCCGTTGCGCTACCAGCTCGTCGACATTCCCTGGCGCCTGCACCACCCGATGTGGCTGGAAGATTGCGAGGTTGATCTCGATTACCACGTGCGACGGGTGCAGGTGCACGCCCCGGGCGGGCGCCGGGAACTCGACGAGGTGATCGGCACCGTCGCCAGCACCCCACTGGATCGCAGTCGCCCGCTGTGGGAGTTTCACGTCGCCGAGGGCATGGCCGACAACAGAGTCGCGGTTATCGGCAAGATGCATCATGCCCTGGCCGACGGGGTTGCCTCGGCGAATCTGCTGGCCAAGCTCATGGACCCGGACGACCCGGTGCCGGCTCAGACGCGCGGTCGCACCGACTGCGCTCCGCCGTCGACGACGGAGCTGCTGCGGGCCGCCGGCCGTGACCACGCGCAACAGTTCGCGGCGTTGCCCGGCGTCGTCGCCGAGGCGCTGGCCGGTGCCCGACGGCTCCGGCGCCGAGCTCGGGAGCGGGAAAAGCAGCCGGATCTCGCCGGGCTGCTGCAGGCCCCGGCCACATTCCTCAACCACGTGGTCTCCCCTGGCCGCACCTTCGCCACCGCGACGCTGTCACTGCCGCAGGTGAAGGAAACCAGCAAGCAGTTGCGGATCACGATCAACGACCTGGTGATGGCCATGGCCGCGGGGGCGTTACGGGAGTTGCTGGTGCGCTATGACGGCGCCGCGGACCGGCCGCTGGTGGCCTCGGTTCCGGCGAGCACGGACCGGTCCCCCGACCGGATCAGCGGCAATGAGCTTGGCGGCATGGTGGTTTCGTTGCCGACGCATGTCGAAGATCCGCGCGAGCGGGTCCGCCTGACCTCGCTGGCCACGTCCATCGCCAAGGAGAACAACGAACTGTTCGGCCCTGAGTTGTACGGCAAGCTGATCACTTACCTGCCGCCGATCGCCGCACCGCCGGTGTTCAATCGGCTGGCCCGACGAAACGCCAAGAACCGGCTCTTCAACGTCCCGGTGTCGAATGTGGCCGGGCCGCGTGAGCGCGGCCGGCTGGCCGGCGCTGTGGTCAGCGAGATCTACTCCGCGGGCCCGCTGATCGCCGCGTGCGGGGTCAACATCACCGTGTGGAGCTACGTCGACCAGCTCAACATCTCGGTGATCGCCGACGACCGCACCCTCGACGACACGCACGAGGTGACCGATGCCATGGTCCGGGAATTCAGTGAACTCCGTTGTGCGGCAGGTCCTTAACGCACCACGTCAGCCGATGATCGGGAACCGGCGCTGTCGTGCCAGCCGGTCCAGGCCGACTTGCATCACCGAGCGGACGTGAGCGTCGATTTCGGCGACGTCCGGGTCGGCGCCGAAGCGCGCACCGAGGTCGATCGGCTCCAGCACGTCGGTGACAATCTTGGTCGGCAGCGGCAGATTCGGTGGCACGATCATGCTCAGCCCGAACGGGAAGCCCAGGGTGAGCGGCAGGATGTCGGAACGAAAACGGTTCAGGCCCAGCCGTTTGGCCAACCAGGTTCCGCGCGTCAGGAACAGCTGGCTTTCCTGCCCGCCGACGGAGACGGCCGGCACGATCGGCACGCCGGCTTCGAGCGCGGACCTGACATATCCGGTGCGGCCGTTGAAGTCGACGACATTGGAGGTCAACGTGGGCCGATACGCGTCGTAGATGCCACCCGGGAAGGCCAGCACGACGCCACCGGAGCGCAGCGCGTCCGCGGCGTTGGCCGCGCTGGCATGGATCACGCCGAGCCGGCGCAGCCAGTCCGCCACCGGGGCGGGGAACAGCCCGTCGTGCCCCAGGGTGTACAACGGCCGGTCGTAACCGAATTCGTCGTAGAACGCCGCGGCGAAGATCAACACATCCGGGGTGAACATGCCGCCCGAGTGGTTCGCGACGATCAGGGCTCCGCCCTGCGGCGGCATCGAGTCCAGGCCGCGCACCTCGAACCGGAACCACCGCTTCGCGATTGGCGCGGCCGCACTGACCAGCCGCTCGGTGAAGCCTGGGTCCCAGTCGGCGATCTCGTGCCCGCTCACCGGATTGGCGTGAACCCGACGTGCAATTCGGTGAGCCCGCGCATCTGCCAGGTGGGTTCGTAGCTGTAGCGACGGGCGTCAGGCGGTCCGTGTGCTGCCTCGAGGATGCAGATGTCGGACATCCGGTCGAGGATGCGGTTCAGCGATATCCGCCCCTCTGCCCGGGCCAGCGGTGCGCCGGGGCACGAGTGATTACCCCGCCCGAAGGCCACATGCTCGCGAACATTGGGACGGTCCACGCGAAACTCGTTGGGCGAATCGAACTTACGCCCGTCACGATTGCTCGCTCCCGGCAGCAGCATCACCGTGCTGCCGGCGGGGATCTTGCTGTCGCCGACTGTCGTCGTGGTCCGCGCCATCCGGAAGTGGCATTTGACCGGACTTTCCATCCGCAGCGTCTCTTCGACGAAAGCCGGTATCTTGCTGCGGTCTTCGCGAAGCAACGCCTGAAGATCAGGGTTTTCGGCGAGGATGCGCACCCCGAAGCTGAGCAACTTCGTGGTGGTCTCCTGGCCGGCGGCGAACAGGAAGGCGGCCAGTCGCACCACGTCCATGACTTCAGGAGTCGCGCCGTCGGGGTATTTGGCCAGCGCCAGCTCCGTCAGCACGTCCGATCGCGGTTCTTCGCGGCGCTCGGTGATGTAGGCAGAGAACTTGTCGTTGAGATACTCCAGCGGGTTGAGCGCACGCGTCATCGAGTCATCCTCGATACCACCGGAGACCTTGCCGGAGAACACCGCTCGGAACTCCTCGTGATCTTCGGGCGGAACCCCAAGGAGGTCGGCGATGACCAATCCGGAGAACGGCCGGGCGTACGCGTCGAGGAATTCACAGCTGCCGCGGGAGACGAACTCGTCGAGCTGCGCGTCGGCCAGCCGCCACATGAAGTCTTCGTTTTCCTTGAGCCGCTTGGGCGTCAGCAGCCGGCTGAGCAACCCCCGGGTGCGGGTGTGCTCCGGCGCGTCCTGGGTGACGATGTGTTCGCTCATCGGGATCTGCGACCGGTGCGCCTCGATCAGCTCGCCGATGTCGTCTCCCTCGGGCTCGAACGGTAGCCCGGAAAACGGTCCCGCGACCGAAACACACGACGAGAACGCCGGATCCTTGTAGACGGCAAGAGCTTCTTGGTGCCCGGTCACGGTCACGACGCCTTGCTGGGGCTGCGGCAGGACCGGGCACTGCCCGCGCAGATGGTCGAAATAGGGGTAGGGATCGGGGTTCAGCGACGCGTCCGTGAAGAAGTCAACCGATTCGTACTCCGTCATGCCCACCCCCATGCGCTGTCGCCCCTCCCAATCTAAGTCGGAACAAACTTTAGGTCAAGTTGACGGCCAGCGGGCTCCTGTCCCCGAGGTGTGTGCGGGGAGGGCGACGACACGCCGACGAACTCCGCCCAGAGCGCACAGCCGAACCCGGCACGGCGCCCACGAGACATCTGCACTGAAAAGGCTGTGTCGCAGCCGGTTACGACGCGTGCTTGCGCCGACATTGCCGCCAGGGTCGCAACGCGCGTGAGATCACAACCCCGGCGGCAATGTCGACATCGTTGCGGTCTAGCCGACGGCGGGGTACGCCACCGACTTGATCTCGGTGTACTGGTCGAAGCCGGCGATACCGTTCTGGCGACCGATGCCGCTCTCCTTGTAGCCGCCGAACGGCGAATCGGCAGCGTACCCGGCACCGCCGTTGACGCCCATGAAGCCGGCCTTGATCCGGCGGGTCACCGACAGCGCCCGCTCGAGCGAACCGGCAAACACGTTGCCGGCCAAGCCGTACACACTGTCGTTGGCGATCCGGATCGCGTCCTCCTCGTCGTCGAACGGGATGACCGAGAGCACCGGGCCGAAGATCTCCTCCTGCGCGATGGTCATCTTGTTGTCGACGTTGGTGAAGAGCGTTGGGCGGATGTAATACCCCTTGTCGAAGCCGGTTTCCGCGCCGGGGCCACCGACCAGAGCGGTGGCACCCTCGTCGACGCCCTTCTGGATGTAGCTGTTCACCCGCTCGAACTGGCGCTGCGAAATCACCGGCCCGCACAGCGTTCCGGGATCCTGCGGGTCACCGCACGTGACATTCTCGTAGATGTTCTTGAGGATCTCGACGCCCTCGTCGTAGCGGGATCGCGGCAGCAGCAACCGAGTTGGGTTGGCGCAGCCCTGACCGGCGTGCATACACGGCGCGATGCCGACCATGCATGCCGTGGCGAAGTCGGCGTCCTCCAGCACGATCGTGGCCGACTTGCCGCCGAGCTCCAGGAACAGCCGCTTCATGGTGGCCGCACCCTTTTCCATGATCCGCTTGCCGACCACCGTCGAGCCGGTGAACGAGATCAGGTCGACCTTGGGCGACAACGTGAGTTCTTCGCCGACGAAGTGGTCCGAGGCCGTGACGACGTTGACGACACCGGCTGGGATGTCCGTCTTTTCGGCGATCAGCCGGCCCAGCCGGTTCGCGTTGAACGGGGTGTTCGGCGCCGGCTTCAGCACTACGGTGTTGCCGCTGCCCAGTGCCTGGCCGAGCTTGTTGAGGGTGACCTCGAACGGGAAGTTCCACGGCACGATCGCGCCGACCACTCCGACCGGCTCGCGCCACACCTTGATCGTGGTGTTCGCGCCGGTGAGGCTGATGACCCGGTCTCCGAGGTCGGTCTCCCAGGCGTACGAGTCGATCAGCCGGGCCGGATATTTCAGCCCGTCGGCCAGTGGTGCGTCCAGCTGCGGGCCGTAGGTGATCGCGCGAGGCGCGCCGACCTCGAGGATCAGCTCCTCACGCAGCTCGTCGATCTCGGACTCGATCGCCTCGTGCAGCTGCAGCAGGCAGCGCTTGCGCAGCTCCTTGTTCGTCGACCAGTCGGTGTCGTCGAAGGCGCGGCGGGCGGCATCGATGGCCCGGTGCATGTCCTCTTTGGAGGCGTCGGACACCTCGCCGAGCGACTCCTCGGTCGCCGGGTTGATGTTGGTGAAGGTGCCGGCCTGGCCCTCGACGAGCTTGCCGTCGATCATCATCTTCGGCTCGAACCGGACCTTTACAGTGTCAGCCATTTCTGTTCAGCTCTCTTTACACTCGTTCGCTTGTGACTCGTCCCTGCGGAGAGCCTTACTGGAAACTAGCCGATTGGCAACCTGCAACCTGCGGGCAGCCCCCTTGACGTGCGATTACCGCACGCTCGACGATGCCGTAGCAGCCCTATTTCTGGGCATCGAACAGCACCGGTACCGACGTGGGCGACCGGAAAACCTGACCGCGGATGTGCGGGTCGTCCCCGTCTGGGTCCAGCCGAAGATTGGGCAGCCGATCCAGCAGCAGATTGATCGCGGTGCGCATCTCCAGTCGTGCCAGGTGCATGCCGAGACAGACGTGCACCCCGTAGCCCCACCCGAGATTTGCCTTGGCCTGTCGATGGATGTTGAACGTGTTCGGATCGGGGTAACGATCCTCCTGTCGGTTCGCCGAACCCAGCATCGGCATCACCGTCGCCCCGGCCGGGATCGCCACCCCGCCGAGTTCGGTGTCGCGCGTCGCCACCCGGGTGATGGTCAAGAGCGGGGACTCCCACCGGACGCCTTCCTCGATGGCCTGCGGTAGTAGCGACCGGTCGGCGCGGATGGCGTCCAACTGCTCGGGATCGGACAGCAGCGCCAAAAGCAGGCTGCCCAACGACCGGTACGTCGTTTCGACGCCGGCGGGCAGCAGCAGCCGCAGAAACGAGAAGATCTCTTCGTCCGCGAGTTTTTCCCCGTCGATCTCGGCCGCACCGAGCGCGCTGATCAGGTCGTCCTTCGGCTCCGCGCGGCGCGCCTCGAGGATCGGCGCGAAATACTCGCACAGCGCGGCCGAGGCCGCGAGCCCACGCTCGGGGTTCATCAGCCAGCTCAACAGCGAGATCGACCAGCGCTGGAACTGCGGATAGTCCTGCTCCGGCAAGCCCAGCAAGCCCGCGATGATCTGGCTGGGGTAGTCAAAGGTGAACTCCTTGACCAGATCCGCCTTCCCGTTGGGTGCGAACTTGTCGATCAGGTTGTTCGCCACGCGGCCGACCAACTCGTCCTGCCAGCGCGCTAATGACTTCTGCGAGAACGCTTTTGACACCAGCGACCGCAGCCGGCCGTGGACCGGCTCGTCCATGCCCAGCATCACGCCCTCGCCCAGCACGGGCCCGAACGCGGCGATCACCGCCGACGACGAGAACGTCTCGTTGTCGCGCAGCATCTGCTGGATGTCCTCGTGGCGGTACACGATGAACATCGGCAGTGATTCCTCATGGGGAAGCGCGCCGGACGTCTCGAGTCGCTGTACCGGTTCCTCCCGGCGCAGCCGCGCCAGTTCGGTGTACGGGTCACGCACGTCACCGGAGATCGCGTCGTCGAAGGAGCCGAAGTCCTCCAGGTCGTCGAATAGCTGTTCCATTATTTCCCCTCACTCCCCTGTTGACGCCGTGCCGCCAACGCGGTCAAGCGCTGCAGCACCGGCTGCGGTAGAACGCGCGCGGCCAGCACCATCGCCTTCTGGGCTGTCGTCAGCGGCCACGCGCCGTCGCGCATCGAACCCTGTCTGGGTATGCCCAGCACCGTCCGCGACATGTGATGCATGCCCGAGGCGGGCAGAACTCGGTTGAACGCCAACAACATCGACGCATCCGGCCCCACCCCGCGGCGCCGGAACGGCGCCTCGTCGGCCAGCGCCTTGACCAGGCCGTCGGTGAACCGCTCGGGCGGACGGGCCATCTTCATCGCGAACCGCCCGCGGCTGTTCATGGTGCTGTGCAGCCTGGCATAGGGGCCGCCGAAATTACGGTCGTCGATAGTGCCTGCGTCGGTGATGATTTCGGTGTCGTAAGTGCCGGAGACCAGGATGGTGACCCCGAGACCGAAGGGCGCGATCTCGCACGCCATCGACTCCCCCCAGCGCTCCATGGCTGCCTTGGAGGCCGAGTACGGCGCGGTGCCGGGTTGCCCGCGTACCCCGGCGCTGCTCGCGACGAGCACGATGCGGCCCTGGCCCGCCGCCCGCATCGACGGCAACAACGCCTTGGTGAGTTCGACCGGACCGAAGACGCTGGTGGCGAACATCTTCTGCCACAAGGCCATATCGGTCTCTTCGACCATTCCGGCCGCGGAGATCCCGGCATTGTGCACCAGGGCAAACGGCGCGCCGACGGCTTCCTCGATTGTCTTGGCGGCCGCGGTAATCGACGCGGAGTCCAGCAGGTCGAGCTGCACGCCGATCAGCCGGTCGTCGTCGGGCGGCGGCAACCCTTGGTCCAGAATGGCCTGCCGCAGCAGTGCAAGGCCGCGCTCAGGAGTGCGCATGGCCGCGACCACGCGCCACCCCCCGCCGTAGAGGCGCACGGCCGACGCGAATCCCAGGCCGCGAGAGGCGCCGGTGATGACGACGGTGCGCGGCTCAGCCATTCTTGCTCGCTTTTTGATCCTGGACAGCACAGGCGCCCTGACCCGGCGGCGGCGGATCGACGTGGGGTCGCCCGTTGGGTTCCCCGCTTGCCCAGGTCGACCAGATGCCGACCGAGTAGGGGCCTTGCGCACCGGCCTTCTCGTAAAACCCTTGCGGATCATAGACTTTGGCCTCCGGATAAGGCCACGGGCAAGCCACCGACGTCGCCGCGTGGCTGACCTTGATCACCCAGAACCAGGCGCCGTAGGCGAAGTAGGACACGTTGATGATCGCGAACATGACGAGGAAGGTGCCCAGCACCGGACGGCTGGGGAAAAGCTTTGCCTTCGCGGCCAGCTTCTCGGCCACCGACTTCCCGGTGTCGTCGCGATAGCACAGGATTGCCGCGGGCACCATCACGAAGGTGACGGAAAACGACTCCCAGATCAGTGGGAATTGGAATGTGGTGCCGGTGAATACCGAACCCCACGGGATCACCTGTGAGTAGATGTACATGCCCGCGTGCACCAGCTGGATCTCCAGCCAAGCGTCGAAGATGAAACCGATCACACAGGTGAGCAGGCCGAGGCTGACCAGCGGGTGCCGCGAGACGAACGCCTGCGGCCCAAACCTGGCCTGCAACTTGCGCAGGATCCAGACCGCGGGGAAGTACGGCCCGAAATAGAAAGTGACATAACCGAATACGACGAACGGCTCGACAGTCGGCGACAGCGATACCAGCGGCCAGGATTCGGGCCAGTGAATCAGATCGGGGTTGTAGACGGCGAACGGCGACCAGTTCATGATCGGGTCCTGCCACACGATCAGCGTGGTGCACAGGAACATCAGCATCACCGGGCTGCCCGGATTGCGCCGCCAGCCCCTGATGAACACCACGAGCAGCACCAGCAGCATGATGAGCGTCGAGATGTGCAGGAAGGTGATGTAGTCCAGTCCGAAGAGGAACTTCACCGGACGAGGCCGGCCCTGCACATTCGGGTTGGCGACACGCGGGTCAAGGGCGACACGGCAATTCGCGATGAAGAACAGCGCGAACGCAGCCAGCGCGGCACCGGCGATCCAGCCACCCCAGCCGCGTTTGTTGGCGCCCGGCGGCGTGGGTTTGTCGTCTGGTTTCAATGGTGCGGACTGTTCTGTGGACATCAGTCTTCCTCTCCGAAGCGATCCACTAAGTGCGAGTTGACGCCGTCGGCATCCAGCGTCCGTGCCACCAGGTAGCCCGCGCCCATCCAGGCGCGGCGGGTCCATTTGCCGAACGACACTCGAGTCCCCGGCGCGCCGGACGCGGCGGGCATCATCTTGACCCGCTCCAGTGCCTCTTTGACGCCGCGCGGGCTGAGCGGATGGGCGTCGGTGAAGGCGCGCACCAGTGTCGCGGCGACGTCGCGGTTGACCACGGTCACGCAGAATTCCGGGCGACTGCCGTGGTATTTCTCTGCGTAGCTGTCGAGGAAGTCCTGGCCGATCCGGTTCGCCTCGTCGTACTGGTCGACACCGGTCCAGCCCATGAAGGCGTTCCACATGATCGGGTTGACCCAAGCGTTCTGCCACGCGGTGGTGGTGAACCGGGGTGGATCCCAGCCGAGGGCCTCGAGCGCCGGATTGATGAAGACGATTCCGAATCCGAAGCCCAGGTGCACGATCGCCTCGGCCTTGGCCTCGTGCAGCGTCTGCACCGCAGCGTTGATGTCCTGAGCGGTCTGGGCGATCGCAACTTCCGCCACGATGCGAATGCCCTTGCGCCGGCACGCACTTCGGAGGTTTTTCAGGTAGCTCTCACCGATCAGGCTCTGCTCGACCAGCACACCGATCTCGGCGAGTCCGCGTTTGGCGATCAAGTCGGCCAGGAAGATCGGCTCGTCGGTCATCGATCCCTGCGGGAAGGCGAATGTCCACTCGCCCAACCAGTCGTCGGTGCCGGTCACACTGATCGCAGGCACCTTGAACCGTTCCTCGATCGCCTCGCGCAGCGGCACGCAGTTGTCGGTGATGTTGGGGCCGAAGACAACCAGGCAGCCCTCGTCGACCAGTTCGCCATACGCATCGATCACCGCCTTGACCGAGCCTTTGGGTAGCCCCTCCACCTCGCGGTAGATCATCTGCACCGGACGGTCCATCAGGCCCTGGCTGAGGGCCTCCTCGAAGATGAGGTCGAAAGTCTGGGTGAACGAGGCGAACAGCTCCTCAGGGAAACCCGGTGGCAGCGTGAAGTCCATCAGGTAGCCGACCTTGATCGGCTCAGCACTGCTTTCGTAGGACATCTGACCTCCCGGGTGATGCGCTCAGTCGCACCGATCCTTGGCTGACCTAATTTTTGTTCAGACCGTAGCGGCGGGGCCGCGAAGCGTCAATCATCTATCCGCCCGCACCCAGATAGACGTCGACCATTTCGCCCAGCGCCCTACCGACCGCCACGTCGTCGGTGAGTGGTCCGGCGATCGCGGCCCGCGCCGCCTCCCGCATGGTCAGACCCTCCGCGACCAGCCGGCCCGCCGCGATCAGGACCCTGGTCGAGGCGACTTCGCGCAGTCCCCCGGTTTCCAGGCGACGGATGGCCTGGCCGAAGCGCACCAGTTCGGCCGCGGTGGCGGCGTCCACGCCCGCTTCGTGCGCGACGATGCCTTGTTCGACATCGGCTGCGGGAAAACCGAATTCGATGGAGACCATGCGCTGACGCGTCGAATCCTTGAGGTCTTTGAGCACGCTTTGGTACCCGGGGTTGTACGACACCACCAGACCGAATCCGGGTGCGACGTCCAGCGTGACGCCGAGCCGCTCGATTGGCAGCTGCCGCCGGTAGTCGGCGAGCGGGTGCAACACCACCGTGGTGTCCTGCCGGGCTTCCACCACTTCGTCCAGGTAGCAGATGGCGCCCTCGCGCACCGCCCGGGTCAGCGGGCCGTCCACCCACACCGTCTCGTCGCCGCGGAGCAGATAACGCCCGACGAGATCGGCCGTGGTCAGGTCGTCGTGGCAGGACACCGTGATCAAAGGCCGGCCCAGGTCGTGGGCCATCGCTTCGACGAAGCGGGTCTTGCCGCAGCCCGTCGGCCCCTTCAACACCAGCGACAGACCCTGGCGGTACGCGGCCTTGAACACCGCCTCTTCGTTGCCCACCGCCTGGTAGTAGGGCCGAATGTCGGGAGCCGCGCCATTGCGGCTGGCGATCCCAGACTCGTTGGCCATAACGTCCCTTCTCGCGATTTCTTGGAGCCTAACCCGGAACAGATGTTTGTTTCAAGACCGCTGACATGCACGTTTGGATTCCCGGGCTGAACGCCAACTGCATTCGGGGACTTGGTATCAGCCGCACCCGGCTACCATCAGGCCGTCACCCGCCGGCGCACCTCTGCCGAGCGCAACGCGGATCGGAACAGCGGTCCGATCACGCCCGCAAGTTGATCCGGGCGTCCGATCGTCGCGTGCGCGGTACTGCCGAACACGCGGCGCAGCGACGCCACGTCGGTGCCCGCGCCGATAGTCAGGCACACGCAACCGGTCCCCCGCCGCCGCGCCTCGGTGAGTGCGCGGCGGGCGTCCGCCGCGCCATAGGCCCGCTCGTACCCGTGGTCGTAGGCAAGGCCATCGGAGAGCACCACCAACAGCCGCCGCGACGTTCCGCCGCGCGCCTCCAGAACCGCCGAGCCGTGGCGAATGGCCGCACCCAGACGCGAGTAGGCACCGGGCTCCAAGCTGTTGAGCCGCCTGATGATGTGGGCGTCGAGATGATCGTCGAATCGCTTGACCGGCACCATGGTGACGGCCGTGCGGCCCTGTGAGTAATAGGCGTACAGGCAGACGCGGTCGCCGAGGTCGTGCAGGGCAACAGTCAGGCTGGCCACCGCCGCGCGCTGCTGTTCGTGCACAGTGCGGCCAACGGTTCCCGGCTCGGCCGTCGACCCCGACACGTCGAGGAGCAGCAGCACCGACAGGTCACGCCGGCGCCGCAGGCTGTCCAGGTACACCGACTCGTCGGGCACCGACCCGGCCCGCACCTCGACGCGGGCCTCCACGGCCGCGTCGATGTCGATGTCGTCGCCCTGCGACTGCCGGTGCCGGCGGTGCAACCCCATGCCCAGCCGGGACAGTGGCCGCCGCACCCCGATGGCGTCGAGGGGCCAGGTCGCCGCGCCAGGAACAGCTTTTATGGGGGGCTCGACTTCCCGCACGGTGCACCAGGCCGGCCGGTACTGCTTGCGCGCCACATCCCATTCCGGATACCGCACCCCGTCCGCTGCCGCTTTCTTGTCGTCGATGTCCTCGGCCGAGGCGGCGGCCAGCGACGCTACGGCGTGCGCACCGCGGATTCCCGAGTTCGTGCGGTGCGTCGGGGCATCGGCGCCCGGCGGTCCGCCGCCACTGCCGGTCTTGCGTGCGGACGACAGCATCTTCTTCAGCCACTTGCCGATGAAGCCGCCACCCCCCACCGGGCTGGTGAACAGATCGGGATCGTCGGAGTCGTCGACCTCGCCATCGTCGAGTTCCTCGAGTTCCTGCGCACCGTCGCGTCGCGGGACGTGTCCGGGGGCCGCGTCGTCGGCTTGCTTGGCGGTTCGGGCGCACGCCGCCAGCACCTTGGCCGCACGAATCACGCCGAAGCGCGGCGCCGGGTCCTGCACCGCGGCCCGGGATGCGGCGATCTTGAGTGACGCGGCAGGCGAATCGCTGCGGTCGGCGATGTCAACGTCGCCCAGCGACGTCAAAACCGTTGGCAGCAAAGCAGTATTCGCAACCAGGGCTCGATGCCCCTCGACCGCGAGGTAACGCTTGGCCAACTTGCGGCGCCGGACCAACCCACTCACGACGTCGGGTTCCAGGCTACCGGCCGCGAGCATCGACGCCTGCACGGCAACGGCTTCGAGTTGCGCACGCGCGCTCGTGGCGACGTCGACGTGGATCGTCTGACCGTCGGTCCAGGCCGGTTCACCCGCTGGCAGTCCGGCGACCGCGACGGCCCGGCCCGCCAGCGCGGAGGCGAGCATGCCCAGGGCCTGCAACCGGTCGGTACCGGCGTCGTCCCCCACGCGCCACCTCCGTTTGTTGACCAAATATCTGTTCCACCGTAAAGTCCGGCTGCACAGCAGTCAATGAATCAGGAGCTCATGATGATTGACTTCACCGGCCAGGTGTCGGTGGTGACCGGTGCCGGTCGGGGACTCGGTCGCCTGTACGCGTTGGACCTGGCCCGCCGGGGAGCCGCAGTCGTCGTCAACGACCTGGGCAGCTCCATGCGTGGTGACGGCTCGGATTCCAAGGTCGCCGACCAGGTGGTCGACGAGATCGTCCAGGCGGGCGGCCGGGCGGTGGCGTCCTACGACTCCGTGGACAGTCCAGCCGGTGGCCAGGCGATCGTCGATGCGGCCGTGGACGCATTCGGACGTCTGGACGCCGTCGTCAGCAATGCCGGCATCTTCGGCAGCGTCGCATTCGAGGATCTCTCGCACGACGACTGGACGCGGATGCTGCGGGTCCATCTGGACGGCGGGTTCTACCTGGCGCAGCCCGCCTATCGCGTGATGAAAGGCAACGGCGGCGGCCGGTTCGTGTTCATCTCGTCGTCGGCCGGCATCTTCGGGCAGCCGATGGAGGCACACTACGCGGCGGCCAAAGCCGGGCTGGTGGGCCTGACCAACGTGATCGCGATCGAGGGCGAGGCGCACGGCATCCTGGCGAATTCGGTGATGCCGACCGGCTTTTCGCGGATGGTCACCGAGACGGTCGGCGACGAGAAGTTCCTCGCCGAATCCGGGTTCATGCAAGCCATCCGGCCCGAGCTGGTCGTGCCTTCGTCGATCGTCGACGAGGTGCTGGAAGTGTGTGAGCGGCGCGGCGTCAGCGCGATGCCGGGTAATACCTTGGAGAAACACAAGTCGCGTTCCCCGACCCGGTTCGCGACTGATGTTGTTGACCAGAAAAATGCCCCGCCGTAGAGTCCGGCTAAATCGCAGTCACTGACGACCAGAGTCAAGGAAACGTGGACTTCTCCTATCCAGCGGAAGTGGAACAGTTCCGCACCGAACTGCGTGACTGGCTGTCGGAAAACCTGACCGACGAATTGGTGGCCGCCCGCCGGCCCTCCGGTCGCGACGATGCGACGTTCGAGATGCTGCGCGGCTGGAGCCGGACCATGACCGACGCGGGCTGGGCCGCCGTCTCCTGGCCGCGCGAATACGGGGGCCGCGGCGCAACCGTGCTCGAGCAGCTGGTGTACACCGAGGAAACCACCCGTGCCCGAGCTCCTATGCCGCTCAACGTGATTGGTATGAACAACATCGCGCCCGCGATCATGCACTACGGGACCGAGGAGCAGAAGAAGACACTGCTGCCGCGGATGATGCGCGCCGACGACATCTGGTGTCAGGGCATGTCGGAGCCCGAAGCGGGGTCCGATCTCGCTTCGCTGCGTACCCGGGCGGTCCGGGACGGCTCCGGCGCTGGAGACTTCGTCGTCAATGGCCAGAAGATCTGGACGTCGCTGGGACACCGCGCGCACTGGTGCCAGCTTTACGTGCGCACCGATCCCGACGCCCCCAAACATCAAGGGATTTCGTGCTTCATCGTCGACATGAAGCTACCCGGCATCGAGGCGCGTCCGCTGGTCACACTCAACGGTGACACCGACTTCGCCGAGGTGTTCTTCCACGATGTGCGGGTGCCGGCCGACGCGCTGCTCGGGCCGCTCGACGGCGGCTGGCAGGTGGCCACCACGACGCTCAGCCACGAACGTGCCGGAGCCGCACGGCTGTACGCCGAGATGCAGGTGCGGCTCGAGGAATTGGTCGACGACATCGCCATTGGTTCCGACGCGCTCAACGATCCCGTGACGCTGCGGCGCCTCGGCGAAATCGCGGTCCGCATCAAGTATCTCGAGGTGCTGTGCCAGCGGTCGATTTCGGCGACGCTGCACGGCGGTGACGCGTTCGGCTCGGCCAGCCTGGCCAAGACGGTGTGGGGTGAAATCGGACAGGACCTGGCTGCCTTGGCGTTCGACGTGCTGGGTAGCCGTGGCACGGCGGCCCCGTGGGCGAATTACCGCCTCACCTCGCGTTCGCTGACGATCGCGGGCGGCACGACCCAGATCAACAAGAACATCACCGCGCAACGCATACTCGGATTGCCCCGGAAATGAATCTCGAACTCACCGACGAACAGCTCGCGCTGCGCGACACCACCCGGCGCTTTCTTGCCGACAAGGCGCCGATCTCGGGCCATGTCCGCGAATTGCTCGACGCCCCGACCGGCATGGACGGTAAAGCCGACGCGGTGTGGCGAGGCCTTGCCGATCTCGGCACCACCGGATTGCTGGTACCCGAGGAACACGGCGGTGCCGGCATGACGATGGTCGAAGCCGGTGTCGTGGCCGAGGAACTCGGTGCTGCTCTGTATCCGGGGCCCTGGTTGTCGACCGCGGTCGCGGCAGTGCGCACCTTGACGCGCCTCGTTGAGAACGACAGCGCGGCAACGATTCTGGCAGGCATCGCCGACGGCACGACGATCGCCACCGTCAGCTTCCTGGACTTCGAGAACGTCGCAGCGCACCCGACCGATGCCGGTGTGGTGCTGCGCGGCGAGCTCGGCGAGGTCTCCGACGCCGCGGCGGCCGACGTCGTACTGGTGCTTGCCGACGGTGCCGACGGCACCGGTCTTTTCGCGGTGCACACCGCCTCCCCCGGGTTCGCGGTGCGGGCTGAGCCCGGTATCGACCAGACCCGCAAGCAATTTCGCGTCGAGCTCGACGGCACCCCCGCGCAGCGGTTGTCGGCGAGCGGCCCGGCCGAGGTTGCGTCGGTGATCGACGACCTGCTGATCGCCACGGCCGCCGATGCGCTCGGCGCGGCGCGCGCCGTCATGAACCTGGCCGTCGAATACGCAAAAGTCAGAAAGCAATTCGGTCAGGTCATCGGGTCCTTTCAGGCCATCCAGCATCTGTGCGTCGATATGTACGAAACGGTCGAACTGGCGCGCAGCGGGGTGATCCACGCCCTCTGGGCGGCCGACGCCGACCTGGACCCCGAAGAACGCCACCTGGCGGCGCTGCGGGCCAAGGCGTTCGCCGGGCGCCTGGCCACCGTGGGTGACACCGCCATCCAGGTATTCGGCGGCATCGGCTACACCTGGGAGCACGACGCGCACCTGTACCTCAAGCGGCTGCTGAGCTGGAGCCAGTTGCTCGGTGGACCGGACCGCTATCTCGCCGAACTCGGTGCGCGGCTTACCCAACGAGGCCGCTGATGGATATCGACTATCTGCTGACCGCCACTCGTTCGGCACGCAAAACCCTCGACCTGGACGCACCGGTGGACCTCGGGGACATCCGCGAATGCCTGCGCATCGGGCTACAGGCCGCCAACGGCTCGAACTCGCAGGCGTGGCGGTGGCTGGTGATCGCCGATCCGCAGAAGCGGGACAGGATCGCCGAGCTGTACCGCGACGCCTACCTGAAACGGGTCGGCGGCCAGTTACTCGCCGACATGCTGCCCGGCGGTACGCCGGACGGGCGGCTGATGTCGTCGACGGAGTGGCTGGTCGAGAACCTGGCAAAGGTGCCGCTGCTGGTAATCCCTTGCTATCAGCCGTACTTGCCCCGCATCGACGGCGACGAGTCGTTTCATCTGGCCACGCTGTACGGTTCGATCTTTCCCGCGGTGTGGAACTTTCAGCTGGCCCTGCACACTCGCGGCTACGGCACCTGCGTCACGACCTTGCACCTGCACCATGAAGCCGAGGTCGGTGAATTGCTGGGGATTCCGCCGACCTATGTTCAGGGCGCGCTGCTGCCGGTCGGCCGGTTGCGGTCCGGCCATACCTTCCGGCCCGCCCCGCGGCGACCGCTGGACGAGGTGGTCGCGGTGGACGGCTGGGACGGCGCCGGCCTCTAGGGCCTTAGAATGGGTTCGTCAGCGCCGTTAGCAGCGCATTTGAGCCGGATCCCGGTGGGGCAATCTGATAGCCTTTAACAAAGATTTGGTTCGCCAGGAGGACGAATGCGTAGGTTAGCCGGCCGCAGTCCTCTCGATGCGTGCGCCACCGGGTATCGCGTTGGTTAAGGGCAGGCGCGCCACGGCCGATCGTCTCGATCTGGCCGGTAGTGACGACTCCGGAACGCGGCGCACCGAGATCCTGCAGACCGCCGCGTCTTTGATTGCATCGTCGGGTCTGCGGACGTCACTGCAGGAGATCGCCGACGCGGCAGGGATTCTCCCCGGAAGCCTGTATCACCATTTCGAATCCAAGGAAGCGATCCTGGTCGAACTGATCCGGCGTTACCAGGACGATCTGAACCGCATCGGGGAGAACGCGAAGGCGCGATTGGATGAGGCCGACTCGCGGCCGGTCGCCGACAAGATCGTCGAGCTGGGAGCGGCGATCGCCCATTGCGCCGTGCGCCACGGCGCCGCCCTGCAGATGTCGTTCTACGAGGGGCCGAGCCCGGATCCCGAGCTGATGAAACTGACCCGCCAGCAACCCGTCGCGATCCAAGAGGCGATGGTGCAAACGCTGCGCGCCGGCCGGTGGAGCGGCTACATCAAGCCCGACATCGATCTTCCGACGCTGGCCGACCGCATCTGTCAGACGATGCTTCAGGTAGGCCTGGACGTCATGCGCCACAACTCCCCCGCCGACCAGGTGGCCGAGCTGCTGTGCCGAATCATCCTGCAGGGCTTGGCAGCTCAACCGCCGACGGACTCGGCATTGGATCGCTCCAAGGCGTTTGCCGCCGCCAGCGACGTCATCGAGTCGTGGGCCGACGACAGCGACGCCGATCCCAGCGACAAGGCCGCCCACGTCCGGGCAGTGGCGCGAACCGAATTCGGCCGCAAGGGCTACGAGGTCACCACGATCCGCGACATCGCGTCGGCTGCGGGTCTTGGCACCGGGACCGTCTATCGGGTGATCGGCTCCAAGGACGAGCTGCTCGCGTCGATCATGGAGTCTTTCGGGCGCAAGGTCGAGGCGGGATGGGTCAGCGTATTGCGCTCCGACGCCACGCCCATTGAGAAGCTCGACGCCCTGAGCTGGGTGAACGTCAATGCGCTGGACCAATTCTCCGACGAGTTCAGGATCCAGCTGGCCTGGATGCGCCAGTCGCCGCCGGACACCCCCAACCCCGGGTGGCTCTACGCCACCCGGCTTCGGCAGATGAAATCGCTTCTCACCGAAGGCATTCGGTCCGGTGAAATTCGCTTCGACACGCCTTCGACCGCCATGTTGTCCCGCTGCATCATCGGCCTGCAGTGGATACCGGAGAACATCCTTCGGGCCATCGGGACACGGGCATCCTTGCTGCACGCGCGCGACACCGTGCTGCGCGGCGCCGCTGTGCGCGGCGTCTAAGTACGAATTAACCCGCCCCGGTATTGAACCAAATAACTGTTACCCATACAGTTGAGCAGTTAGAACTGCATTGGCATTTTCCGAGAAGGGGATTTCCATGACCATTGTCGATCGGTTGCGCTACGACGGCAAGCGCGCTCTCGTGGTCGGTGGCGCGACCGGCATGGGCGCCGCGGCGGCCAAGTCAGCAGCCGAGCTGGGTGCTGAAGTCGTCGTGCTGGACTACGCGCCGGTGGACTACGACGTTGCTCAGGCCATCGAAGTGGACCTGCGCGATCCCGCCTCGATCGATGCCGCACTCGAGCAGGTGGACGGGCCGATCCACGCCCTGTTCTCCGCCGCCGGCGTTGCCGACGGCACGATCGACCTGATGAAGATCAACTTCATCGGTCACCGCCACCTGATCGACCGGTTGCTGGAGAAAAACCAGCTTCCGAACGGGTCGGCAATCTGCTTCATCTCCTCGGTCGCCGGCATGGGCTGGGAGAACGACCTCGACACGATGAACGACTTCCTGGCCACGCCGGACTTCGCGGCCGCCGAGGCGTGGTGCCAGGCGCACGAGGCAGAGGGCATCAACCACTACGGCACCAGCAAAAAGGTGATCAACACCTATGTGGCCAACCAGGGTTACCCGCTGGCGAAGAAGGGGATCCGGATCAACGCGATCTGTCCGGGACCGACCGACACCCCGCTGGCCCAGGCCAATGCGGACCTCTGGCTGTCCTTCGCCCAGGACTATCGGGACGAAACCGGCTCCAAGGTGCACACGCCCGAGCAGATGGGCGATGTCATGGCGTTCCTCAACAGCGAGGCGGCTTGCGGCATCAGCGGAATCACGTTGCTCGTGGACTCCGGACACACCATGGCGTCGATGACCGGCGCCTACGCGCCCGGCAAGCCGATCATCGACATCATCATGGGCAAGATAAAGCTGTAGCCGCGCGATCGACGAGCAGGCGTTCGGGCTTCGGCCAAGCACCTGCCGCCACGGGATGCCGCTCGGATCCTCCGCCAGTCGTACCGCAGGCTCGGCGGCAGCTACGGCTCGAACACACTCCTCCACCGCAGCTTTGGCCAGCGAGGTACCCAGGCAATAGTGGGCTCCGGCATCGAAGTTCACCAGCCGTGGGGTATCCGGTCGGGCGAAGCGCCCGGGGCCGAATCGGGTGGGGTCTGGCCACACCGTCCAGGACTTTCCCGTCGCGGTGCCGCAAAACCACGGTGGCACCGGTACTTTCGTCGATCGCCAATGGACCGACGCCTGCCGCCTCAGCCAGGGTGTCATACATCTGCGGGGTGAAGCTACCACCCAAGCCCATGCCGCCCGTCTTGCTAATCGGAGAGCTCTCCGGTGACTTCCAGAAGCATTAACGGAGAGTTCTCCGCTAATGCGATCAGAAGGACCGGATCTTGCGATACATCAAGCTCGGCACGTCAGGACTGGACGTATCTCCGATAGCGATCGGGGCGATGACGTACGGCGATCCCCGGCGCGGCCATCCGGTGTGGTCACTGCCCGAAGCCGTGGCTGCACGCCAAACCCGTGGTGACAGCGCCGATTGTCGGAGCGAGCAGTATCAACCAGATCGATGAGGCGATAGCGTCCCTTGACGTTGCATTAACCGATGCTGAAGTGCAGACGCTGGAGGCCCCTTACACACCACGCTACGACTTCCAGGGCATCTCCGATGATGCACAGTTGCAGGCCGTCATCGCTCGAATACCCCAATTGGTCACCGCTGGATAGTGTTTCGCGGGATGGGCCGCGGGATGGAAAGGAACCACCAGTTGCGTTACCTGCTGAAGCCCGACGATATCCCGACGGCATGGTTCAACGCGGCGTCCTGCCTGCCCGGGCCACTGCCACCACCGCAACACCCGGTCCTGGATCGAGCGGTCGACGGCAACGATCTTGACGCGCTTTTTCCCGGCGCACTGATCGACCAGGAGATGTCCGCCGCGCGCTGGATCGACGTGCCAGGCCAAGTGCTTGACCTCTTAAGACGCTGGCGTCCAACGCCATTGGTGCGGGCCGTACGTCTCGAACGCATCCTCGACACACCGGCCCGGATCTATTTCAAGGACGAGTCGGTGTCACCGGCCGGTTCACATAAGGCCAATACCGCAGTCGCCCAGGCGTATTACAACAAAGCCGAGGGTATCGACCGAATCACCACGGAAACCGGTGCCGGACAATGGGGCAGCGCGGTATCGATGGCCTGCCAGTTGTTCGACCTGAATTGTCACGTCTTCATGGTGGCCGCATCGCATCGGCAGAAGCCGTACCGCCGCATCCTGATGGAAACCTGGGGCGCCGAGGTGATTGCCAGCCCATCCGGGACCACCGAGGCGGGAAGGTCGATCCTGCACGCCGATCCCGACAGTCCGGGCTCGCTCGGGATCGCCATCAGCGAAGCCGTCGAAGAGGCACTCGGGCGGCCGGATACGCACTACGCGCTTGGTTCTGTGTTGAATCATGTCCTGCTTCATCAGACCGTCATCGGATTGGAAGCCAAAGAACAACTGCAGCTGGCGGGTGAGGGCAGCCCCGATGTCGTCGTCGGCGCATGCGGCGGAGGTTCGAACTTCGCGGGTCTGGCGCTGCCGTTTCTGCAATCGCGCACCGCCGCGGGGAGCAGGCCCCGCCTGGTGGCCGTCGAACCGCGGACCTGTCCGTCGCTGACAGCAGGCCTCTTGCGATACGAATCCGGTGACACCGCAGGCCTGACGCCGCGGATGTGGATGTACACGATAGGCCGCGACTTCGTCCCGCCGGCTACGCACGCCGGTGGCCTGCGTTATCACGGTGTGGCACCAATTGTTTCAAACCTTCTGCAACACAAGTGGATCGAAGCTGTCGCGTACCCACAGCGATCAGTGCTGGAGGCCGCCGTCAGGTTCGCGCGCAGTGAGGGCCTGGTCCCCGCGCCGGAGACCGCGCATGCCATTCGGGGCGTGATCGACGAGGCGCTGGCCGCACGCCGCACACAGCAGGAAACCGTGATCCTGTTCAACTATTCGGGTCACGGCCTACTCGACTTGGCAGCCTATGACGACTACTTCCACGATCGGCTGCCCGACGATTGATCGCCTAGGCTCGTAACGGAGAACGACTCCACTTATGCTCGGTACCGCAGCGACGATGTCCCTGACGAAGCGAGGTGGCGGTCCTTGACTGACGACGGTGGCACCCGGGTTCGCGCCGACGCCCTGCGCAACCGAGAGCACATCATCGAAGTGGCGCACGACGCCTTCGCAGAGTCGGGCACGACCTCACTCAACGAGATCGCCAAACGCGCGGGCGTCGGGGCGGGAACGTTGTATCGCCACTTCCCTACCCGGGAAGCGTTGATCCTCGCCGTGTACCGCCACGATGTGCAGCGACTTGTGGACTCGGTGCCCAAACTCCTGCAGGCGCATTCGCCCTTGGATGCGTTGCGCTTGTGGTTTCAGAAGCTCGCCGATTACGTTCGCCTCAAACACGGTTTGGGTGATGCTCTGCACAGCGCAGCGCTGCAAGACGCGATCGACGAAACGTATGCACCCGTGGTCGCCGCAGTTGGCCAGTTGGTCGACGCATGCATCGCCGACGGGTCCCTTCGGCCGGACCTGGATCCCGCGGATGTTCTGCTCCTGATGAGCTTCCTCTGGAGGGTCACCGCGGGAGCAGAGGGAAAGCGGCGAGCCAAACGAATAATGGAGCTGGCGATCCAGGGACTGCGAAGCAGCTGAGCGGGCGTTCGGCCCGCTGGGCGTACGGTCGGTGACATGGCACGCATCGTCATCATCGGCGGACACGGCAAGGTCGCACTGCAGCTCGCCCGTATCCTCACTGACCACGGCGACGACGTGGATTCGGTGTTCCGTAATCCCGACCACTCCGACGACGTCGCGGAAACCGGCGCCAAGCCGGTGGTGGCCGACATCGAGCAGCTCGACACCAACGCACTGGCCGATCTGCTGACCGGGCACGACGCGGTCGTCTTCTCCGCCGGTGCCGGCGGCGGGAACGCCGACCGGACCTACGCCGTCGACCGGGACGCCGCGATCCGGGTCATCGACGCCGCCGCGAAGGCGGGCGTCAAACGGTTCGTGATGGTCTCCTATTTCGGCGCCGGCCCGGATCATGGCGTCGCGCAGGACGATCCGTTCTTCGCCTACGCCGAAGCCAAAGCCGCCGCCGACGCCCACCTACGCGACAGCGATCTCGACTGGACGGTGCTGGGTCCCGGCCGGCTCACCCTGGACGCGCCGACCGGCCGCATCACGGTCGGCGAGAAGGGCAAGGGCGAGGTGTCGCGCGCCGATGTCGCGGCCGTCGCCGCCGCCACGCTGGCCGACGATTCCACCATCGGGCGCACCGTCGAGTTCAACAATGGCGACATCCCGATCACCGAAGCGTTGGCGAACTGACTAAGCTGCTTCTTGCAGCTGGTCTGCTTGCGTCGCAACCGCGGCGCCGGCATCGAGCGAAGCACCGTGAGCGGCGCTTCGCGAGAGGGAACCCGGTGAGAATCCGGGACTGTCCCGCAACGGTATGCAGGAACGACCGCCGTCAGAGTTTTTGGCAAGCACTGGTCGCAAGACTGGGAAGCGACGGCCACTAGTACACCTGCCCGGCTCCTCAGCGGCCCGTTTTCGGGCCGCATCGTCGGCCGGGCGGAGCACCGCACGGTGCACGCCTGCGAGTCCGGAGACCTGCCAGTCGTGCCGGGCGCGCCGCGTCCGGCGGCTCGTCGCCTCGTGGAATGGGCGTTAGGCTGCAGCCGTTAGCGGTTAGTACTTAGGTACTTGCCGCTCACGGATCGGCTGCACGTCCGCTGGCGGTGACCACCACGTCGATTGAAGGACGAATATTGTGACCCCGCAAGCATTTACCGCAACGGTTGTCGGCTCCCCGCGTATCGGCCCCAAACGCGAACTCAAGCGTGCGACCGAGGGCTACTGGGCCGGACGCACCAGCCGCGCCGACCTGGAAAACGTCGCCGCCACCTTGCGCCGCGACACCTGGAAGAACCTTGCCGACGCCGGTCTGGACTCGGTTCCGGTGAACACCTTCTCCTACTACGACCAGATCCTCGACACCGCGGTCCTGCTCGGTGCACTGCCGGCCCGCGCCGCACAGGTCGCGGACGACCTGGACCGCTATTTCGCGCTGGCGCGCGGCAACCAAGACATCGCGCCGCTGGAGATGACCAAGTGGTTCGACACCAACTACCACTACATCGTCCCCGAGATCGAGCCCGCGACGACGTTCGCGCTGAACCCGGACAAGGTGCTCTCGGAGCTGAAAGAGGCGCTCGCGCAAGGGATCCCCGCGCGGCCGGTCATCGTCGGACCGATCACCTTCCTGCTGCTGAGTAAGGCCGTCAATGGGGGCGGCGCACCGATCGAGCGGCTGCGGGAACTTGTGCCGATCTACTCCGAGCTGCTGTCGCTGCTGGCCGATAACGGCGCGCAGTGGGCGCAGATCGACGAGCCGGCTCTGGTCACCGACATTTCTGCGGATGCTCCCGCGCTGGCCGAGGCCGTCTACAACGCGCTGGGCAAGGTGAGCAACCGGCCCGCCATCTACGTCGCCACCTACTTCGGTGACCCGGGCGACTCGCTGGGCGCGTTGGCCCGCACACCGATCGAGGCGATCGGGGTAGACCTGGTCTACGGTGCCGACACCGCGATCGCTTCTCCTTCTGGTGCGCCCGGCTTAGCCACCAAGATTCTGGTGGCCGGTGTCGTCGACGGTCGCAATATCTGGCGCACCGATCTGGAGGCTGCGCTGGGCAAGCTGACGAAGCTCGTGGGTCAGGCGGGCAAGGTCGCGGTCTCGACGTCGTGCTCGACACTGCATGTGCCGTATTCGCTGGAGCCGGAGACCGGCCTGGACGACGCACTGCGCAGCTGGCTGGCGTTCGGGCAGGAGAAGGTCGCCGAGGTGGTGACGCTGGCCCGCGCACTGAAAGAGGGACGCGAGGGCTTGTCAAAGGAGATTGCCGACGAGATCGAGGCCTCCAACGCCGCCGTGTCCTCTCGGAAAAAGGACCCGCGGCTGCACAACGACCAGCTGCGGGCCCGCATCGATTCGATCCTGGCCACCGGAACGCACCGGGGCGACGCGGCGCAGCGCCGTGCCCGCCAGGAGGAGCGGCTGCAGCTGCCGCCGCTGCCGACCACGACGATCGGGTCGTTCCCGCAGACTGTCGAGATCCGCAAGGCCCGCGCCGCGCTGGTGGCCGGCGAGATCGACGAGGCCGAGTACGGCCGCCGGATGAAGCAGGAGATCGCCGACGTCATCACATTGCAGGAGGGACTCGGCATCGACGTGCTGGTGCACGGTGAACCGGAACGCAACGACATGGTGCAGTACTTCGCCGAGCAGCTCGACGGTTTCTTCGCTACCAAGAACGGCTGGGTGCAGTCCTACGGCAGCCGCTGCGTACGCCCGCCGGTGCTGTTCGGTGACGTCATCCGGCAGCACCCGATGACGGTGGAGTGGGCCAAGTACGCGCAGTCGCTGACCGACAAGCCGGTCAAGGGCATGCTGACCGGGCCGGTGACGATCCTGGCGTGGTCGTTCGTCCGCGACGACCAGCCGCTGGCCGACACCGCCAATCAGGTGGCGCTGGCGATCCGCGACGAGACGGTGGACCTGGAGAAGGCCGGCATCGCGGTGATCCAGGTCGACGAGCCCGCGTTGCGGGAGCTGCTGCCGCTGCGCCGGGCCGAGCAGGAGGAGTATTTGCGTTGGGCCGTCGGGTCTTTCCGGCTGGCCACCTCCGGGGTCGACGACTCGACGCAGATCCACACGCACCTGTGCTACTCGGAGTTCGGTGAGGTGATCGGGGCGATCGCGGATCTGGATGCCGACGTGACGTCCATCGAGGCGGCCCGCTCGCATATGGAGGTGCTCGACGACCTCAACGCGGCGGGCTTCGCCAACAGCGTGGGCCCCGGTGTCTACGACATCCACTCGCCGCGGGTGCCGAGCACCTCGGAGATGGCCGAGTCGCTGCGCGCCGCGCTGCGGGCGGTCCCGGCCGAGCGGCTGTGGGTCAATCCCGACTGCGGACTGAAGACCCGCAACGCCGACGAGGTGAACGCGTCGCTGCAGAACATGGTCGCCGCCGCGCAGGAAGTCCGCGCGGGCGTCTAGCGGTTGCTGGCGAGCGTTGCGCCAGCGCAACGCTCGGCCTCCGCCGTCACTCTGGCGTGACGCTCGGCGGCTGCTCGGACTCGACGGGTTCCGAATCAGCGCCCGACAGCACCTGGACTGGCACATCGTCGGCCCAGGGCTGTCGGGTCACCATGTCGGAAACCTTGACGACGCCGCGCTCGAACTCACCGGTCGCCGCGTCCACCAGCCGATAGGTCTGGGTCTGCTTGTGGATCGGTTGGGCGTCGAGTAGCACGACGCGCACCTCGCCGGGCAGGAAGCCGCAGCGCTGCTGCATCGCGGCGATCAGCTGCTCGTTGTGCATGTGGCCGTCGCCGAAGTTCCATCCGATGGCGGTGCTGCAGATCCGCTCCCCGTCGGTGATGACGTAGTCGTCTTCGTTCTGATCGGCCATCGCCCGGTGCGCCAGCGTGAACAACGCCCGACCGTGAGTGTTCATGGCGCGGAACGCATATCCGAGATACATCGGGATCTGCGCCCGCTCCTTGCCGTAGACCTTTTCCAGTTGTGCGGCGGGCATGCTGGCGATCGACACGATGTTGTGGTTGATCCTCTTGTCCGCCGAGGGTTTGATGCACCACAGCGTGGTGTCCCAGTTGCCCGCGTAATACCGCATGCCGGGCAGGAATGAGATCTTGCGTGGGAACAGGTTGCCCAGCACCACGATGCTGGCGATGAACGCGATGAAAATGCCCACGGGCACAGGGTCTTTCAGTGCGGTCAACCCGGTGTGGGCGTGGCCGACGAACAGCGCGAAGACACCCATGATCATGAACACGTTCCACTCCAGCGGCACGCCCATCGGAATGGCCGTCAAGATGCCGAGGTGGAAGATCACCATGATCGTCGCGGCGACCGCCGTCGGCCAACCGCCGTGTGAGACGAAAAGGACGACGGGCACGCACATTTCGATGAAGGTGCTCACGTGGGCAAAGATCCGCGACAGGCGGCCGGGCCGCAGGTCGTCGGGGAACTTCTCGAAGAACAGCCGCTTGATGAACCGAGGCCGAAAGACCGGATTATTGGACATCATCGTCGACATCACGAACGGGAAGTGCTTGTTCAGCTTCGACGTCGCCGCGCCCATCCAGATGACCAGGAACACCAGCTTGGCAGCGACGATGGTGTCGACACCACCGAACAGGAACGTCACCGCCAGCGAGGCGTAGACCTCGCCGCGGGCGGCCAAGAAGATCACCTTGTCGCGCAGTCCCAGCACCCCGAGCACCAGCAGGATCAGCACGATCCGCCAGGTGGGTATCAACCCGACCTGCGTGCCCAACTCCGGCACCGGGCCGGTGCCGTCGGCGAACAACGTCAGGAACAGCAGCAGCAGGAGCAGCCCGTAGAGCGCGCAGTCGACCAGCGTGCGCGCCGTGCCCTTGGTCGCGGGGACCCGTTTCGGCCATGGGGGCAGCCGGATGGTGTCGGGCCGCAGCCAATACAGGATCGACCCCAGCGGCGGCTTGATCCGGTTGTTGAGCGGTCCAAAGCCACATCCGAGCCCGATCACCTCGAAGAGCATCGTGTACAGCACGACCTTCTCGAACACGATCGGCTCGGAGTACCACGACGTGACGTGGGTGAAGCCCAGCCCGCGAGTGGTGGGCACCGCCAAAAACCAGGCGAACAGGATGTAGAGCAAGATTTTGCCGACATAGAACAGATGCAGGACGACCGGCGTTCCGAAGCCGACCTCGGCCCAGTGCCGGGCCATCGGCCGGATCTTCTCGCTGCGACTGAGCTTGCTCCACTCGTCGATGTCGACCTGCGGCAGTTCGGGTTGGAGAAATCCCATGGTTTCACAGACTAGAACGTGTTCTAAGGCAACGTGCTGAGGATCGCGGATGACATCCTTTGCTCGCACGTTGTTCGCCGGATAGCGTGATGTCTCGGCACCTGCTTAGGAGATGTCCACCATGAGCAGACTTCGGTCCCTGACCGCGGCCACCGCGTCGGCCGTGATTCTGGTCTCGTCGGTCGGCGCGGGCACCGCGCACGCGCAGGCGCCCGCCCCCGGTGATCCGTGCGCGACGGTGCGCGACACCACCCAAGACGCCAACGGCAGGACGATGTGGTGCAACCCCACCATGACCGGGGACCACAGCCTGGTCTGGCAGTACGGCGGGCCCGCGGACTAGGCGGCTACCGCGGCCCCAGTGCACGCTGCTCGCGCCCGGAGTAGGCACTCAGCGGCCGGATCAACGAGTTCGACGCGGCCTGCTCCATGATGTGGGCGGTCCATCCGGTGATCCTGCTCATCACGAAGATCGGCGTGAAGCAGGCGATGTCGAATCCCATCAGGTAGTAGGCCGGACCGGTCGGAAAATCGAGATTCGGCTTGATCGCGGCGGCTGCGAACATTTCGGTTTCCAGGATGTCGTACATGTCCAACCAGCGCTGCCCCGCACGCGCCGCGGCGACGCGGCCCAACGCATCCTTCATCGTCGGCACCCGGGAGTCACCGTTCTTGTAGACCCGATGACCGAACCCCATGACCTTTTCTTTACGGGCGAGCTTGCCGCGCAACCACTCTCGTGCGGCACTCGGATCACCGATCTCGATCATGTCGTGCATGACGGCCTCGTTGGCGCCGCCGTGCAGCGCGCCCTTGAGCGCACCGATGGCCCCGGTCACCGCGCTGTAGATGTCGGACTGCGTGGATGTCACCACCCGCGCGGCGAAGGTGGAGGCGTTGAATCCGTGTTCGGCGTACAGGATCATCGACTGCTCGAACGCCTGGACGACCTCGGGTTCGGGCACCTCACCAAAGCACATCTGCAGGAAGTTTTCGGTGTACCCCAGCCCGCCGTCCGGCGGGATCGGTCCCAGTCCGCGGCGCCGCCGCATGTCGACCGCGACGATGGTCGGCAATACCGCGAGCATGCGCAGCGACTTGGCGCGGTTCGCCGAGTCGTCGTCCTCGTCTGGATCCTCAGCGCCGAGAAAGCTGATGGCCGTGCGCACCACGTCCATCGGATGGCAGTTATCCGGAAGCTTGGTCAGCAGCGACAGCATCGAACGGTCGATCCGGCGACTCGCCCGCTCCCGCTGGCTGAACAGCGCCAACTCCGAGTCCGTGGGAAGCTCTCCGCGCCAGAGCAGAAATGCGACCTGCTCGAAATTGCAGCGGGCAGCCAGTTCCTGGACCGGATAACCGCGGTAGGTCAGCGAATTCGTCTCCGCCACCACCTTCGAGATGGCGGTGGTGTCCACCACCACGCCGGCGAGGCCCTTTTTGATCTCAACTGTCGGTGCGGTCATGGCGGGTTCCCTTCACTGTGAAGTTGTAAGTACCGGTGTCGAATTCGTTGTAGTCCTGATAGTGCAGCAGTTCGTAGAGCCGGCCGCGAGGTTGCATGCGGTCCAGAATCTCGGATTGTGTTCCGGTGTCGGCAATTTCACGAAGTCCGGCCTCGACTGCGCGCATGGCCAGTCGCAGCGTGGTCACCGGGTAGATCACCACGTTGTAGCCGATGTCGGACAGCTGGGTGGCGGTGAGCAATTCCGACCTGCCGAACTCGGTCATGTTGGCCAGCAATGGCACGTCGACGGCGGCCCGGAACTGCTCGAAATCCGCTGGTGTAGCCAACGCTTCGGTGAACACCAGGTCGGCGCCGGCATCGGCGTAGGCCTTGGCCCGGTCGATGGCCGCGGGCAACCCTTCGACCTCGGACGCGTCCGTGCGGGCGCAGATCACGAAATCCGGGTCGCGGCGCGCCGCCACCGCGGCATGCAACCGACTGACCATCTCGGCGGTCGATACAACCGCCTTACCGTCGAGGTGTCCGCAACGCTTCGGATTGACTTGGTCTTCGAGATGGCAGCCGGCCAGGCCCGCGTCTTCGAGCACTCTCACCGTGCGCGCGGCGTTCAGCGGCGCACCGAATCCGGTGTCCGCGTCGATCAGGGTCGGCAGGTTGGTGGCAGCGGCGATCTGGGCACCGCGGGTGGCGACCTCCGTCAGCGTCGTCAGACCGATGTCCGGAAGTCCGAGGTCGGCAGACAGCGCGGCACCGGACACATAGATCCCCTCAAAGCCCGCGTCGGCGACCGCCTTGGCCACCAGCGGCGAGAAGGCCCCCGGAAGCCGTTGCAGCCGTCCGGAATTCAGCCCGGCACGCAGTGCGGCGCGCTTGTCTGCGACGCTGACCGTCAGGCCGATGAGCCCACTCATCCGAAGATGCCCGACGGAATCACCGGCGCCTTGTCCAGCACCCGCGGATCGACTACCACGTTCAGCGCACCCAGTGCCCCGCCCTTGAGATCGGCAAGGGAGTCGACGGCGGACAGGAACCGTTGCCGCTCAGCGGTTTCCACGACGTCCTCGGCGAGTTCGGTGAACTTGCGTACATATTGCTCGCGAGCGAACGGCCGGGCGCCCAGCGGATGGGCATCGGCCACGGCGAGCTCGTCGACGATCACCTCACCGTTCTTCAGTGTCACCTCCGCCCGCGCGCCAAACGCCTTCTCGGCCGGATCATTCGAGTGATAGCGGCCCGTCCACTCCGGGTCCTCGACGGTGGATATCTTGTGCCACAGTTCGACGGTGTCGGGCCGGTGCGCCCGCTCGGGGGCGTACGAGCGCTCGTGGTGCCAGCTGCCATCCTGCAGCGCGACGGCGAAGATGTACGGCAGCGAGTGGTCGAGGGTCTCCCGGGAGGCGTCCGGGTCGAACTTCTGCGGATCGCCCGAACCGGTGCCGATCACATAGTGGGTGTGGTGGCTGGTGTGCAGCACGATCGTGGCGATCTGCTCGAGATCGCCGATTCGGTCACGGAGCCGGCGTGCCAGGTCGATCGGGGCTTGGCTCTGGTACTCGGCCGAATGCTCCTTGGTGTAGGTGTCCAGGATGGCCCGTTTGGGTTCGCCGGGCTCCGGCAGCGGCACCTGGTAGGTGCGGTCGGATCCGCCCAGCAGCCAAGCGATCACGCCGTCTTCGCCTTCCCAGATGGGTGCCGGCGAGGTCTCGCCGCGCATCGCCCGGTCGACGGCCTCGATCGCGATCTTGCCGGCGAACGCCGGTGCGAATGCTTTCCAGCTCGAGATCAACCCCTTGCGGGACTGGCGCGTCGCGGTGGTCAGGTGCAGTGCCTGCCCGACGGCCTGATAGATGATCTCGGCATCCAGTCGCAGCATCGTCCCGATCCCGGCGGCCACCGACGGCCCCAGATGCGCCACGTGGTCAATCTTGAACTCGTGCAGGCAGATTCCCTTGACGAGGTCCACCTGAATCTCGTACGCGGTGGCTATGCCGCGGATCAGGTCGGTGCCCCGCACGTCGAGCTGCTGGGCGACGGCGACCAGTGGCGGGATGTTGTCACCGGGGTGCGAATACTCCGCTGCCAGGAACGTGTCGTGAAAATCGAGTTCGCGCACCGCGACGCCGTTGGCCCACGCCGCCCATTCCGTCGAATAGGTGCCTTGCACGCCGAAGACCCGCGCGCCCCGTTTCACCGGGTGCGCCAGCGCCTGCGCACGCGCCACCGTGACGGGTCGGCGGATCGCCGAGGCGGCGCTGACCGCGGCGTTGTCGATGATCCTGTTGCGCACCATTTCCGCGGTGTCAGGCTCCACGGGAACAGGATCGGCGGCGACGTCGGCGATCTTGGCCGCCAGCTGCTCGCCGCGAGGGAAATCGTCGGCGCTACGCCGGGTTCGAACGTCATGAACGCGCATAAAACGCACAGTACGCAGGCGGTGCAATGGGGTAAATCCCCTAAATAAGCGTAATTTTGTGTCCACGTAGCGTGAATTTTGCGAATGTTGTGAAAGCCACTGGGAGTACCGTGTTGCGGGTGGCGAAGACGTTCGCCGGCGCGCGGTTACGACGGCTACGTGAGGAGCAGGGGCTCACTCAAGTGGCGCTGGCGCGCGCCCTGGGCCTGTCGACCAGCTACGTGAACCAGCTCGAGAACGACCAGCGTCCGATCACCGTCCCGGTGTTGCTGACGCTTACCGAGCGCTTCGACCTGCCGACCCAGTACTTCGCGCCGGAGTCCGACGCCCGCCTGGTCGCGGATTTGCGCGAGATTTTCGCCGACGGACCCGCGACCATCGGACAGATCGAAGAGCTGGTCGCCCGGATGCCGGAGGTCGGCCAGACGCTGGTCAACCTGCAACGCCGTCTGCACGATGCCACCGCCGACCTCGAAGCGCTGCACAGCCGCGCCAACGTCGACTCGTCCGCGGCGCCCTCGCAGCCGATGCCCTTCGAGGAAGTCCGCGATTTCTTCTACGACCGCAAGAACTACATCGCGGAGCTGGACGTCGCGGCAGAACAATTGTTCCGCCAAAACCGCTTACACACAGGCGGACTCGACAGCCAACTCGCCGAACTCCTCGGCGACACGCTCGGCGTCACCGTCGTGATCGACGACGGCGACGTGTTGACTCCCAACGCCAAGCGCCTGTTTCGCGCCGAATCGAAGACGCTGTATCTGGCACGCTGGCTTCATCCCGGCCAGCGCGCCTTTCAATTGGCCACCCAGATCGCGTTGCTCACCCAGGCCGAGTTGATCGGGGGCATCATCGCCGGCGACGATCGGCTCAGCGACGATGCGCGCGGCGTCGCACGCATCGGTCTGGCCAACTACTTCGCCGGCGCACTGCTACTGCCCTACCAACACTTTCTCGAGGCCGCCGAGGGCATGCGCTACGACATCGACCGGCTGACAAGACGTTTCGAGGTGGGATTCGAAACCATCTGTCATCGGCTCTCCACGCTGCAACGGCCGGGCGCCCGCGGAGTGCCGTTCATCTTCGTCCGAACCGACAGCGCCGGGAACATCTCGAAACGGCAGTCCGCCACGGCATTTCATTTCTCACGCGTGGGGGGCAACTGCCCGCTGTGGGTGGTGCACCACGCCTTCTCCCGGCCGGGGCAATTTTTGACACAGATCGCCCAGATGCCCGATGGCCGAACGTATTTCTGGATAGCAAGGTCCACGACGAGCGAGCCCAGCCGCTATCTGGGACCGGACAAAAGTTTCGCGATCGGGTTGGGCTGCGATGTGGCCCATGCCGAGAAGTTGATCTATTCCGTCGGAATCGATTTGACCGACGCCGAGGCGATCGTGCCGATCGGCGCCGGCTGCAAGATCTGCGACCGTCCCGCGTGTCCGCAGCGTGCGTTCCCGTATCTGGGACGTCCCGTCCACGTCGACCCCCACTCCAGCACCGACCTCCCCTACCCGCCGGCTATCCCCCTGAGCGGAACGAGCTGAACCGCGAGTGAAATCCACCCGAACCCACTCTCGCCGTGCCGCGATCGGTGTAGTTTGCTGCTGAGCACCCAACTGCAACTGAGGAGCCGGTCGTGGCGGACGTCGATTATTGCGTGGTCGGAGCGGGTTTCGCGGGCCTGACGGCCGCGCTTCGGTTGAAGCAGGCGGGCCACTCGGTGGCCTTGCTGGAAGCCCGCGACCGGGTCGGTGGGCGCACCTTCACCGTCACCCGCGACGACGGTGTGTGGGTCGACCGCGGTGGCGCCTGGATCGGTCCGGGACAAGACCGCGTCTACGCATTGATGAACGAGTTCGGCGTACCGGAGTACAAGCAGCACAACGACGGCGACGCGATGATGATCATCGGCGGCAAGAAACACCGGTACGGCGGCACCATTCCCTGGACCGTGAGCCCGTGGGCGGTCGCGAACCTGGGACTCGGGCTGGCCGCGATCGAGAAGATGAGCAAAGAGCTTCCGCGCGAGGCGCCGTGGGAGGCGAAGAAGGCCCAGGAGTGGGACCGGATCAGCATTGGCGAATGGATCCAGAAGAAGTCCATGTCCAAAGAAGCCGCCGAGATGCTGGACATGGCCTTTGCCGGCCTCTACACCTCGGCGGCCTCGGAGACGTCGTTGCTGTGGGGGTTACTGCAGACGGCGTCGGCCGGTGGACTCACGTTCGCGATTTCGGGCAAGGGCGGCTCCCAAGACGCCCGCCCGGTCGGTGGCATGGGCGCCTTGCACCGCCCGATTGTCGCGGAACTCGGTGATACACTGCATCTTTCGCAGCCGGTGCGCCAAATCGCCCAGGACGCCGACGGGGTGACGATCACCGCGGCCGACTTGACGGTGCGGGCCAGCCGCGTCGTCGTCGCGATTCCCCTGGCGGTCGCCACCTCCATCCACTACGAGCCGATGCTCCCGGTGGACCGAGCGTTTCTGCATCAGCGCATCCCCAGCGGAGCGGTCATCAAGACCTCGATCTTCTATGACGAGCCGTTCTGGCGCGCCGACGGATTGTCCGGTCAGACAGCCGCTCCCAACTCCCCGGTCTCGCTGACCATCGACGCCTGCACCAACACCGCGGACCCGGGGATCATGTGCGCGATCACCGAAGGCCCCGCGGCTCGGCGTCTGACAAAGCTCGACGAGGTCGAGCGCAAAGCGTTGGTCCTCAGCGAACTCGTCGACCGGTTCGGCCCCAAGGCCAAGACACCCGTCGAATTCCACGAACAGAACTGGACGGTGGACCGCTACTCCGGAGGCGGAATGATCGGTCACGCGCCCACCGGGGTGCTGACCGAATACGGCTACACCCTGCGTGAGCCCTGCGGCCGGATCCACTGGGCCGGCACCGAGAGTTCGGCCGTCATGTGCGGCTGGATCGACGGAGCGATTCGTTCCGGCGAACGCGCCGCCTCCGAGGTGGTCGCCGCCGAAACCGCCGCGGTCGCTTAGCACACCAGGTTCAAATCACCTGCGCCACTTTGGTTTCAGTGGTGACATACCCGCCGGCATTGTCGGTGGGTCCCGATAGTATTCGAACATGCGTTCGACGGACCGTGAGCAGATCACCGCGGACTATGACGCGTTGCGCGCCGCCGTCTCGCGTATTCAAGCGCATTCCTACGATGCCCTGACCACTCCGGAACGCTTTGGGCTGTTGGAGATACTCGAACATCAGTCCCGCAGGCTGCGAGTGCCGGGTCACCAGCTGATCAACCAGATCGATCACCAAGCCACCCCTGTCGAAATGGGCGGAAAACTTGCCCACGCCTTGGCAGACCGGCTACACATCAGCCGCGCCGATTCGGCACGACGAGTAGCCGAGGCAAGTGATCTGGGACCACGCCAAGCGCTGACCGGCGAACCGTTACCGCCACGGCTTCCGGCCACCGCTGCCGCCCAGTGCGACGGTGCTATCGGCGCCGGCCACGTCGCGGTAATTCGGCGGTTTCTCGAGCAACTACCACATTGGGTGGACGTCGAAACTCAAGCGCTGGCCGAAAAACAGCTGGCCGACCACGCGACGCAGTTGCGCCCCGAGCAGGTCCGCAAACTCGCCGACCGGCTCGGCCTTTACCTGAACCCTGACGGCAATTTCACCGACCTCGATCGAGCACGTCGACGCGCACTCACCGTGGGCACCCAGGACATCGACGGCATGTCGCGAATCAGCGGCTGGCTGACCCCGGAAGCGCGCGCCGCCCTCGACGCGGTATTGGCGAAATTGGCCGCCCCCGGCATGTGCAACCCCGACGACCTCACTCCCGTCGTCGAAGGCGCGCCTCCCGAGGAGGCAATCCAACGTGACTCCCGCTCCGTGGGTCAACGCAACCACGACGGACTCCTCGCCACGCTGCGCGCCATGCTGGCAAGCGGAGATCTCGGCCAGCACAACGGGCTACCGGCGACCATCATCGTCACCACCACGCTGCAGGAGCTGGAAACCGCCGCCGGCACCGCCCTCACCGGCGGTGGCACCCAGCTGCCCATCAGCGATCTCATCCGGCTCGCCACCCACGCCCACCACTATCTGGCGATATTCGACAAGGGGCGCCCGATAGGCCTGTGTCACGCCAGGCGACTAGCCTCAGCCGGACAACGAGTCATGCTCCACGCCAAAGATCGTGGCTGCTCAGCACCGGGTTGCGACGTTCCCGGCTATCTCTGCGAAGTCCACCACGTCGATGACTACGCCACCTGCCGGGCAACCGACATGGAAAATCTCACCTTTGTCTGCGGGACGCATCACCGGCTGGTCAAGCCAGGCGGCTGGCGGACGCGCAAACGCGCCAATGGCGACACCGAATGGATCCCGCCACCCCATCTCGACCGCGGCCAGCCGCGCACCAACACCTTCCACCACCCGGAGACTTTGCTCAGCGGCGACGAAGAAGATCCGTGATCAACCGGCTTGCTTGGCCGGCGGCCGGTAGAAGATCAGCAACAAGCCAAGCGCACCGGCCAGGCCGAGTCCCACCGCGATCAGCAATCCGTTCCAGCCGATCAGCGGGTTGTTGACCCCGAAGATCACCCAGTCCAGGCTGAGCCGGCCCGGGCCCAGCGTGGCCACCGCGATCGCGCTGACCGCCAGGACCAGGTTGTACTCCCAGCCCTCCTTGACGATGAAGAAGCCGTTGGCGCGGTGCACGGTCCAGGCCGCGACCAGCATCAGCGAGACGAACCCGGCGGCCGGGATCGGGGTGAGCAGCCCGACGGCCAGACCCAGCCCGGCGGCGAGCTCGGTGGTGGCGGCCACCGTGGCGTGGAATTTACCCGGCTTCATCCCAATGCTCTCGAACCAGCGCGCGGTGCCCGGAATGCGGCCGCCGCCGAAGAACTTGTTGTAGCCGTGTGCGGCCAATGTCACGCCCAGCACCAGCCGCAGGATGAGTAATCCGACGTCATAGGGAGTCATACGTGCCAACCTAGATCATCGGGTGGATCGGACGACAGCACCACTGAGCGGCTGTGTCGACAGATTATGGGAACATAACGGGCGTTCCCGCGTTTGCCGAAAACTAGCTGAACCCAGGAGGGGGTGCACCACGGCTCGTATCGCACGAGGCAACAGCACCCCCGAAAACAGTTCGATCGGGCATGCGGCCACCTCTACCGACCACACCGTGGTGTTGCTGAACGGCGACGCGGACCACCCGCGGGAAATCCTGGGCAACAAGGGCCACGGCATCGAAGTCATGCGCCGGCACCGGCTGCCGGTGCCACCGGCGTTTTGCCTCACCACCGACGTGGGTCTGCGGTATCTGGCCGAGCCGGCGGCGACGCTGGACGCCATCTGGGACGACGTACTGAGCCGGATCGCATGGCTGGAGGCCGAGACGTCGCGCACGTTTGGCCGGGGCCCGCGACCATTGCTGGTCAGCGTGCGCTCGGGAGCCACGCTGTCGATGCCGGGCATGATGGACACGATCTTGAACCTGGGCCTCAACGACGCCGTCGAGCAGGCGCTGGCGGCAGCGACGTCCGAGAAGTTCGCCGCAGACACCCGATTGCGGTTCACCGAGATGTATCAGCGCATCGTCGGCGATTCGCACCCTGTTCCGGACGACCCACATGCGCAGCTGCGGTCGGGCATCCAGGCGGTGTTCGCATCGTGGAATTCACCCCGCGCGGTGGCATACCGCGACCACTACGGCCTCGACGACCGCGGCGGCACCGCGGTGGTCGTGCAGGCCATGGTGTTCGGCAACCTGGGTCCTAATTCCGGTGCCGGAGCGTTCTTTTCGCGCAACCCCATCACCGGCGCCAACGAGCCGTTCGGGGAATGGCTACCCGGCGGCCAGGGCGACGACGTGGTGTCGGGATTGGTCGACGTCGAACCGATCACCGCGCTGCGCGACGAGCAGCCCGCCGTCTACGACGAGCTGATGGATGCGGCCCGCACTTTGGAGCGGCTCGGGTCCGACGTGCAGGAGATCGAGTTCACCGTCGAAAAGGGCAAACTCTGGCTGCTGCAGACGCGTTCGGCCGAGCGATCCGCACAGGCCGCGGTACGGCTGGCGCTGCAATTGCAGCACGAGGGGCTCATCGAACCGGCCGAAACACTGCGCCGGGTCACCCCGGCGCATGTCGAGGCTTTGCTGCGGCCCGCGTTACAACCCGAAATACGCTTAGCAGCACCACTTTTGGCGCAGGGCCTACCGGCCTGCCCGGGGGTGGTGTCCGGCAAGGCCTACACCCAGGTGGACGAGGCGCTGGACGCCGCCGATCGCGGCGAGCAGGTCATCCTGGTGCGCGACCACACCCGGCCCGAAGACGTGATGGGCATGCTGGCCGCTCAGGGCATCGTCACCGAGGTGGGCGGGGCCGCCAGTCACGCGGCCGTGGTCAGCCGTGAACTCGGCCGCGTCGCGGTGGTGGGCTGTGGCCACGGCGTCGCCGCGACCCTGGCGGGAAAGCACATCACCGTCGACGGCTATGCGGGGGAAGTCCGTGAAGGCGACCTCGCCCCTTCCTCGTGGTCGGAGAACGACACCCCGGAGCTTCGCGAACTCACCGATCTCGCAAGGCAATTGAGCCCATTGCGGGCTCACACCACCGGCGAACACCCGCCGCTCGACGACACGTCCGACAAGGCGGTACGCGCCGCACTGGACAGCGGGCATACCGACGTGCTGTCGGACTCCCCCTTGATCGTCATGCTGGCCGCGTTGCGACTGACGGCGCGGCAGTGACGGAATTGGCGGTGCTGCAGGCGGTTCGGCTCAAGGGCCGGGTCTCGCCGGCCGACCTCGCCGTTACCCTGGCAGCGGACGTCGAGGCCCGCACCGAGCAGCTGGCCCAGGAGGGACTGTTGATCGGCGGCGCAACGTTGCGCATCAGCCCCGCGGGCCGCGAGCGCCTGACGGCATTGCTCGCCGCCGAGCGCGACGGCGTCGACCGGGCCGCAATCACCGCGATCTACGACGACTTCGCAGACGTCAACACCGAATTCAAGGCATTGGTCACCGACTGGCAACTCAAAGGTGGCCCGGCGGGCCAACCCAACACCCACGACGACGCCGACTACGACGCGGCGGTGTTGGCCCGTCTCGACGCGGTGCACGCCAGGGTGCTGCCGATCATCGCGGCGGCGGCGGCCGAGCTGCCCCGGTTGAGCGCTTACTCGACGAAACTGGATGCCGCGCTGCGCAAGGTCAAGGCCGGGGACAGCGCCTGGCTGACCCGCCCGCTGGTCGACTCCTACCACACGGTGTGGTTCGAATGGCACGAGGAGCTGATCGGTGCCGCCGGGCTCACCCGCGAGGAAGCCGCCAGATCCGGTGACGCGCAATAATTCTCGTCACAGCGCAGCGTCCAGCAATTCCAGGTAGGCGTCGACGTCGGCCAGCACGGATTCCGCGGTGTGGACGCTGATCGCGACGGTCTCACCGATGCCGTGTACGCCGTGAGTCAACCCCATCAACGGCGACAGGCCCGGGTAACCGGCGGTGAACACCACGCGCGCCTGTCCGAAGCGCAGATCGGCGGCGCCGCGGTTGACGCTGGAAACCACGGTGTTGCCCAGCACCTGCGCGGGCCGGGCATCACCGTCGAACCGGGAGACGCCCCAGCGCAGTAGCGGGGCGGGCACCGCGGCGAAGGCCCGGTCGCCGGCCATGGTCGCCGGATGCTCGAAGCGGCGTCGCGCATTGACCAGGTCGGCGGCGATCCGTTCGGCCCGCGCATCGGGATCGAGTTGCGGGTAGAGCCCGACGACGACATTGCCGAAGTGATTATTCGCTTGCGGTGCACCGCGTTTAACCATCGGCACCTCGGCGCCCAGCGACTCGGCTCCCGGGCCGAGCAGACGTGACAGCGCGGCAGACACCGCGGCGAGCACCCCGACGGTGACGGTGCTCGCACGCAACTGCGAACGGTGCCGCACCAGCGTGCGCATCAGCCGGGTGCCCTCCGGGCGCACATTGGTGGCAAGCGGCGGACGTGAGCCCACCCCGGCCGTCAACAGACCAGCGCGGGTATCGCGAACCAGGCCGCGATGCGCGCGCGCCGCCTGCACGGCCCGCCATGGAAACAACCCGGGAGACGGCGCCGGCAGCGCCGGCACCGGGGTCGGCCGGCCGAAGAGCCACGCCGCCATCGCCGCGCCGCGAACGCCGTCGGCCGTCGCATGCGGTGCCTGCAGCACCGCGACGCATCCCGGACCGTCGACGCCTGGAATGCCGAACACCGGGGTGAACACGTGCAACCGCCACGACATTCGCCGAATGTCGAGCTGATCGGCGTGCAGGGCGGCCACCGCCGCGAGGCAGCCCTCCCAGCTGCCGTCGACCGGGTCCTGGCAGACGACCTGCTCGGGCGTCACCGCCGAGGGAACCCACCGCGGATAGGTCAGCGAACTTCCCTCGTGAACCCGCTCGCACAATGCGGGACAGGCGGCGGCCCGGTCGCGGACCTGCTCGACGGCCCGGCCGAGGTCGGCGGGTTCGCCGTCGAAGGCGTAGACCAGGAATTCGTCGCTGGGGACCTTGGCCGACATCCAGTAGAACTGCGCATCGACGGCCGCCATTCGGCGCGCAGTCATCGCGTCAACCGGGCGAGCCGACGAAGCCCAGCACCCGATCGGCGATCTTCTCGGGTTGTTCGAGCTGCAGAAAATGCCCCGCATGGTCGATGATGGCCACGTCGCTCCCCGCGGGCAGCACCTTCGCGGTCCAATGCGCGAAGGCCGGGGTCATGCAACCGTCGTCGCGGCCGTGCAGGTACAAGCTGGGCAGGATCGGCGCCTCGGTCCAGCGCTGATTCAACTCGGCATAGCGCCGCGGCGGTTTGGTGTTACGCAGCGTGGCTCGGTAGGTGCCCAGCGCCGCCCGCCAGCTCTCCGGTGTGCCGATCGCCGCGTCGACGTGGCGCAGGTCCTCGTCGGACCCGCGGTAGCCCGGCGACCAGCGCCGCCACAGCAACGGCAGAATCCACGGCCCGGAACGCTCAGGCAGCAAAGGCAATTGGAAGTAGAACATGTACCAGCTGCGCATCAGCTGGCGCGGCAGTTGCCGGGCCAGCTTGCCCCGTTCGCTCACCTGGCCCCGGAACGCGGCCGATACCGGCACCGACATGATCACGGCTTTGGTGAACGGGCTGTTCGGGATCGCGGCCAAGCCGGTGGCCGCCAGCGCACCCCAGTCGTGGCCGATCACCACGTCGCGGTCGGTACCGCCGGCGGCGGCCCGAACCCGCAGGGCGTCATCCATGATGGCGCCGACGTGATAGCTGCCGTCGTCGGGAATCGACGAGGGCGCGTACCCGCGCATGAACGGTGCGATCACCCGCCAGCCGGCGGCGGCCAGCAGTGGTGCCAGCTTGCGCCAGCCGTAGGCGGTGTCGGGGAAGCCGTGCAGACACATCGCGATCGGTCCGTCGGCCGGACCCCAGGTCAGCGCCTTGAGGTCCCCTGGAGGGCCCGGCACGTCGATCCACCGCGGCTCGGTCACAGGGATCAACCTAACGCGTGCGGCTGCGCAGCGCACCGACCGGACTCGGGGAAACTCTAAAACATCACGGCATCAAGGGTTTTCGCTTGATGCCTCGGCGGCGGCCCGCTCGAGGTCGGCGACGATGATCTTGCGCATGCCGTACATCGCCTGGGTAGCGGCCGTCGCACGCGCCGGGTTCGGGTGGCTCACCAGCTCGTAGAGCCGCACCGGGATGACCTGCCAGCTCAGCCCGTAGCGATCCTGGCACCAGCCGCACGGGGATTCCTGACCGCCGTCGGTCAGCCGGTCCCAGTAGTAGTCGACCTCGTCCTGGTCTTTGCAGTCGATCGTGAACGACACCGCGAAGGTGAACGGAAACTGCGGTCCGCCATTGATCCCGATGAACCGGTTGCCGTCGAGCACAAAGATTCCCGACAACACCGAGCCGGGCTCGCCGGGGCCGGCGTCCGTGGCACGGTTGTACTCCTCGATCCGGGAGTTGGGGAACACCGAGGTGTAGAACGTCGCCGCCTCCTCGAGGTTGTGGTCGAACCACAGCGACGGCGTGATCGATGGCATGTGCGTCTCCTTGTCTGTCGGGTTTGAGTGATAGACCCCGGTTAACGCCGGAACTCATCGCAGGACTATGTAACGTCAGATCGATGAGCACCGTGAGCAGCAGCCCCCAGACGGTCAGGTTCGCGGGTATGGGCGGTATCGGCCTGGTCGCCGACGAGTGGAACCGCGACGCCACCGCCGCGGATCGGCCGACGATCCTGATGTTGCACGGCGGCGGCCAGAACCGGTTCTCCTGGAAGAACACCGGCCAATACCTGGCCGACGAGGGCTACCACGTCGTCGCGCTCGACAGCCGCGGGCATGGCGACAGCGACCGGGCGCCCGGCGCGGACTACGCGATCGAGACGCTGGAGGCCGACGTCCTGCAGGTTCTGGACGCCATCGGTCGCCCGGTGGTGCTGATCGGCGCCAGCATGGGCGGGCTGACCGGCATCCTGGTCGCCGACACCGCCGGGCCGCAGCAGGTGACCGGGCTGGTGCTGGTCGACGTCGTGCCGCGGTACGAGAAGAACGGCAGCGCGCGGATCCGGGACTTCATGCTGACCAACTTGCACGGGTTCGCCTCGCTCGAGGAGGCGGCCGACGCCGTGTCGGCGTACCTGCCGCACCGCAGCAAGCCGCGCAGCCCGGACGGCCTCAGGAAGAACCTGCGGCTTCGCGACGGACGCTGGTACTGGCACTGGGATCCGGCGTTCATGACCGCGCCCGGCGACGATCCGGAACTGCGCACCGACAACTTCGAACGGGCCGCTTCGCGCCTGCAGATCCCGATTCTGCTGATCCGCGGCAAGCTGTCCGACGTCGTCAGCCCCGAAGGCGTCCAGCACTTCCTGGATACTGTGCCCGGCGCAGAGTTCGTCGAGCTGTCGCACGCCGGGCATACCGCTGCGGGCGACGACAACGACGCCTTCACCGACGCCGTCGTCGAGTTCGTCCGGCGGCTGACCGGCTAATCGACCCGGCTAGTTGCCCGGGCTAGTTGGCGGGTTTTTCCGCGTGCCCGCCGAACTGCTTGCGCATCGCCGACAGCGCCTTGTTGGCGAAGTCGTCGAGGCTGCGTGAAGCGAAGCGGGACTGCAACGCCGTCGTCAGCACCGGGGCGGGAACACCCTCGTCGATGGCCGCGATGGCCGTCCACCGGCCTTCCCCGGAGTCCGAGACCCGGCCGGAGAACTCGTGCAGGTCCGGCGATTCGTGCAACGCGCTCGCGGTCAGGTCCAGCAGCCAGGAACCGACCACGCTGCCCCGACGCCACACCTCGGCCACATCGGGGATGTCGATGTTGTAGCGGTAGCACTCTGGGTTGGACAGCGGCGCCGTTTCGGCATCGCCCTTTTCGATGCGGGTGCCGATGTCGGCGTTGCGCAGGATGTTCAGGCCCTCGGCGAGCGAGGCCATCATCCCGTATTCAATTCCGTTGTGCACCATCTTCACAAAGTGCCCGGCGCCCGACGGCCCGCAGTACAGGTAGCCCTTTTCGGCCTGGGCGACCTCGCCTTCGCGGCCGGGGGTGCGCGGCGCCGCGTCCACGCCCGGGGCGATCGTGGCGAACAGCGGCTCGGCGTGGGCGAACGAGTCCTCGTGGCCGCCGATCATCAGGCAGTAGCCACGCTCACGGCCCCACACACCGCCGCTGGTGCCGCAGTCCAGAAGGTGAATCCCCTTCTCGTCCAACAGCTTTGCGTGCTTCATGTCGTCGCGGTAGTAGGAGTTGCCACCGTCGATCACAATGTCGCCGGCCTCGAGCGTGGTGGCCAGTTCCTCGATCACCGATGTGGTGATGTCGCCCGCGGGGACCATCACCCAGACGACCCGCGGCGCGGTCATCTTCTCGGCCAGCTCGGCGACCGAATACGCGCCGGTGATCCCGTCTTGGTTGGCCAGCGCCTTGACGGCTTCCTTGTCGTGGTCGTACACCACGCCCTCGTGTCCGCCGTCGACGACACGGCGGATGATGTTGCCGCCCATGCGGCCCAGGCCGATCATTCCCAGCTGCATTGCTCCGGTCTCCTTACTGTGACGACTTCGTTTTCGGGAACCACGGCTCTTGCCAGTGGCGGTGCCCTCGCACCAGGTTCTGCGCGGCCTCGGGTCCCCACGATCCGGGCTCGTAGGAGTGGACTTCGCTCGGCTTGTCCAGCAGCGGCTGGACGATGCGCCAAGTCTCTTCGATGCTGTCCTCGCGGGCGAACAGCCCCCGGTCGCCGGTCAACGCGGCGTGGAACAGCAGTTCGTACGGCGACTCCGCCTCGCCCAGGTCCGTGGCGAACAGCGAGTCCAGGTGCACGTCGTGCCAGTCGCCGTCCACCTGAGCGGACAACTGCAGTCGCATACCCGGGTCGGGGTCGATGCGCAGCACGATCTGATTGGGCTCGGTCAATCGGCGGTGGGGCAGGAACGCCAGCTGGGGAACGCGGCGCAGGAACAACCGCACCTCGGTGACCTTCTCCTGCAGCGACTTGCCGGCCCGCAGGAAAATCGGCACCCCCGACCAGCGCCAGTTGTCGATCTCGGTGCGCAGCGCGATGAACGTCTCGGTCTGCGAATCCTTCGCCACGCCGTCGACGTCGGTGTAGCCGCGGTACTGGCCTCGCACGCAGCGATCGGGCTGCAGCGGCGGGATGGCGCGAAACACCTCGGACTTCTTGTCGTTGAGGTCGTCGGCGCTCGCACCGACCGGCGGCTCCATCGCGACCATGGCGAGCACCTGCAGCAGATGGTTCTGCACGACATCCCGCACTGTTCCGACCTTGTCGTAGAACCTGCCGCGGTCCTCGACCCCGAAATCCTCGGCCATCGTGATGTGGATTTCGGACACGCTGTGGCGATCCCACAGTGCGGCCAGCGCCTGGTTGGCGAACCGCAGGCACTCGAGTTCCACCACCGGCTGCTTGCCCAAAAAGTGGTCGACCCGCAGGATCTGGTCTTCCTCCAGCACCGCGTGGAGGCGCTCGTTCAGCTCGCACGCGGAGTCCAGGTCGTGGCCGAACGGCTTTTCCACCGCGACGCGCGCGTGCTCGACCAGCCCCTCGCGCGCAAGGTTTTCGACGATCGGCGCGAACAGCGCGGGCGGCATCTCGAGGTAGTACAGCGGGCGGTAGTCCGAGCCGATCATCTCGGCCAGCCGGTGATAGAGCTCGCCGTCGGTGACGTCGCCGTGCACATAGTCCAGCCGCCCGGCCAGCCGGTCGAATACCGCGTCGTCGATCTTTTCGCCTGCGTCGCCGATGGCTTTGCGGGCCCGCTTGATCAGTTCGTCGACGCTGATGTCGTCGCTGGCCACGCCAAGGATCGGGCAGTCCAGCAACTTGCGGCGCTCGAGGCGATACAGGGCCCGAAACGTCATCTTGCGGGCCAGATCCCCGGTAATTCCGAAGATCACCATCAGATTCGACGAACTACCACCGTCTTCGGCCAAAACCGAACCTCCCAAAACTCACCTGATCGGTTGACCTGAGATGCACTACCCGGGGGTGTTCGCACTCAACCCTAGACACTGCGTATAGGGCCGACAACCGGAGGCGATCTCGGGCTTTGCGAAGATGCGTGGTGTGGGTGACACGCTGCATATCGCGCTGTACGTGCTCGCGGGGATCGCCGTCGCCGAGGCCGGCGCGCTCGGGGTGCTGTGGCGATTGCTGGTTCGCAGCCGCGAGGAGGCCGACGAGTTACGGCATCGCGCCGACACCCGCAACTGGCTGATCTCCGGAGGCCGCGAGGCCGTCAAGACGGTGTGGAACACCGCGAACGTCATGCGCAAGGAAGGGTTTGGCGCGGCGGTACGCAGCAACATCGAGGACCTCGCCGATTGGGCCGAGGTCGAGCGGCCCGATTTGGCGCGGGTCACGCCCGACGGCCGGGTGGTGATTCTGTTCTCCGACATCGAGGAGTCCACCGCGCTCAACGAGCGCATCGGTGACCGTGCCTGGGTCAAACTGATCGGCTCGCACGACAAGCTGGTGTCCGGTCTGGTGAAGCGCCGCTCCGGCCACATCGTGAAAAGTCAGGGCGACGGCTTCATGATCGCCTTCGCCCGGGCCGAAGAAGCGGTGCACTGCGGCGTCGATTTACAGGACGCCCTTCGTAAGGACGCAAAACGCAAGCGGCACGAGGAGATTCGCGTGCGCATCGGTATTCACATGGGGCGCTCGGTACGCCGCGGCGACGACCTGTTCGGCCGCAACGTCGCGATGGCGGCGCGGGTCGCCGCGCAGGCCGTCGGCGGCGAGATCTTGGTCAGCCAGTCGGTGCGCGACGCGCTGCGCGATTGCGACGACATCACCTTCGACAGCGGCCGCGAGGTGGAGTTGAAGGGCTTTTCGGGAAGCTACCGCTTGTTCGCGGTGCGGCGCGATCTCGACCCCGACGTGGACTGATCGCCCTGCGCGTCGGACTCGCTGCTCGAGACTTAACCTGCTGCGACCCGCCGCGGCGTGTCGTCGCACCTAGTTAAGTGTCGGGGAATCCGGGGGTCGCAACGGACCGCCCTGCGCATCGGACTCCGCCAGTCGCTGAGGCAGGCGGGAGCGGATCTCGTCGGGGGTGTAGACACGCCGCTTGCTCGAGACTTAAGCCATTGCGACCCACCGCGGCGTGTCGTCACACCTAGTTAAGTGTCGCGGAATCTGGGGGTCGCGACTGACCGCCCTGCGCATCGGACTCGGCCAGTCGCTGATGCAGGCGGGAGCGGATCTCGTCGGGGGTGTAGGCACGCCGCTTGCGTTGATCGCGCACGACCAGCGCACCCCCGGCGACGACCCCGGCGGCGCCGGCCAGGCCGATCCACTTCCATATGTTGCGCATAATTGACACGCTATTACCGCCATGGACACCCTTCACGACAAGGTCGCCATCGACATCGACATCGATATCGACGACGACGGCATCGCCGTTTTGGCCGGTGACCTGAGCGAGCGCGGGGCCGCGGCACTGCCACAGCGCGCCGACGTCGCGAATCGTCAAGCGTTTGAACATGTTCGGGGCGCGGCACTGCAGCGGTTCGGCCGGGTCGCCTTCGTCGTCAGTGGCCCACATCGACTACCAAATTCTCGTAAACCCCTATGAAAGGCGATGACTCGATGACCGATGTGCGCGCTCAAGGCCTGGAAGTGTTCAAGGAGATGCTTCCCGGCGTGGTCCCCGACGGCGCGACCAGCCTGCGCGACGACGGGATTGCCGGCGAACTGATCGAGCTCGGTCTCGATCACGTCTTCGGATCACTGTGGACGCGGCCCGGATTGGATCGCCGCTCGCGCAGCCTGGTCACGCTGGGCGCGCTGATCGCGCTGCGGGCCAGCGAAGAACTGAAGGTCCACTTCCCGATCGCGGTGCGCAATGGGCTCAGCGTCGAGGAAATCGAAGAAGTCATCTACCACATGACTGGCTACGCGGGCTATCCGGCGGCCGCCTCCGCACGCACCGTCGCGCGCGAAGTACTGACCCGCTCCTAGGCTTTCCCACCATGCTGACCTTGAGCCAAGCGCTGAACGAGACCCGGACCGGTGACCTCTGGCTGTTTCGCGGCGACTCCGGCCCCGACCGCGCCATCCAGACGCTGACGAACAGCCCGGTGAACCACGTCGGCATGACGGTGGCCCTCGACGATCTGCCTCCGCTGATCTGGCACGCCGAACTGGGCGACAAGCTCGTCGACCTGTGGACCGGAACCAACCACCGCGGCGTGCAACTCAACGATCTGCACCAGGCGGTGTTGCAGTGGGCGCAGCGTTACCACCAGCGCTGCTGGTTGCGTCAACTGACGCCGCACGCCACCCGCGACCAGGAAAACGAGCTGCTGCGGGTGATCGCACGCATGGACGGGACAGCGTTTCCCACCACCGCGCGGCTGACCGGCCGGTGGCTGCGTGGCCGGCTTCCGACCGTCTACGACTGGACCAAGGGAATTCCGTTCGTAGACAGGAAGGTTCGTGAGTCGACGCAGCGGCGCAAGGAGCGACAGCGGCTCGGCCTGGAGACGGCGTACTGCGCGGAGACGGTGGCGATCACTTACGAGGAGATGGGATTGCTCAGCACCGAGAAATACTCGAACTATTTTGACCCGGGCTCGTTTTGGAGCGGTGACACGCTTCCGCTCGCACCGGGTTACGCGTTAGGCGAGGAGATCGAGGTGGCCGTCGCTTAGTCGACCGACATCTCGCCCATCTCCGACCACCCGGTGGCGTCGATGGTCTGGCTGATGATCTTCGGTGTGGACGTCAGCGCCTGCGGAAGCTCTTGCATCGCCTGCTTGAAGTGATCGCTGTTGACGTGGACGCCGCCCGCGTCGCCGTCGCGGAATGCCTCGACCAAGACGTACTCCGCCGGGTTGTCCAGGCTGCGCGACCATTCGAACCACAGGTTGCCCGCCTCCGCGCGAGTTGCCGCGGTGAACGAGGCGACCAGGTCCGGCCAGCGGTCCACCCACTCGGGCTTGGTCTCGAACTTGACGACGATGAAGATCATGGCGGTCCCCGCTCGTGCTCGCAGCTGCCGGTCGCGTATGCGTGCCCGTCCATCGCGGGCAGCGCCAGGATATATGGCCTCCCGGGTGCTGGGACGGGAGTGGCAGGGCGGGCCGGTGTGGCCGCTGTTCCACGCAGCAAAGTCCGCCCAGTCGTCTGGATGACTTACTGGGCGGACTTCGCAATGCTTCGCCATTGTCCGATTTGTGCGGACAATCGAATTATGTGACACAGCCCACAGGGAACTGCCTTTACCGATTACTTCACTGACGCCAACCGCGCAATGTTATCGACGCAATGGATGGTGCAGTTCTTTCATGCACCATTGGACAACACGTGCGCATTGCAATTCTTTATCAATTTCGAATTGCGGGGTCGCCGGGCGGCGGTAATTCCGGAGCCGGCGGGCCGGGCGGCGGAGGAGGCGGCGCGGGAGCGACGGCATCAACCAGAACGGGCGGCGGCGGTGCGTCCGGCGGCGGAGGGGGTGCGTCCGGCGGCGGAGGCGGTGCGTCCGGCGGCGGCGGCCCGGCCCCGTCCGGCGGCATCGGCAAGTACATATGGTGGCTGAATCCGGGCTGGTAGGCGCCGGCACCACCGATGTGCACGCCACCGCGCTCACCGCTGGACACCGGGGTCCCGTCCGGCAGGGTGACCGCCGTGTGGCCACCGTTCCAGCCGACCACCAACGCGTTGGGAGCCGTGCCGTACTGGAAGCCGCGCGACAGCAAAGCGGCTTCCTCGTTTCCAGTATTGAATCGATTTCCGTAAACCGGCCTGTCGGTCGCCGCATTGACAACCCACGACACGAGTCCCGAACAATCGGTACCCGCGGGAGAATCTCCACCCGGAATATATGGCGTCCCCGATACTTGATTGATCAACGACACCAGAGTTTCAAGAACAAACATGCGCAGGGACACTAGCAACAAGGTAGTTAGCAAGCCAAAATTTGTGGCGCGCATCACGTGTAAATTAAATAATGGCGTGCGCCGCATCTACAGCAAACAAGTCACAAGAGTGCGTATATCGCGCAACGGGTTCACTCGCCGGCGAAGCCTTGTTCGCCTTCCACCATCTGACGGTCCACTTCGGCCTGCTCCCGGTCTTCGCGGGCCGCCTGACGGTTTTGCCGCTCCTCGAGACGGCGCAGTCGTTCGCGTTCACGTTCGGCGGCCGTGCCTTCGCGTTCGTCGGCGCGCTGCTCGCGTTCGTCGGCGACCTGCTCACGATCGTCGGCAATGCGGTCCCGCCGATCAGCAACCCGGTCGCGACGTCCCGCCAAAAATTCGCGTCGCCTGATTTCGGATTCTCGGCGCGTCAGCGACTTCTCGCGCTTATCCAGCGACGCGTCGCGGGGATCGGACTCGCTGGGTGTTTTGGTGCCGTCGTTGCGGACCACGACTCACCTTAACCTGCTACCGCCAGCGCGTGTCTGCGTTGACCGGCTGCAAGCGAAAAACCGGGATATGCCGGCCGAGTGCGGCTGCCTTGGCGCGATAGTCGCCGTAATTGACGCAGACATGTTCGGCGAGCGCGTACAGGCGCTCGTACTCTTCGGTGTCGGTGACCTCCACCGCGATGAAGTCCTCATCGCCGAACTGGCACTTGGGATGTGCCTTGAGGTTGTAATACCACTGCGGATTCCGGGGCTCACCCAGATAAGAGGCAATGACGATCGCGTCGGGCCCGTCGTGGAAGTACGCGAGCTGGTGCTCGCGCGGCTGACCCGACTTGGCCCCGGTGGTGATCAACGGGGCCGCGCACATCCCACCGAGCACGGCGGGGTAGCGCCCGTTTGTGGCGCGGTACAGCCATGGATCGATGTGCCAGAACAGATGTCGCGCCATGAATGCACCCACACGCGAGCGGCCGAAGCGCTCCAGCGCGCGATACCAGCGGCCATACTCCTGGGTCGGGTCGACATAGTGCAGCGGCATGGTATGACCCTACTTATCGACGCGGCAGGGTTCGCCTCGCCTGCAGGGTGACGCCCGCCACGGTATTCGCTAGATCCGGCCGGCGGCCGGCGAAGCCACGAATTGCCCGATAGGACGACCAAATCTCACGGGGCGTAGGGACTTTCGGCAGCCACGCCAGTTCCCAGTGGATCCCGTTGATCGGATCGTCGAAGAACACCGCGTAGTACCCGGGCCAATATTGCGGGTACTCCCTGGGCTCGTCGGTCACCGGGAGATCGCGGGCGATCAGAAAATCGCGATGGAAGCGATCGACCTCGCGTCTACTGGTGGCCCACAGAGCGATGTGGTTGATGCCGACCGCCTGATCGCAGTGCCTCAGCTTTTCTCCGGTACGGACAGGTTGAATGCCAATGTAGCTGTGCGGGTTTATATTACGAGTCATATAGTAGATCGACTGATACTCCATGTTCAGCGACGAGAAGCTGCTGTATCCCAGCCAGCCGAACATCGCGTCGTAGCAGGCGATGGAGTCGTCGTAGTCGCGCACCGCGAACTCGACGTGACAGACACCGCGCCGGCGCATCATGCCTCCCCCACCAATACGCGGCGTCCGGTCAGATCGGTGTCCAGATGCCGTTGTTGAAGAATCCCCACGCACCCGTGGTCGGGTTCCACATCAGGTGGGCCTGCGGCGCCCACGCCGGGGCCGGCGGTGGCGGCGGCGCCCACGGCGGCGGCGGCCCCCACGGTCCCCACCCGGCAGGGGCCGGGCCTTGCCAGTCATGGCACTGATTCCAGTCCCAGTGATAATTGGTCCCCCAGGCCGGATCCCATTGCTGGCCCGGACACCAATGGTTGGTGGGCGCGGGCATCGCATCGGCGATACCGTCGGCCAGCCCGAAGGCGGCCAGGGCCAGCCCGCCGCCCACCATCAGCTGGGCCCACGGTCTCATCTTCTTCACCGTCGCCATCTCCTAAGAATGGTCGGCCCGCGCCGTCACCGCTAGACGTTGAACGTTATTGCCCGTTGCCGAGCAGATGCGCGTAGGGATCGCTGTCCGAGCCGACCGACTCGGGCATCGGGTAGTAAGTCTTGATCAGTAGATTGCCGTCGTCGTCCCATGCGAAAGTCTCGATGCTGTAGGCCATTTGCACGTTCGGCTCCTCGCCGAAGTGGTTCTCGCACACCCAGGCCATCTCGTTGCCGTTCACCTGCACCGTGACCATCTTGATCTTGAGGATCGCCTGGAACATGTCGAAGGCTTCCGACGTCGCGGCCTCGAAGCCATGCTTTTCCTCGGTGCCGACGGGGTCGAACATGCGAACTTCGCCGGGACACAGCGTGCGCCACGAGGCAACCCACTCGTCCTTCTTGCCCACATTCCACAGGTCGGCGTGCTTTGCCGCGTGCGCCAAACGTGCCTGCCGACTAGGAACACTGCCCACGGTGATCGCCTCCTCTTACGCCGAAGGCAAGAACATTAACCCCTCAATGCAAAGATTCCTAGCCCCACGCGGGTAAGTCAATTCGGCCACCATCTGGTCCAGCTCGCAGCGAAGTACTTCAGGTCGCTCTAGGCATGAGATTGCACCGCCGCGACGAAGCCGTCCGGGTCTTCGAGACTGAGGTATAGACAGCGGACCTCACCCCACGTGGAACTCTGCAATTTTATGGATTTCGACGTAACAGGCTGGGAGAGTTTGAGTTTCACGATACCGTCGCGTGAACCGTTGACCATCCATTCGTCACCCGTGGAGTGAACTCCCCAGGTCAGCGGCCGTGCGGAGATCAGGCACGCGGACTTGATGTGCTGCAGCGGAATATCGAGACGGAAGGCCCAGCCGTTCCTGACGTGCAGGGTGCCGTCGTCAACCCGGATCTTCGTGAACTTGGGCCCCAAGCCCATGACGGTCGCCAATCGTCGATACCACCGGTCATAGCGGAGGGCGAAGTCCACTTGGTCATTCTGCGTCAGGTGAAGACCCGATGCGTTCTAGGCTCGAGGAGTGTCGGGTGTCGTCCGAATCAGCATTGCGCTCAGCGTTGCCGTGCTTGCCGTCTGCCCGGTCGCAACGGCCGACCCTGGGTCAGCTTCCTATCTGCAAGGCATACAAGCCGTCGATATCCAGTTCTATCAGCACCACGTGCGGTTTCCTGCGGACATCGACTGGGCTTCGTACTGTCAGGAGGACCTCAAAAACGTTCTGAAAAGCGGGATCATGCATCAAGTGGACTCCGGCCCGGACTTCATTGCCGGCTGCACCGACGAGGGCCGCCGACTGCTTGCTACACAATGAAAGTCCACTGCCGTCGACTGTGGGCCTTAAGTATGAAAACTCGACCGATTGTGTGCCTAGCCCCCACACTCGATACGCGGTCACACTCCGAATTTGGCGCGCGCCTCGTCGGTGACCGGAGTGAACAGATTGACCAGGTTTCCGTCAGGGTCGCGGAAGAGCAGCGCGCGATTGCCCCACGGCATCGTCGTCGGCTCGGTGACCACGTCCTCCAACTGCCCGCGAAGGCGTTCGTACTCAGCGTCGACATCGTCCACAATGAACTCGAGGATGGCCGTGCGGTTTGCCGCGGGCTCGGCGGACCCCGCCCCGAAAAGGGGCACCGTCTTGTCGCTGCCGATCGCCAAAGTACCTACCGGCGTGGGAATCTCAGCAAATAGTTCATTGCCCCAGACGGCGGAAACGCCGGTGACCATCTCGTAGAAGGCCACCAACCCGCCGACATCGGCCGTGATCACCCGGGTCGAGACAAACTTCATGCGGCGCTCCTGTGCTCGGAATCATCGAGGTCGAGCGCAACACTAGGGCGCGCACTCCGACAAGAGTCGGCGCCACTACACGTTGAAGCGGAACTCCACCACGTCGCCGTCCGACTGCCCCGACGCATCAACCGATGTCAGGAACTGACCCGCCGCTCGAGCTTTGGTGGTTTCCAGCGTCCATCGAGGATCTCCGCCCGTGGTCGGTAGAGGCGGATGAGGTAATTCCATCCCTCGGGGGTGACTATCGCATTCGCCGGGATCTGCCCCTCTGTCGAGGCAATCAAACGAACAGTGATCGAACCATCGTTGGCACGCTCTGCGGTGACGCTGTTGACGGTATAAAGGTCTTTCGCGTTCTTTTCGAAAAACCCTCGTGCGTTGTACACCGACACCGACCAGAAGGCGTCAACCGGAACGTCGGTGAACGCCAAGTCGTAATCACCCGCGGGAACCCCGGGGTCGACTCCGACGTAGGTGGCCTCCGAGGTGGGCAGCCCGCCCCAGCCGGCCGCACATCCGATCAAATGACGGATGGCATCGACGTCCTCCCGTGTTCCGAACATCCGGTCGAACGTGTCGAGTCCACGAGCGAGCTCAAGCAACGCGTCCCGAGTTGCATTCAGACTTTTGGCGTCGTAGTCAGGCATGATAAACGGCTCCGACGCACCGGCTGCAATCACCAAGGCGTCCTGAAGCGCCCAGACGGCAGCGACGTCCTCACGATCTCTAGGATCGACGAGGATTCGCACACCGACTAGGACATAACGAGATCCGCACTGATCGCTTGCAAGTGTATGTTCACCTGGTTCATGAATGACGCTGGTCACGAAGTGGTCTTCATTGACGACCATTGCTGACAGATACCGACCTTTGGCGTCCGGCAAAGTGATTCGCGCCGGTCGGGCGAGATCAAGGACGGCAAAGCTGTAGAGCGTATCCCGATTGAGTCTGATGACCGTCTGTTCATCGACGCTGGCCGGTGTTCGGTGATGCCGGAATCTTCCAACTCCCCCAGCTGAAGCCTGAAGATCGGAAAACATCCGGTGCGTCTCCGCCCGGGCGAAATTATCGACGTTCACCAGAATCGTCATCACACGTTGAACCGGAACTCGACCACGTCGCCATCGGCCATCACGTAGTCCTTGCCCTCCATCCGGACCTTGCCGGCCGCCTTGGCCGCGGCCATCGACCCCGCGTCGATCAAGTCGTCGTAGGAGACGATCTCGGCTTTGATGAAGCCCTTTTCGAAGTCGGTGTGGATCACTCCGGCGGCCTTGGGTGCGGTGTCGCCCTGGTGAATCACCCACGCGCGCGACTCTTTTGGGCCCGTAGTCAGATAGGTCTGCAGCTTGAGGGTGTGAAAACCCGCCCGCGCCAACGCATCTAGTCCGCGCTCGGTCTGCCCGATCGATTCGAGCAACTCGGCGGCCGACTCGTCGTCGAGCTCCTGGAGTTCGGCCTCGATCTTCGCGTCGAGGAACACCGCGTCAGCGGGCGCCACCATCGCGGACAGCTCGGCCTTGCGGGCATCGTCGGTCAGGACGGCCTCGTCGGCGTTGAACACGTAGAGGAACGGCTTGGTGGTCATCAGGTTCAGCTCGCGCAGCAGTGACGTGTCGACACCGGCCGCGAACAGGGTCTTCCCCGAATTCAGCACCGTCTCGGCGGCGACGGCCGCCTCGTGCACGGGCTTGCGGTCCTTGTTGTTGCGGGCTTCCTTCTCCAGCCGCGGCACGGCCTTTTCCAAGGTCTGCATGTCGGCGAGGATCAGCTCGGTCTCGATCACCTCGATATCGGAGCGCGGATCGACCTTGCCGTCGACGTGCACGACATCGTCATCGGCGAACACCCGTACCACCTGACAGATCGCGTCACATTCGCGGATGTTCGCCAGAAATTTGTTGCCCAACCCGGCGCCCTCGGAGGCGCCCTTGACGATTCCGGCGATATCGACGAACGTCACCGGCGCCGGCACGATCTTCTCGGAATCGAACAACTCCGCGAGCTTGTCCAGTCGCGGATCGGGCAGCGCGACGACCCCCTCGTTCGGCTCGATCGTGGCGAACGGATAGTTGGCCGCCACCACGTTGTTCCGGGTCAGCGCATTAAACAGAGTCGACTTGCCGACATTGGGCAGGCCCACGATTCCCAAGCTCAGGCTCACGGAGAACCAAGTTTAGGGCTCGGCGCGGGGCCCGGCTGCCGCGGACCGTGTCATGCACGTCACCAGGGCACGCCCAGCATCCCTAACACGCTATTTACGGGCGTTTGGGCCCATTGCCGGTACGGTCTACATGTGTCAGCGCAGCGGGGACCCTCGGCAGTAGAAGCTGCCCATCGCTCAGCCCATCCCGGCATTCCGGGAGTGCCGTGGTGGATCGCCCTGCTGATCGCCGTCACTGCAACGGCCATCGGTTACGGAATCGACTCCGGATCCGGCCACAAAGAACTGACCGGCATCTTCGCGGGCCTCTATATAGCGGGCTGCGTGGCAGCGGTACTCGCGGTGCGCCAGGATGGCCTGTTCACTGCGGTCATCCAGCCGCCGCTGATCCTGTTCTGCGCGGTTCCCGGCGCCTACTGGCTGTTCCACGGCGGCAAGGTCGGCAGCCTCAAAGACCTTCTGATCAACTGCGGCTATCCGCTGATCGAACGCTTCCCGCTGATGCTGGGCACGGCCGGCGCGGTCCTTTTGATCGGCCTGATCCGCTGGTACCTGGCCATGTCGCAGCGGCCGGCCACCAAGGACGCCGCGGAGGCCACCACCGATGCCAGCACCACGGCGGCCAACTCGTCGTTTGTCCGGGCCATCAGCGGCAAGCTGAACGCGCTGCTGGGCGTCGCTTCGGCCAAGGACGACGACGACGACGACGGCGACCGCACCGACTCCGAACGCAGCCCCGCGCGCGGCAGTGCGCGATCGGGGCGCACGGCGCGCAGCAGCCGGTCCGCCGGCAGTACCGCGCGAAGCCGCTCGCGGCATGCCCGCCCGGCGTCCGAGGAGGACTACGACCCCACGGCCGCCGAGCGGCCGCGCCGTCGGCGGCAGACACCGCCCAGTGACGTGGATCCCGCCGACCCGCCGCGTCGTTCGTCGCGACGTCGTCCCCGGCCGCAAGATGACGCGGATCCGCGGCCACGCTCACCGCGAGAAGGCCGTCGGGACCCGCGCAGCCGCCGGGAATCCTACGATCGATCGGCGCCGCGCAGCGGCCGCTACGAGGATTACGACAGGTACGAACCCTCGGAGCCGCGCCGCTACGCGTCCTATGACCCCTACGAGTCCTATCAGCCGGCCGCGGAGCCGCGGCGTCGTCGCGCCGCGAACGGTTCGGACTCCTCACACCACCCGATCTCACAGGTCCGCTATCGCGGATCGGGCCCGTCGGAGGAGCGCCGTAGCGAGCCGCGCGGTGACCGGCGCGGTGCGTCACGGTCAAGCGGCCGGCCGCAGAGCCGATTCCCGGCCGACTCGTGGGAGTACGACGCCTAGCTCAGAGCATTGAGCGGATCTCGCGGGGCAGCGCGAACACCAGCGTCTCCTGCGCGGTCGTGACCGGCTGCACCACATCGAAACCCGACTCCGCGAGCCGCTCCAGGACGCCCCGCACCAGAACCTCGGGGACGGACGCGCCGGAGGTCACCCCGACCGTCGTCACGCCTTCCAGCCACGCCGGATCGATGTCGTCGGCCCAGTCCACCAGGTAGGCGGCCGCGGCGCCGCCACCGGTGGCCACCTCGACCAGTCGCACCGAGTTCGACGAGTTGCGGGATCCGACGACGATAACCAGCTCGCACTCGGGCGCCATCGCCTTGACCGCGACCTGACGGTTCTGGGTCGCGTAGCAGATGTCGTCGCTGGGCGGGTCCTGCAGCTTAGGAAAGCGCTCCCGAAGCCGCTCGACGATCTCCATGGTCTCGTCGACCGACAGCGTGGTCTGCGACAACCACACCACCTTGTCCTCGTCGCGGATGGTCACGTTGTCCACCGACGCGACGCCGTCGACCAGCTGAACATGCTCGGGGGCTTCGCCGGCCGTTCCGATGACCTCCTCATGGCCCTCGTGGCCGATCAGCAGGATGTCGTAGTCGTTGCGGGCGAAGCGGCGGGCCTCGTTGTGCACCTTGGTCACCAGCGGGCACGTCGCGTCGATGGTGTGCAGGTTGCGTTCGGCGGCCGCGGCGTGCACCGTCGGCGCCACGCCGTGCGCGGAGAACACCACGATGGCACCCTCGGGGACCTGATCGGTCTCCTCGACGAAGACCGCGCCGGCCTTTTCCAAGGTGTCGACGACGTGGCGGTTGTGCACGATTTCGTGGCGCACATAGACCGGCGCGCCGTGCTTCTGCAGCGCACGCTCGACCGTTTCCACGGCTCGGTCCACACCCGCGCAGTAGCCACGCGGCTCGGCAAGCAGCACTCGCTTGCGGGCCGGATCGGTGGCTACAGAGCTGGATGCGCCGGGAATCCCCATGTCGACAGTCGGCGGCATGGCATCCAGGGTACGTTCTGCCGACATCGGGTTGCCAGCTCGCGGCGCTGGGCTTGGAGTTCGCCGTTGGTTAGGGCAATCTTGGACCCATGGCTACGGCACCGTATGGAGTTCGGCTACTGGTCGGCGCGGCGACAGTCGCCGTCGAGGAGACCATCAGGCTGCCGAAGACGATCCTGATGTACCCGATGACGGTAGCCAGTACGGCCGCGCACCTGGTGATGCGGTTCCAGCAGAACCTTGCCGAGCTGGTGATCAAGGGCGATTCCACCCTGGAGTCGATTTTTCCGCCCAAGGATGAAAACCCGGAATGGGCGACTTTCGACGAGGACGGCGCGGAGGCCATCGACGCGGCTCCCGCCGAATTGCCCGACGGCGCCGGGGGCGATCGCCGGGCCGAGGGGCGCTTTGCGCTGTATTCGGTGGCCGACGCCGCGCTGGACGCGGGCGCCCCGCCCAAGGCCGGGCAGTCGAAGAAATCAGTTCCCCAGCCGTCGGTCGCCGCCGAACTCGACTATCCGAGCCTGACGCTGGCCCAGCTGCGGGCCCGGGTGCAGTCGCTGAGCGTCGACGAGCTCGAAGCGCTACTGGCCTACGAGCAGGCCAGCAAGGCGCGGGCGCCGTTCGAGACGTTGTTGGCCAACAGGATCACCCGCGCGACCGCGAAGTGACGCGAGCGACGAATTCGGAGGCGAACTCAGCCGAGAATCCGTTCCCGGTTCGTGCCGTCGCGATCCGGGTCGCGGGCTGGATCGACAGGCTGGGCACGGTGTGGGTCGAGGGGCAATTGGCCCAGATCAACATCCGCGCCGACTCCAAGACCGTGTTCATGGTGCTGCGCGACCCGGCCGCCGACATGTCGTTGACGGTGACGTGTCCACGCGACCTGGTGCTGGGCGCGCCGGTGAAGTTGGTCGAGGGCACGCAGGTGGTCGTCTGCGGCAAGCCCTCGTTCTACACCGGACGCGGGACATTCTCGTTGCGGCTGAACGAAATTCGCGCGGTCGGGGTGGGCGAACTGCTGGCCCGCATCGACCGGCTGCGTCGGCTGCTGGACGCCGAAGGTCTGTTCGACCCGCGACTCAAGCGGCCAATCCCCTTCCTGCCGAGCATGATCGGGTTGATCACCGGCCGCGCCAGCGCCGCCGAACGTGATGTGACGACGGTGGCCGGTGCCCGCTGGCCCGCGGTGCAATTCGCCGTGCGCAACACCGCCGTCCAGGGACCCAACGCGGTCGCCCAAATCGTGGACGCGTTAGGCGAACTCGACCGCGACCCGGCCGTGGACGTAATCGTGCTGGCCCGCGGTGGCGGCAGCGTCGAGGACCTACTGCCGTTCTCCGACGAAACGCTGTGCCGCGCGATCGCAGCCTGCCGTACCCCGGTGATCAGCGCGGTCGGCCACGAACCCGACAATCCGCTGTGTGATCTGGTCGCCGATCTGCGGGCGGCCACTCCGACCGATGCGGCCAAGAAGGTGGTACCGGACGCCGCCGCGGAGCAGCGCGGAATCCACGACATGCGTCGGCGCAGTGCGCAGGCGTTGCGCAACTGGGTGGCGCGCGAGCAACGCGCGCTGACCCAACTGCGCAGCCGCCCGGTGCTGGCCGAGCCACTGTCCGCGCTGACGGCCCGCGGGGAGGAAATCCACCGCGCCCGCTCGGCCGGGCGCCGTGACATCACCCGGTTGGTCGCCGCCGAATCCGAACGCGTCGGCCACCTGTCCGCGCGCCTGGCTACGCTGGGCCCGGCCGCGACCCTGGCCCGCGGCTACGCGGTGGTGCAGACGGTGCCCGCCGCGGGGTCCTCCGCGGCGATGCAGGTGCTGCGCTCGGTGGACGACGCACCGGCCGGCACCCGGCTGCGGGTACGGGTTTCCGATGGCGCCGTAGCGGCGGTAAGCGAAGGGCTGACCGATGGTCACTAAGGACGGCGACGGATCGGGCGGCGACAAGGACCCCTCGGTTACGCCCATTAGTCAACTTGGCTATGAAGCCTGCCGCGACGAGCTGATCGACGTCGTGCGCCTGCTCGAGCAGGGCGGCCTGGACCTCGACGCATCGCTGAAGCTGTGGGAAAGAGGCGAAGAGCTCGCTAAACGCTGTGAAGAGCATTTAGCTGGCGCGCGCAAGCGGGTCGAGGACGCACTGGCCGCCGGGCAGTCCGACGAGGCTTGAGTCGAGGTCTCTATGGAAATTCAATTCCGCCATTTTTGCAAAACTGTAACGTGTTTCAGTTATGCTCTCCGGCATGGGTGATCCTGCACTGACAACCGAACTCGGCCGCGTCCTGGTCACCGGCGGCTCTGGCTTTGTCGGCGCCAACTTGGTGACCACCTTGCTCGACCGCGGATATTCGGTGCGGTCCTTCGACCGCGCGCCCTCACCGCTGCCCCCGCACCCGCAACTGCAGGTGTTGCAGGGCGACATCACCGACAAGGCGGTCTGCGCGCAGGCGGTCGACGGCATCGACACGGTGTTCCACACGGCGGCGATCATCGAGTTGATGGGCGGCGCGTCGGTGACCGACGAATATCGGCAGCGTAGCTTCGCGATCAATGTCGGCGGCACCGAAAACCTGGTGGAGCTTGGCCGCGCCGCAGGCGTGCAGCGGTTCGTCTACACGTCGTCTAACAGTGTGGTCATGGGCGGCCAAAATATCGTCGGCGGTGACGAGACCATCCCCTACACCACCCGGTTCAACGATCTCTACACCGAGACCAAGGTGGTCGCCGAACGATACGTGTTGTCTCAGAGCGGCATTGACGGCATGTTGACGTGCGCGATCCGTCCGAGCGGCATTTGGGGCCGCGGCGATCAGACGATGTTCCGAAAGCTCTTCGAGAGCGTGATCGCCGGCCACGTCAAGGTGCTGATCGGCCGCAAATCGGCCCGGCTGGATAACTCCTACGTACACAACCTGATTCACGGCTTCATCCTGGCCGCACAGCACCTGGTCCCCGGCGGCACCGCACCCGGGCAGGCGTACTTCATCAACGACGACGACCCGATCAACATGTTCGAGTTCGCCCGGCCGGTGGTGGAGGCCTGCGGTCAGCCCTGGCCCCGGGTGCGGGTCAACGGGCCCGTCGTGCGCGCGGCCATGACCGGCTGGCAACGCCTGCACTTCCGGTTCGGCATACCGGCGCCGCTGCTCGAGCCGCTGGCCGTCGAGCGGTTGTACCTGGACAACTTCTTCTCGATCGCCAAGGCTTCTCGCGATCTGGGCTACCAGCCGCTATTCACCACCGAGAAGGCGCTCACCGAGTGCCTGTCGTACTACGTGGAGATGTATCAGCAGATGGAAAGCGATGCGGTGGCGTCCAAGGCCGTCGCCAAGCGGACGGGCGGCGGCTCTCGCTGAGGGGGCCGACCAAGCAGCGGCCGCTTTTCGTCAGCGGCGGTGGCCGCGCCTGCTCGCCTGGGGGTGTCGTTCGCCCACCAGTACGAACCAAACGGGTTGAAGCACAAACGAATTCGCTGGTGACGATGACCGAACTGCAGCCGCCCCAGCAGCCGACCGATCTCGGTGGCGAGCCATACTGACGTGATCGCTGTCGGGGACGGCTAAGGTTCAGCTCAACGGCGACACGGAGGGCGGCGTATGAACACTGAATTCACCCCTACCCAAAAGCGCGCCCTCGCGATATTCACCTTGATCGCCCTGCTGTTCGGCGCCTACTTCCTGCGCGACTACTTCGTGCTCGTCGTGGTGGCCGCGGTCGGGGCTTATTTGTTCACGCCGCTGTTCAATCGCTTCAACAAGAGGCTCGGCACCGGCCTGGCGGCCACCTGCACCCTGCTTTCAGCCCTGGCCATGGTCATCGTGCCGGTCGCGCTTTTGGTGGTACTGGGCGTCGTCCAGATCGCGCGCATGGTCGATAGCGTCGCCGGGTGGGTCAAGGCCACCGATCCCAGCGAGCTCGGCGGCCGGGTTCTGCAGCTCGTCAACGACGTGTTGAGCCGAATCCCGTTCGTGCACATCACGGTAACTCCCGAGATGCTGCGCCAAGCGATGGTCAGCGCGGCGCAGCATGGCGGTCAGTGGCTGCTGCAATTCCTGCAGGGCGCCGCGGGCGGACTCGCCGCTGCGATCACCCACGGGATCATCTTCTTGTATGTATTTCTGGCGTTGTTGGTGCACCGGGAGAAGTTGCGCACGTTACTCGGTCAGCTCAACCCGCTGGGTGAAGAAGTCACCGATCTGTACCTGAAGAAGACGGGTGCGATGGTGCGGGGCACCGTTTTCGGCCAGTTCGTGATCGCGCTGTGTCAGGGTGTCGCCGGTGCGGCGTCGATCTACATCGCCGGGTTCCATCACGGCTTTTTCATTTTCGCGGTTCTGCTCACGGCGCTGTCGATCATCCCGTTGGGCGGCGGCATCGTGACGATTCCGTTCGGCATCGGAATGATGCTCTACGGCAACATCTTCGGTGGCGCCTTCGTGGTGCTGTGGCACCTGCTGGTGGTCACCAACATCGACAACGTGCTGCGTCCGATCCTGGTGCCGCGCGACGCGCGGCTGAATTCGGCGCTGATGCTGCTGTCGGTCTTCGCCGGTATCGCGATGTTCGGCCCCTGGGGCATCGTCATCGGCCCGGTGCTGATGATCCTGATCGTCACGACCATCGACGTCTACCTGGCGGTCTATCAAGGTGTCGAACTGGTGGATCCGGACCAGGAAGCACCCAAGAGCCGCCGTTGGTTACCGTGGCGGAAGTCTGCCGCTAAGTCAGTCGCGCAGTGAGGAATTCGACGACCCGCTTACGTGCCTCGTAGGCGGGATGACCGTCGACCTCGCGAACCTCGGAGGTCAGCACCGAGTGCGCTGACTTCGCGAAGCCGTAGGCGTTGCCCGGGCTGGAGTCGATTTCGATCACCTCGAACGCGTCGCCCAGCCGCTGCTTGAGCACGGCAAACCGTTCGGCGGGCACCACCGGATCCTCGCTGAACCGCAAGCCCATGGCGCACAAGCCATCACTGGCCGCGCGACTGGCTACGGCGGCCAACTCGGCCTCACTCAGGCCCGGATCGCTGCGACGCGCACGACCCAGCGGCAGCGGCACCGACGGCTGCGACAGCACCGGAGCCAGCACGCTGTCGTCGACCGCGGCGGCCAGCGCGAAGCCGCCGGTGAAGCACTGCCCGATCACGCCGACTCCCTTGCCCGGCGTGGACGCGTTGAGATCGCGGGCCAGCGCACGCAGGAACAACGACACCGGCCGCTGCTTGTTGGTCGCGAACGCCGCGAATTCCTTTGCCACACAAGCCCGGGAGATCGTCGCCGCGATGGAGCCGTTCGTCTTGGCCCTGCCCGGCGTCCCGAACAGCGAGGGCATGGCGACAGTGAACCCGTTGTCCACCAGGTGATTACCCAGGGCGAGCACGCCCGGGTGGATCCCCGGTATCTCGGGAATCAGCACGACTCCTGGTCCGGCGCCCCTGCGATAGACGTCGTGGGTGTAGCCGCCGCCGGTGAACGGCGACGGCGTCCATCCGGACAGGTCTGCTTCGGGGGAAGTCACGCGCGTCGCTCCTATCGGCTGGTGGGCAGCGGCGGCTGCGACTGCGTCGCCGTCGCCAGCGTACGAAATTGGTCGGTGCTTCCGGCACCCGTGATCGCGATCTGGGCAACGCCGCCGGGACCGGTCAGCCGGGTGGTCCAGATCGGTTCGGCGTCGGCGCCACCCTGACCGGTCGCGCGGTAGATCACCCAGTTGGTGCCCGCCACATCGACGGTCCCGGTCGGATACGCCGAGGGGTGAATCGAGCCGACCAACTTGTCTTCGTCGGCGTTGCTCTGCGTCAGGCTGACATACATCCCGGTCGGGCTGATGTAGCCGACCGTCGAGGTGGCCGCATTGAGCCGCTGATTACCCGACGTCCGCCCGTTCTCGATACCGCCGCGCCCCCCGGAGTTGGCCTGCCAGCCCGCGGGCAACACCGGCAACCGGATCGGGAACCCCAGCGTCTGGGCATCCGCACGCAAGGCCGTCGCCGCGTCGTAAGACGGAATTGTTCCCTTGTTCGCTCCGGTGGGCTCAAATGAGCACATTCCCACGAGCCCGGCCAGCACGATGCAGCCGATCACCAGCGGTGCCAGCGACCAGAACATGTCACGACCGTCCTGCAGCAGGCGCGGTTTCGCCGGCCGGGGCGCCGGCACCGGCTCACCGGCCGGATCGGCGTGGGGCTGCTCCTCGGTCACGCCATGAGTATCCCAGCCCGCTCTCAACAGCTACAGCCCAGCTCCAGTCGACCGATCTGCTTCTGGGACAATCAGCAACCATGACAGCATCGGGCGGATCTGGTTCGTCTTCGACCGCGACCGCGGGTCACGACCCGCAGGTACGGGCACGCCGCGAAGCCCCCGACCGCAACCTGGCCCTGGAACTGGTCCGGGTCACCGAGGCCGGCGCAATGGCCGCCGGCCGCTGGGTGGGTCGCGGCGACAAGGAGGGCGGCGACGGTGCGGCCGTCGACGCCATCCGCGAGCTGGTCAACACGGTCTCCATGCGTGGGGTCGTGGTGATCGGCGAGGGCGAAAAAGACGAAGCGCCGATGCTTTACAACGGCGAGGAGGTCGGCAACGGCGACGGCCCGGATTGCGACTTCGCCGTCGACCCGGTGGACGGCACCACGCTGATGAGCAAGGGCATGCCCAACGCCATCTCGGTGCTGGCGGTCGCCGACCGCGGCGCGATGTTCGATCCGTCGGCGGTGTTCTACATGAACAAGATCGCCGTCGGGCCCGAGGCGGCGCACGTGCTGGACATCACCGCCCCGATCGCCGACAACATCCGCGCGGTCGCCAAGGTCAAAGGCCTGTCGGTGCGGGACATGACGGTGTGCATCCTGGACCGGCCGCGGCACGCCCAGCTCATCGAAGACGCTCGCGCCACCGGCGCCCGCATCCGGCTGATCACCGACGGTGACGTCGCCGGGGCGATCTCCGCCTGCCGGCCCAACTCCGGCACCGACATGCTGGCCGGGATCGGCGGCACCCCGGAGGGCATCATCGCCGCCGCGGCGATCCGCTGTATGGGCGGGGCCATTCAGGCGCAACTGGCGCCCAAAGATGAGCCCGAGCGCCGCAAGGCGCTCGACGCCGGATACGACTTGGACCAGATCCTGACCACCGAAGACCTGGTGTCCGGTGACAACGTCTTCTTCTGCGCCACCGGGGTCACCAGTGGCGACCTGCTCGCGGGAGTGCAGTACTACCCCGGCGGCTGCACCACGCAGTCGATCGTGATGCGCTCGAAGTCGGGCACCGTCCGGATGATCGAGGCCTACCACCGGCTTTCGAAGCTCAACGAATACTCCGCGATCGACTTCACCGGTGACAGCACCGCCGCCTATCCCCTGCCGTAACCAGCGAAGCAACCCCAACGAAGAGGAAATCTATTCATGGCCGACAGCGCCGAATTTCGTATCGAACACGACACCATGGGCGAGGTGCGGGTGCCCGCAAAAGCGTTGTGGCGAGCGCAAACCCAGCGCGCTGTGGAAAACTTTCCGATTTCGGGCCGAGGCCTGGAGCGCACTCAGATCCGCGCGCTGGGGCTGCTGAAAGGCGCCTGCGCCCAAGTGAATCGCGACCTCGGGCTGCTGGCGCCGGAGAAGGCCGAGGCGATCATCGCGGCGGCTGCTGAGATCGCCGACGGCAAGCACGACGACCAATTCCCGATCGACGTCTTCCAGACCGGTTCGGGCACCAGCTCCAACATGAACACCAACGAGGTGATCGCGTCGATCGCGGCGATGGCGACCCCGCCTGTGCAAGTGCACCCCAACGACGACGTCAACATGTCACAGTCGTCCAACGACACGTTCCCGACCGCCACCCACATCGCGGCCACCGAAGCCGCTGTGCGCCACCTCATTCCGGCCCTCGAGGTGCTGCACGAGGCACTGGCCACCAAGGCCAGCGAGTGGCACACCGTGGTCAAGTCGGGCCGCACCCACCTGATGGACGCCGTCCCGGTGACCCTCGGCCAGGAATTCAGCGGGTACGCCCGGCAGATCGAGGCCGGCATCGAGCGGGTGCGTGCCACGCTGCCGCGCCTGGGCGAACTGGCGATCGGCGGCACCGCGGTGGGCACCGGGCTCAACGCCCCCGACGGCTTCGGCGCCAAAGTCGTCGAGGCACTGGTCACCTCGACCGGACTTGCCGAATTGCGCACGGCAGCAAACTCTTTCGAAGCCCAAGCGGCACGCGACGGTCTGGTCGAGGCCTCCGGCGCGCTGCGCACCATAGCCGTGTCGCTGACCAAGATCGCCAACGACGTCCGCTGGATGGGCTCGGGACCGCTGACCGGTTTGGCCGAGATTCAGCTGCCCGATCTGCAGCCGGGTAGCTCGATCATGCCGGGCAAGGTCAATCCCGTGCTGCCGGAGGCGGTTACGCAGGTCGCCGCGCAGGTGATCGGCAACGACGCCGCCGTCGCAGTGGGCGGCTTGTCGGGCGCGTTCGAGCTCAACGTCTACATCCCGATGATGGCCCGCAACATCCTGGAGTCGTTCAAGCTGCTGACCAACGTGTCGAAGCTGTTCGCCGAGCGCTGCATCGTCGGGCTGACGGCCAACGTCGACCACTTGAAGGAGTTGGCCGAGTCGTCGCCGTCGATCGTGACGCCGCTGAACTCCGCGATCGGCTACGAGGAGGCCGCCGCGGTGGCCAAGCAGGCGCTCAAGGACAAGAAGACCATCCGGCAGACCGTGATCGACCGCGGCCTGATCGGTGACAAGCTGTCGATCGAGGAGTTGGACCGTAGGCTTGACGTGCTGGCGATGGCCAAGGTCAAGCCGGCTAACTAGGCGGGAGTAGATCTGCGATGACGGTTCCTCCGGGCGGTCCCTACGGCCAGGATCCCTACGGAGCGAATCCGTATGGGCAGCATCCCTATTGGGGCGGGCCACCGCAAAGCGGCCCGCAGGGCGGCCCACCGCAAGGCGGCCCGCCGCCGTACCCACAGGGCGGCCCATACTCGGGGCCGCAGAGCGGCGCATATCCGTACCCGCCGACCGGTCCGTTCACCAACCCCCCGGGCGGCGTCGATCCCTCCGCGCCTCCTTACCCGGGGCAGCCGTACGCCCAACCCGGACAGCAGTTTCCGCCCGGTTGGCCGCCCGGGTCCTACCCGCCCGGGCCACCGCCGAATGGGCCGCGCTCGAACATGCCGTGGCTGATCGTGGCCGGCATCGCCGTGCTGGGCGTCATCGCGCTGGTGGTGATCCTGGTGGTCAGCCTGAACAACGGCGGCGGCTCGCCCAAGCCCAACACTTCCGGACCCGCCTCGTCGACGGCCGCGCCGACGTCGCAGCCCAGTGGTTCCGCGCAGACCGCCACCGAATGCACACCGAACGTGTCCGGGGGCGACAAGCCTGCGGGCGGCGCGCCGATCACGGCGGGCAAGCTGTCGTTCCCGGCCAACGCGGCGCCCGGATGGATGCCGTTCTCCGATGACCAGACGCCGAATCTCATTGGCGCGGTGGGCCTTGCACAAGAAGTGCCCGGCGCCAACCAGTGGGTGATGCAAGCTGAGGTCGCCGTCACCAACTTCGTCCCGAGCATGGATGTCGCGGCGCAGGCGGCCAAGTTGATGAATTGTGTGGCCGTCGGCCCCGGGTACTCGAACGCGTCACCAACGTTGGGCCCGATCAAGAAATCGTCGATGACGGTGGAAGGAATCAAGGCCGCCCGGGTAGACGCCGACGTGACGATCGCCGACCCCGCCCGCAATGTGAAGGGCGACTCCGTGACGATCATCGCGGTCGACACCAAGCCGGTGACCATTTTCCTGGGTGCTACGCCGATCGGCGACGCTGCCTCGGCCGGATTGCTGAACCAGGTGATCGGGTCACTGAAGGTGTCGAAGTAAGGCGCCGAACCTACGCGGGCGCCGAGACGTGCGTGGCTTCGGAGCGGCCGCGCAGCACGGTGGAATAGCACTCCGCCCAGTGGGCGCCTTCGGTCCCGTCGGCGCGTTCGATGGCCGCGGCCGAGCACAAAATCCGGCGATCCGAGGTCTTGGCGAGGTCGGCAAGCCGCGCGGCTTCGTTGACCGCGTCGCCGATTACCGTGTATTCATAACGGTTTTCGGCACCGATGTTGCCGGCGAAGACCCGGCCCGCCGACACTCCGATGCCGAAGTCGACGACGGGTAGCGAGCGTAGCTGGATGCCGAGTGTGCGGGCCGTGGCCAGTGCCGCCGAAGCCGGCTCCCCGGTTCGCAGCGGGACGCCGAAGACGGCGAGCGCCGCGTCGCCAGCGAATTTGTTGATCAGACCGTTGTGTTCGTCGACGGCCTCCACGACGATCCGGAAGAAATCGTTGAGGACGTCCGCGACCTCTTGCGGCGGACGGCTTTCCGCGAGCCTAGTCGAGCCGACCAGATCGATGAACAGGACCGCGGCTTCGACCACATCGCCGGACAACGAGGCACCCTCTTCGATGGCACGCTGCGCGACGTCGGCTCCGACGTGGCGGCCGAACAGGTCGCGCAGTCGGTCGCGCTCGGCGATACCGGCCACCATGCGGTTGAATCCTGTTTGCAGACGGCCGATTTGGGACCGCTCGTAGGCGCCGACGGCGGCGTCGATCTCGCCGCGTTCCACCTGTGCCATCGCGTCGACGACTTCACCGATCGGGTCCGAGATCGATCGCGACGTCAGAATCATCGTGGGCAGCCCGAGTAACAGCGCGGCCAGCGACACCACCAAGACCGGCACGTCCAACGACGCGGACTTCGGGATCAGCCAGCCGTAGGACCGCAATACGACCAGGATCGCGATGACCCCGATGGGCAGCCCGCTGACCAGAAACCACAGCATGATCAGCCGGGAGAACACTCCGGGCACCGCCAGCCGCGGCTCCTGACCCCGGGTAGCGGCACCCATGATGGGGCGCAGGGTGCGTTGCGCGAGCAGCATTCCCGTGCCCGCTGCGGCCGGGCCACCCAGCACGATGCCCAGCACCATCGGTAACAGCAGCGCGGCGCCGCCGTCGAGGTTGAGCACCAACAGGATTGCGCCGGCCGAGCCCCAGGCCACCATCAGGATCGCGGTCTGGCGCCCGGCGAGCCGCATCGCGGTTTCCCGTTGCGCGGCATTGGGTTCCAGGCCGGCGGCATACCAGCGCAGCGTGGGGGCGAGGCTGAACATTCCGGCCACCGCGACCCCGACGATGCCCAGCGCGACCAGGACCGCGACCGTCGTGGTGTTGCGTTCGGCGAAGTCGACGTCGGGCGTGATGAAGGTGTGGCCGCGCAACGGAATCAGGATGGCGGCCGCGTCGATGACGGCGATGATGTAGGACAGGGCCAGGTCGATCGCGTACTCGATGGATAGTCGGCGAGCCGACTTACGCTGCGGCGGCTCGGAAGTCGCCGCAGCGTGGCTACGCACCATTGTTAGGGCCACCCGAGTTCTGGCCCGGGATGTCGGTGATCGGGAAATTCGGCATCGGCTTGGGCGAGGGTGTGTTGGGCAGCGTCGGAATATCGGCGGGCGGGATGTCGTGTAACTGGTTGGCGGGCGGCCCGTTCTCCCGGCTGCCGTAGCTGCTGCCCGGCGCGCGTGGCCCGAGCAGTTCGCTGACCGTCACCATCCGGTAGCCGTTGGCCTTGAGTACCGGGATGAACTGGTAGACCAGATCCACGGTGCTCGAGTAGGTGCTGTGCAGCAACACCACCGAACCCGGTTTGATGTAGGTCATCAGCATGTAGCGCGTCGCCGCGATGTTGGAATCATTGGCCCAGTCGAAAGGGATGACGTCCCAAAGGATTTCGGCCTGGCCGTAGCGGCCGGCGGTTTGGCGCACTTCTGGGGTGGACAGGCCGCCGGCCGGGCGATACAGCGTCGGGGTCCGCCCGGTCGCGGCGTTGATCGCATCGTTTGCTCTGGAGAACTGCGCGGCGATGTCTTCGATGGGGATCGTCGCCATGTTGGGGTGCTCCCAGGTGTGGCTACCGATCTCCATGCCGGCGTCGGCGATGCGCTTGGCGCCGGCCGGGTTGGCCGCCACCTTGTTGCCGATCAGGAAGAAGGTGGCCTTGGCGTCGTTGTCCTTCAGGATCTGTAGCAGCCGCTCGTCGAACGGGCTGGGCCCGTCGTCGAACGTCAGCGCGACGCACTTGACCACCGAGCAGCTCAGGTTGTCCGCGCGCGTCACGTGTCCGGTTAGACCGCCGATCACCAGCACCGCACCGGCGGCCACGACACCGAACACGGTCCGCCAGTACCGCCACGCCTGGCTGTCGGGTCGTTTCGGCACCCTGGCAGCCTACTCGCCCTCGGGTGTGCGACCTGGGCGTCTCATGTACGTCCGGGGCGCCGTCACGGCGCACTCGACGGGAAAAAGTCCGGGTCAGTGCGGCCCGGCGATTTCCTCGAGCATCTCGGTGACCAACGCCGCGATCGGGGACCGCTCGCTGCGCAGCAGCGTGATGTGCGCGAACAGCGGGTGGCCCTTCAGCTTCTCGATCACGGCCGCGACCCCGTCGTGTCGGCCGACCCGCAGGTTGTCGCGCTGGGCGATGTCGTGGGTGAGCACCACCCGCGATCCGGTGCCCAGCCGGGACAGCACGGTCAGCAACACGTTGCGTTCCAGCGACTGCGCCTCGTCGACGATCACGAACGAGTCGTGCAGCGAGCGGCCCCGGATGTGGGTCAGCGGCAGCACTTCGAGCATGCCGCGGGACAGCACTTCCTCCAGCACGGCCGGGCTTGCCAGACCTTCGAGCGTGTCGAAGACGGCCTGCGCCCACGGGCCCATCTTCTCGCTCTCGCTACCGGGCAGATAGCCCAGCTCCTGGCCGCCGACGGCGTACAGCGGCCGGAACACCACGACCTTGCGCTGGGTCCGCCGCTCCAGCACCGCCTCCAGGCCGGCGCACAGGGCCAGCGCCGACTTGCCGGTGCCGGCCTTGCCGCCCAGCGACACGATGCCCACCGACTCGTCGAGCAACAGGTCGAGCGCGACCCGCTGTTCGGCGGAGCGGCCGCGCAGCCCGAACACCTCGCGGTCACCGCGCACCAGCTGCACGCGCTTGTCCGCGTTGACCCGGCCCAGCGCATGCGAGCTACCCCCGAGCAACCGAACGCCGGTGTGGCACGGCAGATCCCGCGCGTCGACCAGGTCGATCTCGCCTTCGGCGAAGAGCGCGTCGATATCCTCGGGCACGGTCTCGATCTCACGCATTCCCGACCAGCCGGACGCCACCACGTCTTGGGCGTGGTACTCGTCGGCGGCCAGTCCCACCGCCGCGGCCTTGACCCGCAGCGGAATGTCCTTGCTCACCAACGTGACTCGTTTGCCCTCGGCGGCCAGGTTGGCCGCGCAGCTCAGGATCCGGGAGTCGTTGCTGTCGTTACGGAAGCCGCTGGGCAGCACCGTCGGGTCCGTGTGGTTGAGCTCGACGTGCAGGGTACCGCCTTGTGCCCCAACGGGAATGGGCTGATCTAGGCGGCCGTGTTCCAGTCGGAGATCGTCGAACAGGCGCAACGCCTGTCGAGCGAACCAGCCCAGCTCATGATGATGGCGTTTGGCCTCCAGTTCGCTGATTACCACCAACGGGACCACTACCTCGTGTTCGGCAAACCTGCTGCACGCCCACGGGTCGGACAGCAGCACAGAAGTGTCGATCACATAGGTCCGGATATCGGTCACGAAGCGCTCCTCGTGCGGGATGAGCCCGCGCGGACCCGCACAGGCATGTTGGCGGGAACTGCGACACCAGGACCGGGGCCGGCCCTTCCGTTGGTCGACGGAGAGTGCCGCCCTGGCAGCTAATCATGACGCTGGCCATCGAGAACGACGCTACTCTTTGCGGCGCTGCACCGCCGGGCAGACGCGCCGAGGCCGGGGTACCGACGAGCTGTGAAAACCGCGGCTCAGGCGTTGACGAACGGCCGCAGCTGCGGCTCGTCGGCGACGCCCCAGGCCTTGATGCGGTCGGAGATCGCCTGGCGCAGGTCGGCGGGGCCGAAAATTCCGGCGGCAGCGACGTTTTGCACCTTGTCCTGGTATGCCTCGATGTCGGCGCCGACAACCTGGAGTTCGGCCGCGCGTGCGGCGATCGCGGCGATCGTCTCGTCGCGCGTGTACTGAAGGCAATGCGCGACGAGGTTGGCGAAGAACTCCTCGTGGCGTACCTCGTCGCGGGAGATCCGGTCGACGAGGCCGGCCAGGATCGGCTCTTCGAGCTGCGCGGCCAGATTACGGGTGAACACCGCGTGGGTGCGCTCGGTGAACGCCATGTATGCCAGTGTTTCGATCTGCGAGTACTGGTCCGCGCGGTAGCCCTGCATCAGGTACTGCACTCGGGCCTCTTCGTTTGCCGTGGGGTCGATCTCGCGGGTCACCACGAAGTACTCCCGCAGTGCGATCGCGTGCAGGTGCTCCTCGGCGGTCCACCGGCCCAGCCAGCGGCCCCACCAATCCTCGAGGATGAAGTGCTCGACCAGCTCGCGGTGGTGGGCGGCCAGGTCGTCCTTGAGTAGCAGCAGGATCTCGCAGGCGTCGGTGAAGGCCCGCGGCAGCGTCATGCTCGACGGGTCCCAGTCACGTCCGCCGAGGAAGGCGAAGTTCTCACCTCGGTCGAACGGCACGTAGTCGTGGGCGTACCAGGTGTCCTCGGTGTTGAGGTGACGATCCATGTTGGCCTCGACGACCGGCTCGAGTTCCAGGGTCAGCGCATTAGCGACAGGTTTCTGTGCCATGAAGTAACTGTAACCTGTCGACACAGGTTCAATAACACGGGCCGCGCCGTGTTGTGGCTATCAATCGCGTCAGCGACCGACCAGCGCCCAGTCTTCGAGCCCGTCGTACAGCGGGAACTCCTGCGCCAGCCGCGTCACCCGCTGGCGCAGCCCGGAGATTTGCCCTTCGGAGGCCGAGGTGCCGGCCGCCAACGCGGTGGCGATGATGTCGGCGACCTCGGTGAACTCGGGGTCGCCGAAACCGCGGGTGGCCAGCGCCGGCGTTCCGATCCGCAGACCCGACGTGACCATCGGCGGCCGCGGGTCGTTGGGCACGGCATTGCGGTTCACCGTGATACCGACCTCGTGCAGCAGGTCTTCGGCGGCCTGCCCGTCCAGCGGAGAGTTACGCAGGTCGACCAGGACCAGGTGGACGTCGGTGCCGCCGCTGACCACCGACACCCCGGCCTTGGCCACGTCGGCTGCCAGCAGCCGGTCGGCGAGGATCCGGGCGCCGGACAACGTGCGCTGCTGCCGCTCGACGAATTCCGGGGTGCTGGCGATCTTCAGCGCGACGGCCTTGCCGGCGATCACGTGCATCAGCGGTCCGCCCTGCTGACCGGGGAAGACGTTGGAGTTGATCGACTTGGCGTACTCCTGCTTGCCCAGAATCATGCCGGAGCGGCCACCGCCGATCGTCTTGTGAATGGTGGTGGACACCACGTCGGCGTGCGGCAGCGGTGACGGGTGCACTCGCGCGGCCACCAGCCCGGCGAAGTGCGCCATATCGACCCACAATTTCGCGCCGACCTCGTCGGCGATCGACCGGAACGCCTCGAAGTCCAGGATCCGGGGGTAGGCAGACCAGCCGGCGACGATCACCTGCGGCCGGAATTCCAGTGCCTGGGTGCGGACGACGTCCATGTCGATTCGGTGCGTCGTCGCATCGACGGTGTAGAAGCCGTTCTCGTAGAGCTTGCCGGAAAAGTTGAGCTTCATGCCGTGCGTCAGGTGACCGCCGTTGGCCAGATCCAGGCCCAGCAACCGCTCGCCCGGCGACATCAGTGCGCTGAGCACCGCGGCGTTGGCCTGAGCGCCCGAGTGCGGCTGCACGTTGGCGAAGTCGGCACCGAACAACGCCTTGGCCCGGTCGCGGGCGATGTTCTCCACGACATCGACGTGCTCGCAGCCGCCGTAGTAACGGCGGCCGGGCAGGCCCTCGGCGTATTTGTTGGTCAGCACGCTGCCCTGCGCCTGCAGGACCGCGCGGGGCACAAAGTTTTCCGACGCGATCATTTCGAGGGTGTCGCGCTGGCGGCCGAGCTCTTTGCCAAGCAGCTCGGCGATATCCGGGTCGACTTCGGCGAGCGGGGCGGACATCACGGACGCGGATACACGGGCATCAGGTGCGGCAGTCACGGCCCCCAGTCTATCGAGCGTGCTTTAAGCCAGCCCAGCCGTCTGGCCTGCGATCGTTCCTGCCACACTTGCACTATGCCCCGGCTGAGCGAGCCGAGCCCATATGTGGAGTTCGACCGAAAGCAGTGGCGCGCGTTGCGTATGTCGACGCCGCTTGCCCTCACTGAAGAGGAGCTCGTCGGGCTGCGTGGTCTCGGCGAGCAGATCGACCTGCTCGAGGTCGAAGAGGTCTATCTGCCGCTGGCCCGGCTCATTCACCTGCAGGTCGCCGCCCGGCAGCGATTGTTCGCCGCCACTGCGGAATTCCTCGGTGAGCCGCACCAGAACCCGGACCGGCCGGTGCCGTTCATCATCGGCGTGGCCGGCAGTGTGGCGGTCGGAAAGTCGACCACCGCCCGGGTGCTCCAGGCGCTGCTGGCGCGCTGGGATCACCACCCGCGGGTGGACCTGGTGACCACCGACGGCTTCCTGTATCCCAATGCCGAGCTGGATCGTCGAAACCTGATGCACCGCAAAGGTTTTCCGGAAAGCTACAACCGGCGGGCACTGATGCGGTTCGTCACTTCGGTGAAATCCGGCTCCGACTACGCGTGCGCCCCGGTGTACTCACACCTGCGCTACGACATCATTTCCGGGGCCAAGCACGTGGTCCGGCACCCGGACATTCTGATCCTGGAAGGCCTCAACGTCTTGCAGACGGGGCCCACGCTGATGGTCTCGGACCTGTTCGACTTCTCGCTGTATGTCGACGCCCGGATCGAAGACATCGAGCAGTGGTATGTCTCACGGTTCCTGGCCATGCGCGGCACCGCCTTTGCCGACCCCGAGTCGCACTTCCACCACTACTCGGCTCTCAATGACACCAAGGCCGTCGCGGCCGCCCGCGAAATCTGGCGCTCGATCAACCGGCCCAATCTGGTCGAGAACATCCTGCCCACCCGCCCGCGCGCGACGCTGGTGCTGCGCAAGGACGCCGACCACTCCATCAACAGGCTGCGGCTGCGCAAGCTGTAACCCGCCCCGGCCCGAAAAGGCCGGAGCGGGGCGACTCTCCGTGGCCGCGGAAGGCCGCCCCGCACCGGCGGGAAAGGGAGTTAGGCGGGCAACCTACGCACTCCCAGGTACTGCAGCCACGCGAATGCCGCGGTGTACATCCCGGTGGCCAGCGTGGCGGCCACCCCGATCGCGGTCATCGGAAGTGTTTCGATGGCCACCAGCGCGCCCAGCGTGACCACGACATTGGCCACGACGACACCGACGCCCGCGCCGCGCAGGTCCGCCAGCCCGGTCATGCTGTACACCACCAGTCCGTAGACGACGAAGAAACCGCCCAGCACGTATTCGAGGTCCGAATTCAGGTCGGCGATGACCGCGATGGCCAGGCCGAACAGGCCTGTCAAGGTGCCGTCGGCACGCATCGCGAAACGCAGCAACGAGTCGGTCGCGTCGTAGAGGCGCCTGGTCTGCATGCCAGTTGCAGTGGACATGTGATTACTCCTCGCGATGGCGGGTCGTTACTGCCACGGAATCAATGACCAGGGAGTTCATCTGGCTATTCCCGTATCGGTCCCGTATTCGGCAGCCGTTGCCGAATATTCACACCGCGACCGCTTCGACAACGCTGAACGGAGATGCCGTCGCGACCACCCGCGTCATCCGGAAACCGGCGCTGCTGAGCAGTTGCTCGTATTCGGCGGCCGAGCGTTCCCGCGCGCCGGCGATGAGGAGCATTTCCAGGTCGGCCCATTTGCCCGGAAATTCACGGTCGTGATCGGGGATGACGAATTCGAGGAGCAGCACATGCTTGCCGGGATCGGCCGCGTTGCGGACGTTGCGCAGAATGCGCACCGCCTCGTCGTCGGGCCAGTCGTGGATCACGTTTTTCAACACGTAGGCGTCGCCGCCTTCATGTATTGCCTCAAAGAAGGAACCGGGCACGATTTTCACCCGGTCCTGCACGTGCCGTTCGGACAGCACGGCGGGTGCGCCGGCCACCACCGCGGGCAGGTCGAATAGCACGCCGCGGGCCTGCGGGGTGACTTCCAGAACGGCGGCCAGCAGCCGGCCGTGCCCGCCACCCACGTCGACGATGGTGTCGTAGCAGCTGAAGTCGTATGCGGCCGTCAGCGCCGCGACCGCGAGTTCGGATCCGCTCGTCATGGCGTCGTTGAAAATCTCGGCGAACTCCGGCTCGTCCTGAAGATATTCGAAGATCGGCTTACCACGAAGTTCGGGGATGGCGGGACGTCCGGTGCGGATGACGTTCGTCAAATGACTCCAGTGCTCGCGATGCTGCGCGGCACCCAGGAACCGAGCGAACCCGCGCAGCGAGACCTCGGCGTCGCTGCGCAAGCAGTCCGCCAGCGGCGTGAGTTCATAGCGTCCGTCGCGACGCTGACGGAAGATGCCGCGGCTGATCAAGGCCCGCAGCAGCCGACTGACGGCGTCGGCATCGGCGTTGACAGCACGGGCCAACTCGTCGGCCGACAGCGGCCCGTTGGCGAGCGCATCCGCGATGCCGAGGTCGGCCGCCGTGGTAATCGCTTGCGCGGCCCACGCATTCATGACCATCTCCATCATCGCGGCCGAGGGCGGCAACATGCGCTGATACAGCTGGCCGACCTGATGGCGAACGATGCCGGCGATCCGGGCAACTTGAGCAGGTGAAACCAGGGACGAAAGCATGGATGCTCCTACACAGTTGACGATGCGTGCAGCGGATTCAGCGGGGCGTTAGACGGCGACCGCTTCGACGACACTGTACGGCGAGCCCGTGTCCACCACCCGCGTCATCCGGAAGCCGGCGCGGCCCAACAAATCGGCATACCCCGCGGCGCTGCGCTCGCGGCCGTCGAATTCGACGAGCACCTCCAGGTCTAGCCAGTTGCCGGGGAAATTGCGCTCGTGTTCGGGAAGGACCTGTTCGACAAGCAGCACGTGCTTACCGACTTCGGCTGCCTTGCGGACGTTTCGCAGAATCTGCAGGGCCTGCGCGTCGGGCCAGTCGTGCACGATGTGTTTGAGGACGTAAGCGTCGCCGCCCTCGGTGATGGTGTCGAAGAACGATCCCTCGGCAACCCGTACCCGGTCGGCCACTCGATGCTGTTTGAGCAGGGTCGGTGCGTCGGCAACAACGTGGGGCTGGTCGAACAGAATCCCCCGAGCTTGCGGCGTGGCATTCAAGATGGCCGCCAGCAATCGCCCGTGCCCACCGGCGACGTCGACGATCGTCGAGTAGCGACTGAAGTCGTAGCCGGCGACGACCGGCGCGATCGCGAACTCCGACGCGCTCGTCATGGCGTTGTTGAAGACCTCGTCGTATTCCTTTTCTTCGGCCAGATACTCGAATATCGACTTGCCGCGGACGTCGGCGACAACGGCCCGATCGGTGCGGACAGCGGTCGTGAGGTGGCTCCAATGCTCCCGATGCTGGGGTGCGCCGATAAACCGGGCGACGCCTCGCAGCGAGACGTCATTGTCGCTGCGCAGCGTGTCCGCCAACGGGTTGAGGGCATAGCGCCCGTCGCGCAGCTGACGGAAAACGCCACAGCCGATCAAGGCCCGCAGCAGGCGGCTGACGCCGTCGGCATCTGCATCGACAGCGTCAGCCAACTCATCGGCCGTCAACGGCTTCTTCGCCAGCGCGTCGGCGATGCCGAGCTCGGCTGCAGCGGTAATCGCCTGCGCTACCCAAGCATTCGTGAGCATTTCCCACATCGCTGCCGTCGGCGGCACCATGCGCTGGTGCAGCCGACCGAGGTGGTGCCGGACGACGTCGGCGGCCCAAGCGAGCTGAGTCGCCGGGAGTTTTAGTGAAAACATAGGTGCTCCTAGGCATTTGGGATTCGAGCGCTAAATCGCAACCGCTTCGACGATGCTGTACGGCGACGCCGTCGGCACCACCCGCGTCATCCGGAAACCAGCACGGTCGAGCAGCACGCCATACTCCTCGGCGGTGCGCTCGCGGGCGTCGAACTCGACGAGAATTTCCAGATCCAGCCAGTTGCCCAAGAAATCACGACCATGGCGCGGCAGCACCATTTCGACGAGCAGCACGTGCTTGCCGGCCCCGGCCGCCTTGCGCACGCTCCGCAGAATCTGCAGGGCCTCGTCGTCGGACCAGTCGTGAATGATGTGTTTGAGGACGTACGCGTCGCCACCCTCAGCGACGGTCTCGAAGAAGGAGCCCTCGACCAGCTTGACCCGGTCGTCGACCCGGTGTTGCTTGAGCAGCGGCGGTGCGTCCGCGATGACGTGGGCCTGGTCGAACAGAATCCCTCGGGCCTGCGGCGTGGCATTCAGGATCGCGGCCAACAGTCGACCGCGTCCCCCGGCGACGTCGACGATCGTCGAGTACCGGCTGAAGTCGTAGCTCCCGATCACCGACGGGATCGCCAGCTCGGTGATCTGAGTCATCGCCTCGTTGAAACTCTCGTCGAGTTCGCTTTGTTCACCGAGGTATTCGAAAATCGGCTTACCGCGCATGTCGGAAACCACCGCCCGGCGGGTGCGAATGGCGGTGGACAGCTGGCTCCAATGCTCCCGATGTTGCGGCGCGCCGACATACCGGGCCATACCGCGCAGCGACGTAGCTCCGTTGCTGCGCAGCGTCTCCCCCAGCGGGTTCAGGGCGTAACGGCCGTTGCGCAGTCGATGGAAAACGCCGCGGCCAACCAAGGCCCGCATCAGGCGGTGGACCGTGTCGGCGTCTGCGCCGACCGCGTCGGCCAACCCGTCGGCCGACAGCGGTCCATTCGCCAGCGCATCGGCGATGCCGAGCTCGGCCGCGGCGGCAATCGATTGCGCTGCCCAGGCATTCGTGATCATCTCCATCATGGCTGCCTGCGGCGGAACCATGCGCTGGTACAGCTGGCCGACCTGATGCCGCACGAACTCGGCGATCCGGGCGACCTGAGCGGGTGGAACTTTCGGTGAAAACATGATCTCTCCCAACCGATTCGGGGTTAGACGGCGATAGCTTCGACGATGCAGATCGGCGCTGTTGTCTCGACCACCCGGGTCAGACGGAAACCGGCACGGCTCAGCAGCCGGCCGTATTGTGCAGCGGTGCGCTCGCGGGCGCCGGCCACGATGTGCATTGCCAGGTCCATCCAGTAGCCGGGAAATTCGCGGTTATGTCGCGGGATCACGAATTCGACTATCAGCACGTGCTTTCCGGCCCCGGCTGCCTTACGGATGTTGGCGAGGATCTGCACGGCTTCGTCGTCGGGCCAGTCGTGGATGATGTGCTTGAGCAGGTAAGCGTCGCCCCCGTCGGCGACGGACTCGAAGAAGGAACCTTCGACCAGCTTCACCCGGTCGGCGACCCCGTGCTCTTCGAGCAACGGCGAGGCTCCCGCGATCACGTGCGGCTGGTCGAACAAAATGCCCCGGGCGTGCGGCGTGGCATTCAAAATCGCCGACAGCAGGCGGCCGTGACCGCCGGCGACGTCCACGATCGTTGAGAAGCGGCTGAAGTCGTAGGCCGCGACGACCGGGGGAATCTCCATCGCGGACAGATCGGTCATCGCGGTGTTGAAGATCTCGTCGAGTTCCGGCTGCTCGGCCAGGTATTCAAAGCAGGACTTGCCGCGCAGTTCGGGTACCACGGGCCGTCCGGTGCGGATCGACTCGGTGACGTGGCTCCAGTGCTCCCGGTCCTGGGGTGAACCCACGAAACGGGCGAACGCACGCAGTGAGACGTCACTGTCGCTGCGCAGCGTGTCCCCCAGCGGGGTCAGGTCATAACGCCCGTCGCGGCGACGACGGAAGATGCCCCGCGAGACCAGCCCCCGCAGCAGACGACTGACAGTGTCGGCGTCCGCGTCGACCACGTCGGCCAGCTCGTCCACCGTCTTGGGCCCCTTGGCCAGCGCGTCGGCGATGCCGAGGTCGGCGGCAGCGGTAATCGCTTGTGCGGCCCAGGCATTCGTGATCATTTCCATCATCGCGGCCGGTGGTGGAACCATGCGCTGGTGTAGCTGACCAATGCGGTATCGCACGATTTCGACAGCGCGCGCGAACTGAGCAGGCGGAAGGGTCTGCGAAAACATAAGTCCCCCTTGCATATCGGGATGACACGGTGCAGGCCGGTTGGCCGCACAACCCGTATTCGTTGCCAGTCCACCCGAAGATGGGGCGCAGTGCCATTACAACCGGCGTTGTCATCCGAATAACGCTGGAGCAGGGACAGATGCGGCACATCAGCGTGCCTGCGCGGGGTTCGAGCTAATCGCTGGGGACGGCCACCCGCCCACGTAGATCGGCGGCGATCAGCCGAGCCGCGGCGTTCTGCCAATTGTGCAGCGAGCGCTGCGGCACCTCGGTCACGAACCACTGCCAGGCCTGGCGTGCGGTCGGATCCAGGCCCGCGGCGGTGGCGTTCTGTGCGTACGCGCGCACTCCGACGACGTATGGGAAATACAGCGAGTTGTAGTAGCGCCATTCTTCGGTGGTGCCGAAGTCGCCGCCGTCGCGCGGCTTCAGCCGCGAAATCCCGTCGGCGAGCACGGCCTTGAGTTCATTGGCCCGCTCGACCGGATGGTCCGGGGCGCCGCGGGCGGCAAGCCGCTCGTCGATCACCGGCAACGCGGTCAGTGGGCTGGCGACCAGCTTGGTCAGGTCGCCGTAGTGACCCAGAGCCCGGCGGGTGAGCCTGGCGAAGGTCACGTCGTCGACGTCGGCCAGCGGATGCGCCTGGCGCAGCGGCAATGCAGCGCCGGTGTGGCGCAGCGCGGCCCGATCCGCCCGCAGCGCAGGCGATTTCGAGAATGCCAGCCGGTCGAGTACCCCGGCCAGCGGATCGGCCAGCACCTGCACGGTGATCGCGATCGTCAGGCTGGTGAACAGCAGCACGGTGAGCGCGGTCTGCGCTGCGGGATCGTCGCGGGTGACCGCCAAGCCGATCAATGCCTGGCCGCCGAACAGCACCGCCACCGCCATCGACCCGGCGAACGAGCGCAGCATGTCGCCGCGCAGTGCATGCCCCTCGTCGAAGGCGTCCCACAGCGCGACGGCGACCCCGAGGGACAGGACGTCGCAACTCGTCGACGCCAGGGCGACCCAGCTGGGCACCAGGCCCAGCGGGATGATCAGGATCGCGTTGCCCAACGCGAAGAACAGGGTCGCGGTGATGGCGAGCCCGACCGCCGGCCGCGGCCGCCGCTTGCGGCGCAACGCGACGGCCATCGCGCCCAGGGTCGACACCGAGATCACCGCGAACATCACCCAGTGGCCGGCGCGCAGCGGCGGATCGACGCTGCCGGCCAGCATCGCCCCGAACAGAGTCAGCGCGGCAACCACGGCTACCAGCAACACCTCGCGAGTGCGCGCCTGCCAGCCGTCGCTGGGCCGGGACAATTCCACGAGCACCGCGAACCACGCCACCCCAGGGATGGCCGTCAGATAGATCTCGACTCGGCTCAGCAGCTGGGCGTGCGCGGGGTCGGCGGTGCGGACCGCGTCGAGCGCCACCACCAGCGCGAAGCCCCACAGTCCGACCGCCGCCAGCATCAGCACCGGTTTGCGCGGATCACGAGCGGCCAAATAGAGGCCCAGCCAGGCGCTGAACGTGAACACCAACGCCGACAGCGCAGCCATCTACTCAGTGTGGCACGCAGCCGAGCTGGCGCCTGCGACCGTTGCCGGTTACTTGCCGTGCCGGCGATCCCGCTGACTGTAGTCACGCAGCGCTCGCAAAAAGTCAACACGGCGGAATGCCGGCCAGTGCGTTTCGCAGAACCACATCTCCGAATAAGCGCTCTGCCACAACAGAAATCCGGACAGGCGTTGCTCACCCGAGGTGCGGATGACCAGGTCGGGATCGGGTTGCCCTGAGGTGTAGAGATTCTCGGAGATGGCGTCGACGGTGACCGCGTCGACCAGCTCCTCGGCGCTGGCGCCGTTGGCCAGCTCCTTGTTCAGCAGTGCGCGCACCGCGCCGACGATCTCCTGCCGGCCGCCGTAACCGACCGCCACATTGACGTGAAACGGCGCGACGCTGGGCGTGGACTCGACGGCACCGCGCAACCGGCGGGCCGGCTCGTCGCCGAGCAGTTCCAGGTCCCCGACCGTGCGCACGCTCCAGCGGTTGGCCGGCGCGCAGATCTCCTCGACCACATCGGTGATGATTTCGATCAGCCCGGCCAGCTCGTCGGGATCGCGTTGCAGGTTTTCGGTGGACAGCAAATAGACGGTGGTCATCTCGACGCCGGCCTCCTGACACCAGCGCAGCATCTCGGCGATCTTGGACGCGCCCATCCGGTAGCCGTAGCTGACATCCTCGTAGCCGGCGTCGCGGGCCCACCGCCGGTTCCCGTCGCAAAGCACGGCGATATGCCGGGGCAGCTGGGACTTCGAGGCGGTCAGGCCCTGCCGCAGTCGCAGCTCGTAGACGCGGTACAACGGCTCTTTGAGCCGCGGCGGGATGATCTCCACGAAGGTCCACACTACTGTGAGCCGCAACCCGCTCCGGGGCGGATTTTTCCCGACGTCACTGCGGCGACAGCGCGGTCACCCGGCCGGTGCCAGCTAGTGTTTATCGGTGTCAGACGTGGGCACTTCGACCGTCACCCGAAAAAAGGGCAACAGGAGACATGAGCGGCGCGACCAAGACTGCCACCGACCCCGAACCCGAATCGCAGGGGATTGCGGCCAACGCCGCGCACCACCTCGTCGACGGCGTTGCTCGGGCACTGACCAAGCCGCGGTTCCGCGGCTGGATCCACGTCTATTCCGCCGGCACCGCCGTCTTCGCCGGCGCCTCGCTGGTCGCGGTGTCGTGGGCGGTGGGCTCCACCCGCGCCGGACTGGCCACGCTGCTCTACACCTTCGCCACGATCATCATGTTCACCGTCAGCGCCACCTATCACCGCGTCCGCTGGCAGTCCGCGACCGCGCAGAAGTGGATGAAGCGGGCCGACCACTCGATGATCTTCGTGTTCATCGCCGGCAGCTACACGCCGTTCGCGCTGCTGGCGTTGCCGGGCCGCGAAGGACACCTGGTGCTCTGGATCGTGTGGGGTGGCGCGGCGGCCGGAATCCTGTTGAAGATGCTGTGGCCTTCCGCCCCACGCTGGGTGGGCGTGCCGCTCTACATCCTGCTGGGCTGGGTGGCCGTCTGGTTCACCGGCACGATCCTGCACAACGCCGGGGTGGCCGCGATGGTGCTGCTGTTCGTCGGCGGCGCGCTCTACAGCATCGGCGGCATTCTCTACGCGCTGCGCTGGCCCGACCCCTGGCCGTCGACGTTCGGCTATCACGAGTTCTTCCACGCCTGCACCGCGGTCGCGGCGATCTGCCACTACATCGCGATGTGGTTCGTGGTCTTCTGATCAGCCGGCGGGCACGCCCAGCGCGGCGGCCAGCTCCGCCGGGCGCGTCACGGGCAGGTCGCACAGCCGGCCCCGGCACACGTAGGCGGCGTCGGCGCCGCCGACCCGGTCTCGGTCGACCAGCAATGCCGACGAGTCCATCGCTCCGCCCATCACGATCGCCCCGCCGGGCGCCAGCTGCCGCGCGTCGGCCAGCAGCGTCGAACGCGACGAGTCGCAGGCGACCGCGATCTGCAGCGGGCCGCGCACCGCGGCCTCGGCGACGGCCAGCCAGTGTCCGGCCGAGCGCGGGGCCCGCTCGAGCAGCAGCGAATGCGCGGTCAGCGTCTCGAGCGCGGCGCGCAGGTATCGCGGTGCGGCGGTGCTGTCGACCAGGTGCGCGGCGGTCAGCAGCGCTTCGGTGATCGTCGACGCCCCCGACGGGGTGGCTCCGTCGAGCGGGTCGGCCGGGCGGAGCATCAACTGCTCGGCATCGTCGGCGGTGTCATACCAACGGCCGGGCTGTTGCGGATCGGCGAAATGCGCGAGGGCGGTGTCCAGTAGCGCACCCGCCGCGGTCAGCCAGGTGTCCTCGACGGTCAGCTGATACAGCGCCAGCAAGCCGGTCGCCAGCATCGCATGATCTTCCAGGATGGCGGCGCTGTCCCCCACGACACCGCCGAGGCTGGCCCGCCGCAGCCGGCCGTCGACGACATGGGAGTCCAGCAGCGCCGTCGCGCAGCGTCGCGCCGCGCCCACGAACTCGGGTTCTCCCAACGCCACGCCGGCTTCGGTCAGCGCGGTGATCGCCAGGCCGTTCCACGATGTGACGACCTTGTCGTCGCGGCCCGGCTGGGCGCGGGTGCGCCGGGCGGCCAGCAGCGCGCCGCGAACCCGCTCGAGCCGTTGCGGATCGGCCGGATCGCGGGGCAGTTGCAGCACCGACGTCCCGTGTTCGAAAGTGCCGGACGCGGTGACCGCGAACACCTCGGCGGCGAAGCCGCCGTCGTCGGGGCCGAGCACCTCGATCAGCTGCTGCGGCGTCCAGACATACGTGGAACCCTCGCGACCGGCGGCGTCGGCGTCCAGCGACGAGGTGAACATCGCGCCGTCGGCCAGCTCGTCGAGCAGGAACCCGGCGGTCTGGGCGGCGACCCGACGGGCCAACGGATCGCCGGTGCGTCGGGCCCAGTGGGCGTAGCCGCGCAACAGCAGCGCGTTGTCGTACAGCATCTTCTCGAAATGCGGTACCACCCAAGCGTTGTCGACGCTGTAGCGGGCGAAGCCGCCGGCGAGTTGGTCGTAGATGCCGCCCCGGGCCATCGCGTTGCCGGTGCGCTCCACGGCGTCGCGCGCCGCCGCGGATCCGGTGCGTTCGTAGTGCCGCAGCAGCGCTTCGAGCAGCGCCGACGGCGGGAATTTGGGCGCACCGCCGAATCCGCCGTGCACGGTGTCCTGGTCGGCGAGCACCGCCGCGACGGCGTGATCGCACAGCGCCGCATCGATGTCCGCGCCCGGACCAGCTGTTGCCGACGACATTCGCCGCAGTTCGCCGGCGATGTGGTCCGACGCCTCCTCGACCTCGCCACGCCGCGCGCGCCAGGTCTCGGAGACGGCCGAAAGTAGTTGCAGGAAAGCGTCTTTCGGGTAATAGGTGCCGCAGAAAAACGGCCGGCCGTCCGGCGTCAGAAAGCACGTCATCGGCCAGCCACCCTGTCCGGTCAGCGCGACGGTGGCATTCATGTACACCGCGTCGATGTCCGGGCGTTCTTCGCGGTCCACCTTGACGCACACGAATCCTGCGTTCATCACCGCGGCCACCTCGTCGTCCTCGAACGATTCGTGGGCCATCACATGACACCAGTGGCAGGCGGCGTATCCGATCGACAGCAGGATCGGCACATCCCGGGCAGCCGCGTCGGCCATCGCCTGCGGCGTCCACTGCTGCCAAGCCACCGGGTTGTCGGCGTGCTGACGCAGATAGGGACTGGTCGCCGGCCCCAGGGTGTTCGTGCCGGCGCGATCAGCCGGGTCCATCACCGGGTCCTGACGGGCGGGTCTCGCCGTTCGCCGCGGCGGGCCCTTCGTCCTGCGGGCCGGCGACGGTGTCGGTGCCCTCGTCGGCGGCCTGATCCGGCTCGGGGTGGGTGGGGTCGAAGGATTCGGGCACCTTGCGCAGCTGCCGGTTCATCGAGCGCAGCAGGAACAGCGTCGCGATCAACAGCAGCACGACGACCAGCAGCCCGATCGGGCTGGCCTTGCCGAAATCGGGGCCGGTGTTGTGCGGCCCGTCGGCGATCACCGTGACCAACAGCGGACTCACTCGAGATTCTCGATTCCGGCGAACAGGTCGTCCTCGGGCAGCTGCACCGGAACGCGTGACCGTGCCAGCTCGAATTCCTCTGTGGGCCAAAGTCGTTGCTGCCAGGCGATCGGCGCGGCGAAGAATTCGGCATTCGGGTCGATCTGGGTGGCGTGGGCCCGCAGTGCGTCGTCGCGCTGGCTGAAGTATGCCGAGCACTCCACCCGGGTGGTCACCCGGGACTCGAACGGATCGTGTTCGGGCTGCCAATGTTGCAGCCACTTGGTGAACGGACCCTCTTGGCCCTTCTTGGCGAACTCGTCCTGCAGCAACTGCATCCGTTGGCGTAGGAAGCCGTGGACGTAGTACAGCTTGGACACCGTCCAGGGCGTACCGGCGTCGGGGAAGCGGGCGTAATCACCGGCCGCTTCGTAAGCGCCAACCGAAACTTCGTGGCAGCGAATGTGATCCGGGTGCGGATAGCCGCCGTTCTCGTCGTAGGTGATGATCGCGTGCGGCCGGAAGTCGCGCACCACGCGCACCAACGCCTCGACGGACTCCTGCAGCGGGGCCAGCGCAAAGCAGCCCTCGGGCAGCGGCGGCGGCGGATCCCCCTTCGGCAGACCGGAATCGACGAAGCCGAGCCAGGTGTGCTCGACTCCCAGAATTTCGGCCGCCTTGGCCATCTCGTCACGGCGGATTTCGGTGATGTGCTCTTGCACGTCGGGCAGATCCATCGCCGGATTGAGGATGTCGCCGCGCTCACCCCCGGTCAACGTCACGACCAGTACCCGGTGCCCCTCGGCGGCATACCGCGCGAGCGTGGCCGCACCCTTGCTGGATTCGTCGTCAGGGTGGGCGTGCACCGCCATCAATCGCAGTTCGCTCACGTGTCCCCTTGTCGGATCCGCTGGTCTCCCCCCGAGCCTATAAGGACCATATAATTCCAGTTCTTCCCTGTTGCACGCTGTCGGCCGCCCCCGGCAACACCAAAGCCCACCGGTGAAACCCTGATGACCTCGACTTCCATTCCACGCCCCGAGTCCCGTTACGGGCGTTCCCGGCTGTCGGGTATTTCGCGACGCCGGCTGGCGATCGGGCTGGGTGTGCTGGTGCTGGCGGCCGGAATCGGTGTCGCGGTCGTCGGCTATCAACGGCTAGGCACCGCCGATGTGTCGGGTTCGTTGGCCGGCTACGCGGTCGTCGACAACGAAACAGCGTCGGTAACGATCAGCGTGACGCGATCTGATCCGTCGCGGCCGGTGGACTGCATTGTGCGGGTGCGCGCCCAGGACGGCAGCGAAACCGGCCGCCGCGAGGTGCTCGTTCCGCCGTCGTCGCAGGCAACGGTGCAGGTCACGACGACGGTCAAGTCGTCGGCGCCGCCGGTGATGGCCGACATCTACGGGTGCGGCACCGACGTGCCCGGCTACCTTCGCCCCGCCTGACGCGCTACCAAGGCGGGCTCGAATGACGTCATCGGCTGTTTCCACGGTGGTAACATGGATGAATGCACGGTTCCTGCTGGGACCGTGTATTGCTGCATTAGCGGCCGTGAGCACGACGGTGCGGCAGCACGGGGCGGAACCCACACACTCCCTTTTGTGGAGTTGACGAGACTTACGCGGATACGCGGAGCGACACGACGAGGAGCACGACGAGATGACGGACACTCAGGTGACCTGGCTGACCCAGGAGTCACATGACCGACTGAAGGCCGAGCTCGATCAGCTGATCGCCAACCGCCCTGTCATTGCCGCGGAGATCAACGACCGCCGCGAGGAAGGCGACCTGCGCGAGAACGGCGGATACCACGCCGCCCGCGAGGAGCAGGGCCAGCAAGAGGCCCGCATCCGCCAGCTGCAGGACCTGCTCAACAACGCGAAGGTCGGCGAGGCTCCCAAGCAGTCCGGCATCGCGCTGCCGGGCTCGGTGGTGAAGGTGTACTACAACGGCGACAAGTCCGACACCGAGACCTTCCTGATCGCCACCCGCCAGGAGGGCGTCAAGGACGGCAAGCTCGAGGTGTACTCACCGAAGTCGCCTCTCGGCGAGGCGTTGATCGACGCCAAAGAAGGCGAGACCCGCAGGTACACCGTGCCCAACGGCAACACCGTCGAGGTCACGCTGGTCAGCGCCGAGCCCTACCACGACTAGTAGTTCTGGGGACTAGTTCCGTGCGGGCCTAGCCGAGCGCTTGGTCCAAGTCGGCCAGCAGGTCGGCAACGTCTTCGATACCCACCGAGAGCCGCACCAGGTCGTCGGGCACTTCCAATTGTGAACCGGCCGTGGACGCGTGGGTCATGGCGCTGGGGTGTTCGATCAGCGACTCGACCCCACCCAGCGATTCCGCCAAAATGAACACTTTGGTACTGGCGCAAAGCTTTTCGGCGGCCGCTCGTCCGCCGCGCATCCGCACCGACACCATGCCACCGAAGCCCGTCATCTGCCGGGCGGCGACCTCGTGTCCGGGATGGCTGGGCAGCCCCGGATAGAGCACGGTGCTCACCGCGGGGTGCCCGGCCAGGAAATCGGCTACCGCCGAAGCGTTTTCGCTGTGCCGCTGCATCCGCAGCACCAGGGTTTTCAGGCCGCGCATCGTCAGGTAGGCGTCGAACGGACCCGGCACTGCGCCGGCCCCGTTCTGCAGGAAGGCGAACGCGTCGTCGAGTGCTTTGTCGTCGGTGACCAGCGCACCGCCGACCACGTCGGAATGGCCGCCGATGTACTTGGTGGTCGAATGCAACACGATGTCAGCCCCCAGCGCCAACGGTTGCTGCAGTGCGGGCGAGGCAAAGGTGCTGTCCACCAACACTTTTGTGGAGTGTTGCTTACCGAGCTCGGCGATTGCGGCGATGTCGGCGATGGACAGCAGCGGGTTCGTCGGGGTCTCCACCCAGATCAGCCGGGTCTGCGGCGTGATCGCGGCCCGCACCGCATCGAGGTCTGACAGAGCCGCCGGTGTGTAGGTGACGTTCCACTGGCTGAAGACCTTGTCGATCAACCGGAATGTGCCGCCGTAGGCGTCATTTGGGATCACCAGGTGATCGCCGGGACGCAATATCGCGCGCAGCACGCAATCCGTCGCGGCCATGCCCGAGCTGAACGCCCGGGCGAACGCGCCGCCCTCCACCGCCGCCAGCGACGCCTCCAGCGCGGCCCGGGTCGGATTGCCGGTGCGCGCGTACTCGAAACCGCCGCGCAGCCCACCGACGCCGTCTTGAGCAAACGTGCTGCTGGCGTAGATCGGTGCGTTGACCGCCCCGGTCGCCGGATCCGGGTGATAGCCGGCATGGATGGCTTTGGTGGCCAGCCCGTTGATTCCGTCACGGTTTTCACTCATCGACGACCAGCCTAGTGAGCCGAGGCCGTCGAGGCCGGCGAGGTATGAAAATGGGCGGCCGGGGTAGTGCTGACGACAAGCACCGAATCACCGGCTCAGAAAGACTTCTCAATGGCTGACGACAACGACTCGTCGGATCGCATGCCGTCGAGCAACAAGTATCGGATGTCCCCGTTCGATCGGTTCGCGACGGCTACCAGTGTCTGGGCTTCCAAGGCATGGTTTTTCGCACTGTGCGTGCTGGTGGTGGTGGTGTGGATTCCGACGATCTGGCTGCTGCCGTCGGTCGACACCTGGCAGCTGGTCATCAACACCGTCACCACGATCATCACGTTCCTGCTCGTGGCGCTGCTGCAGAACACCCAATCGCGCAACGACCGCGCGTCCCAGCACAAGCTCAACGCGATCGCCGACGCGCTATGGGATCTGATGGGCGAATTGGGCGACGAGCATCCACGCCTGCAACGGCACCGCGACGAGCTGGCCGACGCGGTCGGTCTGGAACAGCGGATGGGCTCCGCCTGACGCGTCAGACCGGCAGGACGACCGTCGTCAGAATCTTGTCGGCGAGCGTCTGCCGCTTGGCATCCCACAGCGGGAACAGGAAGCCGATGAAGCAGATGACCGCGTCGACGAAGTGGGCGAGATCGCGCACCACCGACAGCCCGAAGCCGATCGGCTGACCGGTGGTCTCACTGACCACCTTGATCTTCATCACCGTCTTGCCCAGGCTCTGCCCGGTGGTGCCCTGCCGGTAGCCGCGGTTCCACAGCCAATAGGCCAGGCCCACCAGTGTCGCCAGCCACTGCACCAGCTGGCCGATCGTGGAGGGCTGGCTGGCGCAGTACTGGCTGACGTCGTACTGCGTGATGTCGGTGACGCAGGTCGACTGCTGGGTGGCGTACATGATCCCGGTGCCAATGCCCTGCACGATGAAGTAGGGCAGATAGTCGATCAGCAGCGCCAGCACCCGGGTCAGCCACGGCGTGTAGGAGTCCGGCGGCAGCGCGCGGACAGCGGGTCCGGGCGGCGGCGGGGCGTATCCCCCGGCGGCCGGAGGCGGCGGCGGATACGAGCCACCACCGGGCGGTGGCGGCGGTGGTGGGTAGGAGGCACCCGGGGCCGACGGCGTGGGTTCAGACCCGCCTGAGGGCGGCTCGTAGCCACCGGATGGCTCGGGCGACGGGGAAAGCGGCGGTTGATCGGTCATGGTGCAACCTTCCACTGCGGGTGGGCCGAACTGGCCGCATTACCGTACCTGAGTGCCGCCGTCCGCGCCGCGTATGGAGACCAAGAACGCTGGTCAGCGTCGTGGTCAGCGCCGCACCGACTGGACGCGCGGTCCGTCCGACAGGAAGCCCAACAGGTCGTATCGGGTGATGACGCCGACGGGTTTGCCCTCCTCGACGACCATCAACGCATCCTTGTCGCGCAGTGCCGTGCCGGCCGCCCCGACCACCTCGCCGGCGCCGATGATCGGCAGCGGCGGGCTCATGTGCTGGGATACCGCGTCGGCCAACTTGGCGCGGCCTTCGAAGACGGCCGAGAGCAGCTCGCGCTCGGAGACGCTGCCGGCGACCTCGCCGGCCATCACCGGCGGCTCGGCGCCGACGACGGGCATCTGGGACACCCCGTACTCGCGCAGAATGCCGATGGCGTCGCGCACCGTCTCGGTCGGATGGGTGTGGACCAGGTCGGGCAGCGCGCCGGACTTGCCGCGCAGCACGTCGCCGACGGTCGGCTGCAGTGTCGAGCCGTCCAGCCGGGTCCGCAGGAAGCCGTACGACGACATCCACCCGTCGTTGAAGATCTTCGACATATAACCGCGGCCGCCGTCGGGCAGCAGCACCACGACCAGCGCGTCGGGCCCGGCCTCCTCGGCCACCTTCGCCGCGGCCACCACGGCCATGCCGCATGAGCCGCCGACCAGCATCGCCTCCTCGCGGGCCAGTCGCCGGGTCATGTCGAAGGAGTCGGAGTCGGACACCGCGATGATCTGGTCGGGCACCGTCGGGTCGTAGGCCGCGGGCCAGAAATCCTCGCCGACCCCCTCGACCAGGTAGGGCCTGCCGGTGCCGCCCGAGTACACCGAGCCTTCGGGATCGGCACCGATCACCTTGACCTTCCCGCCCGACACGTCCTTGAGGTACCGGCCGGCGCCGGTGATCGTCCCGCCGGTGCCGATGCCGGCGACGAAGTGTGTCACCTGGCCGTCGGTGTCGGCCCAGATCTCGGGACCGGTGGTCGCATAGTGGCTGGCCGGACCTTCCGGGTTGGCGTATTGGTCGGGCTTCCACGCGCCGTCGATCTCGTTGACCAGCCGGTCGGAGACGCTGTAGTAGCTGTCCGGATGTTCCGGCGGCACCGCCGTCGGGCACACCACCACCTCGGCGCCGTAGGCGATCAACACGTTGCGCTTGTCCTCGCTGACCTTGTCGGGGCAGACGAAGACGCACTTGTAGCCGCGGTGCTGGGCGACCAGGGCCAGCCCGACGCCGGTGTTTCCCGAGGTGGGTTCGACGATCGTGCCGCCCGGCTTGAGCAGCCCGCTGGCCTCGGCGGCGTCGATCATCTTCACCGCGATGCGGTCCTTGGAGCTACCGCCCGGGTTGAGGTACTCGACCTTTGCCGCAACAGTGCCGGCGCCGGCGGGAACGACGGAGTTCAGGCGAACCAGTGGCGTGCCGCCGATGATCTCACTGATGTGCTGCGCAATTCGCATGCGTTCATCGTCTCAGGCGATTTCTGGCCGCGCACACCGACTCTCGATGCGGCGCGCTCGGTTAGCCGGTGGCTTCGCGAATGTATTCGCCGATCTGGCGCAGCGAACGTACCGCCTCGGGCACCATCGGCGCCGCCAACTGGAAGTCGTGGACCTGGCCGGGCCACACCCGCACCTCGGCGGGGACACCGGCGGCGGCCAGCCGGCTCGCCGCCAGCTGCGCGTCGTGCAGCAGCACCTCGGATCCGGAGACGTGAATCAGGGTGCGCGGAAGGCCGGGCTTGATGTGGTCCAGGGGCTCGTAGATCTCCTCGGCCTTGCCGCCGACCACATTCTTCTCGGCCGCACTGGCCACCAGCGCCCCGAGCGCGTCAAAGGCCTTGGCAGTGAACATCGCATCCGTCTTGATGTTGGGATGTGTCTGCTTGTATTCCTTGGCCAGCTGCAGCAGGGGCGAGATCGCGACCAGCGCCGCCGCCTCCTCGCCTTCGTCCAGCAGCCGTTGCGCCAGCGACAGCGCGAGATAGCCGCCCGCCGAATCGCCGGCCAGCACGATTTGGTCCGGCTGGTAGCCGCGACGGCGCAACCACCGGTAGCCGTCGTAGCAGTCCTGCAGCGCCATGCCGATCGAATGCTTGGGCAGCAGCCGGTAATTGACGACCAGAACGGGTGAGTCAGCAAACTTCGAGATGGCTTCGACCACGCGGCCGTGAGAATTCGCTCCGCACGTCAAGAAGGCGCCGCCGTGAAAGTAGAGCACCATGCGACGCGTGCCGTCGGCCGGCAGGACCCCGGGGGCGCGGACCAACTGGGCGGAGGCATGCGGCAGCTTCACGGTCTGCCGCACGGTCGCGGAGGCGGGAAGCAGCACCCGGGCCGCAAAGTCGATCAAGCCCCAGGGCCACGGCAGCGTGGGGGCGTGACTGCCGGCCGCCAGGATGGGCCGAATCGTCACGCGGGAGGCAAGCTCGGCGACTCGCGCCTGCACGCTCGGTCCCGATTCCAGGACCTCGACCGGCGCGCCATCGCTGATGGCAAACTTGCGCGCCGCGGCCCTGCGTGACTTGAGCACCTCTTTGAGGTGTGAGGCATTCCGGGGTGCGCCGGAAACCTTGCTCGGTGCGGTCATGCTCGACACTCCTACGCCTTTGTAGTGCGATATAGCATGTGACGAGCAGGTCGAGCGCTCAGTTCATTTCGTTCACCGAGCCATTCAGCCAACCCGTTGAAATCAGCTTTACAGGCAATTCTTTAGAGAACGCTTAAAGAGTCTGTTTTGATACCAACTCTGGTTCACACCGTGACCGCATTGTTTGCCGGGCGTCCGCGCAAATACGACACCCGATCTAAACTGATGCCGTGACCATCAGGGTGCCGCGTCGCTCGACGATCGCCCTGGCCACAGCGGGGGCACTCGCGTCGACGGGGACGGCCTACCTGGGCGCGCGCAACCTGCTGGTCGGCCAGGCCACCCACGCGCGCACCGTCATTCCGAAGGCGTGGGACATTCCGCCGCGCGCCGACGGCGTGTACACCCCGGGCGGTGGCCCGGTGGAACGCTGGCAGCGCGGCATGACCGCCGACCTGCACCTGATGATCTTCGGCGACTCGACTGCCACCGGCTACGGCTGCGCCAGTGCCGAGGAAGTGCCGGGCGTGTTGATCGCCCGCGGGCTCGCCGAGCAGACCGGTAAGCGGATTCGCCTGAGCACCAAGGCAATTGTCGGCGCTACCTCGAAGGGCGTCAGCGGCCAGGTGGACGCGATGTTCGTCGCCGGACCGCCGCCGGATGTGGCCGTGATGATGATCGGCGCCAACGACGTCACGGCGCTCAACGGCATCAGCCAGTCCGCGGGTCGGCTGAGTGCAACGGTGCGCAAGCTGACGTCGCGGGGCGCGGTGGTGATCGTCGGCACCTGCCCGGACCTGGGCGTGATCACCGCCATCCCGCAGCCGCTGCGCTCGCTGGCACATGCGCGGACCAGGCAGCTTGCCCGCGCTCAGGCCGCGGCGGTGCGGTCGTCGGGCGGCACGCCGGTGCCGCTGGCGCACCTGCTGGCGCCGCAGTTCCGGGCGATCCCCGAGCTGATGTTCTCGGCCGATGGCTTCCACCCCTCCCCGACCGCGTACGCCCTGGCGGCGGCGCAGTTGCTGGTGGCGGTCTGCGATGCGCTGGGCGAAGAGGTCGACAGCCCGGTGCTCAACCTCGCCGCGCGTGCCGAGACGCCGATGGTCAGCGGCGGCCACACCCCGCTCAGCGCCATGTCGCGGCTGTGGCGACGTCCGGCGCCCAGTTCGGCCGCCCCATCGTCGAACTCACCGATCGGCACCGACTAGATTTGCGGTAGCCCGTCGGGGTGGGTGTACCACCCGTTTTTCACGCGAGCCCGCATCTTGGAGGAACTGTCATGCCCGAAGCCGTCATCGTCTCCGCCGCCCGCTCGCCGATCGGGCGCGCCATGAAGGGTTCGCTGGTCAACATGCGGCCCGACGACCTGGCCGCCCAGATGGTGCGCGCCGCTCTCGACAAGGTGCCCGCCCTGAACCCGCACCAGATCGACGACCTGATCCTGGGATGCGGCCAGCCGGCCGGTGAATCCGGCTACAACCTGGCGCGCGTGGTCGCCGTCGAACTCGGCTACGACTTCCTGCCCGGCACCACCGTCAACCGGTACTGTTCGTCGTCGCTGCAGACCTCCCGGATGGCGTTCCACGCGATCAAGGCCGGCGAGGGTGACGTGTTCATCTCCGCGGGCGTGGAGACCGTGTCCCGCTTCGCCAAGGGCAGCGCCGACTCCTGGCCAGAGACCAAGAACGAGGTGTTCACCGAGGCTCAGGAGCGCTCGGCCGCCGCGGCTAACGGCGCCGACGAGTGGCACGACCCCCGCAAGGACGAGCACATCCCCGACGTCTACATCGCGATGGGGCAGACGGCCGAGAACGTTGCTTTGCTGACCGGCGTCAGCCGCGAAGACCAGGACCGCTGGGGTGTGCGCAGCCAGAACCGCGCCGAGGAAGCGATCAAGAGCGGGTTCTTCGAGCGGGAGATCTCCCCGGTGACGCTGCCGGATGGAAGCACCGTCAGTACTGATGATGGCCCGCGTCCGGGTACCACGTACGAGAAGATCAGCGAGCTCAAGCCGGTATTCCGGCCCAACGGCACCGTGACCGCGGGCAACGCCTGTCCGCTGAACGACGGCGCGGCGGCGCTGGTGATCATGAGCGACACCAAGGCCAAAGAGCTGGGCCTGACCCCGCTGGCGCGCATCGTGGCCACCGGCGTCAGCGGGCTGTCGCCGGAGATCATGGGACTGGGCCCGATCGAGGCGTCCAAGAAGGCCTTGACCCGCGCCGGCCTGTCGATCAACGACATCGACCTGTACGAGATCAACGAGGCCTTCGCGGTTCAGGTGCTGGGCTCGGCCCGCGAGCTGGGCATGGACGAGGACAAGCTGAACGTCTCCGGTGGCGCGATCGCCCTGGGTCACCCGTTCGGCATGACCGGTGCTCGCATCGCCGCCACGCTGATCAACAACCTGCAGACCCACGACAAGACCTTCGGCCTGGAGACCATGTGCGTCGGCGGCGGCCAGGGCATGGCGATGATCATCGAGCGGCTCAGCTAGCTGCTCGGGCCTATCGCGTCGAGTGTGCGTCCTGGGCCCTCGGTGTGCGTCCAGGGCGCCGACACGCCGAGGGAAGCGGCCCTAGCCGCACACTCGACGCCGTAGCCGCACACTCGACGCCGTCGCCGCACACTCGACGCGGCGACGAGAACCCGGTCACACAGCGACGCGCGCGCAGAAAAAAGCCGGCACGCCCATCGGCGTGCCGGCTTTTCCCGTCGAGCGAACTACCTGTCGCCCTGGAAGTAGCTGAGCAGGCGCAGGATCTCCAAGTACAGCCAGACCAGCGTCACGGTCAGGCCGAGCGCGATGCCCCAGGCCGCCTTGTCCGGCGCGCCGGCGCGAATCATCTGGTCGGCCGCGTCGAAGTCGATCAGGAAGCTGAACGCCGCGATCGCAATCATCACCAGCGAGAAGATGATGGCCACGGTCCCGCCGCTGCGCAGGCCCAGGCCGGTGCCGCCGCCGACACCGAACATCGCCAGCAGGAAGTTGCCGAGCATCAGGAACACCGCACCGAACAGGGCGGCGACCACCATGCGGGTGAACTTGGGCGTGACGCGGATGGCGCCGGTCTTGTAGACGACCAGCATCCCGAAGAACACTCCGAGCGTGCCGAGAACGGCCTCGCCGATCATCGCGCCGGCATCGACCGACTGGCCGCCGCCGACCGACACCTGGAACGTCAGCAGCAGTGAAATCGCGCCGAGGGCCAGGCCTTCGAGAACCGCGTAGCTGAGCACGATCGCCGGGTTGTCCTGCTTGCGGCCGAACGTGGCGATCAGCACCAGCACCAGACCGCCGATCCCGCCGATGAACGTCAGCGGCGCGGCCAGCGCGAGGTTGGTCGATGCGAGGTAGAACGAGACCACGGCGGAGGCCGTCAACACGGCCAGCGTGATGCCGGTCTTGGTGACGACGTCGTCGATGGTCAGCGGACGGGAGGCCTTGGCCTCCCGGTATGGAGCCGTGTAGGGGTCGGCTTGGTAGTAGCCCTGCTGCGTTGCGGCTGCGCCTGTGCCGAACTGCGCATAGCCGCCGCTCTGCTTGGGCAGCGAACGAAATACCGGGTTGCTGGTCTCCCGCACCGTCGGATCCTCTCCTAAGACTGTGGCTTCGAGCCGTGCGAACACTTGCTCAACGATCAGTCGCCTTCCCAGGTTCCCAGCGGAACTGGTGTTTTCAAGGGTATATCCGGGCCCGGCCGCTGTCGTCGGCTCAAACATAATCCTTACCCGCAGGCGCCGCTTCTGTTGTCACGCTCTAGATTGCAGGTCGGGGCCCGCAGGAAGCATCGCGGGCACAGATTCCGGCGATGAGAGGCTAGGGCGTGACCGAAGGCGCGACTGAGGAAACCGACGAGGTTTTGACCCGCGTCGACAACGGTGTCGGCCTGATCACGCTCAACCGCCCCAAGGCAATCAATTCGCTGAACCAGACGATGGTCGACGTGCTCGGCCCCCTGCTGGCCCGCTGGGAAGACGACGACGCGGTGCGCGCGGTGGTGCTGTCCGGGGCCGGCGAGCGCGGACTGTGCGCCGGCGGCGACGTGGTGGCGGTCTATCACAGCGCCCGCCAAGACGGCGTCGAGGTCCGCAAATTCTGGCACGACGAATACCTGCTCAACGGTCAGATCGGCCGCTTCGCCAAGCCCTACGTGTCGTTGATGGACGGCATCGTGATGGGCGGCGGCGTGGGCGTCAGCGCACACGGCAACGTCCGGGTGGTCACCGAGACCTCGAAGATCGCCATGCCGGAGGTGGGCATCGGGTTCATCCCCGACGTCGGCGGGGCTTTCCTGTTGGCGCGGTCGCCCGGTTCGCTCGGTCTGTACGCCGCGCTGACCGGCGCGCCGTTCTCCGGAGCCGACGCGATCGCGCTGGGCTTCGCCGACCACTACATACCGCACGAGCGGCTCGGCGCGTTCACCCAGGCGATCGTCGACGACGGCGTCGAGGGCGCCCTGTCCGCTCATGCCATCGAGCCGCCGGCCAGTGACCTTGGCGCACAACGTGATTGGATTGACGAGTGTTTCGCCGGTGACACCGTGACGGACATCGTCGCCGCGCTGCGCGGCCATGACGCCAAGGCGGCCCGAGACGCCGCCGACCTGATCGGCACCCGATCCCCGATCGCGCTGTCGGTGACGCTGCAGGCGGTGCGCCGGGCCGCGAAGCTGGTAACTCTGGAAGACGTTCTGGTGCAGGACTATCGGGTGTCGTCGGCGGCGGCGCGCTCGCACGATCTGGTGGAAGGCATTCGGGCGCAGATCATCGACAAGGATCGCAACCCGAAGTGGTCGCCGCCGGACCTCGCCGCGGTCACCACGGCTGACATCGAGGCGTATTTCGCGCCGATCGACGACGACTTGAGTTTCTAGAAAGGCGATGTGGATGAGCGAAGACACTCCGACGAGCTACGAAACCATCCTGGTCGAGCGTGACCAGCGGGTCGGGATCATCACCCTGAACCGGCCGCAGGCGCTCAACGCGCTCAACACCCAGGTGATGAACGAAGTAACCACTGCGGCAAGTGAATTCGACGACGACCCGGGAATCGGGGCGATCATCATCACCGGTTCGGCCAAGGCGTTCGCCGCCGGGGCCGACATCAAGGAGATGGCCGGGTTGACCTTCGCCGACGCCTTCGGCGCCGACTTCTTTGCCACGTGGGGCAAGCTCGCCGAGGTCCGCACCCCGACGATCGCGGCGGTGGCCGGCCATGCGCTGGGCGGCGGTTGCGAGCTGGCGATGATGTGCGATCTGTTGATCGCCGCCGACACCGCGAAGTTCGGCCAGCCCGAGATCAAACTCGGTGTGCTGCCCGGCATGGGTGGCTCGCAACGACTCACCCGCGCCATCGGCAAGGCCAAGGCGATGGACCTGATTTTGACCGGCCGCACCATCGGCGCCGAGGAAGCCGAACGCAGCGGCCTGGTTTCGCGGGTGGTGCCGGCCGACGACCTGCTCAGTGAGGCCAAAGCCGTTGCGGCCACCATCTCGCAGATGTCGCTGTCGGCGGCCCGGATGGCCAAAGAAGCCGTCAACCGCGCCTTCGAGTCCACGCTGACCGAGGGGCTGCTCTACGAGCGCCGGTTGTTCCATTCGACTTTCGCCACCGACGACCAGTCCGAGGGCATGACGGCGTTCATCGAGAAACGCGCTCCCAACTTCACGCACCGCTAAAATACCCCCGTGAGCGAGCCAGGTTCTGCGACCGGCACCGACGACGAATCAGCCGTCGGCGTGGCGACCAAAGCCGAAGCGGCCCCGGGCATCCTGACCGCCGACGAAGCGGCCGACGTCACCGAGATCGCGACCAAGCCGTTCTGGGTGCGCCACTACACCTTCACCGGCACCGCGGTCGGCCTGATCTTCATCTGGTTTTCGATGACGCCGTCGCTACTGCCGCGCGGGCCGCTGTTCCAGGCGTTGGTCAGCGGATTCTCCGGCGCCATCGGCTATGGCCTGGGCGTGTTTTCGGTGTGGTTGGTGCGGTTCATGCGGGCCAAGGACCACAGTCCGCCGCCGCCACGCTGGGCGTGGAAGGTGCTGGTCCCGGTTGCCGTTGTCGGCCAGGTGCTGATGGCGATCTGGTTTCACGTGTGGCAAGACGACGTGCGCGACCTAATGGGGGTGTCGCACCTGCATTGGTATGACTATCCGCTGGCCGCCATCCTGTCGATCATCGTGCTGTTCACCGTCGTCGAAATCGGCCAGGCCATCCGCATCATCTTCGGTTTCCTTGTGCGGCAACTCGATCGGATCGCACCGTTTCGCGTCTCGGCCACCATCGTGGTGATCCTGTTCGTGGTCCTGACGATCACGCTGCTCAACGGTGTGGTGATCAAGTTCGCGATGCGCACCATGAACAGCACCTTCGCCTCGGTCAACAACGAGATGAGTCCCGACTCCACCGCCCCGAGGACCCCGACGCGGTCGGGCAGTCCGCAGTCGCTGGTGTCGTGGGAATCGCTGGGCCACCAGGGCCGCATCTTCGTCCAGGGCGGTCCCAAGGTCGAGGACTTGAGCACCTTCAACGGCGCTCCGGCCACCGAACCGATCCGTGCCTACGCCGGGCTGAAATCCGCGGACGGCATCACCGCGACCGCCGAGTTGGCGGCACGTGAACTGCAGCGCGCGGGCGGACTGCAGCGCGCCGTCGTCGCCGTCGCCACGACCACGGGTACCGGCTGGATCAACGAGGCGGAAGCCTCGGCGCTGGAATACATGTACAACGGCAACACCGCGATCGTCAGCATGCAGTACTCGTTTCTGCCCAGCTGGCTGTCTTTCCTGGTGGACAAGGAGAACGCTCGGCATGCCGGGCAGGCGCTGTTCGAGGCCGTCGACGCGCTGATCCGCAAAATGCCTGAGGCACAACGCCCTAAGCTCGTCGTGTTCGGTGAGAGCCTGGGCTCCTTCGGCGGCGAGGCACCGTTCATGAGCCTCAACAACGTCCTGGCCCGCACCGACGGTGCCCTGTTCAGCGGGCCGACGTTCAACAACACCATCTGGACCGACCTGACCTCCACCCGGGACTCGGGTTCGCCGCAGTGGCTGCCCATCTACAACGACGGCCGCAATGTCCGATTCGTCGCCCGCCCAAGCAATTTGGATCGCCCCAAAGATCCCTGGGGCGCACCGCGGGTGGTGTACCTGCAGCACGCGTCGGATCCGATCGCCTGGTGGACACCGGATCTGCTGTTCAGCAAGCCGGATTGGCTGCGCGAGCGCCGGGGGTATGACGTGCTGCCGCAGACGCGGTGGATCCCGGTGGTGACATTCCTGCAGGTCTCCGCGGACATGGCCGTTGCGGTCGATGTGCCCGACGGGCACGGGCACCGCTATGTCGCCGACGTGGCCGACGGTTGGGCCGCGGTGCTCTCACCCCCGGGCTGGACGCCGGACAAGACCGAGCGGCTGCGGCCGCTGCTGCACGCCAACGAGTAGCTAGAGCCAGCGGCGGCCGCTGGCTCCCGCGTTGGCCAGCACCGCCGGGTCGACCGAATCACCGGCCAGCTCGGCAAGCACCCCGGCGCCGGCCAGCGCGTGGAAGCCGCCGATCACATCGGTCGCGCGGTGCAGGCCGATATCCAGTAGCGCTGCCGCGGCCAGGCTCGAGGTGTAGCCCTCCGAGCACAGGATCACCCATTCGACGTCGTCACCGACGGCCTCGGGCAGCCGGGCCTCGCTGGTCGGGTCGCAACGCCATTCCAGGACATTGCGCTCGATGATCAACGCGCCCGGCACCTCGCCCTCGCGGAACCGCTGGGCCTGGGGCCGGATGTCGACGAGTACCGCCCCGCGGCGCAGCGCGTCGGGGACCGCGGTGGCCGGAAGCCGGCGCAGTCGGCGGCGGGCGGATCTCAAGACCACGTCGATACGGCTCATTACGTCCCCTCCGGTTGATCGGTCAGTTCGGTGCGCTGGCGGCGCAACGTGTTGTGATCGGTGACCTCGTAGTACGACATGGCGCTCAACGGCGGTGAGTAGGCGTGCACGCTCAGGGTCGGCGCGACCGGCCCCCGGACCGGTGCCCCCGATTGCGAGATGGAACTGCGCACGGGCCTGGGCGCCCAGACCACGTCGTGCACCCACCCCAGCGGGAAGCCGGCCTGATCACCCGCATCGAGGCGGCGGCGGCGTAAACTTCTTCCGTCCCAACGGAATTCATTGAGTGATCCGGAAACCACGGTCAGTGCGCCCAGCGATCCGCCGTGGTCGTGCAGCTCGGTGGCATGACCGGGCACCCAGCTGATCAGCCAGACGTCGAGTTCGCCATCGCCATGAATGCGGGTGAACCACCGCCGGGAGTGCGGTACCCCGCCGGCGGGCAGCAGGTGGTCGCAGCGGCCGCTGAGCACATCGTCGGCGGCCTGGTCGGTGGCGTTCAGCAGGTCGGGAACCCGCAGCCGGGTCGGCCCGGCGGACGGCGACGCAAGGGTCGGTGATCGCAACACGACGGAACTGGCGACAGGTACAGACATCAGAAGAGCTCCAGACAGAACGGAATGGGCAAGCGGCGGCGCGTTAAGGCCGACAACACTCACAAAATCCGAACAGCTCCATCACGGCCGCCAGTGTTGCATAGATTGAGGCTGTGCGGTGCTGCAGTGATCGCCCCCAGCGGTGGGGCGCAGTCGTTCTGGCGGTGGCGGTGGCCGGTGTGTCCGGAATCACCGGATGCTCCTCCGGCGGACCTCCGGGCGGCAAGGCCACCTCGACGACGGCACGGACGTCGACGGTTGCCAGCAGCCCGGCGTCGGTGCCTCCCGGGGTGATCGGGTTGTCACCCGCGGGCGTCACGACCAAGGTCGATGTCCCCGCCGAGTCGACCGAAGAGGAGTACTACCAGGCCTGTCACGCCGCGAAAGTGTGGATGGACGGGCACCCGAAAACCGGGGAATCCCTGTTCGAGCCGTATCTGGCGATGATCCAGACCTCGCCGACCAGCACCGCGGGGACCTGGAACGCCAGGTGGGCGGACCTGACGCCGGCCCGGCAGGCGGCCGTGATCACCGCGGCACGAGCGGCCGCCAACGACGAATGCGGGTAGGCGCGGTTCGAACTCCTGCGCAATTGCGATCACGGTTGAAAAAACTGCCGCCCCCACCCGGCGAGGGCTCCCGGCTCCCCGCAAAATGTAGGGGTGTCCGCCGAAGCCGTCGCGCGTCGATCAGCACCGCCCCGGGTTGCGCTGGCACTCGGTAGCGGGGGCGCCCGCGGGTACGCACACATCGGGGTGATCGACGCGCTGCGTAGCCGCGGCTTCGAGATCGTGGGGATCACCGGCTCGTCGATGGGAGCGATGATCGGCGGCCTACAGGCAGCCGGGCGTCTCGACGAGTTCGCCGATTGGGCGAAGTCGTTGACGCAACGCACCATCCTGCGACTGCTCGACCCGTCGATCAGCGCGGCCGGCGTGATGCGGGCCGAGAAGATTCTGGAAGCCGTGCGCGACATCCTGGGTCCCGTCACCATCGAGGAGTTGCCGATCCCCTACACCGCGGTGGCAACCGATCTGCTGGCCGGCAAATCGGTGTGGTTTCAGCAGGGGCCGCTCGACGAGGCGATCCGCGCGTCCATCGCGATTCCCGGGGTGATCCCGCCCCATGAGGTCGGCGGTCGCCTGCTCGCCGACGGCGGCATCCTGGACCCACTGCCGATGGGTCCGCTCGCCGCGGTCAATGCCGACCTGACGATCGCCGTGGGTGTCAGCGGCAGCGAGGTGATCGCCAAACGCGAACCCGAACCCGGCGCCACCGTCGAGTGGCTGAATCGCATGGTGCGCAGCACTTCTGGGCTGCTGGATACGTCGGCCGTCCGTTCGCTGCTGGATCGGCCCACTGCGCGTGCGGTGTTGGGCCGATTCGGCGCGGACACCTGGTCGGACGACGAGCCGGTGGCCGATCACGAGGGCGTCGACGATGCCCTGGCAGTGCCGAAGCTGGGCAGCTTCGAGGTGATGTACCGGGCCTTCGACATCGCCCAGTCGGCGCTGACCCGCCATATGCTGTCGGCCTACCCGCCCGACCTGTTGATCGAGGTGCCGCGTTCTACCTGCCGCAGCCTGGATTTCCACCGGGCGGCAGAGGTGATCGATGTCGGTCGAGGTCTGGCCGAGCAGGCCCTGGATGCACTCGAGGGCACGACCGCGGAACCGGCACCGCCGGCAATCGAAGGCTGATCTCAGCTTTTTACCAGAGTCGTTGAGCGCATTGGGCTCCGAGATCTTCAGATCCGCGACCGGCAACGTTAAAGGTCATTTACGGCCCGATTCATGAGCTATTCAACACGAGCCCAGTAATCTGAGCGCGCCTCACCTGAACTGCCGTTCAAGATCAAATCCCAAGGAGCACAGTGACTCTCACAACGGGTATCCCCGAGGCGCCGATCTCCAGCGCAACCGACCCGGCGACGCTGGACGGCAGCATGCAGGACTTCCGCCAACTCAGCGGCGACGACATCATCGCGCGAGTCGACGGTTTCTATCAGTGGCAGGACTGCCGGCGCGACCATGGCCTGTGGCCGTTCGGCCGGGCCACCGAGGCCGGCCCGCGTCGTCACGCGACCGTGTATGACGACGGTGGCAGGACCATGTCGGGCGTGAATTTCGCTTCACAGGACTATCTTTCGCTGTCCGGGCACCCTGACATCAAGGCCGCGGCATCGGCCGCGATCGATGACTACGGTGTTCACAGCGCCGGGTCTCCCGCGTTGGTGGGCAACACCTCGGTGTCCGTCGCCCTGGAAAACAAGATCGCGACTTTCCTCGACGCCGCATACGTCAGCCTGTTCTCCACCGGGTGGGCCGCTGGCTACGGGGTGGTCAAAGGGTTGGTCCGGCCCGACGATCACATCGTGATGGACCGGCTCGCTCATGCCTGCCTGCAAGAGGGCGCCGCCGCGGCGACGCGCAACGTGCACCTGTTCAAGCACAACGACATCGCCGACGCCCGCGCAAAGCTGGAAGCCATCCGCTCCCGAGACCGCGAACACGGCATCATGGTGGTGACCGAGTCGCTGTTCTCGATGAACTCCGATACCCCCGATATCGCCAAAATGCAATCTCTGGCAACGGAATTCAACGCAACCCTGGTTGTCGACGCCGCGCACGACCTGGGCTCGATCGGTCCCGACGGCCGCGGCCACCTCGGCCTGCAAGGCATGCTGGGCAAAGTCGACCTGGTCATGGGATCGTTCTCCAAAACCTTCGCGTCCAACGGCGGATTCGTCGCCACCCAACACCGTCGGGTGACCGAATATCTGCGCTACTACGCCTCACCGAACACCTTCTCCAACGCGCTGTCACCGATCCAGGCGGCCATCGTCGGAAAGGCATTCGACATCGTCGACAGTTCCGAAGGCGCCGAATTGCGGCGCACCTGCATGAGCAATGTCCTGCAATTGCGTGCGCGTCTGTCGGACGCGGGCTTCGAGGTCTACGGCGACCCCTCGCCGATTGTCTGCGTCAAGATGGGCAGCGAGCCGATGGCCCGCCTGGTCAGCCGGCAGCTGCACCGAAACGGGTTGGTCGCCAACCTCGTTGAGTATCCCGCCGTGCCGCGCGATCAGGCGCGTTTCCGGCTGCAGGTGATGGCCAATCACACCGACACCGACATCGCCGCTGCGGTCGACAAGATTGCCGAGGGTTATCGCACCGCCTGCCGCGAGCTGAAGGAACTGCAAGCCGTGCCGCTGTTCGAAGATTTGCCGATCTGATCAAACGCCGAGGAATTGCGCGACGGCCTGCGCTTCGCGGCGGCCCTGCTCCCGTCCGGCCACGGCCGAGCCGATCCGGCAGCGCGGGTCTAACGGGTTGGGCCCGAACGCTTTCAACGAGTCGTCGTCGGCGAACACCGCCAGAGTCGCGCCGTCAAATGCCGCGATCTCGGCGGCGGGCCCGTCGCTGAAGGGCGCTGGGGCGTCGGCGGCGGCGGGGATCAGCACCACGGCCGCGTCGCAGTCACCGGCGACGTCGAGGTTCACCGAGCTGGCAATCCCACCGTCCATGTACCGCTGGTCCCCGATCGTCACCGGGGGCCACGCACCCGGCACCGCGCAACTGGCGGCCACCGCGTCGACGAGCGGCACGCCCGAGCCGGCGTCGAAGATCACCAAATCGCCGGTGGCCGTGTCGATTGCGGTGATGCGCAGCACACGGGCGGGCCAGTCATGCGAGGGGAGCCGCTGCTCGATCACCCGGCGGCGGACCGCTTCGGCAACGGTGTCGGTGCCCAGCGCGATCGCACCGATGCGCTGCATCTGCTGACCGATCCTGGGCGCCGACTCGTCGTAGGGCCCCGCCAGTGCGGTCAGGAACAGCTCGGTGATGGCCTCCAGGTCCACGCCGGAATCGATCTCGCTCGACGTTTCGGCGACTTGACGCTCGAACAGCGCCGCCAACGAGGTGCCGCTGCCGATCTGGGCGGCGACCGTCGAACCCGCCGAAGTTCCCACCAGCACAGTAGATTCCAGCAGCAGCCGCGCCGCAGCCGGCGACTCGTCGGCGATGCCCTGCAAAACTCCCGTCTCCCAGGCAATTCCGGCTATCCCGCCACCGGCGAGCACAAGCGCACGTCTGGTTGTCACGTCACAACTTCCGGGTATTCGGCAGCGCGTGCTGCGCATCCTCGACGGGCACACTGAGATCCTCGCGGCGCAGCAGCTGCCGGGGCGGGTCGGGAAGAATCATCGTTCGGTGGATCCCCAACTCGCCGTCGACGTGCACCAACTCGCCCGGATGCAGCAGTCGCCAGCGCGGATCGTCGTTCATCGGCTCGGTGGCCAGCACCACCGACGGGCGCGCGCACAGGGCATCGGACTGTGCGTGAATTCGCTTGGTGCGCAAGTCGAACTCTGGGTCGGTCGCAGCGTCACCGCGCCGATCCAGCAGGCAGAGCTGGTGGGTTTCCGGGTAGCGCAGCGCCCACATGTCGGTGGCGGTACTCAACAACACGTTCACCGCATAGATCGGCACGTTGGCCGCAAGCCAGGTCATCGCGTCGGTGATGCCCGCGGCGACGTCCCCGCCCGCGGCGCGGATCGAGGCGGTGATCAACGCAAACACCCGCTCGGAATCGGTCTCACCCAGGACCAGGTCGTCGGTGCCCACCTCGCGCAACCGCGCGTCGAGAACATCGAGCCCCTCCAGCACACCGTTGTGCGCGAAGATGCGCCCGTCCTGCAGGAACGGATGGGTGTTGTGGACGTCCAGTGCTCCCGTCGTCGCGTAGCGCACATGAGCGATGAATGTCGTGCCCGTCGTGCGATGCGCCTCGGTCGCGAAGTCGGCGTCCTGCCACGCGGCGATCGGTTCCTTGTACAGCTGCGGTTGGCCGCCGGCGTCGAAGAGTCCCAAACCGGTGCCGTCCGGGTTGCGCCTACTCTGTTCGGACAGGCTGTCCGGCGCGTCCAGCAGCCAGAAGGTCGCGGTGCAGGCGTGCGTGCCGGCGTGCAGTCCGAAGAGTCGACACATGGGCTCGACGCTACCGAATGCGGTTGTGGGTCAGTGCGACAGCATCTCCGACAGCCGGCGCAGCGCCTGACGCGCATAGCCCTGCCACAGCCGGCCGAACACCGGCAGCGCCAGCGCGCTCAGCGCCGAGCGTGGGTGAATGTCCCAGCGCCAGGTGATCACGGTGCCACCCGCCGCCGGGGCGAAGATCCACTCGCCGATCACGTGGTCGACCAGCAGGGCCATCGGCCCGGTGAGGTCGCCCAGCCGGTAGGCGAACGATCGCGGCGGGTCGACACTGATCAGTAGTTCGCGGGCGCTGCCGCCGCCGGCCAGCAAAACCGTGCGACTCTGGCCCGCGGCATCCCACGCGCCCGTCTGGTCCCGAACCTCCTTGATCGGCGGGAAGGGTCCGTGCCAGCGGCGGAACAGCTCCGGAAGCGGCGCCGGCAGGGTGCGGTGAAACGCCTGATCGAGCGAGACGTCGACTACCAGTGATTCCTCGAAGGCACGCGAATCTGCCATGGGCTCAACCCTTTCAGCGCGCCTCGGTGACCTGATACTCGTTGTCGGCGTATCGCGACCGGATGGTCTTCTTGTCGTACTTGCCCACGCTGGTACGCGGGATCTCGTCGGCGAATGCCCATCGTTCGGGCAGCCACCAGCGAACTACCTTGTCCGACAGGAAGTTTCGCAAATCGGCGGCGCTGACGGAGGCGCCCTCGTTGAGGACGACGACGGCCAGCGGCCGTTCCTGCCAGCGTTCGTCGGGAACTCCGACGACAGCGGCCTCCTGCACGTCCGGGTGGCCGATCAGGCAGTTCTCCAATTCGACCGAGGAGATCCACTCCCCGCCGGACTTGATCACGTCCTTGGCGCGGTCGGTCAGGGTGACGAAGCCTTGCCCGTCGATGCGGCCCACATCGCCGGTGCGCAACCAACCGGAGTCGAATTTCGATTCGTCATGACCGCGGTAATACGAGCCGGTGATCCACGGCCCGCGGACTTCGACCTCGCCGACGGCCTGGCCGTCGTTGGGCAGCACCGTGTCGTCGTCGGAGACGATGCGCATCTCCACGCCGCAGATCGGCTGACCCTGAGTTCCGCGGATGGCCCAGTGCTGATCCTCGGGCGTCCCCACCGGCGGCCAGGCCAGGGTGGCCAGCGGCGACGTCTCGGTCATCCCCCACAGCTGCCGGATCTGCACGTTGTACTTGTCTTCGAAGGTGCGCATCATCGATACCGGAACGGCCGAGCCGCCGCAGGCCACCAGGCGCAGCGACGAGATATCACGGTCGGGATCTCTTTCCAGGCAATGCATCACGTCGTTCCAGATGGTCGGCACCGCGCCAGCCAGGGTGGGCCGCAGCTTCTCGATCATCTCGATCACCGATCGGGCATCGAGGTGACGATCGGGCAACACCAGGTCGGCGCCGGCCATCACCGCCGCGTACGGCAGACCCCACGCATTGGCGTGGAACATCGGGACGATCGGCAGCACCCGGTCACAGGACCCGACCCCGATCCCGTTGGTGCTGCACGTGGCCATCGTGTGCAGGAAGCTCGAACGATGGCTGTAGACAACGCCTTTGGGGTTGCCGGTGGTACCGCTGGTGTAACACATGGCGGCAGCGGAGTTCTCGTCGATGCTCGGCCAGTCGAAGTCGGTGGGCTGACCGTCGATCAACTGCGGGTACCGCAGCACCGTCTTGCCCGACTCCTCGAGCGCCGCGGTGTCACCGTCGCCGACCGCGATCACGGTGTGCACCGAGGTGAGCTCGGGCAGCACCGGAGCAAGCAATTTGGCCAGCGACATGTCGACCAGCACCACCTGGTCTTCGGCTTCGTTGGCCACGAAGGCGATCTGCTCGGGGAACAGCCGGATGTTGAGGGTGTGCAGCACCGCACCCATCGAGGGCGCCGCCAAATAGACCGCCAGATGTTCGGCGTTGTTCCACATGAACGTCGCCACGCGCTGATCACCGGTGATCCCGAGATCCCGCAACGCATTCGCCAGTTGCCCGGCCTGCTGCCCGAGTTCGCGATAGGTGGTGTGCCGGTAACCGTCCTCGGTAGCGGTCGTGACCGTCCGGCCGCCGTGCACGCCGCAGCCGTGCCGCATGATCGCGGTGATGGTTAACGGGAAGTCCTGCATCGTGCTGTCCATCGATCTACCGCCTTACGGTCTCGGCGCAGCACCGCCTGATGGTCGGTCGGGCGAATGGTAACGCCGCGCTACATCACGTCAACCGGATTCCCCCGACAAAGCGTGTTGTATTCACGACCCGTGCGACGAAGCGTCAGGCGAGCACCGGTTCCGGCTGCACCAGATCCGGCAATAGCCAGCCGACCGTCGACAGCTCGCCGGTGGCTGCGGCGCTCGGAAGGCTCAGCGGAGCCCGCGACGCCAGTGGTGTGACCGTGACGGCGCCGGAGTAGTCGGCGATGTACAGGCGCGTTCCGTCGGGGCTTTCCACCGCGCACGACGGCTGCGTCCCGGCACCGAGCGTGGCGATGACGTCATAGGTGAGCGTGCAGAGCACGGTGACGTTGTCGTCGCTGACCAGGTAGGCCCGGTCGCCGTCGGCGGACAGCGTCATCCGGGTGAGGATGCCACCGGTCTCGCCGATCTTGCGGGTGTTGACGATCTTGTTGGTCCGGGTGTCGACGACGTCGATCACGACTCCCACCTCGGGTGCCGAACTGGCCACGTAGGCAAAGGTGCCGCTGGGGCTCAACGCGACGTCGCGCACCGGCAATCCGATCTCCACGGTGGCGATCACCCGCAATCCGGCGCGCTGACTCGTGGGGCGCCGGGTGCGCCACCCGGCGTGGCTGGCGGCCTGCGCTTTGGTGCCGACCACCACGAGCCGGCCGCCGGCGGGCCCGTTGGTTCCGACGTACGCACGACTGCCGTCCGGGCTGACGCACACGCATTCGGTGGTGGTTCCCGGCGCATGCGCCGCATCGGTGATGTCGATCGCCTGGACCCGGCCGGTCGCGGGGTCCAGTACCGCCAGGTCACCGACGCCGGTGCCGTTGCGGCTGGCGTACACGTGTTGTCCGGTCGAATCCACCGCAAGGTCGGTCACGGTGCCCGACAGCGGAAGCGTCGCGACCACGGCGTTGCGGGACGTATCGATGACCGCGACGGAGTCGTAGGACGCCAACACCGCGCTGACGTAGGCGCGGCTGCCCGCACCCATCGCAATAGCGAACGGTTCCGCCACGCCGTCGACGGTCTCGACGACGCGGAAGTTGCCGGTGTCGATGACCGCCACGCTGTCGTCGGCGTTGTTGGTGACCAGCAGTCGGCTGCCGTCCGGACTGATCGCGATACCGCTGATCGGACCGCTGTGCACCGCGATTCCCACGGCTACCGGTGTCATGCCGATCTCGCCCGCGGCCTCCCGGCCGTTCAGTTCGTTCACGTTCGCACCGCCTTCACTGTTGTTGCCGGTCATCCGCCCGAACATGCCGGTCGTCGGTCGTACTGACGTCCCCGGCTGGGATAACCGCATTTCAGCACCCAAAAAGCGCTGATCCGCACAAATATTACCGGCCGAATTCGGACCGAAATGCACGAATTTCGGCGCTGTCGGCTAAATCACCAAGCGAGCTCAGCATTCGCTCAGGTGTCAGTCACCGAGTATATACACGCCCCAACGCTGGCAAACGAACTGATAGCAGCTGAAATTGCATTTTGTGTTGGTGAGCAACGTTTCCACCGGATGCGAAGCGGAAGATTCACTGAGAATTTATTAGATTCATGATCGGAAAGAGGCAAATGTCACATCCGCCTCGATTGGGCATGTCGAAATCGATCAACTGAAGTGAGTTTGTGGGCGGGCCGATGCTACCCCGTCGACAACGATGTCAACTTTTTCGTTGTAGAACGCCACCAGGCCGGCGATCTGGCCGACCGCGGGCAGCGGGTAGTGATACGTCCACGCGAGGTCCGCATGCAGGGTGTCGCCGACGCGCACCGACCAGTACGCCGACGTCACCCCCTTGTACGGGCATTGGGTCTGGGTATCGCTGGGCTCCAGATGCGCATAGACGACATCGGTGGGATCGATGTAATACCTTGTCGGCAAACCGGTTTCGAAGAGCAGCACCGGCGACCGGGTCTCGGCCAGCACGACGCCGTCCAGTTCAACCCGCACATGTCGCCGCGAGCGCAGCGCATCCACCCGCGAGTAGGGATTGCGCGGGTGGACATAGATCGGCTCGTCCTCCTCGAACCACCGCAATGCCTGCCACTCGAAGCGCACCATGCCCGCCACCGGGCTGTCCGAATCGGCGTCGAATACCCGCGCGGCCGAGGGGTGCGTCCGCTCGGCGCTGACCAGCGCATGCGTCCGCGACGGGCCGAATTGCACTTTCTGGGCGTGGTTCTCGTCGCGCAGGAACTCCGCGCGCACATCGGCGAGCGGGATGTAATACGCAGGGTAATAAGGGATTTCCCACACGTATCGGGCCGCGGTGGTGTCGAAGACCAGTTCGTCGCCCAGGAAACCGCGGACCCGGCGGGGCGCGGGCTCGACCCGGCCCCGTTCGGCCGCCGCCTGCGGGTAGTCCTGCTCGGCCGTCACGGGTACCTACTGGTCCTTGGACGCCAGGCCGACCGGCGCGTTCGAAATCGCCGCGCGGATCGCGTCGGCCAGCGCCAGCGCGCTCTCCTCGGTGAGTTCCAGCGCGACCCGCGCCGACGGCCCGAGCCCCGGATTGATCACGTCGATGTTGACGGTGTGGCCGTATGGCGCATGGACGGGATGGTCGACGTAGACCGTTGCGCGGTCGGCGCCGAACCACCCCTGGGCGCCCTTAGCGCTGCCGTCGATTGTGACGTGCGCGGTCAGATAAGTGCACATGGCTTGGCGGACCTAACCTTTCAGATGAGTGGCGAAGAATTCGTCGATGCGACGCCAACCGTCCACCGCCGCTTCCGGGCGGTAGACGGGTCGGTCGACGGAGAAGAACGCATGCCCCGCGCCCTCGTAGGAATGAAACTCATGTTGCTTGCCCAACTTGCTCAGTTCCGCGTCCAGGGCGGCCACCGCGGGCGGAGCCGGATATTTGTCGTCGACGCCGAACAGACCCAGCAGCGGGCAACTCAGATTCGGGGCCAGATGCAGGATCGGTTGCAAGGCCTTGGGCATACCGTCCGGCCGGTCTTCGACGATGAACGCGCCGTAGCAGTCGACCGCGGCGTCGAGCTGCAACGAGCACGCCGCCAGGTAGGCGTGCCGTCCGCCCGAGCAGTGACCGATGACGCCGAATTTGCCGTTGCCACCGGGCAGGGTCCGCAGGTGTTCGATCGCGCCCGCGACGTCGCCGACCAGCCGCTCGTCGGGCACCCCACCGGCCGCCCGGGCGGCTGCGGCCGCGTCGTCGGGAGCTGCGCCCGGGGCCTCACGGGAGTACAGGTTAGGCGCCACGGTGAGATAGCCGTTGACGGCGAGGCGGCGGACGAATTCCTTGGTCTCCCGGTCGTAGCCGGGCATGTGATGGATCCACACGATCCCGCCGCGTGACGCTTCGGCGGCTGGCTCGGAAATTGGATAAGCGTGGTAGGCCTCGATCTCGTCACCGCCGTGTCCGGTGATGGTGATCGTCTCCGCGCGAATGGCATCTGGGCTGACCGCGTTCATCGACAGGCTCCTTGTTTGGTGGATGGGCCAGACGGGACCAACGTATCCAAACTACGGCGCGCCGCCGCACGCTTGGGTGGCGCTCAGCCGACCTTGATCGGCACCGTCTCCGATTCCATCGCCGGCGGCAACTTTTTGGTGTCCACCTCCAGAATCTCGCCGCTGTCCTGCGCGCCGTTGGGCAGCAGTTTCGGCTTCAGCGTGAAAGGTGGCGCAGCAGAAGCCAACCCGGCCAGCCCGAAATCGCTGTCGTTGGCAATGAAGATTGTCTTGCCGCCGTCCGGGGTGATGAGGCCTTCGACCTTCTCGTGCCCGAAGAAGTTGCCGGCGGCCGACAGCGAACGCAACAGATCGGTGAGGTCGAGCTTGAGCTTCTTGCCCGTGACCGCGATGCCCGCGGCACCGAGCTTGCCGATGGCCGCGTCGACGCCGCCGGCCCCGACGAACGTCTCGATCGGCACACCGTTGATCAGCAGCCCTCCGGCGTCGGGTTGATACGTCGCGCCGGGGACCTGGGCCCGGGGGCCGACGTCGGTGGCACCCGAGATGTCGGCGAGGTAGATCTTCTTGTTGCCCTTGGGTGGTGGCTCCCCGTCGAGTTCGTCGATCAGGAAGGTGGTGTTGCTGACCGCGGTGATCTCGGAGACCGCGACCCGGGTCTGCTGCGGGTTGGCCAGCGGGTAGAGGTACTCGTGCAGGTCGCTGCGGTTGCCGAGTCTGATCGTCACGATGCGGGTGATCGGGACGGCCTTGGGCGAGCCGGCCAGTCCCGGTGTTTGCAGCGCCGACTGCATGATGCCCACCAGCGTGGTGCCATCGGGAGTGACGGTCAGCCCCTCCATGCCCTGGTTCGGGCTGCGCAGCGACAGCTCCTTGGGCAGCGTTGCGTCGAACGGTGAAAGACGTTCTAATTCTTTGCCATTGGCGTCGAAGTGCACGATGAACGGGCCGTATTCGTCGGAAACCCAGAAGGTGCCGTCGGGCAGGGCGACCAGACCTTCGCCGTCCAGACCATGATCTGACGGCGCCAGCGCGGCGCCGTTGATGTCCACCATCGCCGCACCCGTGGTGGCCTGCGGGTGCGACAGCCCCACCAAGGGTGCGCCGTCCTTGCCCGCGAGAGTGATGATCTGCTCGACCGTCGCCACCCCGTCAGCGAGCTTGAGCTTGGCTATCTGTGGGTGGAAATCGGGCATCGGGAAGACGATTTCGTTCGGGGTACGCCCGGCGACGTTGGGTCCACGGTCGGTCAGGCCGTAAATCTCGTTGGCGCTGCCCGGTACCGGGGCGATTGCGGAGCCGTGCGCATTGGCCTGGATCGCGACGCCGCCGACGGTGGCGAGCGGCGGCAGGTTCTCGGCGTAGAGCTTGACGCTGGGCGTGACCGTGATGTGCAGCTGATCGGTGCCGGTGAATCCGGCGTCCGGGGTGTAGACCATCGCGCCGTTGGCGCCGTAGCCGATGGTGCCGTGCTCAGGTTTGCCGAAGGCCACCGGAGTTTCGCCGTCGGTCGCGGTCAGCAACCGATCCGGGGTGATCGTCAGCGCCGTGCCGGCCGCGGTGCTCAATTGCGCCTTCGCGCCCGACCCGGAGTGGCCCGACGAGCAGGCCGCCACCGCGATCAGCAGGAGGGCGGCAGCGAGGGACCCGTATCGCGTGGATGCCATGGCTTTCACCTAAACAAGGACCTAACAAGCAAAGTTGTCGCGCCGGTGAATGCCGCGCGAGCAGAATTCGCGGCCTAGCTCTTCTTGTCGCGGACCTTGTACGTCGACGGCCACGACTTTCGCGACTCGTCGCCGGTCAGCGGGGTTCCCATGCCCCCGACCTTGACGTTGTACGCCTCTTTGCCGGGCCCCACTTCGCGGTTGGCGTGTTCCTGAGCCAGGAAATACAGCTCGTCGATGGTGGCTTCGTCGTACGCGACGAACGAGGTTTCCCGGGCGAGGTCATCGACCCCGACGAGCATCCGGTCGGGCACGTACTTCGACGCCAGCGCCGCCAAACCCAGCAGCGAGTACGGGATGACCCAGTAGCAGACGAACGACAGCGGGGTCTTGGTGTCGAGGATCGTGGCCTCTCGCCCGCCGAAGGACTCCAGGATCGGCGGAATTGCGGCCGACACCGTCATGCCGGCGAACGCCCCGATCCAGATCCAGGTCAAGACGTTGGTGATCCGGTTGAACAACTCGGTCTTCACCACGTCGGGAGGCTGTTCCGCCGCGACGATCTCGCGCACGAACGACTTGCCGGCCAGCTGGCCCACGAGCGCCACGAGGAAGATGCCCCCGCTGCTCAGCGGCTGAATCCAGCGGTGCATGAAGGTCTCGCTGAGCGTGAACGTCAGGATCGTCAGCACCGCGAACGTGGCGACAGCGCCGATCTCCAGCGTGCCACCGGACTTGCCGAGCAGCCGCCCGATCACCGCCGCGGCAACGGCGATCAGAAATGCGACCACCACCGCGGTCGTGAACGGAACGTTGCCGACCAGCACCCAGTAGACCAGCCACGGCGCAAACCCAAACAGCATGCCCACGGTGGGCCAGTGTATGAGCTACCGGCTCTTACACCCGCGCGCACCACCCCCCGCGCGTCCTGCGGCAACCCGGCGATGCCACTACATTGCCTCTGTAGTGACCGACGATCCTCGCAACGACGTTGTCTCCCGGCAATACGATCGGTGGCAATACCCGCCTGCCATCGACGATCTCGAGAGCTACTCGAAGACCAATTGGGAATGGTTCGACCCATTCCGCGCCCACCGGGTGCTGTGGCCCGACCGCGACTACCAGCCCGACTTGGACATCCTGATCGCCGGATGCGGCGCCAACCAGGCGGCGGTCTTCGCCTTCACCAACCCTGCGGCCAAGGTTCTGGCAATCGATGTCAGCGGGTCGGCGCTGGACCATCAGCAGTATCTGAAGGACAAGCACGGCCTGGCGAACCTGGAATTGCAGCTGCTCCCGATCGAGGAGTGCGCGGCACTGGGACGCGACTTCGACCTGATCGTGTCGACGGGGGTGCTGCACCATATGGCCGATCCGTTGACCGGAATGCGGGCGCTCGCCGGCCGGCTGCGCCGCGACGGCGCGATGGGAATCATGCTTTACGCCAAGTACGGCCGTATCGGGGTCGAACTGCTCGAGTCGGCCTTCCGCGACTTGGGGCTCACCCAGGACGAAACGTCGGTGCAGGCGGTCAAGGACATCATCGCAATGCTGCCCGCTGATCATCCGGTCCGCAGTTACCTGACGGTGGCTCGCGACCTGCGGACCGACGGCGCCCTCGTCGACACCTTCCTGCACGGCCGCCAGCGCAGCTACACCGTGCCGCAGTGCCTCGAGTTGGTGGCGTCCGCCGGGCTTGCATTCGCGGGCTGGTTTCACAAGACGCCGTATTACCCACACGAAATACTCGCTCCCTCAGGCGGATTGGCCGCTCGACTGGCCAATCTGCCCGAGCGTGACGTGTGGTCGGTGATGGAGCGGCTGCAACCGTTGAATGCGACCCATTTCTTCATGGCCTGTCGCCAGGACCGTCCGAAAACGCAGTACACGATCGACTTCTCGACGGCCCGGGCGCTGCATTATGTCCCCCAGCCGCGTACCGCGTGCCTGCTGTCCGACGCCGACCTGGTGGGCCCGGGGGTGCGAGTGCGATTGAGTCCTGCGCAACTGCGGTTCGCCCAACTCGTCGACGGGCGGCGCAGTATCGGCGAGATCGCAGCGAGCGTCGCAGAACGCGACGGTAGCGACCTGAGCCAGGCCCACGCGTTCGCGCGCAAGCTTTTTGACGAACTGTGGCGTCTGGACTTTCTGGCCATGGCGATCGGCGCCTGAGCCCATCGGCGAGACATACCGCAAAGACGTAGTTAGGATTCGGGTCCTGCAGTAGGCAAACACACGAGGAGTCGACGGATGAAGAACACGACACGGATGGCGGGCCCGATCGCTGCCGCTGTGGCCGGCCTCCTTGGCTCCGTCTTGATTCAGTCCGCTCCGATCGCACACGCCGACCCCGCCGACGACAACTACCTGCAGACCCTGCAACAGCGCGGACTCAGCTGGGCGCCCGGCCAGGACCAGACGATGATCAATGTCGGGCACGCGGTCTGTCAGGACTTCGGCGGCGGCGACACGATGGAACAGACCGTCGGCGACGTGAAGAAGGCGCTCGGGGTGAGCAACAACGGTGCCGGCACCATCGTCGGCGCTGCCGTCGCGGCGTACTGCCCGGAGAACCGCAGCAAGATGTAAGTCCTGCCGTCGGAAGCGGCGCGGAATTACCGCCGTTTCTGGCGTGCCCCCAGTCGGACTCGAACCGACACTTGGCGGATTTTAAGTCCGCTGCCTCTGCCAATTGGGCTATGGGGGCCCGGCGGCGAATCTAGCGCGCCAACGGCCCGTCCAGTACACCGCGTCCCGTCCGAATCGCCGAAATCCGGGCGTGCGTTCGCCACCAGCTTCGCGTAGGATCCGCGCCCCGCGCGATTTGCCACAGTTCAGCCCTGCGCGACAGATGACACCGCTATGTCGGTCGGCGGGAACGCGTTAAAACTGTCCGCGCCTGCGTTAAGAGACCGTAAACGCCCGTCACCCTCGCCCTTTCGGTCGGGAACTTGGTCAGTGAGGAAATTAGCCTTACGCCATCGCACAGGGGCTCGTACGCGAACACTCAGAGTCGACCCAACGCTTTGGGTCGACATGGTTCCAACACCAGAGGAGCAATGGATGTCATTCCTGACAACAGTGACTGAAGAGTTGCTTGCCGCGCAGCAAGTTCTCGGGGGGGTGAATACCAACCTGGCAGCGCAGAACGCGGGCGCCGCGTCGGCCACGACGGTGGTCGCTCCGGCGGCCGCCGACCCCGTGTCGATTCAGCAGGCGACGCTCTTCTCCGCGTACGGCACGACCTACCAGACACTGGCCGCCGAAGCGCAGACTCAGCTGGAAACGTACGTCGCCAACCTGGGGACCAGCTCCAACAGCTACAGCGACACCGAGGCTTCCAACGCGGCCTCGGCCGTCCTGTCCGACGCGACCAACACCCCGCAGACGTTTGCCGCCAACGCGGCCGCCGCGGCGGCCGCTCCCGGCCCCGGCAGCAGTGCGCTGGACATCCTGCAGTACCTGCTCGGTGGTACCGGTAACTACACCAACCCGTCCATGCTCGGCGGCATCTTCGGTCTGTCGAGCAACGGCGCCAACATCTTGAACATCGGTGGTGGCAACTACGCCTCCGCGGCGTCGGCCCTGCTCGGTATGGCCGGTGGTGGTCTGCTGCCCGCGGGTAGCGACACCATCGGTGACGCCGCCGCGGCCGCGGGTGCCGCGGACCTCGCCAGCTCGACGACGCCGGTGGCCGCCGGCGGTGCGGGCATGGGCGGCATGGGCGCCGGGATGCCGGTGGTCGCGGGCATTGGTCAGGGCACCATGGTCGGCAATCTGGCGGTGCCGCCCAGCTGGGCGGGCGGTCAGGTCACCCCGGTGGTCGGCAGCACCGTGGCACCCCTGCAGACCGTGGGCTGGACGGGCGCCGCGCCGCAAGCCAGCACCGGCGGCATGGTCCCCGGCATGCCAGGCATGGTGGCCCCGGGTGCGGGACGCGCCTCCACCGGCTTCGGTGCACCGCGCTACGGCGTGAAGCCGATCGTCATGCCCAAGCCGACGGCCGTCTAGCGACACGACTCTCACCAGCAGCGACATTCGGACAGACAACAGAAACAGGAACAGAAAATGGCAATTGATTTCTCCGCGATACCCCCAGAGATCAACTCGACGCTGATCTACACCGGCCCGGGCGCAGTGCCCCTGATGGCCGCCGCGACGGCGTACGCCAACCTGGCCGCCGAGGTGAGTGCCACCGCGACCCAGTGGGAATCGGTCATTTCGTTGCTGACGACCGAGCAGTGGACCGGCGGCGGGTCGGCAGCGGCGGCGGCCGCGGCCCAGCCCATCGTCGACTATCTGACGCAAACGGCGGCGACGCTCGAGCAGGCGGCCACCCAGGCCACCGCGTCCGCGGCCGCATACGAGACGGCGTTCGCGGCGACGGTGCCCCCGGCGCTGGTGCTGTCCAACCGGGCCACCCAGGCGGCGCTGTTGCCGTTCGCCGTCATCCCGGTCGTCGCCGCGGAGATCGCGGCACTGGACGCCCAGTACGCCGAGTTCTGGGTTCAGGACGCGGTGGCGATGTCGACCTACCAGGCGGCTTCGACCGCGGCCGGTGCATTGACGCCGGTCACGCCGCTGACCACGACCACGGACCCGGGTGCACAAACCTTCGCGGCCGCTGCTGCCGCGCAGGGCCCGATCACCACCGCCCTGGCGAGCGTGACGCAGGCCCTGCCGTTCCAGAGCACGGACTTGCTGCAGTCCATCGACGGCCTGCTGGGCACGCCGGCCTTCTTCAACGGCCTCAACGGCGCGGTCAACACCTCGGCATGGTTCGTCATGACGGCCATCCCGACCGCCGTCTCGCTGGGCCACACGCTGGCCGGCGCCGCGGTCCCCGCCGCGGCCGTCAGTGACGTGGTGCCCGAAGCCGGCGCGGCCGGCGTGGTCGAAGGCACCGTGGTACGCGCGGTGGCCCCGGCCGGCGCGGGCTTCGGCGGCGCGACGATGGCCGGCCTGGGCCAGGCGACCACCGTCGGCAAGTTGTCGGTGCCAGCCACCTGGTCGGCAGCCACGCCTGCAACCGAACTGGCATCGGCCACCGCCCCGATCGAGGGCTCGGGCTGGAACGTCGCCACCGAGGAAGTCGGAACCGGGATGGGAGCACCCGGTATGCCCGGCATGGTGGCGGGTGCCAAGGGCGCCGGCGCCTACGGCGCGGGCCCGCGCTACGGGGTCAAGCCGATTGTCATGCCCAAGCAGGTCGTCGTCTAACGCACCAAAAAGGGGCTCACATGTCACTCGCAGGAAGCTGACCGTTAACCGCTGAGCCGTACCCTATCCGCTGCGCGGCTACCACCACGCAACGACTTCCCTCACCAGAAAAAGCAACAACAAAAAGGAGAAAGGCAACATGGCAACACGTTTTATGACCGACCCGCACGCGATGCGTGCGATGGCGGGACGTTTTGAAATGCACGCGCAGACGGTGTCGGACGAGGCCCGCAAGATGTGGTCGTCGTCGATGAACATCGCCGGTGCGGGCTGGAGTGGTCAGGCTCAGGCGACCTCGTACGACACGATGGGTCAGATGAACCAGGCGTTCAGCAACATTGTCAACATGCTCCACGGCGTGCGTGACGGACTCATCCGTGACGCCAACAACTACGAGACGCAAGAGCAGGCCTCGCAGCAGGCCCTCGGCCACTAGCCGACAACCGGTATCACCCAACACTTTTAAACTCAGGAGGACACACATGTCGATCAATTACCAGTTCGGCGACGTCGACGCCCACGGCGCGCTGATCCGCGCGCAGGCCGCTTCGCTGGAGGCCGAGCACCAGGCCATCGTTCGCGATGTGCTTGCTGCCGGTGACTTTTGGGGCGGCGCCGGTTCGGTGGCTTGCCAGGAGTTCATCACCCAGTTGGGTCGCAACTTCCAGGTGATCTACGAGCAGGCCAACCAGCACGGCCAGAAGGTGCAGACTGCCGGCAACAACATGGCCAGCACCGACAGCGCTGTCGGGTCCAGCTGGGCCTGACGCTCTTAGCTCCAACCGGGGCCGCACACCAAATGGTGTGCGGCCCCGTTGTTTTTGCAGGATGACCGGTGGGCGGGCGGGCAGCCACATTTGAGAAACATATGAACCCCGTGACAAGCGCATATGCACTTTGCGAGAATTCAAGAACATGACCGCTATGTCGGGATACGCGGGAAGCCAGCGACCGCGTCAAGCCATCCTCGGGCAGCTGCCTAGAATCTATCGTGCCGACGGATCACCGATCCGGGTTTTGCTGGTTGACGACGAGCCGGCTCTGACCAACCTGGTCAAAATGGCGTTGCACTACGAGGGCTGGGTGGTCGAGATCGCCCACAACGGGCGGGAAGCGCTGGCCAAGTTCGAGCGGGCCACCCCCGACGTGCTGGTTCTGGACATCATGCTTCCCGACATGGACGGCCTGCGGATTCTGCAGCGTATTCGCGAATCCGACGTCTACACCCCCACGCTGTTTTTGACCGCACGCGATTCGGTGATGGACCGGGTCACCGGGCTGACCGCCGGCGCCGACGACTACATGACCAAGCCCTTCAGCCTCGAGGAGCTGGTCGCGCGGCTGCGTGGGTTGCTACGCCGGTCCAGCCAGCTGACGCCGCCGGCCGCCGAAGCCCTCAAGGTCGGCGACCTTCGGCTCGACACCGCCAGCCGCGAGGTCGCCCGCGACGGCGCAGCGATCTCACTGTCGTCGACCGAGTTCGAACTACTGCGCTTCCTGATGCGCAACCCCCGGCGCGCACTGAGCCGGACCGAGATCCTCGACCGGGTGTGGAACTACGATTTCGCCGGACGCACCAGCATCGTCGACCTGTACATCTCGTATCTCCGAAAGAAAATCGACTCCGGCCGCGAGCCGATGATCCACACCGTCCGCGGCGTTGGATACATGCTGCGGCCACCGGAATGACAGCCCAGCGCAACCTCCCTTCGTGGTTCCCCCGCTCGCTGCGCCGCCAATTACTGCTGGGCGTACTGACCGTTGTCACACTGGTCTTGGTGACCGTCGGCATCGTCTCCGTGCTGAGCCTGCGCGGCTACGTCACCGCGATCGCCGACGCCGACGTTTCCGAATCCCTTGATGCACTGAGCAATTCGTACACCCGATACCAGAACGGGGAACACACCTCGGCACATCGGCGCACGCCGCCGATAGCGCAGGCGATGCTGGAGTTCACCGGGCAGACGCCCGGGAACCTGATCGCGGTGGTGCACGACGGCGCCGTCGTCGGCACGGCAGTCTTCTCCGAGGACCAACCGAAACCCGCCCCACCCGACGTGATCCGGGCGATCGAGGCGCAATCGTGGGCCGACGCGCCGCCCCGCACCATCCGGCTGGGCAGTCTGGGCTCCTACCGCGTCGACAGCCGCGTCGAGGGATCGGATTTGCTGATCGTCGGGATGTCGGTGCAGCTGGCCGACCGGATCATGGCGCGCAAATACATCACCACCACCTTGCTCGTCGCGGCCGCACTGATCATCACCGCGGGACTCACCGTATGGCTGGTCGGCTACACGCTGCGCCCGCTACGCCGGGTCGCCGCGACCGCCGCGGAAGTCGCGGCAATGCCGCTCACCGGCGACGAACACCGGATCAGCGTCCGGGTCCGGGAGGCAGACACCGACCCGGACAACGAAGTCGGGATCGTCGGACACACCTTGAACCGGTTGTTGGACAACGTCGACAGCGCGCTGGCGCATCGCGTCGACTCCGACATGCGCATGCGCCAGTTCCTCACCGATGCCAGCCACGAATTGCGCACTCCGCTGGCCGCGATTCAGGGTTACGCCGAGCTGACCCGCCAGGACAGTTCTGCGCTGCCGCCGACCACCGAATACGCGTTGGCCCGCATCGAGTCCGAAGCACGCCGGATGGCGTTGCTTGTCGAAGAACTGCTGTTGCTCTCCAGACTCGGCGAGGGTGAGGACCTGCAAAACGAAGACGTCGACCTGGCCGACCTGGTCATCAACGCCGTGAACGACGCCGCGGTAGCCGCACCGACCCACCATTGGCTGAAAACCCTTCCCGAGGAACCGGTTTGGGTGCGCGGTGACCGCGCACGGCTGCACCAGCTGGTCAGCAACCTGCTCAGCAACGCCCGACTGCACACACCGCCCGGTGTCACGGTGACCACCGCCATCACCTGCCACCGTGGCGAACCCGACGCACGGTATGCCGAATTGACCGTGACCGACGACGGACCCGGCATCGACCCGCAGTTGTTGCCCCGGTTGTTCGAACGCTTCGTCCGCGCCGACACCTCGCGGTCCGACGGCTCCGGAATCGGGCTGGGCCTGGCGATCGTCAGTTCGATCGTCAAGGCCCACCACGGCTCGGTCAGCGCTGAATCCGCCGAAGGCGAAACCGTGTTCCGGGTACGGCTGCCGCTGATCGACAGCCCCGGCACCGTCTAGCGCCCCCGACCGCGCGACAAAGGTGAGATAGATCGCACACGAGGCGGTCAGGACGTAAAAAAAGCGTTAAGGGCGGACGCTTTGTGCCGCAACCGAGCTTAGCCTCAATCGTGGCCTCCTCACCGGGGTCAGGTCACTGTTGCCCGACAACGATCAGGCATCAATCGGTCACTGAACGAGAGACAAAAATGTCCGTGGTGATTTACCTCGTGCTGACTGTGGCGGTATTCGCCGCACTCGGCCTGACGCTGAGGTTGGGATCATGAGCATCGCCAACACAGTCGGCTTGATTCTTGCCGTGCTGATCGCGGTATTACTGGGCGCCGCGCTGATGTATCCGGAGCGGTTCTAGTGAGCAGCACCGCGGCCGGTGTGCTGTTCCTCGTGCTCCTCATCGTCGCGCTGGCCGTCGTCCACGTGCCGCTGGGCGACTACATGTATCGCGTCTACAGTTCGCAAACCCATTCGCGCCCAGAGAAATTCATCTATCGACTGATCGGCGCGGACCCGAACGCCGAGCAAACCTGGAAGACCTACGCGCGAAGCGTGCTGGCCTTCTCGGCGGTCAGTGTGGTGTTCCTGTTCGTGCTGCAGCTCATCCAGGACAAGCTGCCGCTGCATCTGCACGACCCGGGGACCAAGATGACACCGGGTCTGGCGTGGAACACCGCGATCAGCTTCGTCACAAACACCAACTGGCAGGCCTACTCTGGCGAGTCGACGATGGGTCATCTGGTCCAGATGGCCGGCCTGTCCGTGCAGAACTTCGTCTCCGCCGCCGTCGGTATGGCGGTGGCTGTCGCACTGGTCCGCGGCTTCGCCCGGCACCGTACCAACGAATTGGGCAACTTCTGGGTGGACCTGGTCCGTGGCACATTGCGCATCCTGCTGCCGATGTCGATCGTCGGTGCGCTCGTCCTGCTGGCCGGCGGCGTGGTGCAGAACTTCCACCTCAACGACCAAGTCGTCACGACGCTGGCCGGCGCCCCGCAGACCCTCCCCGGCGGTCCGGTCGCCAGCCAAGAAGTGATCAAGTTGTTGGGTACCAACGGCGGTGGCTTCTACAACGCCAACTCGGCACACCCCTTCGAGAACCCGACCGCGTGGACCAACTGGGTCGAAATCTTCTTGCTCCTGGTGATCAGCTTTTCGCTACCCCGCACGTTCGGCCGCCTGGTGGACAGCAAGAAGCAGGGCTACGCGATTGCCGCGGTCGTCAGTGTGCTGGCTGTCCTCAGCGTCAGCTTCATGATGCTGTTCCAGGTGCAGCACCACGGCACTGTCCCGACCGCGGTCGGCGCCTCTTACGAGGGAGTCGAGCAGCGCTTCGGGGTCGCCGACTCCGCGATCTTCGCCGATGCGACCACGCTGACCTCGACGGGCGCAGTCGATTCCACGCATGACTCCTACACCAGCCTGGGCGGCATGATGACGATGTTCAACATGCAGCTCGGCGAGGTGGCGCCCGGCGGCGTGGGCTCGGGCCTGTACGGCATCCTGATCCTCGCCGTCATCACGGTGTTCGTCGCCGGACTGATGGTCGGCCGGACGCCGGAGTACCTCGGCAAGAAGATCAACCCGCGCGAAATGAAGCTGGCCTCAGGCTATTTCCTGATCACCCCGCTGATCGTGCTGCTCGGTACGGCCACCGCGATGGCACTGCCCGGCGAACGCGCCGGCATGGCCAACGGCGGCCCGCACGGCCTGTCCGAGGTGCTCTACGCATTCACCTCGGCCGCCAACAACAACGGCTCGGCCTTCGCCGGCCTCTCGGCCAACACGGTGTGGTGGAACACCGCGCTGGGGCTGGCGATGGTCTTCGGCCGATTTCTCCCGATGATTCTGGTTCTCGCACTGGCCGGTTCGCTGGCACGACAGGGCATGACGCCCGAGTCCAGCGGCACCCTGCCCACGCACAAACCGCAATTCGTCGGCCTCGTGGTGGGTGTGACGGTCATCCTGGTTGCGCTCACCTTCCTGCCCGCGCTGGCGCTCGGGCCGCTCGCCGAAGGGATTCACTGACTGTGACCACCACACTGGATTCCGGCGCCCGCCGGCGTGTAGCCCAGGCTCCCGGCGAGAAGCTGCAGGGCGGCCTGCTCGATCCCGCGCTGCTGCTGAAGTCGCTGCCGGATGCGTTGCGCAAGCTCGATCCGCGCACCCTGTGGCGCAACCCGGTGATGTTCATCGTCGAGATCGGCGCCGTCTGGTCGACGGTGCTCGCGGTCGGCGACAGCACCTGGTTCAGCTGGCTCACCGTGTTCTGGCTTTGGCTGACAGTGCTTTTCGCGAACCTGGCCGAAGCCGTCGCCGAGGGGCGCGGCAAGGCCCAGGCCGACACACTGCGTAAGTCGAAGGCCGACACCATCGCGCACCGCCTGCCGGACTGGAAGCCCGGGTCGCAGGGCACGCCCGAAGAGATCGCGGCGCCGTTGTTGCAACAGGGTGATTTCGTGGTGGTTACCGCGGGTGAGGTCATCCCCGGCGACGGCGATGTCGTGGAAGGCATTGCGTCGGTGGATGAATCGGCGATCACCGGGGAATCCGCACCGGTGATCCGGGAGTCCGGCGGTGACCGCTCCGCCGTGACCGGTGGCACGACCGTCCTCTCGGACCGCATCGTTGTGAAGATCACCCAGAAGCCCGGTGAAAGCTTCGTGGACCGGATGATCGCTCTGGTCGAGGGCGCCAACCGGCAGAAGACCCCCAACGAGATCGCTCTGAACATCCTGTTGGCGGCGCTGACCATCATCTTCGTGTTCGCCGTCGCCACGCTGCAGCCGCTGGCGATCTATTCCAAGGTGAACAACCCCGGGGTGCCCGACACCTCCGCGCTGAGTTCCGACGGCATCAGCGGCATCGTCCTGGTGGCGCTGCTGGTGTGTCTGATCCCGACCACGATCGGCGCGCTGCTGTCCGCGATCGGAATCGCCGGCATGGACCGGCTGGTGCAACGCAATGTGCTGGCGATGTCGGGGCGCGCCGTCGAAGCGGCCGGCGACGTCAACACCCTGCTGTTGGACAAGACCGGAACCATCACCCTCGGCAATCGTCAAGCGTCGGAGTTCATTCCGGTGAAAGGCGTGACCAACGCCGACCTTGCCGACGCCGCACAACTGTCCAGCCTGGCCGACGAGACGCCGGAGGGCCGTTCCATCGTCGTGTACGCCAAAGAGGCCTTCGGGTTGCGTGCGCGCACACCCGGCGAGCTGGCCCACGCCACCTGGGTGGAATTCAGTGCGACCACCCGGATGTCGGGCGTGGACCTCGACGGCCGACAGTTGCGCAAGGGCGCGGCCAATTCCGTCTCGGAGTGGGTCCGCAGCCACGGTGGCGACGTCCCGCCCGAGCTCGGCGAGATCGTCGACGGCATCTCGGCTGCCGGTGGCACCCCACTGGTGGTCGGGCAGGTCATCGAGGACGCGGCCGGCAGCGGCGTCGACAGCGCGAAAGGCTCCCAAAAAGCCGAAGTGCTCGGCGTCATCCACCTCAAGGACGTGGTCAAGCAGGGCATGCGGGAGCGCTTCGACGCAATGCGGTTGATGGGCATCCGCACCGTGATGATCACCGGTGATAATCCGTTGACCGCCAAGGCAATCGCCGACGAGGCCGGGGTGGACGACTTCCTGGCCGAGGCCACGCCCGAAGACAAGATGATGCTGATCAAGAAGGAGCAGCAGGGTGGGCGCCTGGTGGCGATGACCGGAGACGGCACCAACGACGCTCCGGCCCTGGCCCAGGCCGACGTCGGTGTCGCGATGAACACCGGTACATCGGCCGCCAAAGAGGCCGGCAACATGGTGGATTTGGATTCCGATCCCACCAAGCTCATCGAAATCGTGGAGATCGGCAAGCAATTGCTGATCACCCGTGGCGCGTTGACCACGTTCTCCATCGCCAACGACATCGCCAAGTATTTCGCGATCATCCCGGCGATGTTCGTGACGATCTTCCCCGGCCTGGACCTGATCAACGTGATGCGGCTGCACAGCCCGCAATCGGCGATCCTGTCCGCGGTCATCTTCAACGCGATCGTCATCGTCGCCCTGATTCCGTTGGCGCTGCGCGGAGTTCGCTACACGCCCAGCCGGGCCGCGAAACTGCTCAGCCGCAACCTGTACATCTACGGGTTGGGCGGCATCATCGCCCCGTTCGTCGGAATCAAGCTCATCGACTTGCTGGTTCAACTGTTTCCCGGGATGGCCTGACATGAACATCACCAACACCCTTCGTCAGCATTGGGCCGCACTGCGCGCGTTGCTCGTCTTCACCGTGATCCTGGGTCTTGGCTATCCACTGCTGATTTGGTTGATCGCCTTGATCCCCGGATTGCACGACAGGGCGGAGGGTTCGCTGCTCACCGCGTCCGGCAAGCCGGTCGGAAGCACGCTGATCGGCCAGTCGTTCACCGACGCGTCGGGCGACCCGCTGCCGCGGTACTTCCAGAGCCGTCCCTCGGCCGCGGGCAGCACCGGGTATGACCCCACAGCCAGCGGCGGCAGCAACCTCGGACCCGAAAGCGTCGTCGACACCGCGGCAGACCCGGCGCAACTGGCCGCCGGCAAGTCCGCGTCGGATGCCGGCTTCAAGCCGAGCCTGCTGACGCAGGTGTGCACGCGCAGTGTGTCGATCGGACAACTTGAAGGCGTCAACGGCGCGCGGCCGTTCTGTACCGGCGGCGGTGTCGGCGCAGTGCTGTCGGTGATCGGCCCCCGCGATGCGCGCGGTCACGTCGTGCATCCCACCCGGGTGGTCAGCGTCAACGAACCGTGCACGACGACCAAGCAACCGTTCCTGGACTTCTACCAAGGTGTTCGGGTCGAGTGCGCGAAATTCGGCGACGACTATTCGAACGGTCAGGTCGTGCCGATCCGCGGGGCTGCCCCGAGTAACCCGCAGGTGCCCGCCGACGCCGTGACGGCCAGTGGCAGCGGGCTGGATCCCGATATCTCACCGGCCTACGCCGATCTGCAGGTCGCTCGGGTGGCCAAGGCCCGGCACGTCAGCCCGGAACAGATTCGCGCAATCCTCGCCCACTACAGCGACAGTCGTGCGTTGGGCATTTTCGGCGAGCCGACCGTCAATGTCGTGGAACTGAACTCCGAACTCGACCGCCGGTTCCCGGCCACGAGCTAGTGACGCGGGTGGATGATGGTTGACGTGAGCGACGTCAGCCTCGCCGAGCACCACCCCAAGCGCGGGGAGCTACGCATCTACCTCGGTGCGGCTCCAGGCGTCGGCAAGACCTACGCGATGCTCGGCGAAGCGCACCGGCGCCTGGAGCGCGGCACCGATCTGGTGGCGGCGGTGGTGGAGACTCATGGCCGCCGGAAGACCGCGGAGATGATCGAAGGCATCGAAGTCATCCCGCCGCGTTACATCGACTACCGGGGCGGTAGTTTCCCCGAACTCGACGTGCCCGCGGTGCTGGCGCGCCGTCCGCAAGTCGTTCTGGTCGACGAACTCGCCCACACCAACACGCCGGGCAGCAAGAACCACAAGCGCTGGCAGGACGTCGAGGAGCTGCTCGACGCCGGGATCGCCGTGGTTTCCACGGTGAACATCCAACACCTGGAAAGCCTCAACGACGTCGTCGCCCAGATCACCGGGATCGAGCAGAAGGAGACGATGCCGGACTCGATCGTGCGGCAGGCTTCGCAAGTCGAGCTGATCGATATCACGCCGGAGGCGTTGCGGCGCAGGCTCTCCCACGGCAACGTCTATGCCCCGGAACGCATCGATGCCGCGTTGTCGAACTACTTCCGACGCGGAAACCTCACCGCGCTAAGAGAATTGGCGCTGCTGTGGCTAGCCGATCAGGTGGACACCGCGCTGGCCAAGTACCGCGCCGAGAACAAGATCACCGACATGTGGGAGGCACGCGAGCGGGTTGTCGTCGCCATCACCGGCGGCCCGGAATCGGAAACGTTGGTGCGGCGGGCGTCTCGCATCGCATCGAAGTCCAGTGCCGAGCTGATGGTCGTGCACGTGATACGGGGCGACGGGCTGGCCGGCCTGTCGGAAGCCCGGATGAACAAGATCCGCGAGCTGGCGGGCAGCCTGGACGCGTCGTCGCACACCGTCGTCGGCGACGACGTGCCCACGGCACTATTGGATTTCGCCCGCGAGATGAACGCCACCCAGCTGGTGATCGGCAGCTCGCGACGGTCCCGATGGGCCCGCATCTTCGAAGAAGGCATCGGCACCACCGTCGTCCAGCAGTCGGGCAAGATCGACGTTCACATCGTCACGCACGAGGAATCCACCCGCGGCTTCCATCTGGCGTCGCTGGCACCGCGGGAACGACGCATCGCTTCCTGGCTGGCCGCCTTCATCGTCCCGTCGGTGATCTGTGCGATCACGGTGACGCTGCTGGACCCGTATTTGGACACCGGCGGTGAGAGCGCGCTGTTCTTTGTCGGGGTGCTGGTGGTCGGGCTGTTGGGAGGTGTTGCGCCGGCCGCTCTTTCGGCGATGCTGTCGGGCCTGCTGCTGAACTACTACTTGATCGCGCCGCGGCACAGCTTTACGATCGCCGAACCCAACAGTGCCATCACCGAATTGGTGCTGCTGCTGATCGCGGTGGCAGTCGCCGTGCTGGTCGACTTCGCCGCCAAACGTGCCCGCGAGGCGCGGCTGGCCGCGCAAGAAGCCGAACTGCTGACGCTGTTCGCCGGATCGGTGCTGCGCGGTGCGGACCTGGAGACGTTGCTCGAACGCGTGCGCGAGACGTATTCGCAGCGCGCGGTCAGCGTGCTGCGTGAGCCCGCCGGTGCAGACCGCGTCGCCGGCAAGAAGCCCTACATCGTCGCCTGCGTAGGCAAAGAGCCTTGTCTCACCGTCGATTCCGCTGACACCGCGATCGAGGTGGGCGACGACGAGTTCTGGATGCTGCTGGCAGGACGCAAGTTGTCCGCCCGCGATCGGCGGGTGCTGGGCGCGGTGGCCAGACAAGCCGCCGGCCTGATCAGGCAGCGCGAGCTGGTCGACGAAGCCAACCGGACCGAGGCGATCGTGCGCGCCGACGAGCTGCGGCGTTCGCTACTCTCGGCGGTGAGCCACGATCTGCGAACGCCGTTGGCGGCGGCCAAGGTTGCCGCCTCCAGTTTGCGGGCCGAGGACGTCGCGTTCTCCCCCGAGGACACCGCGGAATTGCTGGCCACGATCGAAGAGTCGATCGACCAGCTGACCGCACTGGTGGGCAACCTGCTCGATTCCTCGCGCCTGGCCGCCGGCGTGATCCGCCCGGACCTGCGCCCGGTGTATCTCGAGGAGGCCGTCCAGCGCGCGCTGATCAGTATCGGCAAGGGCGCCACCGGGTTCTACCGATCGGCGATCGACCGGGTCAAGGTCGACGTCGACGACGCGGTGGCGATGGCCGATGCCGGGCTGCTGGAGCGGGTTCTGGCCAACCTGATCGACAACGCGCTGCGCTACGCGCCCAACTGCGTGGTCCGGGTGAATGCGGGTCACGTCGGTGATCGGGTGCTGATCAACGTCATCGACGAGGGCCCCGGAATACCAAGCGGGACCGAGGATCAGGTGTTCGAGGCGTTCCAGCGGCTGGGTGATCACGACAACACCACCGGTGTAGGGCTGGGCATGTCGGTCGCGCGCGGCTTCGTCGAGGCGATGGGCGGCACCATTGCGGCCGGCGACACACCGGGAGGTGGACTGACCGTCGTCGTAGACTTGGCCGCACCGACGCAGCGGATTGGTGTCCCATGACCCGCACCGACGACGATGCAGAGCGCAGCGATGAAGAGGAGCGGCGCTGATGACTCGCGTTTTGGTGATCGACGACGAGCCGCAGATCTTGCGCGCGCTTCGGATCAATCTGTCGGTGCGCGGATACGAAGTCGTCACCGCCGCCACGGGCGCCGGCGCGTTGCGTGCCGCTGCCGAACACAAACCCGATGTGGTGATCCTCGATCTCGGTCTGCCCGACATCTCGGGTATCGAGGTACTCGGCGGTCTGCGCGGCTGGTTGAGTGCTCCGGTGATCGTGTTGTCGGCACGCACGGACTCTTCTGACAAGGTCGAGGCGCTAGATGCCGGGGCCGACGATTACGTCACCAAACCCTTTGGCATGGACGAGTTTCTGGCCCGGCTGCGGGCGGCGGTGCGGCGCAACGCGGCGGCGTCGGAAACCGACGAGCCGGTGATCGAGACCGACGCCTTCACCGTCGACCTGGCCGCCAAGAAGGTCACCAAGGGTGGCGCCGAGGTGCACCTGACCCCGACCGAGTGGGGCATGCTCGAAGTGTTGGTGCGCAATCGCGGCAAGCTGGTCGGGCGTGAGGAGCTGCTCAAAGAGGTGTGGGGCCCGGCGTATGCGACCGAAACCCATTACCTGCGAGTGTATCTCGCGCAGCTGCGGCGAAAACTCGAAGACGATCCGTCACATCCCAAACATCTGCTGACCGAATCCGGTATGGGTTACCGCTTCGAGGCCTAAGTGTGCGTTGCGGGCGTCGAGTGTGCGCTGCGGGCGTCGACACGCCGGGTAAGGCCGCCGCGAGTGCACACCCGACGCCCACAGCGCACACCCGACGATGACGGCAGCCCAAGAACCGCTACGAAGCGATCGACAGCACGATGCCGTCGAGGATGTCGTGCTCGCTGACGGTCAGCTCGTCGATGCCCGCCCGGGCGCGCAGCTCGCGCGCTAACTCCTCGACCACGATCGCACCGCCGCCGATCACGTCGACACGGCCTTCGTGCATCGGCGGCAGCGCCGCACGTTGCGACCGTGTCATGTCGAGCAGCCGCTCGCATACCGACAGCAGGTCGGCACCGGAGACCCGCGAAAGATGAATGGCCGCAGGGTCATACACCGTCATATTGTGCGCCAGCGCCGAGAGCGTGGTCATGGTGCCGGCCAGCCCTACCCAGGTGCGGGCCCGCTCGACCGGCACGGCCTGCAATGCGGGCCCCAGCCGATCACGCACGACCGCGCGCGCCGCGGCCACTTCCCGCGCCGTCGGCGGATCGGAATGCAAACAGCGTTCCGTCAACCGGACGCAGCCGATGTCGGCCGAATAACTTGCCACCACCTCATCGGAGCCGAGCACGATCTCAGTCGAGCCGCCACCCAAGTCGACCACCACGAAAGGTGCCCCGACGCTGTCCAATTCACCGACCGCACCACGGAATGACAACTGGGCCTCTTCGGCGCCGGTGATCACCTCGGCGACGGTGCCGGGCAGCACGGCACCGAGCACGTCGGCCGTCATCGCGAAGAAGTCCTCGCGATTGGTCACATCGCGCGCGGCCGACGTCGCCACCATCCGGAGACGCTGCACACCATGGGCTTTCATCAGCTTTGCGTAGTCGGCCAGCGCTACCCTGGTCCGCTCGATCGCCTCGGGCGCGAACTGACCAGTGGCATCCACGCCCTGGCCCAATCGCACGATCCGCATCTCGCGGTGCACGTCGCGCAGCTGCCCGTCGGTGACGTCTGCGATCAGCAGCCGAATCGAGTTGGTGCCGCAGTCAACCCCGGCCGCCCTCAACGCCATAGTTCACCGTCCAGCACGGCGGCCATCGCCGGTTCGTCAGCGAGCAACGAGAGTGCCTCGTCGCCAAAAGGATTCACACCGGGCCCCTTGGCCAGCGAGTGCGCGATCAGCACGTGCAGGCACTTGACCCGGTCCGGCATACCGCCACCGGAGAACGTGGTCCCCAGCGGCTCGATCGCGTCGCGTTCGGCCAGATACGACTCGTGCGCGCGCCGATAGGCGCCCGCCAATGCGGGATCGGTTCCCAATCGCTCGGTCATCTCACGCATCAGTCCCGTGGTCTCCAGCCGGCTCGCCGCCGCGGTCAGCGCCGGATGCGTCAGGTAATACAAGGTCGGAAAGGGCGTGCCGTCAGGCAGTTTCGGCGCCGTCTTCACCACACCCGGCTCACCGTTGGGGCATCGGTAGGCGATCGCCAGCACACCGCGCGGCTCGCGCCCCAGCTGACGTGCCACCGCTTCCAGATCGGCACGCTCAACCACCTGGCGTCGTGGGCTTCGGTGATTCCGGCGGCCCCGGTTGTCCGGCATCCGCGGGTGGCGGGGCCGGGGCGGCCGGTGGCAGGTGCGGGGTGTCGGCGATGGTGTGCCACAACGACGAGTACCAGGGCGCATTGCTCGTCGGCTTGGCCGTCTCGCTTCCCGGCTGCGGCGACACCGCCGCGTCCGGCGGGAGCTGAACCTGGAAGGGGGTGTCCCCCGGCATCACGAACCCCAGCCGCTCGCGAGCCTGCGCCGCGATATAGGCCGGGTCGCCGAGTTTGACCTTCTTCTGCTCGAGCTCGTCGATCTGCCGGCGCAGTGCCGCTTCGCTGGCCGTCAACTGGGCCATCTCGGTGCGCTGGGCGAAGTAGGTGCGCACCGGACCGGCGATGGTCAAGGTCAGCACGCAGACCACGGCGGCAAGCACCGCCGCGCGCCGGGCGGTGAAACCCAGCCGCTGCTCGGACCGCTGCTCGACCGACTCGGCGATCTGCCGCTTGATGGGCTCGACGATGTGCTCGGCCGTCGTCCGCGCCGCCGAAGCGTTTTGCGCAACCTTCGACGAACGCGACGACGGCTTGGACGAGGGTTTGGCAGCCCGACTGCGCCGAACCGAATCTCCCGCTTTCCCCGGGCGTGATGCCGGGGAGCGGCGTTTCGGATCTGGCCGTTTGGCGTCGGGCATCGAAGATCTAGCCGCGTTTCCTGTTGACTGTCAAGCTATTTCACATCCAACGCGTAGCGCGGGAAGGCCAGATCACCGGCGTAACGGGCGGCGTCGCCGAGGGCCTCCTCGATGCGCAGCAGCTGGTTGTACTTGGCAACCCGCTCGCTGCGGGCCGGCGCACCCGTCTTGATCTGCCCGCTGCCGACGGCCACCGCCAGATCGGCGATGGTGGTGTCTTCGGTCTCGCCGCTGCGGTGGCTCATCATCGTGCGGTACCCGCTGTGGTGGGCCAGCGCGACGGCGTCCAACGTCTCGGTCAGCGTGCCGATCTGGTTCACCTTGACCAGCAACGCGTTGCCGGCGCCGCGTTCGATGCCTTCTTCCAGGCGTTCGGGGTTGGTGACGAACAGGTCGTCACCGACCAGCTGGACGCGGTCGCCGATGGCCGTGGTCAGCGCCACCCAACCGTCCCAGTCGTCCTCGGACAACGGGTCCTCGATGGAGACCAGCGGGTAGGAGTCCAGCAGGCCGGCGTAGAACTCCGACATCTGCTCGGCGCTGCGGATCTCCTTTTCGAAGCTGTAACCCTCTCCCGCGGTGAAGAATTCGGTCGCAGCCACGTCGAGGGCCAGCGCCACATCGGAGCCCAGCGTGAAGCCCGTCGCCTCGATGGCCGAGCTGATCAGATCCAGCGCGGCCTTGGTGCCCGCGACGTCGGGCGCGAATCCACCCTCGTCGCCCAGACCGGTGCTCAGGCCCTGCTTCTTGAGCACCGACTTCAGCGAGTGGTACACCTCGGTGCCCCAGCGCAGCGCCTCTTTGAAGCTGGGCGCACCGATCGGCGCGACCATGAACTCCTGGACGTCGACGCCGGTGTCGGCGTGGGCGCCGCCGTTGAGGATGTTGAGCATCGGCACCGGCAGGATGTGCGCGTTCGGGCCGCCGAGGTAACGGAACAGCGGCAGCTCGGCGGAATCGGCGGCCGCCTTGGCGACGGCCAGCGACACGCCCAGGATGGCGTTGGCGCCCAGCCGCGACTTGTCGGGGGTGCCGTCGAGGTCCACCAGCGCCTGGTCGACCAGACGCTGGTCGTCGGCGTTGAGACCGATGACTGCCGGGCCGATCTCGTCGAGGACGGCTTGCACGGCCTTGTCCACACCCTTGCCGCCGTAACGCTGGCCGCCGTCGCGAAGCTCGACCGCCTCGTGCTCTCCGGTCGACGCGCCCGACGGCACCGCCGCACGGGCAAAAGTTCCGTCGATCAGGGCTATTTCGACCTCGACCGTCGGGTTTCCGCGCGAATCGAGGATCTCGCGGGCCCCGACCTGCTCGATAATCGGCACTAGGATCTCCTTGCAGTAGCTGATGCCAACCCCGGGCAGCCTTTAGCGTAAAGCCTGGGTTCGGGATTCATCCTTCTACAGCGGGTGACCCGCCGCGTAGGCGGTCGCCCAGTCCCGGACCGCACGCGCGTAGACGCCGGAGTTGTTGTAGGCCCGCAGCGCGGTCACCCATCCCCTGGGCGTTCCGAGATCTTTTCCACGCCAACACAAATAGCCCGCGGCCGCCAGGGCCGCGTCGTCGATGTTGTCCGGACTGACCCGGCCGTCGTTGTGAGCATCGACACCGTACAACCGCCAGGTCTCCGGGATGAACTGCATCGGCCCCATCGCGCGGGCGACCGAGGGCTCACTGTCGGTGGTCGTCGCTTCGGCGTCGACGATGCGCAGGTTGCCGCCGGTGCCGTCGAGCTGAACACCCCGGATCGGCGGACTGACGTCGCCGTTGGGCGACAGCGTCGCGCCCCGGTAGGTGCCGTGGTGGCTTTCGACCTGCCCGATGCCGGCCAGCGTGGTCCACGCGATATGGCACTTCGGGTTCTCCACTTCGGCGACCCGGGCCGCATAGGCGTACGCCTCCAACGCGATCAGCGGGATTTCCAGGGCCGCGGAGCGGGGAATCGCCCAGTCGCGTAACTGGTCGGCGGGCCGGCCGCTCGCGTGCGTGTTGACCGGCGGCACCGGATCCCCGAACGGCGGGGGCACTCCGGCGGGGATGAACAGGCTGAGCTGCCAGGTGCAGCTGGAGGCAAGGAGCATCGCGGTCGCGCCGATCACGGCGGCCGCGCGCAACCAACGCCTCGGCGACACCACGTTCCCCTTAACTTCCCCTACACCAACGTCACCCACTGATTATCGTCCCATGACCTTTCGCCGGGGCCGGTCGCGTCGAGCCGGTGCGCCCCGCCCCCGGCTGGTCATCGGTTAGCTGCCGATGACCGTGGCTAGCAAAGCGCAACCACGGCGGACTACCGGGATTCCCGAACTCACAAGCCACATTACCTGTCACGCTGATGGACAACGGCAAACAACGCGGGGATCGCTGACAGGCAAAGCTGTGAACGCGATCCAAACCGGCGTCAGTCGCGGCCGCGGTCCCGTTTCGAGCCCTTGCCGGACTTCTTGGACTCCTTGTCCGACTCCGCGCCGGACTCGTCGGCGTCGTCGGGTTCGTCGGGTTTGTCGGTCTCGTCGGACTGCTCCGGTTCGTCGGACTCGTCGACGGGCGAGGTCTGGTCGGAATGTTCCGGCGAGACGGACTCAGCCGCGCCGACCGCTCCGGAGGGCCAGTGCTCGCGCCACTCCGCCTCACTGACCGTGCCCAGCGGGGCCACATCGAACTCTTCGGGCACGCTGTCCCCGCGGCGGGTGGCGGCGATCGACCGCTCGACCGCGCGCACCGTGTCGACGAACTCCAAAACCGCTGTGCGCAGGAAGCTTTCCGCATCGACATCGGTCAATACCGAGATCGTGGTGATTTCGGTGGGAATCAGGTCGCCGGGCAGGCCGGCGGCCTGCGCGCGCTGAATCACCTTCTGCGCGAACGCCAACGCCGGTTGGCCGGTGTGGACATCGTCCATCACCGAATTCCGCGGCTTCTCGGCCGCCTTGCGCTCTTCCCACTGAGCCAATTGCTCTTCGAGCGAAATCGACTGCCCCGCAAGCACTCCCGGGACCCGGTTGCCCAGCTTTCGCATCAGTGTGGCAGCGACGGCGTCGATGTCGAACGGCGACTGCGGCGCTTCCTCGGCGATTCGGGCGTGAAACAGGACCTGCAGCAACACATCGCCGAGCTCTTCGCGCAGCTGGTCGGCATTGCCGCTGCGGACCGCGTCCAGCAGCTCGTAGGTTTCCTCCAGCAGAAACCTGCGCAGCGAGTCGTGAGTTTGCTCGCTCTCCCAGGGGCCGGCGGTGCGCAGCTTGTCCATCATCGCGACGGCGTCGACGAGACGTTCGCCGCGCGGCGTCTCCGGCGCCGCGATCAACCGGGCGCCGGCGGCCAGCCGGGCGGTGACGGCCGGGTGGTCGGGATCCGAGGACAGCAGCACCGGGGCTGCCGGGGAGTCGGGGTCGCCGGTGTCCACCGGACGCGCGGACGGCAGCGACCAGGGCACCGCGACGGGCATCTCTTCGGTGTACTCGACTTCACCGGTCAGGTGCTCGATCGCCGGCAGCGGCACCAGGGAGGGACGGCGAGGGTCGAACAGGACGACAATCACAGGTGCCGTTCCTCTCCCCCGCAAGCGGGTGGGGGTCCCCCCAGCCCCACCGCGGCGACGGGGCGTGCCCCCATATCGCTCTCGTGCTCTGCATCGTCACCGGCGCGGATCATTTCGCTTGACGCTCCTCCCTCGTCATCGGCGCAGGTGACGAACTCGTTATATCAATTTCTTGCTGCGGTTTCCCCTGCAAGGCCGTCACCACGTTGGCCACCATCTGCACCAACTCGACGTCGCGGAGTCGCGGCGCGCCCACACCGCCGGATCGCGGGATCGGAACCGACACCGTGGACGTGGTGGCGCGGTAGTTGGCGGCCGGATACATCCGCTTGAGCCGCACCTGCGCAGAATCTAGCAGCGTCATCGGCGACAGCCGTATTGTCGCCGCCGACGGGGCCGACACCTCGGTGATGCCCGAGGACCGGCACAGCAGTCGCAACCGTGCCACGGCCACCAGCCGCAGCGCCGGTTCGGGCAGCGCCCCATACCGGTCGGTGAGTTCCTCGACGACGGCGTCGACGGCCGCGTCGTCGGGTGCGGCGGCCAGGCGCCGGTAGGCCTCCAGCCGGAGCCGGTCGCTGGCGATGTAGTCGGGCGGCAAGTGCGCGTCCACCGGAAGGTCAATGCGCACATCCTTGGGTTCTTCGGCGGTGGTGACGGTCTGGCCGTCGGCCGCGGCGCGGTACGCCTCGACGGCCTCGCCCACCAGCCGCACGTACAGGTCGAAACCGACTCCGGCGACGTGTCCGGACTGCTCGACACCCAGCACGTTGCCGGCGCCGCGGATTTCGAGGTCCTTCATCGCGACCGCCATGCCCGCGCCCAACTCGTTGTTCTGCGCGATGGTCGCCAACCGGTCGTAGGCCGTCTCGGTGAGCGGGGTGTGCGGCGGATAGAGGAAGTAGGCGTAGCCGCGTTCGCGGCTGCGGCCGACCCGGCCCCGCAGCTGGTGCAACTGCGACAGCCCGAACGTGTCGGCACGCTCGACGATCAGGGTGTTCGCGTTGGAGATGTCCAGGCCGGTCTCCACGATCGTGGTGCACACCAAAATGTCGTATTCGCGGTTCCAGAAGCCCTGCACGGTGCGCTCCAGCCGTTCCTCGGGCATCTGCCCGTGCGCGACGACCACCCGCGCCTCGGGCACCAGCTCGCGAATCTTGGCCGCCGTCCGGTCGATCGAGCTGACCCGGTTGTGCACGTAGAAGACCTGCCCGTCACGCAGCAGCTCGCGGCGCAGGGCGGCGGCGACCTGTTTGTCGTCGTGTGGGCCGACATAGGTCAGCACCGGGTAGCGCTCTTCGGGCGGGGTCAGGATCGTCGACATCTCCCGGATGCCGGCCAGACTCATCTCCAAGGTGCGCGGGATCGGGGTGGCGCTCATGGTCAGCACATCGACGTGGGTGCGCAGCGATTTGATGTGTTCCTTGTGCTCGACGCCGAACCGCTGCTCCTCGTCGACGACGACCAGGCCCAGATCCTTCCAGCGCACGCCGGTCTGCAGCAGCCGGTGCGTGCCGATCACAATGTCCACCGACCCGTCGGCCAGGCCGTCGAGGACGGCGCGCGATTCGGACGCGTCGGTGAACCGCGACAGGCCCTTGACGGTGACCGGGAAGCCGGCCATCCGGTCGGTGAAGGTCTGCAGATGCTGGTCGGCCAGCAACGTCGTCGGCACCAGGACCGCGACCTGTTTGCCGTCCTGCACGGCCTTGAACGCCGCCCGCACCGCGATCTCGGTCTTGCCGTAGCCGACGTCACCGCAGATCACCCGGTCCATCGGGATCGGCTTTTCCATATCCGACTTGACCTCGGTGATGGCGGTCAACTGGTCGACAGTCTCGGTGAACCCGAACGCGTCCTCCATCTCGGCCTGCCACGGGGTGTCCGGCGCGAACGCGTGGCCGGCGCTGGCCTGGCGTTTGGCATACAGCGCGACCAGCTCGCCGGCGATCTCGCGCACCGCGCGCCGCGCCTTGGTCTTGGTGTTGGCCCAGTCGCTGCCGCCGAGCTTGCTCAGCGCCGGGGCCTGGCCGCCGACGTACCGGGACAACTGGTCCAGCGAATCCATCGGGACATAAAGCTTGTCGGAACCGCCGCCGCGCTTGCTGGACGAGTACTCCAGCACCAGGTACTCGCGCCGGGCGCCGCCGACCGTGCGTTCGGTCATCTCGACGAACCGCCCGATGCCGTGCTGGTCGTGGACCACCAGATCGCCGGCGGTGAGCGCCAGCGGATCGACGGTGTTGCGCCGCTTGGCAGCCAGCCGCTTGCCCTCGGCGGACGTCGCCCGGTTGCCGGTCAGGTCGGTCTCGGTGATCACGACCAGGTTCGCGCCGGGAATCACGACACCGTCGTGCAGTGGACCCTTGAGCACCCCGACCACACCGGCGGTCGGGGTCGCGCCGCTTTGCAGCATTGCGGCCGGGGTGTCGGACTCGGACAGCCGCTCCACCACGCGATGGGCGGTGCCGGTGCCGGGCGCGACAACCACGGCGTAGCCGCCAGTCGAGACGTGCGCGCGCAGCATCGCGAAGATGCTCTCGATGTCGTGCTGATGTCCGCGGGCCGACGGCGCCGCCCGCACCTCGAGCTCCACGGCCGACTCGTCGGACAGCTGGCTCAGCGTCCACCACGGGTGGCCGGCCTGGACCGCCGCGGCGTGCACGTCGTCCAGTTCGGCGAAGCCCGAGCCGCCCAGCTGCTCGACGTCGACGGGCGCTTGACCCTCCGAGGTGCCCATCGCCGCGACCGACCACGACGCCTCGAGGAACTCGCGGCCGGTCTTGATCAGGTCGGCGGCCCGGCTGCGTACCTTCTCCGGGTCGCACAGGAGGACCGGCGTGCCCTCGGCCAGCTGATCGGTGAGCAGCGCGTGGCGCCCATCGACCGCAGGCTGCAGCACCGATTGCAGCGCCTCCATCCCGTCGACGGGGATGCCCTCGGACAGCTTGGCCAGCATGTCCGAGACGCTGCCGGTGATCGCCCCCTCCGCGGCGGGATGGCGCGCGGCCAACTCGGCGGCCCGCGCCCGCACGTCCTCGGTCAGCAGCAGTTCACGGCACGCGACCGCGATCAGGGTGTCGACCTCGATTTCGGGGATGGAGCGCTGGTCGGCGACGGCGAACATCCGCATCTCGGTGATCTCGTCGCCCCAGAACTCGACGCGCACCGGATGCTCGGCCGTCGGGGCGAAAACGTCGAGAATCCCGCCGCGCACCGCGAATTCGCCGCGGCGGCCCACCATGTCGACGCGGGTGTAGGCCAGTTCGACCAGCCGCGCGATCGCGGCTTCGAAGTCGACTTCGGCACCGACGCTCAGGGTCAGCGGCTCCACCAGGCCCAGCTGCGGCGTCATCGGTTGCAGCAGCGAACGCGCCGCGGTCACCACCACCCGCAGTGGCGGGCCCAGCCGGGCGTCGTCGGGATGGGCCAGCCGGCGCAGCACCATCAACCGGGTGCCGACGGTGTCGACGCCCGGCGAAAGACGTTCGTGCGGCAGCGTTTCCCACGATGGGAACACCGCGACCGAGTCGCCGAAGACGCCGCACAGTTCGGCGCTCAGGTCGTCGGCCTCCCGACCGGTCGCCGTGACGACCAGCAGCGGACGCTGCCGCGCCAGCGCGCTGGCCACGAATACCCGCGCGCTGGCCGGGCCGACCAGATTCAGTTCGGCCGGGCCGGCCGCCGCGTCCGCGGCGATCTGGGAGAAGGTCGGCGCGGTCAGCGCCAGTTCGACGAGCCCCGCGATCGGGGTTTCTGGGCGAGCAGGCCCCGGTGCGGTCATGATGCACACCAGTCTAGGTGCCCAAAAAAATCCAGAACGCCGTCAAAATTGCGCCGGGGGCCGTCAGAGGATCGTAAGGATCGCGTCATCCGGGCCTGGCCGGGCGCACGTTGAAGTCATGACACTGCTTGACATGCTGCCCTCCATCGGCCGGGCGGCGCCCCGGCGGCTGGATCCCGCGATCTGGCCTGCCACTACGCATTGCGACGAGGAGGGTCGGCTCTGCGTCGGTGACGTACCGCTGACCGACATCGCCGACGAATTCCACACCCCCACCTATGTGATCGACGAAACAGACTTTCGCGGCCGGGCCCGCCGCTATCGCAAGGCGTTGCGTGGCGTCGAAGTGGTCTACGCCGGAAAGTCGTTGCTGACCACGGCGGTGGCCCGGTGGGCCCGTGAGGAGGGCCTGGGCGTCGACGTGTGCTCCGCGGGTGAGCTGGCCGTCGCGATGGCCGGTGGGGTGGACCCGGCCCGGATCGTCATGCACGGCAACGCCAAGACCCCCGACGAATTGCGCGAGGCAGTGCGCGTCGGGGTCGGGCGGATCGTGCTCGATTCCGGCATCGAGATCGCCTACCTGGCCGGCTGCGCCCGCGAGCGCCAGCCGGTGCTGATCCGGGTCACCCCGAATATCGACATCCACGGGCACCGCGCGGTCACCACCGGAGTCAGCGACCAGAAGTTCGGGTTCACCCTGCACGGCGACCGGGCCGACGTCGCGGCCCAGCGAGTGCTGGCCCATCCGATCCTGGACCTGGTCGGACTGCACTGCCATATCGGTTCGCAGGTCACCGACCCGGCGCTGTACGGCGAGGCGATCCACCGGATGATCGCCGCGATGGCCGACATCCGGGCCCGGCACGGCGTCATCCTCACCGAGTTGAACATCGGCGGCGGCCACGGCATCCCCTACGTCTCGGGGGCACCCGAGCTCGCACTCGACGACCTGGGCGTCGTGATCGAGGACGCGATGGACGAGGCGTGCGCCGCCGAGCGTTTTCCGCGACCGACGCTGGTTGTGGAACCCGGGCGTGCGATCAGCGGGCGCGCCGGCGTCACGCTGTACCGGGTCTGCTCGATCAAGACCCAGCCCGGTGGGCGCACCTTCGTCGCCGTCGACGGCGGCATGAGCGACAACCCACGGGTGTCGTTGTACGGCGCCAATTACACGGTCGCACTGGCCAACCGGCAGTCGCTGGGCCTCAAACAGCGGGTCACCGTCGTCGGCCGGCACTGCGAGGCCGGCGACGAGATCGTCCGCGACGTCGAGCTACCGGTGGACCTGCATCCCGGCGACCTGCTGGCCGTCGCGTGCACCGGCGCCTACCACCACAGCATGGCGTCGAACTACAACATGGTTTGCCGGCCGCCGCTGATCGCCGTCAAGGACGGGCGGGCCCGGCAACTGGTGCGCCGCGAGACGATCGGCGACCTGATGTCGCGCGACTGCGGTTGACTGCGGCCCCGACCGGGGCCACGTTGAGTCGTCGAGGGCGGGGCCCAGGGAGCAGTCGCGCCGTACCCCCCACGGCCGCGGCCGCGTTATTCGTCTCGCAGGCGCGGATCGGATTCCAGGTGAGTCAGGCCATTCCACATCAGGTTGACCAGATGCGCGGCCACCACTTCTTTCTTGGGCTCGCGGGTGTCCAGCCACCACTGCGCGGTCATCGACACCGAGCCCACCAACGCCTGGGCGTACAGCGGCGCCAGATCCGGGTCCAGGCCACGGCGGGCGAAGTCACCGGCCAGGATCGAGCTGACCTGGTTGACGGCGTCGTTGAGCAGGCTGGAGTAGGTGCCCGCGCTGATCGAGGCGGGCGAGTCGCGGATCATGATGCGGAAGCCGTCGGTGCGTTCCTCGACGTAGGTGAGCAGCGCCAATGCGACGCGCTCGACCCGCACCCGGGACCGGTTGTTGGTCAACGACGAGGTGATGCCGTCCAGCAGCGCGGACATTTCACGGTCGACGACGACGGCGTACAGGCCTTCTTTGCCGCCGAAGTGCTCGTAGACGACCGGTTTGGAGACGTTGGCGCGCTGCGCGATCTCCTCGATCGAGGTGCCCTCGTACCCGCGTTCGGCGAACAGGGAGCGGGCGATGCCGATCAGCTGGTGTCGACGCTCGGTGCCGGTCATCCGCGCGCGCGGGGCGCGCACTTCTTTATCCGGGGCTGCCACGTCACCCAGGGTATCGGTTTGGCCAGGTGAAATTGCCTGACTTTCCGTGGCGACCGCGATCGGCGATCACACCGTCTAAAGTCTTGGTGGCGCGGTTGGCGGCTACCGCCGCCCGGCCGTGATCTGCAGTCCGTCGTGGTGTAATCGGCAGCACCTCTGATTTTGGTTCAGATAGTTCAGGTTCGAGTCCTGGCGACGGAGCTTCGGCTGCTTGCCCTTCCGAGGTCTTTGCCACCGGTGCAGGGTGATGACAATCTTGACGGCGTGGCGGTGCTCCGGCTTCCCGCCTCGCGTGGAATAAGGCACGAGGAGAGTTGATGTCGTTTCCCGGTGACACAGCGGTCCTGGTTCTCGCGGCGGGGCCCGGCACCCGGATGCGTTCCGACACCCCCAAGGTGCTGCACACCCTGGGCGGCCGCAGCATGTTGTCGCATTCGCTGCACTCGATTTCCAAGGTCGCGCCGCAGCGACTGGTCGTGGTGCTGGGCCATGAGCACCAGCGCATTGCACCGATCGTCGCCGAACTCGCCGACGCCCTCGGCCGTCCCATCGATGTGGCGCTGCAGGACCGGCCCCGCGGGACCGGGCATGCCGCACTGTGCGGGCTGTCGGCGCTGCCGCCGGACTACGCCGGCGTGGTCGTGATCACCTCGGGCGATACGCCGCTGCTGGACGCCGACACGCTGGCCGATCTGATCGCCACCCACAACGCGGTGTCGGCCGCGGCGACGGTGCTGACCACCACGCTGGCCGATCCTTACGGGTACGGCCGCATCCTGCGCACCCAGGACGACCCCGGGCAAGGCCAAGTGATGGCGATCGTCGAGGAAGCCGACGCGACCGCATCCCAGCGCGAGATCGGCGAGGTCAATGCCGGTGTCTACGCCTTCGACGCGGCGGCGCTGCGCTCGGCGCTGGGCCGGCTGAGCTCGGACAACGCCCAGCAGGAGCTCTACCTGACCGATGTCATCGCGATCCTGCGCGGCGACGGCCAGACCGTGCACGCCCAGCATGTCGACGACAGCGCGGTGGTGGCCGGCGTCAACAACCGGGTTCAGCTGGCCCAGCTGGGCGCCGAACTCAACCGTCGCATCGTCGCCGCCCACCAGCTGGCCGGCGTCACCGTGATCGACCCGGCCACCACCTGGATCGACGTCGACGTGACGATCGGGCGCGACACCGTCGTGCACCCCGGCACCCAGCTGCTCGGGCGCACCCAGATCGGCGGCCAGTGCATCGTCGGCCCGGACACCACGCTGCGCGACGTCACCGTCGGCGACAGCGCCGCGGTGGTCCGGACGCACGGCGAGTCCGCGGTGATCGGCGGCGGCGCCGCGGTCGGCCCATACACCTACCTGCGCCCGGGCACATCGCTGGGCGCCGACGGCAAGCTCGGTGCGTTCGTCGAGGTGAAGAACTCCACGATCGGCACGGGCACCAAGGTGCCGCACCTGACCTACGTCGGCGACGCCGACATCGGCGAGCACAGCAATATCGGGGCGTCCAGTGTCTTCGTCAACTACGACGGCACCACCAAGCGGCGCACCACCGTCGGCTCGCACGTGCGCACCGGCTCGGACACCATGTTCGTGGCCCCGGTGACCGTCGGCGACGGGGCCTACACCGGCGCCGGCACCGTGCTGCGCGACGATGTGCCGCCCGGAGCGCTGGCGGTTTCGGCCGGTCCGCAACGCAACATCGAGAACTGGGTGCAGCGTAAACGTCCAGGCAGCGCCGCCGCGGCCGCCGCGGACAAGGCCGCTCAGCAAGCTGCAGCGGCTACCGAGCCGTCGGAATCCGAATAGACACCATGAATTCGGTGGCTGGCAACCCGGCAATCGTTCCGTACGATTCGCTACGTACGATGAGCACTTCCCTTTCGATCCGAACGGCAAAGGCAGCACGGTGAGCCACGACTGGACCGATAATCGCAAAAATTTGATGCTGTTCTCCGGCCGGGCACATCCCGAGCTGGCCGAGCAGGTCGCCAAGGAACTCGACGTTCACGTCACCGCGCAGACCGCGCGGGAGTTCGCCAACGGTGAGATCTTTGTGCGCTTCCACGAGTCGGTGCGCGGGTGCGACGCCTTCGTCCTGCAATCCAATCCGGTGCCGGTGAACAACTGGCTGATGGAACAGCTGATCATGATCGATGCGCTCAAGCGCGGCAGCGCCAAGCGGATCACCGCCGTCTTACCGTTCTATCCCTACGCCCGCCAGGACAAGAAGCATCGCGGCCGTGAGCCGATCTCGGCGCGGCTGATCGCCGACCTGCTCAAGACCGCGGGTGCCGACCGGATCGTGACCGTAGATCTGCACACCGATCAGATCCAGGGTTTCTTCGACGGACCCGTCGACCACATGCGCGGCCAGAACCTGCTCACCGGGTACATCCGCGACAACTATCCCGACGGCAACATGGTCGTGGTCTCCCCCGACTCCGGCCGGGTGCGCATCGCCGAGAAATGGGCCGACGCGCTGGGCGGCGTTCCGTTGGCGTTCATCCACAAGACCCGCGACCCGAAGGTGCCCAACCAGGTGGTGTCCAACCGCGTCGTCGGTGAGGTCGAGGGTCGCACCTGCGTGCTGATCGACGACATGATCGACACCGGTGGCACCATCGCCGGCGCGGTGAACCTGCTGCGCGAAGACGGCGCCCGCGACGTGATCGTCGCGGCCACCCACGGTGTGCTGTCGGACCCGGCCGCCGAGCGGCTGGCCTCGTGCGGCGCCCGCGAGGTGATCGTCACCAACACCCTGCCGATCGGCGACGAGAAGCGCTTCCCGCAGCTCACGGTGTTGTCGATTGCGCCACTGCTGGCCAGTACCATTCGCGCCGTCTTCGAAAATGGCTCTGTCACAGGACTATTCGACGGAGACGCCTAGATGGCTTCGGCTTCTGCGGGCTCCGATGACGCCGTCATCTATCACAATCCCAAATGCAGTACCTCGCGCAAGACGCTGGACTTGTTGCGCGACAACGGTTTAGAACCCACCGTGGTGCAGTATCTGAAGACGCCACCGTCGCGCGACGAGCTCGTGAAGATGATTCGTGACGCCGGCATCGAGGTGCGCACCGCGGTGCGCAAGCGTGAAGCGCTGTACGCCGAACTGGGTTTGAGCGACGCGACGGACGATCAACTGCTCGACGCGATGGCCGAACACCCGATTCTGATCGAGCGCCCGTTCGTCGTCACCGCAAAGGGCACCCGGTTGGCGCGCCCGATCGACGCGGTCCACGAGATTCTGTGAGACGGCTCGCGGCCGCTGCCACGATCACCACGCTGATGTTGGCCGTGGTCGCCTGTGGACCCAAAAGCCCCGACTATTCCTCTGTTTATACGACGAGCGCGACGGCGACGACTTCGACCACGGCCGACAAACCCGTTCCGTTGTCGCAGTATTTGAACAGCATCGGCGTGACCGGGCAGCAGGTGGCGCCCAAGGACCTGACCGATCTGACGGTGTCGATACCGACGCCGCCGGGATGGGCGCCGTTCACCGACCCGCACATCTCGCCGCAGACGCTGATCCTGGCCAAGGACAAGAAGTACCCGACCGCGCGTCTGGTGGTATTCGCCCTGCACGGGGACTTCGACCCGGCACAGGTGATCAAGCGCGGCAACGACGACACCCAATTGTTTGACAACTTCAAGCAATTGGATGCCTCGATGGCGCCCTACAACGGCTTTCCCTCGTCGATGATCCAGGGCAGTTACAACGGCGACGACGGTACCCGGCTGCACAGCTGGAACCGGATCGTGCTGCCGACCGGGTCGCCGCCGGCCAAGCAGCGCTACTTCGTTCAGCTCACGATCACCGGCCTGGCCAATCAGGCCGCCGCGCAGTCCTCCGACGTCGACATGATCATCCACGGATTCGTCGTCGCAGCGAAATAAGTCAGCGCGGCTCGGTCGCGTCGATTGGGCTTGACTTCGAGGACCGTCTGCAACGCTGAAACCGGGGGCGAGGTGATACCGATTACGGGCGCGAACGGTAAGACGATCGACGTGACATTCGCCTTCATTCGCAACAACGATGGCGTCGTACGCCTGGTGACCGCGATTCCAACCAGCAAGTGACGGAGGGCGAGAAGGTGAAACCGCAAGATTTTGACGTCGTCCAACTGCTGCGGCCGATCCCCGAGCACAACCTGCCCGCCGGATCACAAGGAGCCATCGTCGACGACGTGCAGACCCCGGGTCTGCCGCGCGCGTACCTGGTCGAGTTCGCCGATTCCGACGGGGTCACTTACGCATTGATCCACGTGCCGGAGGACAACCTCGAAGTCGTCTGGCGCCCTACGTAACTCAGTGGTGACGGCCGGCTTCTCCGACCAGCTGCACGCGCGAGGTGATGCCCAGCTTGGCGTAGACGTGCGTGAGGTGGGACTGCACGGTGCGCGGTGATATGAACAGCCGTGCACCGATGTCCTTGTTGGGCAGTCCTTCTGCCACCAGACGCACCACGTCGAGTTCGGTCGGCGTCAGCGACTCCCAGCCGCTCGCAGGGCGTCCCCGTACACCGCGACCTCGCTGCGCATAGGCGATCGCCTCCTCGATGGACAGGGCCGCCCCCTCATCCCAAGCGGATTCAAAGACGCCTTCTGCCAGAGCATTTCGGGCGGTTTCCACGGAGGCGTCATGGCCGGGCTGCAGGGCCTGGAAACGCACATGGCCGGTGCGACGCCGCATACCGTCGGCGGCGCCCAACAACCGCGCCGCATGCTCTGGATTCGTATCGGCGCACAGCGCAGCGAGGCCTTCGAGCGATTCCGGTAGGTGCAGATGCCCGCCGGTGCGTCCGGCGACCGCGACGGCTTCGTGTAAGTCGCGTTCGGCCTGCTGCAGTTCGCCCTGGGCCACGGCGACTCGGCTGCGCGCCGCAAGCGCCATCACCCGATGGGAACCCGGAACGATCGCAACACTGTCGTCGGCCCAGTGCCGGGCGCCCACCAGATCCCCACAACTCAACAGCGCCTGCGTCATCGGCAACACGCTTCTGACGAAAAGCGCCTTCAGCGGTGACGTAAGCCGCCAGGCCGCCTCGCAGGCCTCCCGCGCCGCCGCGATGTTGCCACTGGCCAATTCGGCGTTCGCCACCGCCACATAGGCGGTGTCTTCGTGGAAACCGCCCATGCTGGCACCGATTTCGAGAGCCGCCTGGCCCGCGGCCCGCGCGTTCGCGGCATCGCCGCCAAACACCAGCGCCTGACCCATGGTCATCAGGCCGAATGCTTCCATCGGACGGTCACCCGCGGCGCGCGCCTCCTCGACCAGCGCCCGCGCTACGGCGAGCCCGTCCGCCAGCTTGCCCTGCAACACCAGCGAACCGCTGAGAAACGTTCGGCTGTAACGGGACATGAAATTGTCGCCAAGCTGGTCGGCGAGGTCTCGCCCCTCCACCCCGGCCTCGACGGCAGCGCGCGAATCACCACCGACATTGGCGATGAAGCACTGGTAGCTGCGCACCTGATAAAGCGCATTCACGTCACCAGCCGCGCGAGCAAGGTCGACCGCTTCGGCCATATACGGCCTGGCCGCCTCGATGTCGTTGATCGCCAGTGCGCCGCAGACCATCAGGCTGCGCACCAGCAGCGCGTTGTCACCGAGTTCACGAGCCGCGGCCACGGCTTCTTCTGCGCGTTGCCGACTGGCTTGCACGGAGCACCAGATCGCCAGCAATCCGGCGTCGGCCACGCCGCGAATCCACACCTCGGGCGCGACATCGACGTCGCGGTAACGCTTATCGGTGAAGACGGCGTCGAAACCGGCCACACCTTCCCGGAAACGGCCGCGCGTCACCCATAGACGTTGCAACGCCGACACCACCCGCAATGCCGGATCGAACTCTCCCGCATCGCAACTCCAGGCATGCGCGGCTCGTAGATTGTCCATCTCGAGTTCGGCCCACGGAACCAACGGTGTTCCATCGCCACGCGCCGCACCTTCCAGGTTCACCGCGGCGGCGGTGTAGTGATCGCGGTGTCGGGTCCGGACCGTCTCGGCTTCGCCTGACTCCGCGAGCTTTTCCAGACCGTATTGCCGGACCGTCTCCAGCAGGCGGTAGCGCATCGTGCCCTGGACCTCTTCGGCGACGACGAGCGACTTGTCGACGAGCAGCCCGAGCAGATCGATGACCTGAAAGTGTTCGACGTCGGAGTCGGCGCCCACTGCGTGCGCGGCGTCCAAGTCGAATCCGCCCATGAACACCGCCACGCGGCGGAACAGCATCCGCTCCGGCTCGGTGAGCATTCCGTGCGACCAGTCGATGGATGCGCGCAATGTCTGCTGACGTCGCACCGCCGTGCGCGCCCCGCCGGCCAACAGGCGGAAGTTGTGATGCAGGCTGTCGACGATCTGGCTCAGTGACAAGGTACGCGTGCGTGCGGCCGCGAGCTCGATGGCCAACGGGATGCCGTCGAGACGCCGGCAGATCTCGGCGATCATCGACGAATTGTCTTCGGTAAGGCCGAAATCCGGTCGGGTCCGACGGGCCCGGTCGACAAACAAGGCGACGGCTTCACCGTCCACAGACAGCGACGGCACCCGCCAGGTCAGCTCGCCGGCGATACCGATCGGCTCCCGACTGGTGGCCAGGATCGTCACATCCGGCCCGGCGTCGAGCAGTGTCACGACCAGAGCCGCACTGGCGTCGAGCAGATGCTCGCAATTGTCCAGAAGCAGCAACATCTTTCGATCCCGGACAAACCTGGTCACCGTCTCCATCGTGGAGCGTCCCGGCTGGTCGGCGAGGCCGAGTGTGCGTGCCACGACGACCGGCACGACGAGTGGATTGGTCACGGGCGCTAGATCGACGAACCAGGCTCCGCCGGTAAAATCACCGGCTATCTCACTGGCGACACGCACGGACAATCGGGTCTTACCCACGCCTCCGGTTCCGGTGAGGGTGACAAACCTGTTGTCTTTCAACAATTGTCCGATGTCACCGATCTGGGCGGTGCGACCCACGAAGCTGGTCAACTGGACCGGAAGATTCGCGCTGCCAACGTCATTGGTCGTGCGTAACGGCGGGAAGTCGTTGCGGAGCCCGGGGTGATTGAGTTGCACCACCCGCTCCGGACGCGGTAGGTCCCGCAAGGAGTGGACACCCAAATCGGTCAACCAGGCGTCTTCTGGCAACCGGTCGACCACCAGGGGTTCGGTCGCGCCGGACAGTACCGTCTGCCCGCCGTGCGCCAGATCGCGCAGCCGCGCCGCCCGGTTGATCGTGGATCCGGCGTAGTTGCCGGCGTCGCGCATTTGGACTTCACCGGTGTGCAGACCGATGCGCAGCCGGATCGGCGCCAGTGGGGCCAGCTGCAGCTGCAGGGCGCATGCCAGCGCGTCGGAAGCGCGCGCGAATGCGCCCACGAAACTGTCGCCCTCACCCTGTTCGACCGGGCGCACTCCCCCGTGCTCGGCAACCAGCCGGTCGACGGCCTGGTTGAGCCGCGCAAGCGCGGCGGCCATGGTGTCGGACTGGCTCTCCCACAGCCGCGTCGAGCCCTCGACATCGGCCAGCAGCAACGTCACCGTTCCGCTCGGCAGCAACTCGCTCACGCCTAAATCGCTCCAGGTTAGCGATGGTATTTCGATATTCGGGCTCATGCTAACCAGCATCGCGGCACCCGTGAAGCAAAACATCGGCGAGATGGCGCAGATCCGCATCGGCGGGCGCGCGAATTTACGACACCGAGCGCGCAGATCTACGCGCTACGGCGGATGGTCTGGGTCCGCAGGGCCCGGATAGTCGACTGCCATGACCACTTTGACCAGCGACAGCCCCAGCGTCTTCGACGCCGGATTGCCCACCGTCGACTACCACCAGCTCACCGATCCCGAGGACGCACACCGCGTTTTGGCCGATGCCCGACGGCGGGCCCCGATCGCGCTCGGTCGCTACGGACCGGAGGTGTTGAGCTACGAGCTGGTCCGCGCGGTGCTGCGCGACAACCGGTTCGTCACCGCCCAGGGCCTCGGCCTCGACGCGCAGGGCGTCACCTCGGGCCCGCTGTGGGATCGGGCGACGGCCAACATCCTGGGCCTCGACGGCGCGGTGCATCACCGCTTGCGCCGGCTGGTGTCCAAGGCCTTTGTCCCGCGTGCCGCCGAGCGACTGCGGGGCGTCGCCGCCGAGATCATCGACGCACTGGTGGACCCCTTCACCGCGCTCGGGCGTTGCGACATCGTCGGCGACGTCGCGCAGGGCTACCCGACACCGGTCATCTGCGCGCTGCTGGGCGCCCCGGCCTCGGACTGGCAACTGTTCTCCGGCTGGGTCGACGACATCAAGAAGATCTTCGAGTGGAACATCGCCGAGGACGCCCCCGCGATCCTTCGGGCGTGGGATGAACTCGACACCTACCTCGAAGGCTTGATCGCTCAACGCCGAGAGTCCTTGGCCGACGACCTGATCTCCGATCTGATCCGCGCCGAGGACGACGGCGACCGGCTGAGCCACGACGAACTGCTCATGCTCTGCGGCACCCTGCTCGGCGCGGGCACCGACACCACCCGCAATCAGCTGGCCGCGGCAGTGCAGGTGCTGTGCGCCCACCCCGACCAGTGGGCGCGGGTCGCCCAGGAGCCGGACTTGGCGCTCAACGCGGTACACGAGCTAATGCGTTATCGCCCAATCATTTTCGGCACGCTGCGGCGGGCCGCCGACGACGTCGAGCTGGCCGGCGTGCGTATCCCGGCCGGTACCCTGGTCGCCGTCAACACCGCCGCGGCCAACCGCGACCCGGACGTATACGACCAGCCCGACCGCCTCGACATCGCCCGCCCCAACGCGACGGCCATGTTGAATTTCGGTGGCGGCGTGCACTTTTGCCTCGGCGCACACCTGGCGCGTCTGGAAATGACCGAGGCGCTTCGGGTTATCACCCGGCGGATGCCCAACGCCCACGAGACCGGGCCGAGCCCATGGAAGGGCATGGGCGGGATCACCGGGCCCGTGAGCGTGCCCCTGGAGTTCGACCCCGGCCACTAGGGAACACTGAGGGCCATGACTGACTGGACCGCCGCAGACCTGCCGTCGTTCGCCGAGCGCACCGTGATCGTCACCGGCGCCAACAGTGGATTGGGCGCGATCACCGCCCGCGAGCTGGCCCGGGCCGGCGCGACGGTCATCATGGCCGTCCGCGACACCCGCAAGGGCCACGCCGCCGCCCGCGACATGCGCGGGCTGGTCGAGGTGCGTGAACTCGACCTGCAGAACCTCGCGTCCGTGCGCGAGTTCGCCGACGGCGTCGACAAGGCGGACCTGCTGATCAACAACGCCGGCATCATGGCCGCCCCGTTCGCGCTGACCGTCGACGGCTTCGAAAGCCAGATCGGCACCAACCACTTCGGTCATTTCGCGCTGACCAACCAACTGCTGCCCAAGCTCACCGACCGGGTGGTGACCCTGACGTCGATGGCGCACTGGCCCGGCAAGATCGACCTCGACGACATCAACTGGAAGAACCGGCGCTACTCGGCTTGGCTCGCCTACAGCCAGTCCAAGCTGGCCAATCTGTTGTTCACCAGCGAGCTGCAGCGACGTCTGCAGTTGGCCGGTTCCCCGCTGCGGGCGATGGCGGCCCATCCCGGCTACTCGCACACCAACCTGCAGGGCGCTTCCGGACGCAGGCTCGGTGACGCGCTGATGTCGGCGGCCACCCGGGTGGTCGCCACCAACGCGGACTTCGGCGCACGACAAACGTTGTACGCCGCGTCGCAGGATTTGCCGGGCGACACCTTCATCGGTCCAAAGTTCGGCTGGATCGGCGGCACCCAGCCGGTCAGTCGCAGCCGGCGCGCCCAGGATCCGACCGTCGCCACCGCGCTGTGGGAGCTATCTGAGCAGCTCACCGGCACCAAATTTCCGCTCTGAGACGCCCATGGGATACCCTTGCCCAGCGTCACGGCGAGGGTGGCCGGCCAGCAGCCGGCACCGTTATCGACGGAGACCGACATATGTCGCGACCCTGGCCGTGCCTTGACACCGAGGTACTTCAGCACACAGGAGCGACACAATGGCAAAGTCTGCAGTCAACCAACTTACGGTCACGGTGCGAACCGAGACGGGCAAGGGCGCGTCCCGGCGGGCCCGGCGTGACGGCAAGATTCCCGCCGTTCTCTACGGTCACGGCAGCGAGCCGCAGCACCTGGAACTGCCCGGCCACGAATTCGCCGCCGTGTTGCGGCACTCCGGCACCAACGCCGTGCTGACGCTCAACGTCGAGGGCAAAGAACAGCTGGCCCTGACCAAGGTGCTCGACATCCACCCGATCCGTCGCACCATCCAGCACGCCGACCTGCTGGTCGTGCGTCGCGGCGAGAAGGTCACCGTCGAGGTCCGCGTGGTCATCGAGGGCGAGGCCGTCCCCGGCACCCTGGTCACCCAGGACACCAGCACCATCGAGATCGAGGCCGACGCCCTGTCGATCCCCGAGCAGTTGACGGTCTCGGTCGAGGGCGCCGAGCCGGGCACCCAGTTCACCGCCGGCCAGATCACCCTGCCCAACGGCGTCGGCCTGATCTCCGACCCGGAGATGCTGGTGGTCAACGTGGTCACCGCACCGACCGCCGAGGACCTCGAGGAAGAGGGCGCGGGCGAGACCGCCGAGGGCGCCGAGCCGGCCGAGGAGTCCGGCGACGAGGACGAGGCCCCCGCCGAAGAAGAGTCCGAGTAGGCGGCCGACGACATGGCCGAACCGCAACTGGTGGTCGGCCTGGGCAATCCCGGAGACAACTACGCCCGCACCCGGCACAACGTCGGGTTCATGGTTGCCGACCTGCTCGCCGAACGGCTGGGCTCGAAGTTCAAGGTGCACAAGCGCTCCGGCGCCGAAGTGGTCAGCGGCCGGCTCGCCGGCCACTCGGTGCTGGTCGCCAAGCCGCGCTGCTACATGAACGAGTCCGGCCGTCAGGTCGGCCCGCTGGCGAAGTTCTACTCCGTGGCGCCGGCCGACATCATCGTCATCCACGACGACCTTGACCTCGACTTCGGGCGTATCCGGCTCAAGATCGGCGGCGGCGAAGGCGGTCACAACGGACTGCGCTCGGTGGCCTCGGCGCTGAGCACCAAGGACTTCGGGCGGGTTCGCATCGGGATCGGGCGTCCGCCCGGACGCAAAGACCCGGCGGCGTTCGTGCTGGAGGCGTTCACCGCCAAGGAGCGCTCCGAGCTTCCGGCGATCTGCGAGCAGGCGGCCGACGCGACCGAGCTACTGATCGAATTGGGCCTGGAGCCGGCGCAGAACCGCGTCCACGCCTGGTAGTTCGCGGGCTGATAGTTCCCGTCGAGTGTGCGTAGACGGCGGCCTCGCACGGCGTGTCGCCGCCGTCAGCGCACACTCGACGAAAAAAGAAGATCGTTACCCGGTGACCAGAGTGACGGAGTTGGACCGACGCAGCTTGCCCGACGGCGTCTTCGGGATGGTCCCGGGCCCGAGCACCACGACGTTGCGTGGACGCATGTCGACCTCTTTGAGAACTTCGCGGGCGACCTCGTGCTCCATCCGGCGCACCTCGACCGGATCCTGGAAGGCGTTGGACTCGACCGCGACGGCGAACGTCTCGCGGGAGTGGCCCGCGTCGAGGCGGACCGCCACCGCGCAACCCGGCCGGACGCCGTCGACGCGGCAGGCCGCCCGCTCGATGTCGGTCGGGTAGATGTTGCGGCCGGCCATGATGATGACGTCCTTGACGCGGCCGCAGACCACGATGTGGCCCTCTTCGTTGATGTAGCCGAGGTCGCCGGTGTCATACCAGCCGTGCTCGTCCTGGGCCGAGATGAAGCCGCCCATGGTGAGGTAGCCCGGCGTCAGCGACTCGCCGCGCAGCTCGATGACTCCGACGCCGCGCGGCGGCATCACGTTGCCCTGCTCGTCGATGATGCGGGCCTCGAGGTCCTTCAGCAGCGGTCCGAGCGTGGCCAGCCGGCGGGTGTTGCCCTTGGTGGCGGGCACGGCCCGGCGCAGCGCGGCCAGCAGGTCGGCGTCGACCTCATCGACGACCAGGCCCGAGTTGCACTTGGAGAACGACACGGCCAGCGTCGTCTCGGCCATGCCGTAGGCCGGCAGGATCGCCGAGGACCGCAGACCGAACGGCTTACCCGCGTCCAGCAGGTCTTCGACGTCGGCGGGCTCGACGGGCTCGGCGCCGGACAGCGCGAAGCGCAGCGTCGACAGGTCGAAGTCGCCCGGCTTGGCGTTGCGGCGCAGCCGTTTGGCCAGCAGCGCGTAGGCGAAGTTGGGCGCCGCGGTCATGGTGCCCTTGTACTTGTCGATCAGCTTGGCCCACAGCAGCGCGTCGCGCAGGAAGTCCATCGGCGTGACCTTGACCAGCTCCGCGCCGAAGTACATCGGAATGGTGAGGAAGCCGACCATGCCCATGTCGTGGAAGCAGGGCAGCCAGCTGACCATCACGTCGTTGTCGATGTCGTACTCGGCGCCGATGAACATCGCCTCGGCGTTGGAGTAGATGTTGCGGTGCGTGATCTGGACGGCCTTAGGAGACCCAGTCGAGCCGCTCGTCAGCTGCATCAGCGCCAGGTCGTCTTCGCCGACCTCGATGGGTTCGATCGGCTCCGACGCGAGCAGATCGGCGACAGTGAGGACCTTGATGCCCTTTTCTTCCAGCACCGGTATGGCGACCAGGAAGGGCTCGGAGACGATGACGACCTGGGCCTCGATCATGCCGATGACGTTCATCGTGTCCTCGGCCCAGACGGCGAGGTCGGTGCGCGGGGTGGGCTGGTGCAGCATCGTCAGGCTGGCGCCGCGCATCCACAGACCTTGCGCGGTCGGCGCGATCTCTACCGGGTAGCCGGCGAGCACACCGACGGCGTCGCCGAGGCCGATGCCCGCGGCGGCCAGGCCGCCCGCGATGCGGCTCGCACGCTCGTGGACCTCGCCCCAGGTGTGCCGAACGGGTTCGTGGGGTTCACCGGTGACCATGCCCTTCTTCGAGACGCGGGCGTTGTGGAACATCTTCTCGGTAAACCTGCTCACGCAAACCTCCTCGGTTCCGGCGCTATCCCCAAGACCCGGGTTTTCATGCTCCGCCCGCTGGGCAACACTTTGCAGCAGGCGCGCGAGCACAGTTGGGAAGCGGTTACATCTCGGATTTGTAATGAAACAGCAACCTCATGTCCGGTTGCCCGATCAAGGAGCCGACGCTGACCTACTGGCCGTCCACCGGCGCTGCCGGCGAACGGCCAGGCCGAATGCTCGTCCCGATCGATAATCACCGCGAGTTATCTTAAGCTCCTCTTAAGTAACAACCCACCATTTCGGCAATTTGAGTCGGATTTCACAGCAAGTTCAACTGTCGGTCATCGGCGTCGGGACCACCCGGGCACCCGGCACCGGCCCGCTCGCGACCCGTACGGTGCGGCACACACCGGCCTCCGACACGGCCGTACCCACGTCCAACGCCGAGGGCGCCGACGTGCACAGAAACGCACACGTGGGGCCCGAGCCGGACACGATGGCGGCCAGCGCGCCGGCCTCTTCGCCGGCCCGCAGCGTCGCGTGCAGCGAGGAATCCAGGCTGACCGCGGCGGCCTGCAATTCGTTGCCCAACAACGGCGCCAGCTGTTCGGGATCGCCCGCGGCCAGCGCGGCCAGCACCGGCCCGGGCTCGTCGAGCCGCGACGGGTCGGCCTTCTCACGGAGCCGATCGAGCTCGCTGAACACCTTGGGCGTCAACAGCTCGCCGTCGGCGAACGCCAGCACCCAGTGAAAGGTGTTCCGGGACAACACCGTGGCCAGCTCCTCGCCACGCCCGGTGCCCAACGCGGTGCCGCCGTGCAGCGCGAACGGCACGTCGCTGCCCAGCCGCGCCGCCAGCATCCGCAGATCGCGGCGCGGCACATTGAGCTCCCACAGCGAATTCATCGCGACCAGCACCGCCGCCGCGTCCGCGCTGCCGCCCGCCATTCCGCCGGCCACCGGAATGCATTTGTCGATCATGATCGAGACGTCGGGTGCGCGGCCGACGTGGTCGGCCATCAGCTCGGCGGCCTGCCAGGCCAGGTTGCGTTCGTCGGTGGGCAGCTTGTCGGCACCCTCGCCGACGAGTTCGAGAGACAACACGTCCGCGTTGCGCACCGTCACCTCGTCGAGCAGCGAGACGGCCTGAAACACCGTCGTCAGCTCGTGGTAGCCGTCGTCGCGGCGATCTCCGACGGCCAGGTACAGGTTGACCTTCCCGGGGACGCGAACGGTGACCGAACCGGTGGGCACCCACTGCGCGGCGGTGCTGCCGTCAGACATCTGCAGTCACCCGGATAGCCGCCGCCACCGCAGCAGACTATCGCTGCGACGGAACAACCACACGCAACTCCGCCAGTCGGCGGCGCACTCAGCCGCCGGAGGTCTGCGGGTGGGTGGCGTCGCCGGAGCGGCGCAGCAGCCTGACGAAGTCCTCGACCGACAGCGTCTCACCTCGGCGGGCGGGGTCGATGCTGGCCGCCAGCAAGCGATTCGCGGATTCGTTGCCCGAGCCCGCCCACTGCGAGAACGCGTTGCGCGAGGTCTTGCGCCGCTGCGCGAAGGCGATGTCGACCAGTTCGAACACCTGACGGCGGAAGGCGTCGTCGGTGGGCCAGGGCGCGGTGTCGTACCGGTCGATGCGCACCAGCCCGGAATAGACGCGGGGCACCGGCCAGAACACCGTGGGCGACACCGTCCCGCAGCGACGCACCCGGCCGAAGAACCGCACCTTGACGCTCGGCACGCCGTACTCCTTGCCGCCCGGTTCGGCAGCGAGCCGCTCGGCGACTTCGGCCTGCACCATCACGGTGACAGTCTGGATCGAGGGGAACTCGGCGAGCAGGTGCAGCAGCGCCGGGACCGCGACGTTGTACGGAAGGTTGGCGACGACCGCGGTGGGCTCGGTGGCCAGGTCGTCGCGACGCAACGTCAACACGTCGTGGTGGCACACCGTCAGCCGCTGGGCCTCGCTGTTGGAATGTTCGCCGACCGTCTGCGCCAGCCGGCCGGCCAGCACCGGGTCGATCTCGACGGCGGTGACCGCGGCGCCGCGATCGAGCAGCGCCAGCGTCAGCGAGCCCAGACCCGGGCCCACTTCCAGGACGTGGTCGGTGCGGCCGATCCCGGAGGCCGAGACGATCCGTCGAACGGTGTTGGCGTCGTGGACGAAATTCTGCCCCAACGATTTTCGTGGCCGAACGTCAAGTTCTTTGGCCAGCCGTCTGATATCGGTGCGTCCGAGCAACCGGATCGTCAGCGTGCACCAGCTCTTCCGCTGCACACCGGCCACGCGCCCCAACCCTGACGCTCCCGAGTCACCTCGGCGATCGTGATCTGCTCCTCGCGGGTGGCGAGGTCGGCGCGCGAGGCGAACCGCAACCCGCCGTTGCGCTCCCAGGTGCCCTGGTCGAACTGCACGCCGCCGTAGTAGCCGTTACCGCTGTTGATCGCCCAGTTGCCGCCGGCCTCGCAGCCCGCGATCGCATCCCAGATGGAACCGTCGGAGATCGGGCCGACGTCAGTGCCGGGCTTGGTGCCCACCCGGACCACGGAGTCGCGGGCCGGCGCGATCACGATGTTGGCGATCGGCAGCCGCCCGGTCTCCACGCCGTTGACCGTGGCCACCGCGTAGGTGACATCCTGGGTGCCCGGAGCTCCCGGGTCCTCGACGACCTGGCGGCTCATGTTCATGTCGGGGTCTTCGACCCGGTGCGCGTTGGGCGGCAGCGGAACTCGCTCGGTCACCTTCTCGATGCGGTTACGTGTCACCTGGATCTGCATGCCGTCGGTGATCGGCGACGTCGCACTGGGCAGCACCTGGTCGCTGTCCTGCAGCGGTGCGCCCGCGGCATTGAGCAGCCCGGCGACGTTCGGAGCCGGCAGATGCACCGTGCGAACGTTGCCGCCGTCGTTGATCTGGACGGTCTTGGCGCTCACGACCGGCAGTGCCATGCCGGCCAGCGGCACCCGGCTGCCGCGCGAGGCCGCGGCCGGCGCGGTGTCGGTCATCGCGAGCTGGGCCAGCGCCTCGTCCACGGTCGACGCCGTCGTCCACACCTGCTTGGTGTCGCGGCCGTCCAGCGAGATCTGCAGCGGCCGGCTGCGACGCAGCACGATCTTGTCGGCGTTGTGCACCTGGACGTCCGCGGCGGGGTAGAGATCGTCACGCTGGTCGACGACATAGCCGTTCTCTTCGACGATGTCGATCACGCGAGACTTCATGGTGGTCACTCGCATCGCGATGCCGTCGACGGTCAATGTCACCGTCTTGGATACCGAGACCGCGAAGGCGCCGGCGAAGGCGAGTACTAAAAGCAGCCCTCCGACTACGAGCCGCAACATCATTGATGGGGTCTGATGAAGTTTTGTCAGTACAGTCAACGCGCGTCTACCCCGAACTCAGCAACCACTTAACGACCTACCCAGCAGCATTCGACAACAGTTCAATAAACCAACGATTCGATCACAAGACGGTAACGAACCGGTCAACCTGGAGCAACTCCGGCGCGGATGTGTTGTGGAAATCACCCGGCGGGTGCAGCGAGTCCGTAGACCCGCCCGGCATTGCTCGTGGTGATTCGCGCCAGTTCTGGTGCCGGACGATCGAGCAGTTCCGCGATCGCCCGGACAGTATATGGAAGGCAATAGGGCTCGTTGGGCGCGCCGCGATAAGGATGTGGTGTCAAAAAGGGCGCATCCGTTTCCACCAGCAGCTGCTCGACGGGGATCAGCGGCACCGCCTCGCGCAGCGCGCGGGCGTTACGGAAGCTGGCCGTCCCGGACAGGCTGAGTAGCCACCCGGCGTCGACACAGGTGCGCGCCATGGCGCTGTCGGACGAAAAGCAATGGAAGATCACCACGTCGGGTGCACCCTCGGCGCGCAGCACGTCGAGCACCTCGGCATCGGCATCCCGGTTGTGGATCATCAGGGGTTTGCCGCATCGCTTGGCCAGGTCGATGTGCCATGCAAAAGCCTCCCGCTGCACCTCGGGTGCGGCGCAGCCGTCCAGCCGGCCGGGCCAGTACATGTCCATGCCCGTCTCGCCGACGGCCACCACGCGCGGGTGTGCGACCAGCGTCTCGATCTCAGCCCGCGCGGCGTCGTCGAGGGCGTCCGCACGAGTGGGATGCAGCGCGACCGCGGCGTACACCCGCGAATCCCAGTCGGCGGCGCGCGTCACCCAGCGGGCCGAGTCCAGATCGTCGGCGATGGTGACGGCGGCGCCGACGCCGACCGCGGCGGCGCGGTCCATGATGGCCGCCACCCCGTCGGCATCCTCGGCACCGCATGCGTCGAGGTGAGTGTGGGCATCGATCAGGGGCGCCAACGGTTCCGGGGCGGGCGGGGCTTCTCGTTTACCAGGTCGGCTGGAGCTCACGCGCACACAATAGGGTGAATCTCGATGAGGCCCTATTACGTCACCACTGCGATCGCGTATCCAAACGGCGCGCCGCACGTGGGTCACGCCTACGAATACATCGCGACCGACGCGATCGCCCGATTCAAGCGGCTCGACGGCTTTGACGTGCGCTTCCTGACCGGAACCGACGAGCATGGCCAGAAGGTCGCCGAGACCGCGGCCGCCGCGGGGGTGCCGACCGCGGAGCTGGCTCGTCGCAATTCCGATGTGTTCCAGCGCATGCAGGAGGCGCTGAACATCTCGTTCGACCGTTTCATCCGCACCACCGACCCGGATCACCACGAGGCGTCCAAGGAGATCTGGCGCCGCATGGAAGCCGCCGGAGACATTTACCTGGCCACCTATTCCGGGTGGTATTCGGTGCGCGACGAGCGGTACTTCACCGACTCCGAGACCGAGGTCATCGACGGCGTCCGCGTCGCCACCGAGACCCGGGCCCCGGTGACCTGGAGCGAGAAGGAGCAGACCTACTTCTTCCGGCTCTCCGCCTACGCCGACAAGCTGCTGGCCCACTACGACGCCAACCCCGACTTCATCGGACCCGAGGTGCGCCGCAACGAGGTGGTCAGTTTCGTCTCCGGCGGGCTCACCGACTTCTCGATCTCGCGCACCACATTCGACTGGGGCGTGCCGGTGCCCGAGCATCCCGACCACGTGATGTACGTGTGGGTCGACGCCCTGACCAACTACCTGACCGGCGCCGGGTTCCCCGACACCGAATCCGACTTGTTCCGCCGCTACTGGCCGGCCGATCTGCACATGATCGGCAAGGACATCATCAGGTTCCACGCGGTGTACTGGCCGGCATTTCTGATGTCAGCCGGAATCGAGTTGCCGCGAAGGGTTTTCGCGCACGGGTTCCTGCACAACCGCGGCGAGAAGATGAGCAAGTCGGTGGGTAACACCATCGACCCGGTGGCGCTGGCGGACGCCTTCGGCGTGGACCAGCTGCGTTACTTCCTGTTGCGCGAGGTGCCGTTTGGCCAGGACGGCAGCTACAGCGAAGAGGCGATCATCAACCGGATCAACACCGATCTGGCCAACGAGTTGGGAAATTTGGCGCAACGGTCGCTGTCGATGATCGCCAAAAACCTCAATGGCGTGCTGCCCGAACCCGGCGAATTCAGCGCCGCCGACACCGCCCTGCTGCAAACCGCCGACTCGTTGCTGGAGCGGGTGCGGGCCAGTTTCGACGATCAGGCGATGCACCTGGCGCTGGAGGCGATCTGGCTGATGCTGGGCGAAGCCAACCGGTACTTTTCGGCCGAGCAGCCCTGGGTGCTGCGCAAGAGCGAATCCGAGGCCGACCAGGTCCGATTCCGCACCGTGCTGTACACCACATGCGAGGCGGTCCGGATCGCGGCGCTGCTGGTCCTGCCGGTGATGCCGGAATCTTCGGACAAGTTGCTGGACCTTCTCGGGCATCCCGCCGAACAGCGGACGTTTAGCGAGATCTCCAACCGGCTAACCCCCGGCTCGGTGTTACCGCCGCCCACCGGGGTTTTTCCGCGGTATCAGCCAACTCCCGAAGAGTAGTGACGAGAAACGCAACAATGGCACCGAATCGCCGTCTGACGCCTGCGTTAGGAATTAGTGTCAAACATGACCTCTGGCATAGACCATAATCGGCCTGTGGAGCGACGACAGAATCGGCACCAGCTCAATCAATCGCCGATGACCACCTTGAAACAGTTGCCCGCCTTGGTGGTGCTGGAGCGGATTCCGGTCCCGGTGCTGGCAGTCGGTGACGACGGCACGATCTTGTTCACCAACACCGCATTCGCGGAAATGGTGGGCTACGAACCGGAAGAAGTCCTCGCGCTGCGGTTCCGCGAAGTTTTCCACGAGGCCCCGGATTCGGAATCTTTATTGTCGGTCGTTCATGCGCTGGCGAATATGGTCGTCGAATTGGCACACAAGGACGGCTCGGTGGTCCGCGCGTTGATGAGCAAGTCGGTGGGGATGCGCGCCGACGACCGATTCGCCCTTGCGACGTTCCAGGACCTGACCGAGCAGCTCTGGGACGACGAGCGTTAGCGCCTGACGGCGCCGCCCGTCACCCCCGCAACCGGTGCCGGGTACGCAGCAGGATCACCGCGGCACCGACGATCGTCACAGCGATCCAGCCGCCACCGAGCCACCACAGCCAGCCCAGGTCGGAGTGATTGTCCGGCGGGGCAATGGGATTGGCCGTCGGCGAGTGGTCGACAGTCACCGGGTCTTGTCCGGCCACGGCCACCACCGCCACGCCCTTGAGTCGCTGCCAGCGCTTGTTGTTGTCGCCGCCCAGCCACCTGATCAGCTCGTCGACCTGAGCCGAGGTGCCGTTGGACGTCGCGACCAGCAGCGAGCGGCCGTGGTTGAACACCGTTTGCAGGGTGGCGAACTTCATCACCGGGTCCAGCGTCAGCGTGGTCGGCTTGCCGTCAGAAGTGTTGGCGTTGACCGTGATCGGCCCGCTCGGCCCGGCGGACACCGGGAGCACGACGTTGGAATGGTTCCAGCCGTCGGGCGAAATCAGAATCGCGGGATTCGACGAATCGATGGCCTGCTGCACGCTCGTCACGTGGGTGTAGATCGGCGTCGAGCTGATCCGCTGCAGCCCCACGATCAGGTTGATCGCGCGCAGGGTGTCGGGCAACGAGTGCGCCTCGATGCCGACCTGGACTCGCGGCATCAGCGCTTGCGGCATCGACTGGAAGCCGTCGGGCACCGGCGGGGCGGCCGGCTTGCTCTCAATGGTGGTGTCGCCGTTGATGTTCAGGTTCAGCAGCTGGTTCCCGGGCCCGGCGGTGTAGAAGTCGCCGCAGTGCCCGACGTTGCTCGCCACGTCGAGCACCACATCGAGACTGGTGTATCGCTGCAGCAGCCGATCGGGCACGTCGATCCAGCGGTCGATGGTGCCCTTGCCGTCGGTCGGGAAGTGATCGATGGTCTCCGGGCCGATCGTGACCGCGATCTGGCCGCCGATGTTGGACGGCGTCGGGGTGTAGGACCCCTGTAGGTGCACCCGCACCCCGCGCACCGACCGGCCGAACTTGGTCTGGTCGAGTGCGATCGACGTCCGCGGCTGCAGCGAGGTGGCGTTGGCCACCGGCTGTCCGAGCTCGCGCATCGTCGTACTGTCACCGGGCCGTTGCAGGTTGGGTTTCAGTTGGTCCGCGACGGCCTTGGAGGAGACCGCGAGCTGGGACAGGTCGCTGAACAGCACGGCGGTGTCGGATTCGTCGGCCTCCCCGAGCGGGCCCGACATCAACAGCCAGGTCGCCGACCCGGACCCTTGCAGGGCGAGGCCGTTGTCCGACCCTTCCTTGACGACGATCTGGCGTTCCAGCGATTGCGGCGGCGCCGGGGGCGCAACCTGTCCTTCCGGCAACGGGACGACGGCGATCTCGGGGTTCTGCCTGCCGTAGTGCGATGCGGCCGAAGCGGCCAGTTGAATCGCGGTGTCGCTCTCGGCCGTCGACGGCGATTGCGGCAGATATATAGACAGCTTCTTCAGCACCGGCGGCAGGAAGTGGGCGACCGTGGTGGGCGGCTGTTCGACGCCGGTGTAACTGATCGCCGGACTGGACAGTCGCAGCGGGCTTTCCGGATACAGGCAGACCCCGTCCTGCGGCACCAGGTAGGTCCGCAGCGTCACGGTCAGCCAGTTGTCGACGACTTCCGCCCCGGCCAGCGGGATCACCAGCGGCGACTGATCGGCGGTGGGCAGGTTCAACCGCGCGAGAGTGCGCTGATCCTGCGACAGGGTCAATGTCCCGGACCGCAGGTTGATCGGCAGTTCGACGACCGCGTTCAGGCTGGTCGGCGTCAGGCCGCGCAACACCGGCACCGTGAGCTGCTGGGTGCTGGTCAGGCCCCAGAACTCCAGGTTGGGGGCAGACCCGAGGTCACCCAGCGACAGGGTCAGCGAGTCCGTAGTCGGCGCCGTATCCGACGGCGCGCTCCATGACGGCGGGGCGCTCAACACCAGGAACCCGATGACACCGACCAGAGCAACAAGTCTGCCTACATACTTCCGGTACACCACCGGAACAGTATGCATTCTTTCGGTACGTTGTCGAAACGGCACGCAGATTCCGGCGCTCAAACCGGTCGACGACGGGCGCGAATTGGGGCCTGGCATGCCGTTTGCCCTGGACTAGCCGGTTTCTGAGACCTGGACGGTCTCGCTGCGAGACACCGCCGGCCGGGCGTGGCGCATCGCCTCCCGGCTGAGGAACTGGCGGAAGTACGGCAGCGACGCCTCCGACACCACCCCGGGAAGCAGCAGTTCCCATACCCGCGTCAGCCGCGCGAGGTCGGCGGCGACATCGTTGGGCGCGTCCTGGCCGGACATCGCGTCGGCAAGCGCCCGGGTGCCGAACAGTGCGCCGACGATCGACTCGCTGAACACCACCGGGTCAAGGTCTTTTTGCAGGTCACCCTCGGTGATCGCACGCCTGGCCTCGGCTGCGAGCGACTCGACCAAGCCCGTGCAGAAGTGGCCGGCGGCATCGTTGAAGCCGCGCAACGTGCAGGTCAGGTGCTCGGCCGCATGAGCTGTTTCATCCGAGCTCAGCATTCCGACGATGGTGAAGGTGCCGTGCAGCAGGTTCTCGAGACCGGGCGATGCCGCCCCGCATACGTTTCGGAATCCCGCGAGGATGGTCGTGCCACCCTCTTCGATGATGGCGGACGCGAGCGATTCTTTGGAGTCGAAGTGGTGGTAGAGGGCACCTTTGGTCATCCCGGTGCGCTCGATGATGGTGCCCCAGCCGGCTGCCGAATACCCGACCTCGCCGAACACCTCGATGGCGGCGGTGAGGATCTTTCGCCGAGTGACCTCAGACCGGACCTGGCGCGCCATTACCCCTGTTCCTCCGGAGTTTCATCGGGTGCGCAGATTCGGTGAACTCGTCTCACATTGCGCCGCAACAGCATCAAGATTAACAGGCTTGACCGTCCAGATCCGACGTTCGGCCAGGTTAGGAGGGCTCCGGGACGGAGCTGGTGTTGATCGCCAGCGCGGCGCGGCGCCTCAGGAACTGGCGGAAGTAGTCGACCCGGTCGGGCGCCAGGATGCCAGCCAACAGCAGGCCCCAGCACTTTTCGAGGTCGGTCAGGAACCGTTCCGGCTCGTCGAGATCGCTGGTTTTCCGCAGCCCCATGTGCAGGGAGACCATCATGCGTCCGACGTCCTCGGGCTCGCAGCGCTGGTCGATGTCGCCCTCGGCGATGGCCTGCTCGACCACTTCGGCCAGGGCTTTGACCCACTGGTCCAGCAGCCTCGCCTGGAGTCCTTCCGACCGCCCGACCGACTCGATCAGGTTGAGTCCGGCCCGGACCGAATCCGTCTTGATGTCCTGAATCGCGATCAGATACGAGAAGTCGATCAGGGTCTCCAACCCGGATAACCCGCGCGTGACCAGGTCTTGGACCGCCGTCGTGCCGGCGTTGGTCTGCTTGTCGATGATCGCGACCGCCAGCGCGTGCTTGGACCGGAAGTGGAAGTACATCGCACCCTTGGTCAGCTCTGCTTCGGCCAGGATGTCGTCGAGCCCGACCTCGTGATACGCCCGTCGAGCGAACTGGTGCGACGCGGCACGCAAGATGTGTCGGCGTGTCGCATCGGCACGCCCGTCGGTGGAGTGGGTCGTCATCGGGGCAGAAATCTTACTTCTCCGGCATCGGGTGACGGTAAATCGGGACCGCTGGGCGAGCGCCGCACGGGGCCGGGCAAACCTGTCGTGCTCGCCGCGACGGAGCCGTGAACCATCCCCTGACCTGGGTTGATCGCCTCCATGTCGACGATGCCTTCCTCGAGCAGGGCGCACATCTCGGCTCATCAGCGAATCGCGCAACCATGCACCGCGCTTCTCGGGACGACATATGAACTGTCTCTGAGGTTAGCAGCTGGTTCCCGGAATCAACGGCGGTGTTCACACGACCTGCGATACCTGTCGTCAGGATCACTCCCGTTTTTGTTGACTTTTAGTATGTTTTTTGGGTTATTATTAGCTCGTCAGTTTGTAGCAGCATTTCGCCGGGGATGGGAAGCACATGTTGTTCGTCAGCACCACGCCGATCGCACAGGCCGCATCGGCCGCCGCGGTCCGCTGACCAGGGATTTCACGTGATTGACTTTGGTGCTTTGCCCCCGGAGATCAACTCCGCGCGGATGTACGCCGGACCCGGGCCCGGCTCGCTGGCCATGGCCGCGGTCGCCTGGGACAACCTGGCCGCCGAGCTGCACCAGGCTTCGGCGTCGTACCGTTCCCTGATCTCGAGCCTGACCACCGGCCGCTGGCTCGGCCCGACCTCGCTGCAGATGGCTTCGGCCTTCGGCCCCTACGTGGCGTGGACGTCCGGCGCCGCCGCCCGCGCCATGGAAGCATCCAGCCACGCGCAGCTGGCCGTCGAGATCTACGAAGCCGCGTTCGCGATGACCGTTCCCCCGCCGGTGGTCACGGCCAACCGGGTTCAGCTCGCGACGCTGATGTCGACCAACTTCTTCGGCCAGAACTCGGCCGCGATCGCCGCCAACGAAGCCGAGTACGGCGAAATGTGGGCCCAGGACGCCGCGGCGATGTACCAGTACGCCGGAAATTCGGTCGCGGTCTGCGATGTCACCCAGTTCAACCCGCCGCCCAAGGTCACCGACGACAGCGGCCTGACCGCGCAGAGCGCCGCCGTCGGGCAGGCCAACGCCTCCGCCGCGGTGCAGCACGCCGATCTGGCGAACATCGTCAGCCAGACGCCCGCCGCCATGCAGTCGCTGACACAGGGCGGCACCTCCGCCTCCACGGGCACCAGCACCACCACCTCGGACCTGTTGTCGAACCTCGCGACGCAGCTGCCCAACTACCTGCCGAACTACCTCAACGCCGGGGCTACCCCGCTGTACGGCATGTCGTCGGTGCTGTCGATGGCCCAGACCGCGCAGGGTATGGCCCGGACCGCGGCCGAAGGCGCCGCCGCCGCCGCGCAAGGTGCCGCCTCGGGCGCATCGACCGCGGCCTCGTCGGCCGCCAACCTGGGCTCGGGCGTCATGGGCAGCATCGGCAAGGCGGCCCAGCTGGGCCCGATGTCGGTGCCCTCGGCCTGGACCAGCGTGATCCCCCAGGCGCCGATGGCCGCCACCGCCCTGCCGAACATCAACCTCGGCAGCAGCTCGATGCCGAACATGCTGGGCGGGCTGCCGATGGCCCGCGGCACCGCACCCCGCACTCCTCCGGTCCCCCGCTACGGGCTCATCCCCACCGCGATGGCCCGCCCGTTCGCCGCCGGTTAAACCCCAGTACGGAAGGAGCGGTACGTGAAGTACACGCCAACGAAGGTCGCCGGTGTGACGATCGTGGACGTCGAACCGCAGCGCGACCACCGTGGCTTCTCGTCACGTTCGTTCAGCACCAAGGAGTTCGACCGTTACGGCCTGCCCTTCGACGTCGCCCAGACCGACATCTTGTTCAACTACACCCGGGGCACCGTGCGGGGCCTGCATTACCACGGCGAGGCCAAGCTGGTGCGCTGCACCCGCGGCGCCATCGCCGCCGCCGTTGTGGACATCCGCCCCGAATCGCAGACGTTCGGCGACCACGTGCTGATCGAGCTGAACGCCGACAACCACCGCGCGCTGTTTCTGCCGCCGTTCGTCGCTCACGGCTTCCAGACCCTGACCGCCAACACCGAAGTGAACTACCAGACCAGCGGCAACTTGACGGCTGAAGAGCTCGGATTGCGTTGGAACGACCCGGAATTCGGAATTGAATGGCCGTTGCCGGTCACCGTCATCTCCGAAGAGGACGCCAGTTGGCCCGCGTACGCACCCGCGCCCGCGCCGGTCAGGAGCGTCGCATCATGCTGAGGGGCGCCAGTACCGCGCCGGCTCTGTGGACGATCTACCAGTCATGTGCAACGTAAGGACGCCGCGCCATGATCATGCCGATTGCTCCGGCGCCGTCTACGACGGCGTTTCGGCCCAACCAGCCTCCCAACCAGCTCCCGTATAAGCGGAAGCCGACGCCGATGATCTCGTTGCCTGGCAACCGGACTCCGGGTTCGGTCATCGCGGCGCAGGTGACCGCGTCGGGTGCGAAGGTCGCGCGGCGTTGGCAGAACCTGTACGCGGGACGGCTGCGCATCAGCGACTCGGTGATCGTCTTCGCATCCGTCGGGCTCGCCCAGTACATGCGGTTCGGCGAATCCCCGGCCCGCACCTCGGCCTACTCGGGTCCGGTCATGACGCTGTTCTCGGTGCTTTTCGCGACCTTGTGGCTCTCGGCTCTTGCGGTCTTCCAGACGCGCTCCCCGCGCGTCATCGGTACCGGCATCGACGAGTACCGGCGGATCGGCAGTGCGTCGTTCTGGACGTTCGGCATCATCGCGATGGCCACCCTGCTCGCCAAGGTCGACCTGGCCCGCGGTTATCTGGCGATCGCCCTGCCCGCCGGCACCATCGGACTGCTGGCCAGCCGCAGCCTGTGGCGCCGCCACATCGGCACGCTGCGGGCACGCGGCCAGTGCCAGACCAAGGTGCTGGCGATCGGCGACCGGCAGGCCGTCTCGCACCTCGCCCACGAACTGGCCCGCGTTCCGCGCGCCGGCTGCGTCGTCGTCGGGGTGTGCATCCCGGGCTACGGACCGTCCCGCGGCAACACCCTGATGGTGGAAGGCCGCGAGGTCCCCATCCTGGGCGACGAACGGCACGCGCTGACCGCGATCGACCACTGCGGCGCGGACACCGTGGCGGTGACGCGCACCGAGCACTTCGGTGTCCGTGGCATCCGAGAACTGATGTGGCAGTTGGAAACCAAGGACGTCGACCTGGTGGTCTCGCCCGGCGTGATGGACGTCGCCGAGGCGCGGCTGACGCTGCAGCTCACCGCCGGGCTGCCGCTGCTGCACGTCGAGAAGCCGCAATACGAAGGCACCCAGCGCTTTCAGAAGCAGGCCTTCGACTTCTGCTTCTCCCTGGCGGCCCTGATCGCGACCGCGCCGCTGCTGATCATCGCCGCGATCGCGGTCAAGCTGACCAGCCGGGGCCCGGTTTTCTACCCGTCCGAGCGCATCGGCATCGACGGAAATCCCTTCACCATGTTGAAGTTCCGCACCATGACCGACGGCGCCGACAAGCAGCTCGACCACCTGCTCGAATTCAACGAGAGCTCCGGCGGGATGCTCTTCAAGATGCGCAAAGACCCGCGGGTCACGGCCGTGGGCCGGGTCCTGCGCCGGTTCAGCATCGACGAGCTACCCCAGTTCATCAACGTCCTCAAGGGCGACATGAGCGTGGTCGGGCCGCGGCCGCCGCTGCGCCGCGAGGTCGAGAACTACGCCGGCGACGTCAAGCGGCGCCTGCTGGTGAAGCCGGGCGTCAGCGGGCTGTGGCAGGTGAGCGGCCGGTCCGATCTATCGTGGGACGAGTCGGTGCGCCTGGACCTGTCCTATGTCGACAACTGGTCGATGGCCGGCGACCTGATGATCATTGCCAAGACCGCCAAGGCCGTTCTCACGAGCCACGGCGCATACTAGGGAGTCATGACGGAGCCGACGGCACCTGGTGCGGTCGTAGGATCGGTGCCGCTTAGGCGGATGGCTCACGCGTTCTCCATCCAGTTGATCTGCCGCGCACTGGGCATGGTGGCCTCGGTGGTGTCGGTGGCGATGACGGCCCGCTATCTGGGACCGGGGCGCTACGGCATGCTCTCGATCGCGTTGCTGTTCATCGCGATGTGGAACAGCCTGGCCGACCTCGGCATCGCCACCGTGATCGTGCGCCGCGTGACTTCGGGTCGCGGCGACCTGGAACGGCTGGTACGCGTCAATAGCGGCCTGGCCCTGGTGTACTGCGTTCCCCTGGCGGTGCTGGCCGCCGGGTCCGGGTTGCTGATCTATCACGACTCCGATGTGCAGGTGATGCTCATCGTGTTGTCCGGGGCGCTGCTGATGCAGACGATGGTGACCCGCTTCGAACCGGTATTCCTTGCCACCGTGCGGTTTTCCGCGGTGGCGATCTCCGACGTGGTCGGCCGCATCGGCGCCTTGGGCATGGTCGCGGTCCTGGTCGCGCAGCGTGCCGACGTCGTGTGGTTCGCGGTCGCGCAACTCATACCGCCGGCCCTGCAGCTACTGATCCAGGGCACGGCCGCGATGCGGCATATCTCGGTGCGCCCCATCTTCGCGCCGCGCGAGGCCGCCGACTTGTTACGAGAAAGCTTGCCGCTCATCGGTTTTCTGGTGGTAGGTCTGCTGTATTGCCGAGCGGACGGCGTGATTCTGTCGTTGCTGAGCACCCACTCCGAGGTCGGCGTCTACGGGTTGGCGTTCACGATCGCCTTCAACACCATCGTGGTGTCACTGATCTTCCTCAAGTCGACCTTGTCGACGGCCACCGAGCTGTTCGCCCGCGACGTCGTGGCGTTCGCGGGCTTTCTGCGCCGCAGCGTCGAGCTGATGTACTTCGTCGCGGTGCCCGTCGCGGTGATCGGCGCCCTGCTCGCCGGGCCGCTGATCGGCCTTTTCGGTGACAAGGCGTTCATCGCCCGCGGGACACCGACGTTGGCATTGCTGTTCGTCGCGGCGGCGCTGCGATTCGTCAGCGGCACCCTGGGCCAGGGCCTGGTCGCCAGCCACCATCAGCGGATCCTGTTCTGGCTGACGATCGCCACCCTGGTGCTCAACGTCGCGCTCAACGTGGCGCTGGCCGGGCGCTATGGCGCTGTCGGCCCCGGCATCGCGTTGGTGTGCACCGAGTTCTTCAACATGGTGATCAGCAGCTGGTGGCTGCACCGTCACTGCGGTTACCGCACCCCGGTGCTCTTCCTGCTTCGCGTGCTGGTGCCGACCGCAGCGAGTGCTGTTGTGACGCTGCTGCTTTCGGGCCATCACGTGGTGCTCACGCTGGGGGTCGCCGCGCTGGTCTATCTGGTGATCAGTGCCGCCGCCGGCCCGTTGCGCTGGTCGGATCTGACCTCGTTGCGCCGAAGTCAGCTCGCGGCATGAACAAAGAGTTGGACCGGTCGTATCTGAAGCCGCCGGTCGGTGATGCGGCCGCCCTGCCGCCGACCCGCACGCTCGCGGTGCTGATCGTGGCGGGCGACGCGGCCGCCGAGCGCCTGCAGGCCTGCCTGGCCAGCGTCGCCGAGCAGTTACCCGGGCTGGGCGTGTATGTGTACGACAGTGGCGGCGGCCAGCCGGAATTGGCGCCGCGACACCCGGGGGTGCATTGGGTGTCCGGGCCGGCCAATGTCGGCTTCGCGACGGCGTTTCACGCGTTGGTCGCCCGGGCGCCCGACGACGTCGACCTGTTGTCGCTGAGTGTCGATGCGCGCCTGTGCTCGCCGTTGACCCGCACCCGCGAGTTGCTGCGTCAGGCGGATGTCGCGGCGGTGTCGCCGCTGGCCCGCGATGACGCCGCCGCGGACCGCACGCCATGGGACGTCGCGACCCGCCGGCTGACGTTGTCCCGGGCGCTCACGGCCGCGGCGGGCTACTCCGATGCGCTGCGGAGCACCCCGATATCGTCGCGTTACCGGCGACAGCCGCCCGAATCCCGAAGCTTCACCGGCGATTTGGATGCCACCTGCCTGGCGATCAGCCGCGCGGCGTGGAACACGATCGGCGGTTTCGACGAGGAGTTCTTCGGCTACGGCGAGGTGGCCGATTGGCAGGGCCGCGCGCGCGAGGCAGGCTGGCGGGTGTTGCTGGCCGACGAAGTCGGCGTCGATCGTGTTCATCCGGCGCCCGGCAAAGGCGCCACGCATCGCCGGGAACTGGACTTGGCCCGCACCAACACCGCCCTGCTGCTCGAACATCAGAAGAGCGTGCATCACGCGGACCTGTATCTGGCCGGCACCACGCTGCTGCAGCGGGTGCAACGGTCCAAGCGCTACCGGCCGCTGGCCCGGCGCTCCGACCTGCCGGCCATCGTGATCTCCACCAACCGGCTGGTCTACGGCGGAGCTGAGCGCCAAAAAGCATTACTGGCAACGGAATTGGATCGGCGTGGGTATTCCGTCACGATCGTCTGCGTGCAGCGGTTCGGCCCGTTGGTCGCCGAGATTCCGCCTAGCGTGCGGGTGGTGCGCCAGCCCTGGTGGGCGCCGCTGATCGATGTGCCCGAGGGTCCGACGGTGCTCGTCACCGCCGACACCAACACCGAGGCGGGGTTCGCGACGTTGTGGCGGGCGGGTGGTCGCGACCGCCGTTGGCTGGTGGCCCCGCATGTTCCGCCCGAGGAGGACCGGCCCATCTACTCGCGGCCGTTGACCGCCGCGATGCGCCGGGCCGACGGTTTCATCGTGTTGGCGCAACGGCATTGGGACATGCTGGTTGCACAGCACCGGTTGTGGGGGCGCCGCTTCACCGCACCCAACGGCGTGCCCGGCATCGGCGACCCCACGCCGCGGATCCAGACCCCCGGCGAGCCGCTGCATCTGGTGATGCTGTCGCGCATCCTGGAGCACAAGAACCCCCATGTGCTGATCGAGGCGCTTGAAGGCCTTGCCGACATGCCTTGGCAGCTCTCGATATTCGGTGACGGTCCGGACCGCGAGCGGCTGCAGGCCGCGACACCGGCCGGCTTACGCGATCGGGTGCACTGGCGCGGTTGGGTGCCCGGACCGGAACCCGCGCTGGCCGACGCTGATCTGCTGTGTGTGCCCAGCCGCTCCGAGGCGTTCCCGCTGGTGATTCTGGAGGCGATGACACGGGCGATTCCGGTTGCGGCATCGGCGATCTGCGCGGTTCCCGAGATGCTGGACTTCGGCAAGGCGGGCTTTCTCGTCGAGCCGGTGTCGGTGGCCGGCTGGCGGGACCGGCTGACCCAGATTCTGGCAGCGCCCCAGGACCTGCCGTCGATCGGACAACGCGGCTTCGAACGCATGCGCACGCATTACACCGTCGAGGCGATGACCGACGCCTACATCGAGGCGATCGAAGCGGTACTGTGAATCCGCTTCTGCTGCTTTGGCTTTCGTGGCGTGCGGCTAGGGCGCGCGCAAGATTTTCTCGATCGTCCGCGGCGACGTCCGGTGCTGGGAATACCGCCCGGAGTACAGGAAATACCGCGGCTCCACGTAGATCTCGTTGATGTCGACCGGCACATCCGCGAAGTACGGCGCGAGGGCACCGTCGACGAAGAATGCGTTGGTACCCGAATGGGAGTTGCAGCACACCAGTCGGTAGTCGAAGCGTTCGAACATCGCGGCGAAACTGCTCAGCGATGCCCCGAAGTAGTCGTCGGATTGCCAGACATGCTCCGGGTCGTAAGCGATTTGGAATTGCACGGGCGGCGGGAACTTGGCGTTGTACTCGACGATGAATACCTTTGGCCGCAACCCGTCGCCCAACAGCTTCTCGACCAGATAGATGTCGTTGCCATCCAGATCCAGGGAGGCGACGTCGACCTCGGTCGCACCGATGCGCTGCAGGCAGGAGCGGGTCAGCGACAGGATGTTCTCGCCGGTGATCCATGCCTTCTCGTAGGTGAAGTGCGGGCCGTCCTGATATGCGACGGCCAGATCCTGGCCGCCGACCCAGAAGCCCCTCCAGCCCAGAGCGGCGAGAATCAGGGTGTTGTTCTCCATGCCGTCGCCGACGCCGAATTCGGCGAACACGCCGTCGTCCAGACGGCCGATGCGGCGCAGGATCTCCAGCGTTATCCCGTCCTCGTCGGTCGAGGAGAAGCACTTCTTCCCCGCGCGGTTCAGCGGATTGGGGTGTTGGGCCTTCAGCGCCTGCGAATGGTCGAAAAGGATCAGATCCTTGAGCTGATCGCGCGTTTCAGTGCCGAGGATGCGCCGAATTCTGCCCTTGAGCGTCTCTTTGGACATTTGGTGACTAAAGCTACCATCCCGGTCGCGCAGAATTTGCTTGCCACGTGTGCCCGACACCGATCGTGGGAGTTCTTGTAGCCCCGGCGTTTTCCTCGCAGACTGACAGCCGCCACCGACGCCGGAAGGCTTGCTCATGATGCGCGGCGTGCCGTAGGTTTTGCACTGTCCCGAAGTGTTTGCTGACTGGCGGGGATGCCCAGGAGGGGTTAGAGACCGTGCGGTGCCGCATCTGCAGTTCGGCCACCGCGCCGGCATTCACTCATCAGGTGCTCTGCAAATACGACGTCCAGTATCACTTCTGCGACACCTGCGGCGTTTTGGCGACCGAAGAGCCCTACTGGCTCGACGAGGCGTACGTGAGCCCGCTGGCCGCGGCCGACACCACGATGCTGTGGCGCAACCAGTACCTGGCGCGGGTGTTGTCGGTGCTGCTGTATGTCCTGTTCGATCCGCGTGGCCGGTTCCTCGACGCGGCGGGGGGTTACGGCGTTTTCACCCGCCTGATGCGCGATATCGGTTTCGACTACTACTGGACCGACAAGTACTCGCCCAACCTGACCGCGCAGGGCTTCGAGGCGGACGCCGGCCCGGGGGCGCCGTACACGGTCGTCACCGCCTTCGAGGTGATGGAGCATCTGGCCGACCCGGTGGCCTTCGTGGCCGAGCTGCTGGAGACGACCGGGACCGACACGATCGTGTTCACCACGGAGCTGTTCGACGGCGGGCCGCCGCCGACGGACGAGTGGATGTACTACGCCTTCGCCACCGGCCAGCACATCACCTTCTACCAGAAGCGGACGCTGGAGTTGATCGGACAGCGGTTCGGCATGCGGTTCCACACCTCCAAAACCCGGTGGTGGGCCATCGGCGGGATGGGCCTGCACATCTGGACGCGGGCCAAGATCAACCCGCATGCGTGGCGTCTGCTGGCCTCACCGAAAGTGACCAATCTGCTGCAGGGGTTGCCGCGGCGCTCGCTGACGACGCGGATGTGGACCGACGCCGACGTGTTCCTGCAGCCCGACGGTGGGCAGTGAATTCTCCTCGGGTGCTTTGGCTTTCGCCTTGGACACGACCCGCGGTACGGGTGCAGTCCGAGGCGCTGATCCGCCATGGGGCCGACGTCTTGTTGGTGACCTCGGACCGGCACCCGGAGTCCGACGCCGCGCGTGACTACGAGCTGGTGCTCGATCCGCGGTTCAAGACGGCCGCGACCTGGGGTCCGACTCTGCGGGCCTGGCGGCGCATCCGGAAGTTCAAGCCCGACGTGGTGATCGCCGAGATCGTCCGCGACCCACGCTGGATCGCGCTGGCCGGGCTGGCCCCGCGTATCCAAGTGGTCCACGACGACCGGCCACACGATCCCGACGAACAGACGCCGGCCTACGAGCGCGCGGTATTCGACCGCTGGGGCGCCCGCTCGGCGGCCACCATCACCTACAGCGACTACGTCGCGCGCGGCGTCGCCACCCGCCGCGACGTGGCCGGCACACCGGTGCACGTGGTGCCGCTGGCCAGCGATGTCGACCTGCCCCGCATCCCGGCGTTCGTCAGCGCCGAGGGCCGCCGCGACTTCGTCCTGTTCGGCCGGCTCAACCCCTACAAGAACGTCGACGTGGTGCTGCAGGCCTGGCAACGGCACATCGGCGGCGACGGATGGCGCGGCGACAACCTGGTGCTGATCGGCGACGGGCCGCTGGACGCCGCCGCGCTGCCCAAGCACACGATCTGGCGCAACGGCAGCTACCGCTACGCCGACGTCATCCCGGCCCTCTCGACCGCGAAGGGGTCGATCTCCCACTACCGGCGCGCCTCGCAGAGCGGCGTGCAGGTGCTCTCGATGCAGCTGGGCGTCATGCCGATCGTGTCGACCGCCGGCGCTTTGCCCGAATACCAGCCGCCGGGCTGCCCGCCGATCGGCGTCGACGACGTCGCCGGGCTCACCGCGGCCTTCGACCTGCTGGCCGATGCGTCGGTCGCGGCCGAGCTCGGCGCGACGGCGGCCCGCCACTACCAGCAGCACTGCGCCGTGGACATCGTCGCGGAGCGCTTCCTCGAGGTCATCGCCGACGTCACGGCCCGGCGGCGCTGAGCTACTGCTGCGCCGGGCGCCGAGCCTTGGCGAGATGGTCGGCAAGCCGCACCCCCAGCGCGATCCCGAGCAGCGTCGGGTTGGCCTGGCTCGACGTCGGAAGCACCGACGTGCTCGCGACGTACAACCCGCGCACCCCATGCACCGCAAGATTCGGGTCCACCACACCGTCCTCGGGGGCCACCGACATCCGGGTGGTGCCCACCTGGTGGAAACCGCCCATCTCGCTGAGGTATTCGCGCACCAGGCCCTCGACGTCGTCGCTCAGCCATTCCACGGATCCGACGCCGTGCCGGCGCAGGTGTTCGTCGATCAGGCCGATGGCCTTGCGCACGCTGCGGTAGTCGGCGTCGGAGAAGTACATGTGGGTGCGAATCCTGCGCACCCCCAACGCATCTCGCTCGTCTGACAGCTCGACGCGACTCTCCCAGTGCGGTAGGTGCTCTCCGTGGTAGTGCAGCGCATAGCGGTTGTCGGGGCTTTTGACGAAAAACCCCGGCGCCTTGCGGCCCTTGCGGATGAACCGCGCGTAGCAGAACGTGATCGCAAACCAGATCGACGGAAACAGGTCGCGCACGATGTTGCGCAGATGCGCGAAAACCCTTGGCGAGCCGGCCCGTTTGGTGTGTGCCTCACGAATCGCCTCGGCGAGCAGGAACCGGCCGACCGGTGAGATCAGCGTCAAGTAGACACCGGACAGGATTCCGCTGCCGTGGCTCGGGTCACTGATCGCCGGATTCACCAGCCAGACAGCGGCATTCGGCATGCCGGTGTCACGCAGCAGCTGGGGGTCGAAGGTGAAGCGGCGGCGAACGTACACGCCGTCGTCGTCGCGCTCGTAGGCGTGGATGACCTTGTCGGTGTTGAAGTGCACGCGCGCCACCCGGGCCTCGACGTGCGACATGTACCAGCGGCCCAGGTGGCCGCCGGCGTTGCCGAGCCCCTCGGGATGATGGCGATCCGACACCATCAGCAGACGGGTCGCCTCCAGGCCGCCGGTCGCCAGAACGTAATCCGTTGCGACGACTCGCCCCTGCCGGCCATCGAGCGTCTTGACCACAAGGTGGTCCACGCTGTCGCCGGCCTCGGTGGTGACGATCTCGGTGCACGTCAAGCCGGTCCACACGGTCAGGTTGGCGGTGTCGCGCAACGCCGACCGGTACTCGCGGCCGAACCGCGTCGGCAACGCCCAGCGCTCCAGGTCGGTGGTGCGCACGGCGCCGTCGGGAAGCCCGGCGACCAGGTCGTCGTTCGCGATCTCGGGAATCTCGCGGGCATTGAACACCGCCTTGCCGCACGCCGCCCAATCGCAGGCGCGTTGCCGGTAGGGCTCGATGTCGTCGTCACCGATCGGCCAGGGTGCCTGCTCGGTGATCGGCCGGTGCTCGAAATCGATGGGGTCGAACTTGACGCAGCGCCCGCCCCACAGGGCCGTGGTCCCGCCCACCTGGCGGCGGACCATCAGTTCGCTGCGGGAGTGGTAGTAGTCGTCCTGGCGTGAATCCAGCGTCGCCAGGTCCTGGGCCGCTTCGTCGGCACGCTCGAGACCACTTTCGATCAGCGCCACCCGCACGCCCGCCGCGGCCAGTTCCAGCGCCGTGGCGATTCCCACCGCGCCGGATCCCACGACCACGACGTCGGTCTCGATCGTCGTGCTCGGGGCGAACTCCTCCGGGCCACGGATCACGCGACGGCGCCTTGCCGGAACGCGACGACGAGGGCGAGAAACCGGTCCAGGGTTTCGGCGTCCGGCGGCGACGACACAGCGGCGGCCGCTTCGGCGAGTCGGTGTGCCTTGGTGGTGCTGTACAGGATCGCCGGGGCGCCGGTCGCCGCGGCCGCCGAGCCGAGGATCAGCTTCGGCAGCACGCCGGGAGCCAGCGGGTCGATCTGCAGGGCCTCGCGCCAGCGCGCGGCCAGCCGGGAATCAGCGGACAGCGCCGCCGACAGCGCCGCGTACGGCCGGTTCAGCACCCCGAACGCGAGATCGGCCGGCCGCGGCGACGGATTGAGCACGTCGCTGCGAAACTGGCTGACTCCCTCGGGCGCGAACTCGGCGGCGAAGTCCGTATCCAGTCCCTCGTCCTGGGAGACGCCCCAGGCACGGATCTTGCCCTGCTGCTTGGCTTTTGCGAAGAACTCGCGGAGCTCATCGCGTCTGATCGTGTCGCCGGGCTTGGGGGCGTGCACGAAAAGGATGTCGACGTAGTCGACGCCCAGCGCGGCGAGGCTCTCGTCGAGGCTGCGGGCCGCCATCGCCGCGTCGTAGACCCGCACGGCCGTGTCGGGTCCCTGGTGTCGCTTGACGGCGCGCCGCAGCGCCGGTGCTTTCCGGAGCAGCGCTCGGGCCGGGGCCTGAAACCGGCCCAGCCGGCGGGCCGCGCCCCCGACATCGATACCGAACTTGGTGGCGATGGTGACGGCGTCGCGGCCGACCGTGCGCACGAACGCCCCGAGCTCGGCCTCGGCCATGCCCAGGCCGTACATCCGCGCGGTGTCGAAGTGGGTGATGCCGCTGTCGACGGCACCGCCGAGGACGGCCATCCGCTCCTTGCGCGACGGCGACTGCATCAGACCGCCGCAGCCGAAACCGAGTGTGCTGACCGCGATCCGCGGTCCACCGAGTTCAATTCGCTTCAACCGCACAGCCCCCGTAGATCCGGCGAAGTTCCGCGTCGATGATTTCGGGGCTACGCGTCGCCGCAATGTGCGCCTGGCCCCGCAGCCCATCTCGCTCGGCCAAACCTGGATCGCGCAGATACCGGCCGATCGCCGCTGCCAGCGCGGGCACATCACCAACGGGCACGATCATACTGGGGTCCGACGCGATCTCCGCTGTTCCGCCGACCGGAGTGGCCACGATCGGGCGGGCTCCGGCAAGGGCTTCGGTGAGGATCATCGGCATCCCCTCCGCGTAGGACGGCAGCACGACCACCCGCACGGTTCGGAGCAACTCGCAGATTTTGTCGGGGTGCACCGGAGGTTCCAGCGTCATCCGCTCGACCGCCGGTGGGGTGTAGTCGTCGATACGGCCGACGATTCGGCACTGCCCTTCGATGCCTTCGGCGAGTAGCAGGCGCCAGGCGTCGACCAGATCCTTGACCCCTTTGCGCCGACCGATGGTGCCCGCGAACAGCACCACGGGCGGCGTCGCGCCGGCCGGCGGCGCGTCCCGATCGATCGCGATCGGGTTGGCGACCACCGACGTCGCCACCGTGGGCGCGACCGCGAGCACGGCGGCACGGGCTTGCTCCGACAGCAGGATGACGTGGTCGGCGCGTCTGAGGATCGCGCCGACGAAACTCGGTCGCGCCGCGGCGAATTCGTGAAAGTCCGAGCCGTGGATGGTGACGATGATGCGGAATCCGCGGGCCCGGGCCAACCGGATCAACGGCCCCTCGCGCAGCCACGCGCCGCCGTTGGAGATGTGAAAGTGCACGATGGCCGGGCGTGCGGTGCGGGCCAGCGCCAGAGCGGCGCGCGCGGTGAGAAGGAAACTCTTCGCGTGGTTGGGGCCGTCCCAGGTGGACAGCACCCGGATGTCGTCCGCGCCGATCTTGTTGTCGCGGATGACCCGGATCACGGACTGGGTGCCGCCGAAGCTGTACATGTCGGGCCCGACGTGGGTAACGGCTAGCACCGAGCTAAAACCCCCAGCAAAGTGCCCACACGTCAAGATAAACCAGGTCAGCGCGTCGCCGGGTAACGCTTTGAAAAATTCAGCTGGGCGTGGCGGCCAGCACCGGCACGTTCTCGACGGCGGCTTGGCCGGCGTCGGAGTTCCGGCGGTCCAGCCCCGCGAATCCCATCGTGGCGCCCAGGGCCAGCCCCAGCGCCAGGGCGTCCATCGGCATCTCCGGCAGCGGCCACACCGCGGATATGGCCAGCAGGCTGGTGCTGACCGCGGCGCTGATCTTGGCGGCGACCGACGCGCGTCGCGCCGCCTTGATGATCGGTGTCGCCGCGAACCACGCGAAAACCGCCACACCGACGGCGCCGGCTTTGGCCAGCCACCACTGATAGAAGAGATGGCTGTAGGTGGGCCCCAGCTTCCAGGAGAAGGCGTCCGGGTCGTTGCCGGTCGGTAGCTGGTAGGCGTAGCCCAGGCCGTGGCCGAACAGCGGCGCCTGGGCGATCGCGGTGTTGAGGCGGGCGTTTTCCTGCAACCGGTCCAACGTCGACTGGTCCACGGCCAGCGCGCTGGTCGAGATGCCGCCGAGCACTCGCTGGCCGAACGCGGTGAACTGGTCGTTGAGCCACGCGCCGGCCTCCGAATGCTGCAGCAAGAACAGCGAACTCGGCACGGTCACCGCCACGGCCGCCACGCCGACCACCACCACCATGACCAGCCGGCGCAGCGCCGCCAGACCGAAGCTGGACAGGAAGGCGACCAGCGCGGCGACTGCCATCGCGATCAGGGTGTTCCGCGAGAAGGACAGCAGCGAGATGATCAGCGCCGGCGGCCCCAGCGCGTAGAACATCGCGGGCTTGACCCGGCCGACGACCGCGGCCGCGACCAGGGCGGCCAGCACGGCGGTCGCCGGAGTCTGGGTGGACAGCACGATCCGCAGCGCCTGCCCGGCGCCCGTCGCCTCTTCCAGGCTTTCGGCCCGGCCGGCCAGCCGCACGGCGTGCAACGAACTGACGATCGCCATTCCCGCGGAAAACCACAGGATCACGATCATCACCCGGACCAGCCATTCGGCGTAGCGGCCCCAGACCACCAGCATCCCCAGCACGAACCCGCCGACCATTTCGAGCAGGGTCGTGGACTCGCGCGCCACCATCAGGTCGTCGTGCCCGGCGGCGAATCCGTAGAAGGTGTAGAGCACTACGACCATCGCGAAGACGCCGGGCAGCAGATAGTCGGAGAACCGCGGCCGCACGACGGGGATCAGATACAGGATCGCCAGCACCGCGGCGATCTGATACGCGTAGATCGCGACGGGGCCGATCACCTTGCCGACGTGCAGGCCTTCGGGCAGCGCAGCGAACGCGCCGAACATCATGACCGCGACCATGCCTTCGGGTTTCACCCAGTACACGACCAGACAGAACAGGGCGGCGATCAGCATCGCGCCCTCGGTGGTCCGGCGCACCGAGAGGACGCCGAACAGGAAGCATCCCAACAGGAAGATAGCCAGCAGAGCTGCAGCCACTAGCAGGCGATCGCGACTCCGCAGGTAAAAAATCACGCCGACCCGCTGATCTTTCCCCGGTAGGCGCGGGCGGCGGCCCTGCTGTGCACGGACGGCGTCGCGTCGGTCAGCACGGTTCCGATGACCTCGGCGCCCGCGGCGCGCAAGGCGGCGAGTGCGTCGGTGAGTTCGTCGACGGTGGTGCGTTTGGCGCGCACGATCAGCACGGTGGCTTGGGCCGCGCCGGCGAGCAGGCCGGAGTCGGCGGTGGCCAGCACCGGCGGCCCGTCGATCACGGTCCGGCCGAACCGCCCGGACAGGTTTGCCAGTACGTTGTCGATCACGTTCGGAGGGAACGCACTGGCCGGCACGCCCTCACCGCGTCGACCCGAGCGCGCCGCCAGGACGAACAGTCGATTGATCGCCGTCGGCCGCACGGCCTGCACCGCGATGCTGGGGTCGGCAAGCGCGTTGGCCAGCCCCTCCCCCGATTCGACGCTGAGCAGACCGGCGATCACCGGGCGGCGGGTGTCGCCCTCGACCAGCAGCGTGTCTTCGCCGAGCTCGGCGAAGGCCCGCGCCAGGTTCAGCGCGGTCGTGGTGGTTCCCTCGCCGCCGAACGGCCCCGCCATCAGCACCCGGCGGGCGTCGGGACCCATCGCCCTGCGCAACCGGGTGCGCAGCGCGCGAACCGAGTCGTCGAAGGCGATGTCGGTGCCGAATTTCGGTGCGGTGCCGCGCTTTCCGGCCAGCTCCGCCAAGGTGGGCAGACCCGAGATTTCTTCCAGCTTCTCGCGGGTGCGCACGGTCCGGTCGGTGGCCTCACGGGTCAGCGCCACCGCGATGGCAAGCAGCATGCCGGCCACCAGCCCCATCGCGACGTTGCGGATCGGCGACGGCGCGATGGCGTGTTCGGGGACTCGGGGGGCCTCCACCACGCGGGCCCGGGCGACCGGCAGCGGCTTGGGCGTCGGCTGTCCGGGCACCTCGGTCGGCAGCGGGGCCTCGCCGGTGTCGGGCCGCGGGACACCGCTGGTGGCCGGTGCGTTGGGGTTGGCGTGCCCGGTGACACCGAGCGTCGGGACCATCACCGCGAACTGGTCGGCCATCGCGCCGGCCAGGGCCGCGGCCCGGTTGGGATCGGTGTCTTTGACCGAGATCGTGAAGAGCATGGACTTCGCGGTGTATTTCACCTGCGTCTGGCTCACCAGGGCTTCCGGCGTCAGCGGAACCTGAAGCTGGCTGATCGCGCGCTCGGCGACCGTGCGCCCGCCGGCGATCTGCGCGTACGACGACAACCGCTCCTGCGCGGTCAGGGTGCCGTTGTACAGCTCGGTGAGGTCGGTCGCGCCGGAGAACGAGATCAGGATTGTGGCCGACGACTGGTAGTGCTTGGTCTGCAGCGCCGTGACGACGACGGCACCGATCAGACAGGCCAGGAAGGCCCCCACGGCGAGCTTCCAGTGCGCGCCCATAATCCGGACAAAGGTACGGAAATCCATCCCACTAATACCCTTCTAACAGCTCAGCCCGTGAAGAGCATACATTCGGTCTCCTATGCACCCTCTGCGCAAACCCATCGTTCATTATGCAGCATCGTCAAATCGAAATTCACCCGTCTGCCCAGGCAGTGCGGTCTTTGCCTAACTTTTGCCTAACTTTTGTCGGGGCACCCTACGCGCCGATCACTGGCGAGGTGTGGAGATCACCGTGTCGCGCGGGATGTCGAGCGTCGCGATCCGGTACCAACCCGATCCGTCGCGTCCGTCCTGGGCCAGCTGCATGGGCTGATAGTTCACGACGTGCGACGCCCCGGGTTTGTGCTGCTGCCAGTCGACACCCGCGCGCAGCGTGTAGTTGCCCGGCGGCAGGCTCCCGACGTCGATGGTCACGGTTTCGTTGGCCGATTCCGGCGCGGGTTCGGTACCGGAGTTGTCCGCATGGACCAGCGTCTTGAGGTTGACCGTCGCCGGCATGGTGCGCACCACCGCGCCCGAGAAATCCACCAGCCGGTAGCCGGGGACCCATTTCTCGACCGCGCCGGCCGAGCCGTAGTTGGTCCAGTCGACGCTGATCGTGGCCACCCCGTCGCGTACCGACTGCGAACCCTGGCGCGCCTGCACCGCATACCGGTAGCCGGCGGAGGTGTTGACCTTCGCCCACAGCAAGAACAGCGCCGAGTCCATCGGACTCGTCGAGTTCACGTCGTGGAAGTTGTAGCTCGACGTCATCGCCACGTGATACTTGACCACGTCGCGCAATCCCTTCTCGTAGTAGCTCTTCGGGTCGGTGCCGTCGGGCAGCTGACACCACTCGGTGATCACCAGCCCCGACGCCAGCCGGTCTTTGAGTTGCTTGACGAGCGGATCGTTGAGCTGCACGTAATGCGAGCCGTCCGACTCGGCCCACGCCGGCAGCGGCGCGTAGACGCCGAGGCAGTCGGACCGGATTCCCACCGGAGCCGACAACGCTTTGGTGACCCAGTCGGCGAACAACTGTCGCACGACGTCCGCGTTCATCGGGGTCACCACTAACTGCGTGTGGGGAAAGGCGTTGACGTTGGCCGCCACCAGCTTCGCGATCGACGCGCTGGTGATGGTCTGATCACGAAACTGGCTGTAATAGCCCAGCTTTGCGACGCTTTCCTCGGGCAACGGGCCGGGAGCGTTCAGCTTGTCGCGCAGGTAGGCGACGTGGTTCTCGCTGAAATCGCCGTACCCGGAGAACTCGAAGACGCTCAGGCGCTCGTCGCCGTCGTAGCGGCGGCCCAGCGCGGCCAGCAGCTCGGCGAAGGCGTCGAGGTAGTGCGAGTCGTTCCAGTTCGGCACCACCTGCGTCACCCCGGGCCGAAACCAGTACCGCGGCGGCGAGGAATAGTCGGTGGCCGCGGGCCGCATCCAGTCGGGGATCGCGATGCTCATGTTCGTCGGATAGGTGGTGTCACAACAGGAGCTGTAGGCGACCACCCGCAGCGTCAGCCGCATATTGCGGGCGGCCGATTTGGCCAGCGCGTCGTCGATCGCGCTGAAGTCGAATTTGACGTCGTCGGGAGCGTCGGGGGGCAGCGTGCCGGGATCGGCCGGCTGCAGCTGCCGCCAGGTGACCCGGATGCCGGCGTCATAGGAAGCCGGCCAGTCGGGGTAGCGCCGCTGCGCCGGATTGGCCTGCGGGAACAGCGGCCTCATCAGGTCTTCGTACTGGCCGCGCAGCGGGTTGGACACTTCTTGCACGCTTGGCGGTATGGGCGGTGTGGCAATCGCATTCAGCGGCTCGGGGCCGGCCGGTTTACTACACCCGCTCAGGATCAGCACCGCGCACCAGACGGCCGCCGTCATTTTGCTCGCTATTCGGACCACGTTGCGATGCTAGATTGCGCCCTGCGACAAAGCCTCACGATCGGCCAGGAATGGCATCGGCATCCAGCGCGCCGACAGCAATGCCTCCATCGCATCACCCGGGACCGGCTTGGACAACAAGAATCCTTGCGCCCGGTGACACCCGTGCTGCATCAAAGTCAAAGCGGCAGCAGGTGTTTCGACTCCCTCGGCGACGATTTGCAGACCGAACGCCTCGGCGAGGCCGATGATGGCGCGCACGATGGCCAGATCGCCGGCGTTGGTCCCCAGGTCACGGACGAATCCGGCGTCGATCTTGAGCATGTCGACCGGAAGCGACTTCAGGTGGGAGAGCACCGCGTAGCCGGTGCCGAAGTCGTCGATGGCCAGCTGTACCCCAACCTCTTTGAGCTCGGCGAGGGTGTTGAAGGTGGCTTCGAGGTCGTGCACGACGGCCCGCTCGGTGATTTCCAGGCAGATCGACGCCGCGTCGATGCCGAACTCGTCGATGGTGTCGGCGACGCTGCGCACAAAGCCGCGGGTGATCAACTGCACCGGTGAGACGTTGATGCGCAAGGTCGCACCCAGCCCGACGCCGTTGGCGCGCCATCGGCTGAATTCCGCGCAGGCCGTGCGCATCACCCAGCGGCCCAGTTCGCTGGCGAGGTTGGTGGATTCGGCCACCCCGATGAACGAATCCGGCAGCAGCATGCCCCAGATCGGGTGCCGCCACCGGACCAGCGCTTCGGCGGCCACCACCGCGCCGGTCCACAGGTCGACCTCGGGCAGATAGTGCAGCAGCAGCGCCTCGCTGCCGATGTCGCCTTGCAGATGCAGTTCGATGTCGTTGCGGAAGGCGCTTTTCAGCGACATGTCGTCGGTGAACACCGCCACCTGATTGCCGCCGGCGCGTTTGGCGGTCAGCACGGCCTCGTCGGCGCGGCGCAGCAGCGCGGTGCAGTTGTCGCGTTCCGGCATCCCGATAGCCAGCCCGATGCTGACCGTGCGGCTGATCATGTGGCCGCCGATGGCCAGGCGCTCGCACAGCATCCGCGACAGGCGCCGGGCGAACGACTCGGCGGTCTCCGGGGACATCGACTGCTCGGGGACGACCACGAACTCGTCGCCGCCCAGCCGCGCGATCATCGCCTGGTTGCCGGCGCACACCTGGATGCGCTGGGCGAAGACCCGGATGAACCAGTCACCCGCGGTGTGGCCCAGGTAGTCGTTGATGGGCTTGAGCCGATCGAGGTCGAGGTAGAGCACCGCGACGGGTCCGGGCTTTCCGGGGGAAAGCCGTTCGGACAGGTGCGCGACCAGTGCCCGACGGTTGTAGAGGCCGGTCAGGTCGTCGTGTTCGGCCAGGTAGCGCAGCTTTTCTTCGGCAGCGATCCGGGCCTGCAGCTGCCCGAACAGGGCGGCGACGGCCTCGAGCCGGTTGATCTCTGCCTGCTTCCACTTGCGCGCGCCGAACCTGACGAACCCGAGCACGCCGGTGATCACGTCACCCGAGACCAGGGGTGCGGCGGCGACCGACGGCGTGCCGGGCTGCTTGGCTGCGGACAGCCAGCTCCAGCGGGAACGTTCCGGCGATATCACCACCGGCTTGCGACCCTGCTCGCACTGAGCGAGCAGCGGGTCGGCGCCGGCGAAGGGGACGATGTCCTGGCGATCCGAGGTCCCGGCGTCGAGCCGCGGCGGCCACTCGGCGACCAGCACCGAGGCGTGCGAAAGCGCGTCGCGGTGCCGCAGAAAGCTGGCGTCGACGTCGAATTGCTCGACGAGCTGCGCCAGGACGTTTTGACTCACCTGTGTTGCCGTGGACGCGGTGGCCTCCATCAGCTGCGCAGCGACCGAGGTTAGAACCAGGTCCAGGCTGCGCGGCATGGGGTCCTCCGGAGGGGAGCGGTTGTCCCGGCCGAGCGGCCAGATTCGAGCAGGTCACGGAACATATTGGTAGCAAAACCGTATCACGGGCCAACGATCCTCATCGGCTTATGCGCAGTCGCCGAGCCTGACCGGCGGGCCGCGTCAGCCGCTGGTGGCGGTCAGGTTGGCGCGCGGAATGTCAAGCGTGGCAATGGGGTACAGCCCGGAACCGTCCCGTCCGTCGCGAGCCAGCGCCATCGGCCCGTAGTTCACCACGTGCGAGGCGCCGGGTTTGTGCTGTTGCCAATCCACCGATGCGCGCAGGGTGTAATGCCCCGGCGCCAATCCGGACAGATCGACGTGCACGGTTTCGGTGGACGACGCCGGCACCGCCTCCTCGCGCGAGAGGCTGGAATCGTCGTGGACCAACGTCTTGAGGTTGATCGATGCCGGCAGCGTGCGGACCACCGCGCCCGAGTAGTCCACCAGCTTGTAGCTCGGCGCCCACTGCTCGGTCGCGGCCGCCGCGCCGTAGTTGGTCCACTCCGCGGTGATGGCCGCGACCTTGCCCTGGATCGACTGTGATCCCGGGCGCGCCTGCACCGAATACCGATATCCCGCAGCCGCATTCGCTTGTGCCCACAACGCGAACAGCTTGGGGTCCATGGCCGACGTCGAGTCCCGGTCCGGGAAGTTCGCACTCGACGTCAGGGACACGTGGTAGCGGACGACGTCGTGCAACCCTTTCTCGTAGTAGCTCTTCGGGTCGGCTCCGGCCGGCAGCGCGCACCACTCGGTGATCACCGGCGCCGACGCCAGCCGCTGTTTGATCCCGTTGACGACCGCGTCGTTGTTCCGCACGTATTGCGAGTCACCGGATTCCGCCCAGCCCGGCAGCGGCGACTGCACGCCCAGGCAGTCCGAGCGGATGCCCACCGGTGCGGACAGTTTCTTGGTCACGTCGTCGGCCAGCAGTTGCCGCACGATCTCCGGGTTCTGCGGGGCCACCACCAACTGGGTGTGCGGAAACGCACTGACGTTGGCCGTCACCAGCTGCCGGACCGAGGCGGTACTGATGCTCTGATCGCGGAACTGGGTGTACCCGGAAAACTCGAAGACACTGAGCCGCTCGTCGCCGTCGTAGCGGCGGCCCAGCGCGGCCAGCAGCTGGCCGAACGCGTCGAGGTAATGCGGGTCGTCCCAGTTGGGCACCACCTGCGTCGCCCCGGGGTTGTTGGGCGGCGCGGGATAGCTGCTCGACGCCGAGCGGATCCAGTCCGGCACGGCGATGCCGCCGGTGGCGTCGGGGCTGTAGGCGTAGACGCGCAGCATCAGCCGCATGTTCCGGCTGGCCAGCTTGTTCAGGGCATCGTCGATCGCGCTGAAGTCGAACCGCCGGTCGTCGGGGGCGTCCGGGGGCAGCGTGGCCGGATCGGCGGGCTGCAGCTGGCGCCACGAGATTCGCATACTGGCGTCATACGACGCCGGCCAGGCGGGATACCGTTGCTGAGCCGGATTGCCTTGCGGGAAAAGCGGATTCAGCAGATCTTCGTACTGACCGCGCAGCGGGTTGGCGATGTCTTGGGCGCTGGGCGCAATGGCGGGGCTGACCATCGCCGACAGCGGCCCGGGGTCGGTGTGGTCACCGCAGCCGGCCAACACGAGTGCGGCGCAGGCAGCCACGGCCGCCGCGCTTCGCCTCGTTGTCCGGACCATCGTTGCGATGCTAGAGGGCTGACCGAGCCGTGGTGACCGGCGGCTCCGGCACCCGGGCCGATTTCTGGTGATACAGGTCACAATCGTCGGGCACATTGTCACGCCTGGCCGTCGTCCGGTGTCTCAAGGGCACACGTCCCGCGAAAATAGGAGACAGCAATGACCAAGAACACTCGCGTCGTCATCGTCGGTGGCGGCTATGCCGGCACCCTTGCCGCAAATCGCCTGCGGCAACGCACGGACCTGGAGATCACCGTGGTGAATCCGCGTCCGGTGTTCGTCGAGCGAATTCGCTTGCACCAGCTGGTCGCCGATACCGGAGCCGCGACGGCCGATTACGGCACGCTGCTGGGCGAGGGCGTCCAGCTGGTCGTCGATGCCGTGGAGCGCATCGACGCCGCCGCCCGGCGTCTGCAACTGACGTCGGGGACCGTGCTGGACTACGACTACCTGATCTACGCGGTCGGAAGCACCGGCGCGGTGCCCTCGACCGAGGGCGCCGCCGAGTTCGCGCACTCGGTCTCGGATCTGGAGAGCGCGCAGCGACTCCGTTACGCGCTCACCGACCTGCCGCTCAACGCGCCCGTCACCGTCGTCGGCGGCGGGTTGACGGGCATCGAGACGGCCTCCGAGCTCGCCCAGCAGGGCCGGCCGGTGTCGCTGGTGTGCGGCGGCCCGCTGGGCGCCACGCTGAGCAAGCGCGGCCGGCGTTCGGTGGCCAAGCAGCTGCACGCGCTCGGGGTCAGCGTGTGCGAAGAGGTGTTCGTCGGCGAGGTCCGCTGGGACAGCGTGGTGCTCAGCGACGGCGCGATGCTGCCCAGCGCGCTGACGGTGTGGACGGCGGGGTTCGCCGTGCCGGACCTGGCCGCCCGCAGTGGCCTACGCACCGACCAGCTGGGCCGGCTGCTCACCGACGAGACGCTGACCAGCGTCGACGACGACCGCATCGTCGCCGCCGGTGACGCCGTCGCGCCGTCTGGCCAGCCGTTGCGGATGAGCTGCCAGGCCGCCGAGCCGTTGGGGGCCCAGGCCGCCGAAACGGTGCTGGCCCGGATCGCCGGAGACCTACCCGCGGCGCTCAACCAGGCGTTCGTCGGGCAGTGCATCAGCATCGGCCGCACCGGCGGCACGCTGCAGTTCTCGCACACCGACGACAGCCCGATCAACCTCGCCCTCGGTGGCCGGACCACCGCGGCCATCAAGGAGCGCATCTGCAAGGGCACGCTGTGGGCGATCCGCCGCGAGGCCGCCAAGCCCGGCTCGTACTTCTGGCTCAAGGGCGGCGACCGGCCCACCCAGCCGGCCGACCAGCAGGTCGCGATCAAATGATCGCGACCGGCGAGCACGCGCAACGGTTCACGCTGCTGCGCCCGCTGCTGTTCACCATCGCCTACGAAATCCTGGGCTCGGCGACCGAATCCGACGATGTCTTGCAGGACAGCTACTTGCGCTGGGCCGACGTCGACCTGTCGACGGTGCACGACACCAAGTCGTATCTGGCCCAGCTGGTCACCCGCCAGGCGCTGAACGCCCTGCGGGCCGGCGCGCGGCGCCGCGAGGAGTACGTCGGGCCGTGGCTGCCCGAGCCGTTGCTGCTCGACGAGCAGGACGCCTCGACCGATGTCGTGCTGGCCGAATCGGTCTCGATGGCGATGCTGGTGCTGCTGGAAACGCTGAGCGCCGACGAGCGGGCGGTGTTCGTGCTGCGCGAGGTGTTCGGTTTCGACTACGCCGAGATCGCCGACGCGGTGGGTAAGCCGGCGCCGACGGTGCGCCAGGTCGCGCACCGGGCTCGCGAGCACGTGCGGGCCCGGCGCAAGCGATTCGACAACGTCGATCCCCAGCGCAACGCGGCGCTCACCGCACAGTTTCTGGCGACCGCGGCCAGCGGTGACGTGGACGCGCTGATGACGATGCTGGCTCCCGACGCCACCTGGATGGCCGACAGCGGCGGCAAGGTCTCGGCGGCGCGGCGCCCGATCGTCGGCGCCGACAAGGTCGCCCGGGCGATCGCCGGGCTGCTCCGCAAGGCGCAGGAGGACCTGCGCGTCGAGATGGTCAACTGCAACAACGCCCCGGCGGTGTTGCTGTACTACCGCGGCGAGCTCGAGGGCGTGATCACCGTCGAGATCGTCGACGCCGTGATCACCAACTTCTACGTGATGCGCAACCCCGACAAGCTGGCCGCTCTGGCGAGCGCCCGGGACATCAGCCGCGGCTGAGCCGCCCCGGCCGTGGGGTGCGGATTTCCCCCCTTCTGTCAAGCTAGATCCGTGCGGATCGAGTCGCTCGGCAGCCTCGGCGAGGCCCACCACGTGCTGCGCGCGATCGGTGATGCCACCGCCCGGCTCGAGTTGCCGCCACCGGCGGCGCTGACCGGCGAATGGTTCGGCGCGCTGGCGGTGATCGCGCCGAGTGTGGTGGTGCGCCCGGTGCCGGCCGCGGAGGCGTTCGCGGTGCGGCCCGACACCCCGACCCCGGATTCCCTGGCGGTGGGCGGCGGCTGGGTGGGCTATCTGTCCTATCCGGACGCCGGCGCCGACGGACGAGGACACCGGATCCCCGAGGCCGCCGGCGGCTGGACCGACTGCGTGCTGCGCCGCGACCGCGACGGTCAGTGGTGGTACGAAAGCCTGTCCGGGGCGCCGATGCCGGACTGGCTGAGTGCGGCGCTGGCCGCCAAGCCGGGTCCGCCGCGTCAGTGCCGCATCGACTGGGGCATGGCCGACCGGGAGACGCACCGCGATGGGGTGCTCGCGTGCCTGGAGGCGATTCGCGCGGGCGAGGTCTATCAGGCCTGCGTGTGCACGCGGTTCACCGGGGCGGTCAGCGGGGCCCCGCTGGACTTCTTCGTCGACGGCGTCGCGCGCACCTCACCGGCCCGCGCGGCCTTCCTCGCCGGGCCGTGGGGCGCGGTGGCGTCGCTGTCGCCGGAACTGTTTCTGCGCCGCCGCGGCGCCGTGGTGCTGTCGAGCCCGATCAAGGGGACGCTGCCGCTGGACGCGTGGCCGTCGGCGCTGCGCGCCTCCCCCAAAGAGGTGGCCGAGAACATCATGATCGTGGACTTGGTGCGCAACGACCTGGGCCGGGTCGCGGTCACCGGCAGCGTCAAAGTGCCTGAGCTGCTGGTGGTGCGGCGCGCGCCGGGGGTGTGGCATCTGGTGTCGACGGTGTCGGCGCAGGTGCCCGCCGAGCTGCCCACCGCGGCACTGCTGGACGCAGCCTTCCCGCCCGCTTCTGTCACCGGTACCCCCAAACTGCGTGCCCGCCAACTGCTTTCGCAATGGGAGCCGCATCACCGCGGAATATATTGCGGCACAATAGGATTGGCATCTCCGGTCGCGGGCTGTGAGCTCAACGTCGCGATCCGCACCGTGGAGTTCGACGCGGCCGGCGGCGCGGTGCTGGGCGTCGGCGGCGGCATCACCGCCGATTCCGATCCCGACGCCGAGTGGGAGGAGTGCCTGCACAAGGCCGCTCCCGTCGTCGGGCTGCCGTGCACCGCGGCCGCCGCCGGCGTCGGCTAACCGCCCCGCGCCTTCAACACCGCGTCGTACAACTCGCGGGAGCGCACACCGGGATGCGCGCCGGCCACCTGTGTGCAGGCGTCCTTGACGCGCACCCCCTGCGCGACCAGGTCTTGCACCCGGGCCACCAGCGAGGCCACGTCGGCGGGTGGGCTCGCACCGGCCAGTACGACGGTGACCTCGCCCAGCACGCCGTCGCTCGCCCACGCCGCCAGCTCCAGCAGCGATCCGCGCCGCACTTCCTCGTGCACCTTGGTCAGCTCCCGGCAGATCACCGCGAGGCGCTCGCCGCCGAGTGTCTCGACGGCGTCGTCCAGACACGCCGCCAACCGGCGCGGCGACTCGAAGAACACGCAGGTGCGCCGCTCGTCGGCCAGGGACGCCAGCCAGGTCTTGCGCGCCCCGCTCTTGCGCGGGGCGAAGCCCTCGAAGCAGAACTTCTCCGACGGCAGCCCGGAGACGGCCAGCGCGGTGGTCACCGCGGACGGTCCGGGCAGACACGTCACCGGCAATTCGGCGTCGACGCACGCCGCGACCATCCGGTAGCCGGGGTCGCTGATCAGCGGCATGCCGGCGTCGCTGACCAGCAGCACCGTCGCGCCGCCCTTGATCTCCTCGACCAGGGCCGGCACCCGGGCGGCCTCGTTCTGATCGAACATGCTGACCACCCGCCCGGCGATGCCCACGCCGAGGCTTTTGGCCAGGGTCCGCACCCGCCGGGTGTCTTCGGCCGCCACCACGTCGGCGTCGCCAAGCGCCTTGATCAGCCGCGGCGAGGCGTCCGACGGTTGGCCCAGCGGGGTCGCAGCGAGCAACAGGCGACCGGAAGACATGACGGACAGCCTACGATCGACACCGATGTCTGCCCCGCCCAGCGAAGCCTCCCTGGATACCGAAGGTGCTGCCCCGGCGCGCGTCGTTCCCGTAGTCAGCCCCGGGCCGTTGGTTCCGGTCGCCGATTTCGGGCCGCTGGACCACATTCGCGGCTGGGTGGCCACCGGGGTGGTCACGCTGCTGGCCGCGGTGACCCGGTTCATCAACCTGGGTTCGCCGACCGATTCCGGCACCCCGGTCTTCGACGAGAAGCACTACGCGCCGCAGGCCTGGCAGGTCTTCAACAACCACGGGGTCGAGGACAACCCGGGGTTCGGGCTGGTGGTCCACCCGCCGGTCGGCAAGCAGCTGATCGCGGTCGGCGAGGCGGTGTTCGGCTACAACGGCGTGGGTTGGCGCTTCACCGGCGCGCTGCTCGGCGTGGTGATGGTCCTGCTGGTAATGCGGATTGTGCGGCGCATCAGCCGCTCGACGCTGGTCGGCGCGATCGCCGGGGTGCTGTGCATCTGCGACGGGGTGAGCTTCGTGGCCGCGCGCACCGCACTGCTCGACGGCATCCTGACCTTCTTCGTGGTGGCCGCATTCGGCGCACTGATCGTCGACCGTGACGAGGTGCGCCGGCGGATGCACGTCGCGCTGCTGGAAGGCCGCAGCGCCGAAACCGTGTGGGGCCCGCGGCTGGGGGTGCGCTGGTGGCGGTTCCTGGCCGGCATCATGCTCGGATTGGCTTGCGGGACAAAGTGGTCCGGGCTGTACTTCGTGGTGTTCTTCGGGGCCATGTCGCTGGCGTTCGACATCGCCGCGCGCCGCCAATACCAGGTGCCGCGGCCCTGGATGGGCACGTGGCGCCGCGACCTGGTTCCCACCGGCTATGCGCTGGGATTGATCCCGATCGCGGTGTACCTGGCCAGCTATGCGCCGTGGTTCGCCTCCGAGACCGCGATCGAGCGCCACGAGGTGGGCCAGACGATCGGACCCTCATCGGTGCTGCCACTCCCCGACGCGCTGCGCTCGCTGTGGCATTACAGCGCGAAGGCCCTGCAATTCCACGCCGGGCTGACGAACTCGGCGGGCAACTATCACCCATGGGAGTCCAAGCCGTGGAGCTGGCCGATGTCGTTGCGGCCGGTGCTGTATGCGATCGATCAGCAGAACGTCGGCGGCTGCGGCGCGCAGTCCTGCGTCAAGGCCGAGATGCTGGTGGGCACGCCCGCGATGTGGTGGCTGGCGGTGCCGGTGCTGGTGTACGCCCTGTGGCGATCGTTCGTGCGCCGCGACTGGCGTTATGCCGTCGTCCTGGTCGGCTATTGCGCGGGGTGGCTGCCGTGGTTCGCCGACATCGACCGGCAGATGTACTTCTTCTACGCCGCGACGATGGCCCCGTTCTTGGTGATGGGTATCGCGTTGATCTGCGGTGAAATCCTGTACGGCCCCCCCAAGCCGCAATCCGCGGAACGCCGCACGCTCGGCCTCATCGTGGTGTCCGGCTACGTCGCGCTGGTCGTGACGAACTTCGCCTGGCTGTTTCCGGTGCTGACCGGCCTGCCGATCTCGCAGCAGACCTGGGACATGGAGATCTGGCTGCCCAGCTGGCGCTGAGGTCCTGCGTCGAGATCCTGCGTCGAGGTCCTGCGTCGAGGTCCTGCGTCGAGATTGCCGTAGCGGCTGCGGCAATGCCGCTGACCACGACCCTGGCGGCAATCTCGGCGAGATGTCGGTGTCTGCTCGCATGATGACGCCGTGGCGACGGTGTTTCTCGGAAGTGAGGCGATAGCGCGGGGCCGGCTGACCCGCGGTCAGTTGCGTTGGCAGTACCGGCGAATCCATCGCAATGTCTACCTGCCGAAGGATTCGCCAAGATCGTTGCGTGACAACATCTTTGCCGCGTGGTTGTGGTCGGGCCGAAGGGGCATCATCACTGGCCGCGCCGCCGCCGCGCTCCACGGAGCCAAGTGGGTCGACGACTTCGCACCGGTCGAGCTACTCGGGCCGTTCAGCCATCCACCTCCGGGCGTCGTCGTTCGCCGCGAACGGGTCGATCCCCTCTCCGACGAAGTCGTCCAGATTCCGGGGTGATCTGCGCGTCACCAGTCCGGCGCGAACGGCCTTGGATCTAGCACGGCATTTGCCGCGCGGCGTGGCGGTCGCCAACCTCGACGCACTATCGGCCGCGACCGGCGTCACCGCGGTCGACGCTTTGGCGCTGATCACCCGGCACCCAGGAGCAAGGGGGATTCGCGAGTGCCGAACGGCGCTGTCCCTGATGGACCGTGGCGCCCAATCACCGAAGGAGAGCTGGCTGCGGCTGGTGCTCGTCGATGCCGGCCTTCCCCGGCCCAGCACCCAGCTCAAAGTCACCGACGGTGTTCTCGTCGCCTATCTCGATATGGGCTGGGACGAACCGATGGTGGCCCTCGAATACGACGGTGATCAACACCGAAGCGACCGACGGCAATACGTCAAAGACATCCGCCGAGCCGAAATGGTCCAGCGCGCCGGGTGGATAGTGATCAGGGTGATCAACGAGGACCGGCCCGACGTCATCGTCGCGCGGACACGCGACGCGTTGGCACGCCGTCTGCCGTCGAGATTGCCGTAGCGGCTGCCGCCATGCCGCTGACCACGACCCTGGCGGCAACCTCGGCGAGGCGACGAAAAAGAAGTTACAGCGTGTCGCGGGCGACGGGGCAGGACATGCAGCGCGGGCCGCCGCGGCCGGTGCCCAATTCCGAGCCGGCGATGGTCAGCACCTCGATGCCCGCATCGCGTAGCCGGGCGTTGGTCTGCACGTTGCGCTCGTAGGCGACGACGACGCCGGGCGCCAACGCCAGCGTGTTGTTGCCGTCGTCCCACTGTTCACGTTCGGCGACGAGCGGATCTAACCCCGTGTCGATCACACGCAGTTTGTCGATTCCGATCGCGTTGGCCGCGGCGTCGAGGAACGACGCCTCGTCGCCGATGCTCACGCCGTCTGGGGTGCGCCGGATTGTGAACGCCGTCAGGGTGTCGACGACGTTTGCGTACATCACCACGGTGTCGGTGTCGACCATCGTGCACACGGTGTCCAGGTGCATCTGCGCGCGCCGTTGCGCGATCGGCACGGCGAGCACGGTGTGCGCCAGGTCGTCGTCGAACAGGCTGCGCGCCAACGCTTCCGCACCGGCGGGGGTGGTCCGCTCCCCCACCCCGACCGCGACCACGCCGGGCGCCAGCAGCAGCACATCGCCGCCCTCGACGGGGGCGGTGCGCGATTCGTAGGCCCGCCGCACGCCGGTGAACCGCGGGTGGTGGGCATAGATCAGGTCGGTCAGCGACGCCTCGCGCACCCGGGCCCGCAGCGCCAGCGTCGGGATCACCACCCGGGGGCCGATCCAGATCGACGAGTCGCGGGTGAAGACCAGGTTGGGCAGCGGCTCGATGACGAAATCGCCGCCGTGATGCATGCGCAGCACCAGCGAGACGTCGATGCGGGTATCGGGGGGCAGCTCGTTGAACGTCATGCCGGCCATCAGCACGTGCGCCAGCTTGGCCGGGGCCAGGCCCCGCAGATATGCCGAAAGCTCTTGGGCCAGTGGCACTCCGAGCCGCCGGGCGTCGACGGCGGCGGCCACGCCCTGCATCCGGGCGGCCCCGCTGTGGTTGAGCGCCTCGGTCAGCAGGTCGGACAGCAGCAGCACTTCCACGCCGCGCGAGCGCAGCAGCGCGGCGAACTGGTCGTGTTCCTCCTGCGCGCGCGCCACCCACGGCAAGCCGTCGAACAGCAGCTGGTCGTTGTTGCGCGGATTGAGTCGCCGAAGCTCGGCGCCGGGCCGGTGCAGGATCGCGACCCGAAGCGCGCCCACCTCGGAATTGGTGCTCAGCTCGATGACACCCACAGCTAAACCGTAGCCGCGCCACACGCGGCCGTCGCGTCACACCCGGGGCGACCTGGTAGCCCGGCGAGTCCCGATCGATCGAACGGATGTGCGATAGACTGTGCGCCGTGGGGACCCAGATATCAGGGGTGCAGGGCTCGCTGTTCGAGCACACCCAGCGGCGCCAACTCGGTGACGGGGCCTTCGTCGAGATCCGCGCCGGCTGGCTGGCTGACGATCCGTCCGGCTCGCAAGAGCTGCTCGAGGCACTGTTGACGACGGTCCCGTGGCGGTCCGAGCGCCGCCAGATGTACGACCGGGTGGTCGACGTCCCGCGGCTGGTCTGCTTTTACGACCTGACCGAGCAGGAGCCGCCGCACCCGCTGCTGACACGGCTGCGCCGCCGGCTCAACGACATCTACGCCGGCGAGCTCGGTGAGCCGTTCACCACCCTCGGATTGTGCTGTTACCGCGACGGCTCGGACAGCGTGGCCTGGCACGGCGACACGATCGGGCGCAGCAGCTCCGAGGACACCATGGTGGCGATCGTCAGCCTGGGCGCCACCCGTACGTTCGCGATGCGCCCGCGCGCAGGTTCGTCCAGGGGCCCGTCACTGCGGCTGCCGCAGGCACACGGCGACCTGCTGGTGATGGGTGGCTCCTGCCAGCGCACCTGGGAGCATGCGGTGCCCAAAACGGCGTCGCCCAAGGGCCCGCGCGTCAGCATTCAGTTCCGGCCGCGCGACGTGCGCTAGTTGCTCAGGCGCGGATCGCGGCGACGGCCTTGACAAGCAGGTCGCGGGCGCGCTGGGTGTCGACCTTGGCGACGGGCTGGTCGGGCACGACGAGCGGATTGGCGATCACGATCACCTGATAGTCGCCGAATTGCGCGGAGTAGTCGTAAAGCTCGCCGGTGCGGGTGCCGCCGGCCAGCACCGCCTGCAGCACGCGGTGCACGCCGAGGGTGTTGGTGCCGTCGATGTGCGGCACGTCGATGGTTTCCAGGCCGCCGCGCACCCCGGTTCCGGAGAACGCGACCTTGGTGCAGTCCTTACCGGGGTCGCTGACCGGCAGCGGCTTGGAGGTCTCCACCGCGATGACGACGTAACGGTCGCCGTTGCCCTCGGCGGACACCGCGGCCATGTTGCCCTGTACGTCGGGCGGCATGTCCGGACCCGATGCCAATTTCGCGCAGTTGGCGGGATCGAACGTCAGCCCTTCGGGCAGCTTGCGGGCGGACAGCAGCTTGGGATCGATGGCCCGTTCGGAGATGTCGCTGACCTTGAATTCAGGCCCGAAGCTCGACTTCACGCCGACCACCTTGGCGATGTCGGCGTTGGTCGCGGTGTTGGCATTCGACGAGCAACCGGCGAGCAGGCAGACGGCCGCGATCGCGCACCCCAGCTTGGACACCGTGGCTAATCTACCCAACGCCCGACGTTCAGCTGCGCAACGTGGACACCGTTTTGACCAGCAGATCGGCGGCGAATTGCGGCGGCAACGCGGGCAGCGCCGAACCCGGGTCGGTCAGCAGCGTGGTGAACGCGTAGTAGCCACCCAGGTAAGCAGTGAAAGTGTATGCGCGCGAATCGATTTCGGTTCCCGACTCGACGGCGGATTTGACGTCGACGGCCATGCCGACGGTATCCACGCCGTCGATGTGCGGCGGGTCGATCAGCTTGACATCGACCGTGGTGTGCGCGGCGCTCATGGTCCACTGACCGCAGCTGTCGACGACGTTGCGGTCCAGGTCGGCGTCCGGCAAAGCCACCACGATCGTGTCGATGATGCCCCCCTGGCCGGAGGCGGACAGGCCTTGAGCGGACTGGTCGCGTCCCGTGCTGGGATCGGCGAGCACGGCACACGCCGCGGGCTTGGACGTCACGTCGGGGTCGAGGCCCCAGATCGACCGCGGTGAAGCGCCGCTGGGGATTCCGCTGCTCACCTCGTAATGGGGTGGCAGGTCACGCACGACACGCTTGATGTTGGCGGGATTGACTGCGGCGGCCGGATGCGCCGGCCGGGAGGTCGTGATCGACGGCCGGTGCGAGGGCGAGTGGGCGCATCCGGCGAGCGACACCATCAGCACCGCGCCAATCCAGAACGGCCGCATCCGAAGTTGATATCACGAGACGCCGGATCAGCCGAGCGCCTCGATCACCTGTCGGGCGACGCGTTTGATCTCGTCGGCCAGTTCACGCTTGATGTGCAGGTCGCGCCGGCGCGGCACGTCGATGACGGTGGTGATGACCCCGACGTCTTCGCGCTGCCAGACCGCGCCGTGGCGGTCCATGATCGTGCGCATCGGCAGATTGTCGGAAAGCATTCGCGCGGAGAACCTTTCGACGCCGTCGACCTTCGCGGCGATCGACAGCGCCTCGATCAGGAAGCTGCCAATCCCCCGGCCCTGGTAGGCGTCGGCGACCATGAACGCGATCTCGGCGACCGTCGGATCGTGCTCGTCGCGGACAAAGCGCGCGTCGGCGACCGGGTCGGCGCCGTCGGTGACCACCCACACGAAGTGGTCGACGTAGTCGACCTCGGACAGGTAGTGCATCAGGGCCGGTGACGGCCGTCGCGCCGTCATGAACCGCCGGTACAGCGTCTCGTTGGAGAACCGGATATGACCATGCACGGTGCGCTCGTCGTCGCCGGGTAGCACCGGGCGCAGCAGCAGATGGGTGCCGTCGCGCATCCGGATCGGGATGGGCCGGACGAACTCGGCCAGACGCTGGCGCACCATGCGCAGCAGCCGGGGCATGATGCCCGGAATGTGCACCAGCCGGGTGAAGGCGTCGTTGTCGCCGATCCATCCGGTCAGCGGTCCGGACGTGGTGACCGTGGCGATGCGGGGGCTTTCGCGCAGCAGGGCGATCTCTCCGATCAGCGAGCCGGCCGCCGCCGCACCGATGGACACCGCGCCGTCGGCACCGACGTGCTTGATCTCGGCGGTGCCCGACGAGATGAGCAGAAACGACACGGCCTGCTCGCCCTGTTTCATCAGAAGCTGACCGGGGGCGGCCCGGAGCGGCTGCACGCTGGCGGCCAATGGCTCCAAGTCATCGATGGCGCATCCTTCGAAGATGTCCATCGCGGCGAGTTCTTCCGCCCGCGCACCGATCAGTTCGGCCACGGCGGCCCATCTTGCGGTCCGATTGGCTCAGGTTATGGCGTGTGCGACCGGTGCAGCAACAACCGAGGGAGCCGATGTCCGGCGTTCCGTGGAACTTCGGCGGTAATGCGGTGAGAATCTCAACCCATGCGGCCAACCAGGATCCCGGTGGGCGACCTGCGGTTCGACGCCCTGACGCAGCACCAGGTGACTGAGGTGGTGCGCAAGGCCTGGGCCGACGGCCGGGGCGGTTCGATCATCCCGGTGAACATCGATGTGGCCTTTGCGGCCAGCCGGGACGCCGCGCTCGCCGACCTGATCGACCGGGGGTCTCTGGTCGTCGCCGACGGCATGCCGCTGGTGTGGGCGGCGCGGCTGCGGGGCGAGCCGTTGCCGGAGCGAGTGGCCGGCTCGTCGCTGATCCGGCCGCTGAGTGCGGCCGCGGCCGCCGACGGTAAGTCGGTCTACGTCTTCGGCGGCGCCGACGGCATCCCCGAGAAGGCCGCCGCCGAGCTCGCCGCGCAGTACCCCACGCTGCGCATCGCCGGCACCCAGTCACCGGAGTTCGGCTTCGACAAGACCGACGACGGTGCGCGGCGCGCGATGGCCGCGGTGGTCGCCTCCGCACCCGATCTGGTCTTTGTCGGCCTCGGCTTTCCCCGGCAGGAACAGCTGATCGAACAGCTGCGTCGCCAACTGCCCGGCACCTGGTTTCTGGCCTGCGGCGGCGGTATCGGGATGACCGCCGGCGCGGTGCGGCGGGCGTCGCCGCTGATTCAGCGGCTCGGATTCGAGTGGGTGCATCGGCTGCTGCAGGAGCCGCGGCGGTTGGCCCGCCGCTACCTGCGCGACGACCTGCCGTTCGCGCTGGCGTTGGTGATCCGGTCGGTGTGGCAGCGGTTCAGGCGAGGATGAGCCGCACGGCCGCGGCGAGGTCGTCGACCACGTAGTCGGCGTCTCCTCCGCCCACGCGCAGCAGCACGGTCACGGCGCCGGCCGCGCGGCCGGCCGCCACGTCGGCATCGCTGTCGCCGATCATCACCGACTCGGTCAGCTCGAAACCGTGCTCGCGGGCCGCGCGCACCAGCATGCCGGCCAGCGGTTTACGGCAGTCGCAGCTGTCGGCTGCGTGCGGGCAGTGGTATTCGGCGTCGAGGTGGGCACCGTGTGCTGCCAACAGGTCTCGCAGGCGCTGCTGGATCGCGGCGAAATGTGCCGGGTCCGTGGACGGTTCGGATAGCCAGCGCTGGTTGGTCACCAGGACCGTGCGCAGTCCCGCGGCGTTCAGCGCGGCCACCGCTTGGGCCGCGTCGGGCAACAGCACCAATTCGGCGGGCGATCGAATGTAGGCACCGTCGGCGGCCTTGACGTTGATGGTGCCGTCGCGGTCCAGGAAGACGGTGCGGACGTTCCGCAGCTCCATGGTCAGGACGGTCTGGAAAACAGTGCGGCTTCGACCATCTCGCAGATGGTGTGGCCCAGGTGCAGGCAGGCTTCTTGGATGCGGCCGGTGTCGTGGCTGGGCACCCGGATGCAGATCTGCGCGACGTCGGCGACCTTGCCGCCGCGGGCGCCGGTCAGCGTGACGGTCGTCATGCCGGCCTGACCGGCCGCCTCGAGTGCACGCACCACGTTGGCGGAGTTGCCCGAGGTGGTCAGGCCGACCACCACGTCGCCGGCGCGGCCGGCCGCCAGCACCTGGCGGGCGAACACCTCGTCGTAGGAGTAGTCGTTGCCGATCGCCGTGATGGCCGCGGTGGCGTCGGGAAGGCTGATCGCGGCCAGGCCCGGACGGTCAAAAGCGAAGCGGCCCATCAACTCTGCGGCCAGATGCCCCGCGTCCTGCGCCGAGCCGCCGTTGCCGAAGAAGATCACCTTGGCGTCGGCGCGCAGGGCGTCGATGATGACCCGCGCCACCTCGACGGTCTGCGCGGCGAATTCGCCCGACTGCATCTGCTGCTTGACGGCGATCGTGTCGGCAAGCCGCGCCTGGACGGTCTCCACGCTCGGCGTCACGACGTCCGACGTGCTCATGCCTGCCATGTCGTCAATCCCTTGCTCTCGAAAGCGAATTCGGTGATCGCGGCCCCGGCGCCCTCGAGGGCCTCGATGAGGCGGTGCTTCTTGGTGAAGTCGCAGAACAGCAGGATGTATCCACCACCGCCGGCGCCGGTGATCTTGCCGCCCAGCGCGCCGGTGCGCAGCGCCAGGTCATAGAGCTCGTCGATGCGCTCGTTGGTGATGTAGGGCGACATCCGCTTCTTCTGAATCCACGCCTCGCCGAGCAGGGCGCCGAAGTCGTTGAGTTTGCCCGTCAGCAGTGCTGCCTTCATGGCCACCGCCAGTTCCTTTTGGGCGCGCAGTCCGGCGAGGGTGTCGTCGGACCCGGTAGTGGCGCGGCGGGTTTGGTCTTCGATCACGCGCGCGGAGTCCCGGGTGATGCCGGTGTAGCACAGCAGCAGGCTGAGCTCGAGCTCGAAGGCGGTCTCGTCGCGGATGCGCAGCGGATTGACGATCACCCGGTCGGTGAACTCGATGAAGTTGAACCCGCCGAACGTCGCGGCGTACATATCCTGCATACCGCCGGCGATGCCGAGGTCCTCGCGCTCGATCGCACACGCCAGCTGGGCGGTCTCGTATTCGCCCATCGGCGCCCGGTAGTGCTCGGCGAGCAGCCCGGTGAGCGCGACCATCATCGTCGACGACGAGCCCAGGCCCGATCCGGGCGGCGCGCTGGACCGCAGCACCAGGTCGTAGCCGTCGGTGCCGTCGCGGCCGAATCGCCGTACCGCGGCCTTGATCAAGTCGAGGCTGCCGTCGTAGAGGATCTCGCTGTCCAGCGTCATCTCGTGGGTGGTCTTGAAGTCGACCGATTCGATGCTCACCTTGCGATCGGTGCGCGGGCTCAGCGATCCGTAGGCATAGCGGTCGATGGTCGCCGACAGCACGCAGCCGCCTTCGAGCTCCGGAAACGGTGGTACGTCGGTGCCGCCCCCGGCGAACGAGATCCGCAGCGGCGCACGGGCACGAAGTCGTGGGCGTGTCATGCGGGGTCTCTTTCGACGCGATCGCTGCGCTGGCCGACCGAGCCTAACAGGCTAACCAGCAGGTTTGTCGATGTTTGGGTGTTACGCGTAGGGGTTGACCGGTGCCGCGACGGGTGTCACCGAGACGGCCTGCAGCGTCGGAATCGGGGCGGTGTGGGGCTGCCGCCGAAACGGGGCGACCACGCCTTCCACCCGCACCCAGGTGTTGTCGGTGAAATGAAAGGTGTTGGCGCCGTCGTGATCACGCAGATGGATGCGGGCCAGTTGAGCGTCGGCGGCACAACAGATGATGACGATGCGGGCCAGATCGACGCCGCCGGGCTCGTTGAGGACGAAGCCGGTCACCGTGATCAGCCGGTTGTTCAGCGAGCCGGTGGAGTCGTTGGCGGCCCGCATCACCACCTCGGGCAGCGAGACGTCCGGGGCGCGCCCCGGCGGCAGTGGTGGAAATTCCTGGCGCAGAACGTCGTTGGACACATTGGTAACGGTGGCGGCCTGGGGGCGCAGCGCCGGGGGCGTGATGAAGCAGAGCACCACGACGGGTATGGCGAGCAGCCACACCACGCCGCCGCGGTGGGCATGCCCGTCGTCGGCATCGACGTGCGAGCCGCCGCGGCGGACGTCCCCGACGATGGCCACCAGCGCGAGCCCGATCAGCAGGGCGGCGGTGAGCACCAGCCACGGCAGCAGCGAGGGCTTGACGTAGCGGGTGAACACCCCGGTACCCACGATCAGCGCGACGCTGAGCCCGACCAGCAGCAGGATCGTGTTCTCGGTTTCCCGCTTCATCACGCGCCACCGAGCAGCAGCATGCCCACCGTCGTGGCTGCCGCCGCGGCCACCAGGAAGGTCGCCGGGCCGAAGCGGGTGGCGAAGGCGCGCCCGAACATGCCGGACTGCATCGCCAGCAGTTTGACGTCGACAGCTGGTCCGACGACCAGGAACACCAGCCGCGGGATCAGCGGCACCATCGTCAGGCTGGACGCCACGAACGCATCGGCCTCCGAGCAGACCGCCAGGGTCACGGCCAGCGCCGCCATCACGACGATGCCGAGGATCAGGTGCGCGCCGACGTGTTCGAAGATCCATGGCGGCACCAGAACATGCAGGGCCGCCGCGGCCGCCGCACCGACGACGAGGTAGGCCGCCGCCTGCAGGAAGTCATGCCGGGCCACTTCGCAGAACAGCAGCCACTTCGACTGCCCAGCCGGGCTGTGCGCATCGTGCGGCGGCAGCCGGCGGGTGATCCACTCGCTGCGGCCCCACCGTGACCAGGCCCAGCCCATCACGACCGCGGTCACCAGGGACGCGGCGACGCGGGCGATGACCATCTTGGGCTGGCCGGGGAACGCGACGGCCGTCGCGACCACCACGACCGGGTTGATCGCGGGTGCGGCGAGCATGAACGTCAGGGCCGCGGCTCCCGCCGCCCCGCCGTCACCGAAGAGCCGCCGCGCCACCGGCACCGAGCCGCATTCGCAGCCGGGCAGCGCCGCCCCGGCGACCCCGGCGGCCAGGACCGCCGCCGCGGGCCGGCGTGGCAGCCAGCGCACCAGCCGTTCGGGGGGCAGCAACACCGCGATCAATCCGCTGACCACCACGCCCAGGCCCAGAAACGGCACGGCCTGGACGAACACCCCGCAGAACACGGTGCCGGCGGTGGCCAGCGGCGTGCTGTTCGTGACGATGGCGCGCAGCCAAGTCCCCGCGATCGCGAAGATCACCAAGCCGAATACCAGGGCTTCCATGGACCCGAAACGCGGTCGGGGTTCAGCCCTCATCTAATCCACCCGGTCTGAAGTCTCATGACAGTTGATGAAAATGATTATCACTGTGGTGAACCGGTGAGCGCGCACCCGGGCCACCGGCGTGGCGCCGCGGTCCATTAGCGTCGAAACACGATGAGCCAGGATCCGGTCGAGTCGACCCGCGCCCTGATGAGCCAGACCGCCGAACTGCGGCACGGGTTTCTCGACGTGCTGGGCGCGGCGACGAGTGCGCCGGTTCCGACGGTCGCACAACGCGCCATGAACAGCCCGCTGGTCGCGACGGTCTACGAACGGCTGTGGCGGCCGAGCGCGTTCTACGTCGCCAGCGGTCTGACCCATCGGGCCGAACAGCGCCGCGCCGCGTCGGCCCTGCGGCTGGCGGGTGCGCAACGGTTGCTCGACGTCGCTTGCGGCCCGGGCAATTTCACGGCTCCCCTGGCGGCGGAACTGCCCGCGGACGGTTTGGCGGTCGGCTTTGACATCTCCGAGCCGATGCTGACCCGGGCCGTCGCCGACAACAGCGGGCCGCATACCTGCTACGTGCGCGGCGATGCCCGCATGTTGCCCTTCGACGACGAAACCTTCGACGCTGTTTGCTGTTTCGGCGCGCTGTACCTGATGCCCGAACCGTTTCGTGTCGCGCGCGACATGGTCCGGGTGCTCAAACCCGGTGGCCGGATCGCGATTCTGACCAGCTACGCGCCCGACGTCGCGCCGCTGCAGCAGATCATGGCCGCAACCGCGCGCACCATCGGCCTGCGTACGTTCGGCCGGCACGAGTTCGTCGACTTGTTCGCCTCGGCCGGGCTCGTCGACATCGAGCAGCAGACGCAACGCGCCGTGCAGTTCGTCGTCGCCGCAAAGCGCAGCGACTAGGACGCGGCCTTGCCGACACCGAGGATCCGCACCACCGGCGTGCCCTCTTCGCATTCCAGGACCCAGGGATCGCCGCCGTCGACCGGTTCGGACATGAGCTTGAACGTGATCGGCAGGCCGGCGCGGTGCGACATCTGGGTGCATTCGACCTGGAACAGCCGGTAGTCGCCGCCTTCGTGAACGGCCAGCGAGAAGCCCGGCCGCACGGACTCGACCGGAACCCTCTGCACGTAGTACTTGGTACTCATCCGAATGACTTTAGAGCCGAGACCGTATCTAATTCGACGCCACCACGCGCTCTTATCGAATGTTCAGCCAAATTTTGGGGCCCCATCAGACTTTGGGCCCCCGCCGGCCCCCGCCGAGCCCAGCCACATCGCCGTTGGCACCGCTTAATGAAAACCATTATCATTAGAAAATGCGCTCGCCCCGCATCGGCCTGCTTCCCGTGACCCCGCTGAATCACGTGGTGACGCATTGGCGAGGCCGGCACGCCGGTCCGCTTCCGGCCTGGAGTGGTCGTGCCCACTAGAGGAGCGCGCGGCGCGGCGACGACTCACACGCACAGCTACCGACCCGCGGAGCACCGGACGAGACGCGAAATCGACATGGCAATAGGCGTTCTCATGGGGATGCGACGTTGCTCGCCGCACGACGCATTAGAAACGCTGGTGTCTGCCACCCGGACCACCGGGATCGGACTAGGCGGAGTTTCGCGTGCGTTGCTCGACGTGATCAGTGGCGATTCCCGGCCATCCTCCGTGGCGACAGCGCATTGGCAGGCGCTGATCGAGCCTGCCCATCCCGAAAACGGCTAACGGCTTCGAATATCTTTGTGCGCCAGCCGGTTATCCGGCTGCAGCGTCAGGCCGACGTGTCGCTCGCGCCCATACGTAGGTGATCGATGTGGTAGATGGCCTCGTCGAGCAGCTGGGCGACGTGATTGTCGTAGAGGCGGTAGACGATGTTGCGGCCATTGCGGTCCCCGGCGACCAGACCCAGCGCGCGCAGCAGCCGCAATTGATGAGACACCGCGGGTTGTTCCATCCCGACGGCGGTCGACAACTCGCCGACCGAGCAGGGCGACTGCCGTAGCCGGGTCAAAATCATCAGGCGGTTGGGTGAGGCCAGTGCCTGCAGCGTCTCGGCGATCTTGACGGCCGATGCCGAGTCCAGGCTTGCCGGTGGCGGCACCCTGCCCTCGACTCCGTGTCCCATCTCTCAATTGAAGCACGCGTGCCAAACCGACATGACATATGTAGAGCTTTACATGTATACATGTAGCAACTGTGTTGTCGAGGGAGGAATGGGAGCCGCTCCAATGACTAGCACCACCATGCAGCAGGCCCGTACGCCGTTGGTGGTTAGCCGGCGATCGTCGGGTTTGTGGTCGGTCGCCTCGGTGCGCTGGGCGACGGTTGCACTGGTTCTGTTCTTGGCCGGGCTCGCCGCACAACTGCTCGGCGCCCCGTCGTGGAGTTGGTGGGGTCTCTACCTGGCGTGCTATCTCACCGGCGGCTGGGAGCCGGCCTGGGAAGGGTTGCAGGCGTTACGTTCTCGCACGTTGGACGTCGATCTACTGATGGTGGTCGCGGCGATTGGCGCGGCGAGTATCGGCCAGATCTTTGACGGCGCCCTCCTGATCGTCATTTTCGCCACCTCGGGAGCTCTGGAAGACGCGGCAACCAAACGCACCGAAGACTCGGTGCAGGGCCTGCTCGACCTGGCGCCCGACCGCGCAATTCGCCTCGACGCCAACGGGATCGAAGAATCGGTCAAGGCGCATGACCTGGGCATCGGCGATGTCGTCAGCGTGCGGCCCGGCGAGCGCCTCGCGGCCGACGGTGTCGTCGTCGACGGCGCGTCCGATGTGGACCAGTCGTCGGTGACCGGTGAGCCGATGCCGGTCGGCAAGGCCGTCGACGACGAGGTTTTTGCGGGCACTCTCAATGGTGCTGGGGCCCTTCGTATTCGCGTCACCAAAGATCCGTCCGAGACTGTGGTCGCGCGTATCGTCGCCCTCGTCGCGCAGGCGTCGGCAACCAAAGCCAAGACCCAGTTGTTCGTCGAAAAGGTCGAGCAGCGCTATTCCGTCGGTGTGGTGGCCGCGACGCTGGCGCTGTTCGTGGTGCCTCTGCTCCTAGGCGCCCAACTCCAGCCCACCCTGCTACGGGCGATGACGTTCATGATCGTCGCGTCACCGTGCGCGGTGGTGCTGGCCACCATGCCGCCCCTGCTGTCGGCGATCGCCAACGCCGGACGCCGCGGAGTCCTGGTCAAGTCGGCCGTCGCGATGGAACACCTCGCTGACACCACCCAGGTGACGATCGACAAGACGGGCACCTTGACCACCGGAATGCCGCAGCTGACCAGCATCGCGGTGCTCGACGAGCGGTACTCCGAGGACGATGTGCTCGCAATTGCGGCCGGCGCAGAACAATTCAGCGAGCATCCGCTGGGCCGCGCGGTCGTCGCCGCCGCCCGATTACGCGGACTTACCCTGCCGGCTGCCACCGATTTCCACGCACTGCCGGGCCGTGGCGTGCGCGCGCGGGTGGGCGACCAGGCGGTACAGGTACTCAGCCCGCGGGCTTTTCACCGCACTCCGCCCGCAACCAGTGATCTCGAGGACCGGGGCACCACCGCTGTTCTCGTCATCGTCGAAGATGAGGCCGTCGGGGTTCTGGGACTGGACGACACGGTGCGCCCGGGAACCGACGCTGTGGTCCGCGCCATCTCCGCGGTCACGACGGGACCGCCCGCACTGTTGACCGGCGATACCGGTGCGGCCGCCGAGCACCTGGGCGCACAGGTGGGCATCGCCGACGTCCGCGCCGACTTGCTGCCCGAGGACAAGGTCGCCGTCGTGCGTCAACTGCAGGCCGACGGTCACCGCGTGTTGTTCGTCGGCGACGGCATCAACGACGCCCCGGCGATGGCCACTGCCCACACGTCAATTGCTATGGGCCGCAACGGGGCTGACCTCACCCTGGAGACCGCCGACGCCGTCACCGTCCGCGACGAACTCGCGACCATCCCCGCCGTGGTGACGCTGGCCCGTCGCGCGCGCCGCGTCGTCGGCGCCAATCTCGTCATCGCGGCGACCTTCATCACCGGACTCGTGGTGTGGGACCTGGTCGGCCACCTGCCATTGCCGCTGGGGGTGGCGGGCCACGAGGGTTCGACGATCATCGTCGCGCTCAACGGGTTGCGTTTGCTGAGTTCCCGCGCCTGGCGCTAGCGCGACGTGAAACCGATTCGTGTTGTAACGGATTGAGGTTTGTTACCGAAATCGTGGGCAGTGCACAGCCGTGCGCTTCCGCGACCTAGGAGCACTATGACCGCACTGACGATGTACCGCCCATGGAAATCCCAGCAGGTTCGTCAACCGACGACATGGGCAGCTTTCATCGGTGCGGCTTCCGGGCCACTTCGTCCGCTGGCGGTTGCGGCGGGCATCCTCGCCGCCGGCGCAACCCTGCCCGCGCTGGCGCAGGCAGACACGTCCAACGACCCGATCACGGCCGCGCTGGGCGGTGTAGGCAGGGGCAACAACGGCTCGTTGAACAACACCCTTGCCGGGATCGGACAGTCGATTTGTCCGTCGCTGGTCAAGCCGGGGGCAACCCTGGCGTCGGTGGCGTCGCAACTGGGCGCAACCAAAGGACTTCCGCCGGGCATGGCCGGCATGGTCGCCGGCATGGCGATCCAGATGGAATGCCCGGGCATGATGACGTCGCTCGCCAACGGGCAGATGCCGTTCCCGATGCCAGGGGTCGGCCCGGGCCCCCTGGGGTTGCCGGGCGCCGGTCCCGCGGCGCCCAGCCCGTTCGCGTTCCCGGGCCGCTAACGGTCAGCGCTATCGTCTCGATGACATCAATCGAGCGGTAGAAAGGGTCACGATGACGAACGCCGTTGGCAGGGTGGCCGGCAAGGTCGCGTTCATCACGGGTGCCGCGCGCGGCCAAGGCCGCGAACACGCCGTGCGCCTCGCCGAAGAAGGCGCGGACATCATCGGCGTCGACCTGTGTGGCGACGTCGAGGGCGTCATCTATCCCGGAGCCACGGAGGCCGACCTCGACGAAACCGCGGAACTCGTCGAGAAGTCGGGCCGGCGCATCGTGACCGCCAAGGCCGACGTCAGGGACGTCGCCGGTCTTCGCGACGCGTTGCAGCGAGGAGTCGACGAATTGGGCCGGCCCGACATCGTGATTGCCAACGCCGGCATCAGCGGGAGTCCCGCGCCCGCTGCCCTGCTCGAGGAAACAGCCTGGCAGACGATGCTCGATATCAATCTGACCGGCGTCTGGCACACCATCAAGGTGGCAGTGCCGCACATGTCCGACGGCCGCGGCGGATCCATCATCCTGGTCAGCTCCATGCTGGGTCTACGCGGCGGCGGGTACATGGCGCACTACGCCTCAGCCAAGCACGGCGTCGTGGGCTTGATGAACTCACTGGCGAATGAGCTTGCTTACCAGTCGATTCGGGTCAACTCCATCCACCCCGGCAATGTGCGGACACCGATGATCGACAACGAGCAGTTCCACCGCACGTTGCGTCCGGATCTGCCCGCGCCCACCATCGACGACACGGCCGCGGTGATCGGCCAGTTCCACATGCTGCCGGTGCCGATCATCGAGGCGCGCGCGATCAGTAACGCCGTGCTGTTTCTCGCATCCGACGAGGCGCAGTACATCACCGGCGCGGCCCTGCCGATCGACGCGGGGGCCGTCGCGAAGTTCTGAATGGCAGCGGCGCCGTTGCGTGCTTAATGAAAATCATTATCATTAAGCGATGCCCTCACCCGTCTCTGGCCTGCTTCCGGTAACCGTGCTGTCCGGCTTCCTCGGAGCCGGGAAGACAACGCTGCTCAATCATGTCCTGGCGAACCGGGAAGGACTGCGGGTCGCGGTCATCGTCAACGACATGAGTGAGGTGAACATCGACGCCGCCCTGGTCGCCGGAACGGGCTACCTGGACCGCACCGAAGAAAAATTGGTCGAACTGACCAACGGCTGTATTTGCTGCACGCTGCGCGAAGACCTCATCGAATCGGTCACGCGCCTCGCTGCGACGGGCCGTTTCGACTATCTGCTCATCGAATCGACGGGGATCTCCGAGCCGATGCCGGTGGCGGCGAGCTTTAGCTGGGAGTTCGAAAACGGCTTCAGCCTGAGCGACGTCGCCAGACTCGACACCATGGTCACGGTGGTCGACGCCTCGACGTTTTTGAGCGAGCTTGCCCGCGGCGATGCGCTGAGCGCTCGAGATCTCGCCGTCAGCGGCGAAGATGTGCGCACCATCGCCGATCTGCTCGTCGACCAGGTCGAGTTCGCCGACGTCATATTGCTCAACAAAGCCGATCTGGCCGGCGCGGATTCCAGCGCGAGGGTGACCGCCGTGCTACGACGCCTCAATCCTTCGGCCCGGATCTTGCCTACCGAGCACGGTCGGGTGTCGCTTTCAGAAGTCTTGGGCACCGGCCTATTCGATCCCGAGCTCGCCGCGCAGGCGCCCGGGTGGGATGCGGAACTCAGCGGCGGTCACACGCCCGAGACCGAGGAATACGGCATCAGCAGTGTGACCTTCCGCGCGCGGCGCCCCTTCCACCCGGTTCGACTGCAGGCGGCACTGGACCAATTGCAAGGCTTGTTGCGCAGCAAGGGTTTTTGCTGGATCGCCAGCCGCCCCGCCCTCGCCGCGATCTGGTCACAGGCCGGACCCAACTTGACGATCGAGCCAGCGCAGTTTTGGACGGGCGCCGAAATACGGCCCGGCCAAGAGATCGTGTTCATTGGAGTCAAGCTGGACCGCGACCGGATTTTGGGCTTGATGTCGGCTGCGCTGCTCACCGACACCGAGCTGGCCGAGGGCCCGCAACGTTGGACCTGCTACCCCGATCCGCTACCACCGTGGGGCGTCGCTCACGCCCACTAGCGGGATGCGGAATCAGTGGCGCGAGCCATAGCGGCGGCGGAACTTCTCGACTTGCCCTGCGGTGTCGAGGATTCGGCGCCCACCCGTCCAAAACGGGTGCGAGTCCGAGGTGACCTCGACGACGATCAGCGGGTAGGTCCGCACGCCCTCCGGCGTTTCCCAGTCGATGGTCCGCGAGCTGGTGAGCGTCGAGCGGGTGAGGAACGTCTTACCGGTCGTGGCGTCCTGGAAGACCACCGGGTGGTAGTCGGGGTGGATGTCAGGCTTCATCGGCGATCGCCTCCGCATTATTTTTGACAATCATTTTCATTAACGCCATCCGCACGGTACCGCCTTCACCATGCGTTGTCGACCATGGTTTTCATTAAGGCCGGCGGCGAGGAGCAGCGGTTTGACTGCTACTATCTGCGTATGCATGCAGATAGTGCTGCAAGACCTCTGGCCGACAACCAGGTCGACCTGATCGTCGATGTCTTCCGAATGTTGGCCGACCCCACCCGCATTCGAGTGTTATGGGCGCTGACCGAGGGCGAGTCGTCGGTCAACGAGCTCGCCGAAAAGGTGGACAAGCCGGCACCGTCGGTGTCACAACACCTGGCCAAGCTGCGACTGGCTCGGCTGGTGCGAACTCGACGGGCCGGCACCACCATCTTCTACAGCCTCGAAAACGAACACGTCGGCCAGCTGGTCCTCGATGCGGTGTTCAACGCCGAACACGCCGGTCCCGGCGTGCCGACCCATCACCGAAATGTCCACGCACGATGACCGACCACGATCACTCGCACGGGCACAGCCACGATCATCCGAAGGGATTGCGCGCGGCGATCAAGGGAATTTTCGTTCCGCATTCGCACGACGCGGCCGACAGCTTTGACAGTGAGCTGGAATCGAGCACCGACGGGATCCGCGCGGTGAAGACCAGCCTGCTGGTGTTGGGTCTGACCGCGCTCGCGCAGATCGTCATCGTGGTGCTCTCGGGGTCGATCGCGTTGGCCGCCGACACCATTCACAACTTCTCCGACGCGCTGACCGCCGTGCCACTGTGGATCGCGTTTGCGTTGAGCACCAAGGCCGCAACGCGCCGCTACACCTACGGATTCGGCCGGGCCGAAGACCTCGCCGGATTCTTTGTCGTCGCCATGATCACGCTGTCGGCGGTCGTCGCCGGCTCCGAAGCCATTGCGCGACTGCTCAATCCGCAGCCCATCGACCACCTCGGGTGGGTCGCGCTGGCCGGCCTGCTCGGGTTCCTCGGAAACGAGTGGGTGGCAAGCTATCGCCTCCGGGTCGGACGCCGTATCGGCTCGGCCGCACTTGCCGCCGACGGTCTGCACGCCCGCACCGACGGCTTCACCTCGTTGGCGGTGCTGATCGGCGCCGGCGGCGTGGCGCTGGGTTTCCCGCTGGCCGACCCGATCATCGGTCTGATGATCACGGTCGCGATCCTGGCCGTGCTGCGCACGGCGGTGCGGGATGTGTTCCGGCGCCTGATGGATGGTGTCGATCCGCGGTTGATCGACACTGCCGAGGCCGCGCTGTCCACCAGACCAGGCGTACGTTCGGTGCGCAGCGTGCGGATGCGCTGGATTGGCCATCGGCTGCATGCCGACGCCGAGCTCGACATCGATCCCACACTGAGTTTGGCTGCGGCGCACCAAATTGCGCACGAATCAGAACACGACCTGATTCATGCGGTACCCAAGCTGACGACCGCGATGATCCATGCCTATCCCGCCGGCGGCAGCAACGCCGCCCAGCAGCACCGCGACCACACCGCGTCGCACCATCACCACTGAGCACGCGACGCCGCATCAGCATCGATCCGCTGTCCGAAGGCGGATTATTCCGCCGACCTTCGCGGTTGACTGAGTTGCGTGTTCGGCATGAGGAGGTATGGATGACTGACCCCTATCAGCCGACGCTGTTCGACGACGATCAATCCCAAACGCCGACGATCGACGCGACGGCCTTCGAAGCCGCCACAGAACACCGGCTCGACGCGTTTTCGTGGATCACCCACGTGCCGGGCCTCCTCGTTGGACACCATCAGCTGGTGACCGAGCTGGCCGCACTGGATGTGTGGGAGCAGCGACAGCGCTGGATGTTCGATCGTCTGGTCGACGAGCCACGGCTCACCGGCGAATACGTCGACCTCGCGCTTGCCCCGCCACTGCTCACCGAGCTGGCCGCCACAATCGGCGCACAATTCGACGTCCCCTACGACCGGATCTGGATGAACTGGTATCGCGACCACCGAGACGGCACGGGCTGGCACGCCGACCGGCCCGCGCATAAAGCGGCGACGGCCATCGTGCCCGTGCTCAGCCTCGGTGCACCACGCCGATTCCTGGTCCGCCCGACCGGCGGCGGTTCCAGCACCGTGTTCACCCCCGCCGGCGGAGACTTGATCGTCATGCACGGTCGCTGCCAACGTGACTGGCAGCACTGCGTACCGAAGCAGAAAGCCCCCGCCGGGGCGCGGATGAGCCTCAACTTCGCCAGCGTCGCCCAATCATGAAGACGCACAACGGATTTTCCGTGTCGCCAGAAAGGTGAACGGTGACTCAGGGTTACGTCCTGAGCGCACTACGGACCCCGTTCACCTGTTACGGCGGCACGTTATAGCATCCAGGTTCTTGTCGACGTTGACGTCAGGAGAACCGCAGATGCCACAGAGCGCTCGCCTGCCGAAGTTGCGCGTCATTGCCTGGGGCATCGGCACGGTGGGCACCGAGATGGTCACGGCCATCATCGACCACCGCGCTGACATCGAGATCGTCGGCGCCCGTGTGTATTCCGAGTCGAAAGACGGTGTCGACGTCGGCACTTTGGTGGGCCGCGACCCGATCGGCGTGACTGCGACCACCGATGCCGACACGATCGTGGCGCTCGACGCGGACTGCGTGCTCTACACTCCGCGAAACACCAACGTCGACGAGGTGTGCACGCTGCTCGCCAGTGGGAAAAACGTTGCGACCACGGCATTCCTGTTTCATCCCCGCCGCGTCGCGGCGGCCGACCGCGATCGCGTGCTCGATGCTTGCCAGGCAGGCGACAGCACGGTTCACGGCAGCGGGCTGAATCCCGGAAACCTCTCGGGCGCCCTGCCGCTGGCGCTGTCGGGAATGAGCCGCACCATCGACAAGATCACCCTTCAGGAGCGCGCCGACTGGTCGGTCTACGAAAGCACGTCAATCACGTTCGACAACATGCGTTTTGGGCAACCCGTCGAACAGATCAGCGCGGAAGGCAGCGAGTTCTTGGCGTTCAACAGTGGGATCTTCACCGAACAAGTCTGGTTTCTCGCCGACGCGCTGAACGCCGACATCGACGAGGTCACCGCATCCGTGGAGGCGGTCCCGGCACGTGAAGATCATCAGATCTTCGACCATGTGCTCCTCGCGGGAACGACTGCGGGGCAACGGTGGAAGTGGTCGGGGAAACGCAACGGTGAAATCCTCGTCGAGATCGAGACGCTGTGGACCGTCGGCGGCGAGTACCCGAGCCATTGGCCCAAGCCCCAAGACGGGTGGACGTTGACCATCGAGGGTGACCCGTCGATGCGCGCGCACTTCTTCTGCCTGGCCAGCTTCACCCGCGCGGCGAGCATGGAAGAACATGTGCGCTCAGCAAGCGTCGCCACCGCCATGCAGGTACTCAATGCCGTGCCGGCGATCTGCGCGGCGCCGGCGGGTTTCGCGACCGCGGCGACTCTGCCATTGATTCGTAGCTTCACCGGATTCGGAAACGCCGATATTCTGAAGAAGTGACCGACGACCTCACCAGAGTATTCGGCGCCCTGGCAGTCCAGCTGCAGGCAGAGGCAGACGCCGAATCGACGTTGCAAGCCATCGTCAAAAGCGCGGGCTCAACAGTGCCGGGCGTCCGGTGGGCCGGCGTTTGTACGATCAGCAAGAACACCGTCGAGTCCCGCGCGCCGAGCGGCATGCTCGTCGAGGAGCTCGATTCGCTGCAATCCGAACTCAACGACGGTCCGTGCTTGGATGCCCTGCGCGAACAACGCACCGTCCGCATCGACGACATGGCCACCGAAACGCGGTGGCCGCAGTTTGCCGAAGCGGCCCGAGACCGCGGGGTGCACACACTGCTGTCCTTTCAGCTTTTTGTCGTCGGCACCAATCTCGGCGCCCTCAACCTGTATGGCGATCGAGCCGGCGCGTTCACCGACGAGTCGGTAGCCATTGGCGAAGTGCTGGCGCAGCACGCATCCGTCGCACTGATGGCGGCGGAATCCGAGCAGCAATTCGAAAGTGCCTTGGAAAGCCGCGATCTGATCGGGCAGGCCAAGGGGCTGCTGATGCACCGCAACAACATTGCGGCGCTGCACGCCTTCAGGATGCTCGTCGAGGCATCGCAGGAGACGAACATGAAATTGATCGACGTTGCGCGCTGGCTGATCCAGGAACACGAATCACGAATCTCGGGACACTGACCAGTCGAATGTCGTCGCACGAGCGCAATTGAATGGGGAGGGGCTGACGGGGGGAAGCCTCAGCGTCACAACCCTCTTCTTGAGCGCTTCGGTCTGGCTTCAGGTTGTTCCTTTGGGACTCGGTTCAGCCCCTCTCCAACGTCGAGTGTGCCTCGCTGGACCCCAAACGGCTAGCTCGACATTTGCTTCGGACGGAATTCTTCGCTCACTGGCTGACGTGGCATCACCGCCGTTTTGCGCTGGCGAAGCCGTGCATGGGTGGATTGCGCGTCCATTCGGGGTACACCGCCTCATGTCATATCCGCCCCGGGTGTCGCCGGACCCCGTCGCCGTCGACGCGGTGACGCTAGAGGACGAGCGGGTACGGGCGTTACTTGCCGAGAACGATCAGCTCCGACGCGCACTGGAAAGCCGCGACATCATCGGCCAGGCTAAAGGCGTGCTCATGTTGCGGTTCAGCGTCGACGCCGCGAAAGCGTTCGAGTTGTTGAGGACGCTATCGATGAACCAGAACGTCAAACTCGAGGAATTGTCGCGGAGAATTATCGTCGGCCTCGGCTGAGACAGCCAGCACGGTCGGCCTAGACCGCTTGCCCGGCACAGCTTTTGCTGTCGTCGAGGTGAACGCGGGTACAGTAATTCCGATGGCCGTCGCCCCGTCGAATCTACGGATGATCGCCGGGGTCTCCGCGGCGGCGGTCTCGCTCGGAGTAGCTGAGTTGGTGACCATTCCGTTCGGCACGCGGGCCAACCCGCGTGCCGCCATCGGCTCGGTGATCGTCGACCTGGCACCGGGACCCGTCAAGGAATGGGCGATTCAGACGCTGGGCTCGCTGGACAAGATCTTCTTGGGGATCGTCGTGCTCGTGGTGATCGCGACGATCGCGGCGATCACCGGCAGTCTGGAAACTCGACGCCGCCCGATCGGCAGCGCCGCGATCGCCGCCGCGGGCATCCTGGGGTGCGCGGCGGTGCTGTCGCGGCAGGGCGCGTCGTTGCTCGAGACGGCCCCCACTGTCGCGGGCGCCGTCTGCGGCATAGCGGTCCTGCGCTTTCTCACCGGGCGGTTCTGGCCTGACCCGAAAGACCCGGCCGAGGGTGCCGGCGACGAGCCGGACGCGCGCAGGCGCGCAATGGTCGTGTTCGGGTTGCTCGGATTCGGCGTCGTGAGCGGTGTGGTAGGCGCGGTCTTGACGCGCATGCTGCATTCGGTGGCCGCCGACCGCAGCGCCGCAACGCTACCGATACCGCGCACATCAGCGCCGGCGATACCCGCTGATGTGCAGCCCAAAGACGTTGCCCTGCCCAGCTTTATCACCGCCGGTGCCGACTTCTACCGGGTGGATACGGCGCTCAGTGTTCCGCAACTCAGCCGCGCCGACTGGCGCCTGCGCATCCACGGCATGGTGGACCGCGAAGCCACCTACCGCTTTGAAGACCTGGCCCACTTCGAGGCCGTCGAGACGGTGATCACGCTGACTTGCGTATCGAATCCCGTTGGCGGAAACCTTGTTTCGACAGGCGTGTGGACGGGGTACCGGCTTGCCGACCTGCTGGCGAGGGCCGGGGTGCATGCCGACGCCGACATGGTGCTCTCGACGTCGATCGATGGATTCACGGCAGGCACGCCGGCCACGGCTCTTACCGACGGCCGCGCGGCGCTGCTGGCGGTGGGCCTCAACGGTCAGCCACTGCCGGTCGAGCATGGGTACCCGGCCCGACTGGTGGTCCCCGGGCTTTACGGGTACGTCTCGGCGACCAAGTGGGTCGTCGACCTGGAGCTGACTCGTTTCGACAAAGCAAAGGCGTACTGGACGCGGTTCGGCTGGGCGGCGCAGGCGCCGATCAAAACCGAGTCGCGCATCGACGTGCCGAAGGACGGTCAACAGGTTACGACGGGCCCCGTGGTGTTCGGCGGTGTCGCGTGGGCCCAGAATCGCGGGGTGCGGACCGTGGAGGTTCGCATAGATGACGGCGAGTGGCACGCAGCCGAACTGGGCGCGGAGTATTCCACCGCGACGTGGCGATTGTGGAGCTTCCCGTGGCAGGCGAAATCGCCTGGGAAACACACCATTACAGTGCGCGCCACCGACAACACCGGAGCCACCCAAACTTCAGATCAGGTTGGCAGCGTCCCCGACGGCGCCACGGGCTGGCACACCGTGGACTTCGCCGTGGCATAGAGGTCACGGACTACTTCGACGAAAGTTTCCGCCAGCTGAATATCGTGATCGCGAGCCCGATCACTACGGTGATCGGACCGATGATGGACCAGGTTGTGGTGTTGCTCATCGGACTACCACCGAGCACTCCAAATCCTTGTAGCGCCCAGATCAGACCAAACACTGCGACAAGCAACCCGACTGCGAATGTGACGACGAAAGCCCTGCCCATAAAGAGATCCTAGGCGCACGTGGGTGGCGTTCCCACCGCCGAGATGGGCGCCGAGAGGATCGCAGTGGCGCCGTCAGCGGCCTCTCGTCCGAGATTCGCAAATCAGCGCACCCTTCCCGCTTCGATGAGCCCGTCGGACGATGCGTGCCGTTCAAGGATGGGCAAGGAGGTCATCCGTGGATACAGGATCGCTGGACCCAGCCATTTGGCGATGAAGCGGCGTAGCGCGAGTCCCTTGCGTGGTGTCTGCCCGGGATCGGTCAGGAGGGACTGCACGGTGCGCAAGGTCATCTCGGCAAGTTCGCGGAGGGCGGGGGTGTCATAGCCGTGAAGCTTCCAATCGACGTCTAGGCGGTTGAAAACGGACAGGCAAAACGCGATTGCTGTATCGGAGGTCAGCGAGGTGACACGTTCTCCTTCGTCCCGTCGCGCCAACAAACGTTCGAGTTGCGGGTCGCCGGAAAGGCTTTCGACTCCGAATGAAACGCTTTCGACCACGGCGGTGACCGGATCGTTGAGGCCGCTTACATGGTCTGCTACTTGGTCGATGAACCCGTTGACAGCACGCATTGCGCTGGCGACGAGCAGCGCGTCGGCGTTGGGAAAGTAGCGGTAGACGGTCTGGCGAGTGACTCCGAGCCTGCGGGCCACGTCGGCAAGGCGTATCGCCGCGCCATGCTCGGCAATTTCTTGGTCTACCGCACTCAGGATGCGCGAAATAGCCTCCTCGTCCGACGAGGGCGTCGAACCCGCCCAGCCACGACTACGCATGCGCCGTCACAAGCCTGTCGCTGGTGAATCCGATCGGAAGAGTTGTCGGACCGGTCATGCCCAGGAGGGATTTCCACGGTGCCGGACCGTCGCGATGGGGCGCGGTGAGCCGGCGGGTGAGGACGGTGAGTGCTTCGGCTAGTTCCCTGCGCGCGAGGTTCGCCCCCAGGCAGTAGTGCGCGCCACCACCGAACGTCAGAATTGCGGGAACGTCGTTGCGCGTGATGTCGAAGCGGTCAGCATCGTTATAAATTGCTGGGTCTCGGTTGGCTGCGAGGGTGTTTGCGAGGACGAAGGTTCCCGCCGGGAACAGGTAGCCGGCGAACTCGACATCGCCAACGGCGGCCCGCGGCACAATGCAGGCCGCTGGTGAGTGCCGCATGGTCTCCTCGACCGCCTGCATCGCGAGTTCCGGCTGGTCGCGCAGCTCCGCCCATTGGTCGGGATGCTCGCAGAGCACCTGAACCGACGCCGCCAGTTGGTTCCGCGTCGTATCCGTTCCCGCCATGAGGAAGCCGCTTACCAACATGCGGAGTTCGTCGAGAGTTAGCCGGTCACCGTCACTTTCGGCGCGAATGAGCTCTGACAGCAGATCGTCGGTCAGATTGTCGCGGCGCGCGGCGACCATGCCGTCGACGTAGGTGTCGAGCTCGCTCCATGCGCGCATGACCGCGGACTCGTCGAAGGAGGCATCGGGCTGGAAGTTGAGGGCTTTAAAGATTTCTTCAGTCCAGTCCGCGAACAACTCCCAATCCTCACGGGGAGCGCCGAGCAGCGCGCACATGATCGGAGTCGGGTAAGGACGCGCGATATCGGTCACGACATCGCACCGTCCGGCGTCCATCACCCGGTCGATCAGACCGTTGACCACCTCATGGATCGCATTTTGGAGACGCGATGTCGCGCGGGGCGTGAACGCCTTGGAAACCAGTTTGCGCAACCGAACATGCGGCGCACCGTTCAGACCCAGGAGGCTGTTCGCCATCTTGTCGAACAACGGACCCGAAGTGATGCCCTGCGCCGCCAGAGTGATACCGGGCGGAAGTCGGAATCTGTTGTCACGCAATATTTCTCGAGCCAGCTCATAGGACAGGATTTCCGGACCGAGAGGCCCGATAGCGATAGGGGCGCGCGACTGCGCCAGTCGGACATCTTCGAGGACGTCGTGCGGGGTGGCAGTGAGGCTGTAGTCGAAGGTGGGCAGCCCGGCTTCGAAGACGTTGGGTACTGCAGTGTGCGCGTTCATTGATTCTCGACCTTCCGCAGCGAGCCTATCGACATATGCTTCCAAAGCGTATGACCATTGTCGCAGCAAGGTCAACAGCGAAGGCTAAACGCAGAGCATGAGGCGGCCGACCCTGACTTAGGTCATACGTTTATTTGACTGACGTCGCATGCAGCCGAATGCGGGCCAAGCAGTCCCATGCACCGCCGAAGTCGACGCAGCACCGAACTCGCTCGGCGAGGACCGTGGTCGCGCACTTTGACAATTGCCTTTGCCGCTTAGCTGGCGGGATGGATTTCGTCCAGATCCGCGCCTACTTTGCAGCTAGAGGACCCCGGCAATCCAATCCAATCCCTCCCAGGGGGCGCCATGACGACAGGGATGACGATCAATACGGCTGCACTCGACAAGGCACTCGATGATCTATGTTCAGGCGCACACAGCTGGACAGCGTTGCCGTTGACCGAAAAGGTGACGATGCTGGAGGCTCTGCCCCGCAACATCTTTGGTGTGGCTCCTCAGCTGGTGGCCGCTGCCGTCGATGCCAAAGGCATTTCGCCGCAATCCATCTGGGCTTCCGAGGAATGGGCAACTGGCGTCTGGGTGCCCATCCACGCCATCAACACGCAACTGCGGGTCCTCAAGCGGATGCTTGCCGGCAAAGAACCGATCGACGCGCACCGCGTGCGCACTCGTCCCGACGGCCAAGTCATCGTCGACGTCTTCCCCCAGACGGCGTACGACCGTCTTCTCTTTCACGGATATCGCGCCGACGTGTGGATCGAGCCGGGCAACAGCGCCGAGCGGACGCGTACCGACGCCGCCGCAATGTACCGCGGCCACACCAAAAAGCTTCCCGAAGTCTGCCTGGTGCTGGGCGCGGGCAATATGGGCTCGATCACGGTGCTGGACGTGATCGAACAGCTCTATGTGCGAGGCAACGTGTGCGTCGTAAAGCTAAATCCGGTCAACGACTATCTCGGGCCGTTCTACGAAGAGATCTTCAGCGACTTCATCTCGCGAGACTGGCTTCGGATCGTGTACGGCGGAAACGACGTCGGTAGCTACCTGGCCCGTCACCCCAGGGTCGACACCATCCACATGACGGGGTCAGCCGCCACCTACGACGCGATCGTCTGGGGCACCGATGACCGCGCAGCCGCCCGAAAGGCCGACAACACCAAGCTCGTTGACAAGCCGGTAACCGCCGAACTCGGCGGCGTCACCCCGTTCATCGTGGTCCCCGGTGACTGGAGCCGTGCAGACTTGAGATTCCAGGCCGAGCACATCGCCACAACGAAACTCATCAACGCCGGCCACAACTGCAATGCCACCCAAGTCGTCGTGATACCGCGCGAGTGGCAACTGGCCGACAAGCTTGTCGCTGAAATCGCCACGGCCATGCGCGATGCCGAGCCGCGGCCGTCGTACTATCCACGCTCGGAGGAGAAGACCGCCAGAGCGTGTGACGGGATGACGGGCACCGAGTTCCTGTGCAAAGAAAAGACCCGCGCGATCATCCCCGACGTCGACCCCAGCAGCGGGGCCAACATTCTGAAGGAAGAGGTTTTCGGCGGAGTCCTTGGCGTCGTGCGTCTTCCCGGCAAGACGCCAAAGCAATTCCTGCACAACGCCGTTGAATTCGCCAACAACACACTTCCCGGGTCTCTCGGCGCCGTAATTGCCATTGATCCCAAAACCCGCAGACACAACGCTGAAGCTCTCGACGAGGCAATTGCGCGGCTGCGCTACGGTGCGATTGGCATCAACATCTGGGCCGGGATGGTTTTCGCGCTAGCGCCCTGGGGCTCCTATCCCGGCAATGACGCCCAAGACATCGGCAGCGGAGTCGGCACGGTGCACAACGCCTTCATGCTGACGAACGTGCAGAAGGCCGTGGTCGAAGTCCCATTCCGACCGGCGCCACGCTCCTTCTTCGGCGGTGAGTTCACGCTGTCCCCCAAGCCCGTGTTCTTCATCAAGAACAAAACAACCCTGACCACCAGCCGCCGACTGGCCAAATTCGCCGCCTACCGAAGGCCCACGGCGCTGCCGGGGATCCTCGCCTCGGCTGTGCGCGGCTAAGTCAGACCTGGGGTTGTGCACCGGCAGGAGGAGCCATACCCACGCCGGGGGCGGGCGCGACTATGCCTGGCTCTCGGGGACCAGGCCGCTACCGGCGCTGACCTGCTGAAATGTTGTGGAGCTAAGGGTGTCTGGGTTCATGACATAGGTGACAGATGAGTCGCGTCATGGGTGACACCTGCGTGTGTCGGTGATGAGTCGCGTCATAGGTGACAGTCATGGTTCATGTCCAAGGCGCGAGTTGTCGTTCTTGAAGTCACCAGCGGCCACCTCAGTGTCTCCGCG
>NZ_LZSC01000083.1 GCF_001665235.1 Mycobacterium sp. 1100029.7
TGACCGGGGAGCGGCCTGACGTGGACGGCCCATAGGTGGCGGATCTTTGCTTTGCCGGAATGTGGACAATGTGGACACTTTTTCGGCGCAAACCCTATGGGTCGTATATATGTGAAGGTATCAATACTTAGCTTATCTATATAGACCTGGTAGAGACGTTTTAAGGGTGACATAATTATCGGAGGCTTAATGTGGACATTTCCGCGCAAGATGTCCACATGTCCACATTGTCCACATTCCGGCAAAGCAAAGATCCGCCACCTATGGGCCGTCCACGTCAGGCCGCTCCCCGGTCACGTGAGTCACTTTGACTCACGTGGAAAAGGCGGTGCCGCAACGTGAGTCAGCATTGCGTCATTTGCGCCCATCCCGGCGTCACTTACCAGCATTCACAGTTCTGCCGGGAGACTCACGCGCGCATCGCCAGGACGATGTTCCGGCACCCGCGCTGTCGCACATGCAAGAAGCCTTGTGTTGCAGGGCAAGTCAACGCTGACGGCATACCGCAACACCGCAGCTGTACGAAACGTCAACCGTGACAGCACAACAAAAGATTCACTTAGCATCCCAACCGGCGTCGATGCTGGATCTGGTCACCGGCATGCCGCCGATGCCGAATGCCTTGTGCCGAGCTGATCGGTCGCCGGACATGTGGAAGTTGTTTGATCGGGCAGCAGAGAGCATTGTCGCGGCGCGCGAAGCGCAGAAGATCTGCCGGACCTGCGATCACTTGATTGAATGCCAGCTGTGGCTACGCAACACGCCAAGGGCCGAGCGTCCGGCTGGTGTCGTCGGTGGACTCATTGTCGGTCAGGTGCCGGACTGCGCTCCGACGCCCGTCCGTCAAGCTCCGACCCGTCCGAAGTCCACGCCCCAACCTGCACTGCGCAAGCGCAGCAAGCCGAACGGCAAGCGCAAGGCGTCCAGAGCTGAGCTTGAGCTACGCCGGTCAGCCGTTGCCGACAAAGCCACCGCAATGGCTCGCAGTACCGGCTCAGAGAGCCCAGGGCAGACGAACAGTGCCCCGCCCAGTACCGAGCAGCGTCGCCGCATCTCGAAGGCCCAGCGAGCCCGCCAGCTCGCCGACGCAGACGCCAAACGCGCCGCTCGGAAGGCAGCGAGGGAAGCCAGACAAGGGGTGACGGTATGACCGGATGGACACACCAGTGGTCGCAGCTGAAAGCCAAATTCAAAACCCACTGCCGAATGATCAATGCACCCTGCCACCTCTGCGTCCTGCGCGGAGATGCCGAGCATGCGGCGATCGACTACGACGCACCCGCCAACACCGCGCGAGCTTTCGACGCCGATCACTACCACCCCCGCAGCACGCACCCGCAATTGGCCTATGAGTGGAGCAACTTGCGAGCAAGTCACGTGCGGTGCAACCGGCAGCGCCGAGATGAGCCGGTGCCTGAGCCGCAAGTATGGGTAAAGCCGGATTGGTAAAGCCTTGTGAGAGAAGGTAATTCAGACACCTAGCGCGAAGCCGAAAGACGTTGCGCCACAGGCTCAATCGACACCCCTTAGCCATCGGACCATCCGGCGTAGACCAGTTCTCTACGCCGACCAGTTCCCTACGCCGACCAGTTCCCTTTTCCGGCTATCAGTTGCCGTTGCGAGCGGCGCGCATGCTCATTCAACATGCATTATCGAATCCATCTGTCGTGCAACGTCATTCAGCAACCTTCCGTTCCCGACATGCCCATCAAGATAGTTTGCTGGAAGACCATGGGCCGTCACAATTTCCGGCTCCGAGCTATCCGCCAGCAAACAATTGGCCAAACTAGTTAGATATGCCCGATAACGCTCTGACCTGCGCTTTTTGGCGGCTGACCATCCCCAGCCTGTCAGGCAGGCCAGATTTTCGAGCACGGCTGTTGGGGTAGCCAGCAAACAAGCACCGGCACCGCCAAACGGCGACAGGTGAGTCATTGTGACTCACTTGAAGTTTGCTGTATCAGGCTCGAAATAGATTGCCCTGCAACGGCTTTGCGGGCCGGGTATTATAGAGCAGTGAGTGAGTGCGTGGCCCCTGGGGAATGCGGGTCGAGGATGTACGGCAAGCGTTGCCGTGGCTCGGCGTGCAAGGCCGCTCAGGCTGAGCGGATGGCGCGCTATCGCAGCACTCGCAAGACTCCGATGCCGCCAGCTACCGAGCTGACGAACGTGGTGCAGATCCGTGCCGCACAACGGAAGCGGAGCCCATCACCGAAAAACGCTGCCGCAGAGACTGTTTCGACAGAGGCGGTAGCCGGTTCGAATGAGCAGCCGGTTGTCGGTCCGAATGAGCAAGCCGTGATTGAGCAGTGTGCGCAGTCGGGGATGACGGAGCAGCGCCCCGCGACGGTGATGCAGGCTCGCACGATGGCTCGCATTCTGGACGACGCAGCTCGAATGCATGATCACCCGAAAGCTAGCGATCAGCTGCACAAGTTGCTCACGTCGCTGGACCCGCCCCGCAAGCGCAAGACGAGCGGCCGACTGTCCAGCGTGAAGGCTATGTCTGGCACTGGAATTCGGAGGGCACAGTGAACGACGAAGACGACGTGTTGCAGCGCTGGGCCGCCGCGCGCATTGAGCGTTGCGAGTGGGCGGCCGAGATTCCGGCGACGTGTGCTTTGGTGGAAGCGGTTGCCGCAGAGGCGGATCGGTACGAGCTTGGCTCCGACCAGCGACGTGAATTGCGGCAAGCACTCGAAGACATTATTGACACCCGGCTGCGCCACGGTGATCAGAACCCGTTGGTTAACAAGGAGTTCGGGATTTGGGACCGGGAGTGGTGGTTTGAGAAGTCAGAACGTGACAAAGCTTACGAGACGTGGCATTCGTTGGCACTGCATGCGCCTGATTGTGCGACGGTGCGCAATTATCCGACGCCTGAAGGGTTCTGGGCCGTATTGGAATTGGATGACGTGCACATGTGCGGTGACTCCGAAAGTCTTACGGCGCGGTTACTTTTGGCGTTGCACACTGGTGATGATGATGCCTACCAGGTGTTCTGTGATGACCTTAGCGACTGTCCGGACTGTTGGTGCGGGATAGCCAAACGAGCGCTGAACCTACTCTCTGACCTCCGCCAACTTGAGACGCAGGAGACTTAACCATGACGCACCGATGCATAGGGAACCCCGAATCGCTCACTGCACGTTTGCAATTGGCGCTTCAGGATCGGGACGAGCATGCACGCCAGCGAGTCCGCGATGAAATTGGGGGTTGCGCGACCTGCTGGGAGGCCGTGTGCGTGTGGAGTCTCAGCCTCCTCGCCGGGTCCGTCGGCATTAGCAGTAGTTCCCACGCGGGATCGGAAAGGGTAAGCGTGACATCATGACTGATACGGAGGTCCGGACTACCCCAGTGGAATGCCGAGTCGTCGGCGGTGGTAAGTCGATGACGGTCGCGGGGTATGGGGTCGTGTTCGGTTTGGATTCAAGTCCTTTACCGGTCACGGCCAGCGCTGGCGATACCGTCCCGCATGGAGTTGAAACTTTCATCGAACAGGTTGCGCCCACGTTCTTAAACGCTGAGCGAGACGCGGGTTGGCCTGGCGCTGGTGGTGGTGTCATTTCCTGTTACAACCACAGTTACGACTTGCTTCTGGGCTCGGTCCGTGCGGGGACGCTTCGTCTTGAAATCGACTACCGTGGACTGCATTACAAGGTTGACTTGCCCAGCCATCGCAGTGATGTCTACGAGCTTGTCTCACGTGGTGATGTTTCCGGGTCGAGTTTCGCATTCAAGACTTTAGAAGATGAATGGAGTTACGCCGACGGAAAGGTGACGCGAACCTTGGTATCTGGCAAGCTGTACGAGCTTGGGCCGGTGACAGTTCCCGCTTACCCCGACGCCACTGCAGCGATCAGGTCGTTGTCTCGATATGCCAACGCTCCGATTGGAGATGTTGAGCGCTGCGCGAATTCCGGTGAGCTGCGCAGGTTCTTCACACGTTCGGACCGCCCGCCCGTCGAATACAACGGCGCTAGTGGCAGATTGGCGCTGATTCGCACGATGGAGATGCAGCGCACCGGTACGCAGGCCCGCGTGGAGCTGGAAGCGCTACGGCCGCGAAGTGGACCGGATGCGCTTGCTCAACTTGATCGAATGAAGACAGCGACCTGAGTCAAATGACTTATCTGGCAACATGATTCACTACTGGGAGTATAAATGGCAACCAAGCGCGATGGGCCGACACAGGTCAGATTCATTCGCTCGATCAAAGGCATGGCCTACAACCTGCCGAGCGTTGAGCGCGGCGACGTGGTCACCGTGCCAAGTCAATCCGAAGCTGAAAGGCTATTTGATGCTGGTCATGCGCAACCAGTCTCGGCGGACTGGGAGGCCCCCTCGAAGCCAGAAGAGCTATGGGGCAACAAAGAAGACTGGTCTGACGAGTACGACACGCGCCGATGGACCCCTCAGCTGCGCAAATAGGCCACCCCGCCGCGCCAATGCGTCAAACGGTGTCCAGCGCGATTTTTGCTGCATCTGGTGCGCCAGCGGATGCCCATCGCCAGCCATGACCGGTCCCTCGTTCCTCGCGAGCTGGTGGAGCGCGGCGGTGCGGCGGGGTTCAAACATCAACGCATACAGTAGGATTCAGATGTCCGGATCTCGCTCCCGGTTAAGAAGCCAGCCGGTCGATGCGGTTCGGCATGCGGCACCGGCGACCGGTTTTCCCACAGCGGGTACTGACCGTAGTGGTTTCCTCCCGGTCCCGGTGCCGCTTCATGTAGGCGGCTGGCCTTCCCGCTCGGGTAGTCACTTGGTGTTATCGGAGTTGCCTGCGCGTCTTGTAATGATCGCGGTCGTACCGACAATAAGCACGAACACGAGAGCCGCGACGGCCGCCACGACGAGATGAATCGTTTGGTGGACTGTCGCGTAGGTGAATGCTTCTCCGCCCGCCAGGCCCGCGAACGCGCAGGCGGCGAAGGCAATGGTTCTGGCTCGTTTCGATGACATTGCTACTTGCCCCCAAACGCATTAGCGCCCCAGATTGCAGCGAGGTAACCGGAGATACCAGTGATCGCACCGGCGGCGCATCCTCCGGGAACCGTAGCAAGTTCTGAGGGTGGAAACAGTGCGGACGGAAGAGCGGCGGCGACACCGCCGGTGGTACACCCGGCGAGCCCGGCACCCAGGAGGCCGCCAGCGGTGACGTTGTGCTGAGCGTTTTGCATGTCGCGTATGACCTGCCCTTGGCTGTTGACCTGGTTGACCAGGTCGGGGTAGCTCGGCATCGGTGCTGCGCCAATGGGAGTGGGCGCGGGCGCTGGCCGCACACCTGGAATGTTGGGCGGCGGCGGGGCCGGTGGCAGATTCTGCGGTGTAAGTAGGCCCCCGGTCGGGTCTACCGGACGCGGCGGTTCTGGCGGTGCGGAGGCAGCGACCTGCGGCGGCACCGGAAACGGCCCGATCTGCGGCGTGGGTTGCGCTCCCGGCGTGGGATTCGACGGGTCGCCCGGTCCCGTCGTGTTATCGACCAGTCGGATGTGTGGTCCATTCGGGTTAGGGCCGTTGACGATCTGGTCATCCGGACTCCCCGAATGCGGCCCGCTAAGTGGTGCACCGCCCAGTGCCCCTGAGAAGTTCATCGCTCCGACATCACCGGCAGCGCTAGTGAGTTGGCCTGATGTTTCGGTCTCCACTGCCAGCAGCTGAGCGGCGCGCTGGTTGATATCACCGGCGAAGGCTTGCGCCTGCGCCTGGCGCGCGGCCTGCTCGGCGGCCGATCGACTGGTGCGGGTATCAGTGACCGACAGGTCCTCACCCACCCGAAAGCCTGCGTTCTCGGCGTCCTCGACGGCATATAAGGCTCGTCGCTGGGCAGCGCTGATGTTGCCGGCCCCGGTGCGCGCCACCTGCGCGGCACTTCGCAGCAGATCGGCTTTGGTACTGACTGTGGCCAGGTCGCCACCGGCTCGGGCCCGAAGTCCCTCGCCGCCTTCGCCTTCCCACCCCATTGTGGTCGCCTGGTTGCGGACCTGGGTGAAAGTGTCTTCCCAGCGGTCGGCCGTGGTCGTCCAGTAAGTGGCGGCATTAATCAGGTGGTCGGTTTGCCAGGCCTGCAGCTGCGACAGTGTCGGTGCCATCGTCACACCATCACTACCGGTGCGACCGCCGCTAGCTGGCCCTGGCCGCTCGCATCTTGGTTCCCGTACCCAGCAGCGGCCGACATGACCTTGGCCGCTGTGTCCTGGATGCGAGCCGCGCACGCCGCCGCACCCATTCCGGTTGCCGCGTCGATAGCGCTGATCGAGGCCGTGGTTGGCTGAAACGGTAGGCCCGGTGAGGGTGCCGTCGTCGCCAGCCCGGCGCTCAAGCCCTGCCATCGAGTGGCCGCCTGTAGAAGCTGGTCACATGGCACCTTTAGCTCGTTCGTCCCCATGCGCCGAAGTGTAAGGCGACTCCGCAGGAGCCGGTAGTCACCCAGTAATGGCTGGCTATCCCAAGTTTTCGGCTAACCCAGGAGAATCAGCCTTCGCAGTGGCTTAATTATGAGGGTGTGCACTAGGCGCAAGCGCGCAGAAACCGCTTCCAGATTGCTTCCTGGGCCGCTTGAAAACTCAGCATTTCCACTTCGTATGCCCCTTCCCAGTAGCCGTACCATCGAGACACGCCGACATCATCTTGCAATACCTCGCGCATCAATGCTGAAACTGCATCCCGCGTTGGATCCGACGTGACCATTTCTACGGCAGAAATAACTCGACTGCAGATCCGAGCACGGTTCTCAGCAACAGCCTCGTAATTTATCGTGGGCAATACATCGAGTGTCTCTTCGCCATAAGGATCGAAATCATCGCCAATGTACCGGGGCGCTATTACCCCTGACGCAGTGTCAAGAGTTAAATGCTGCCAGGGGTCGACTTGAGACGGATCGATCAACAGCGGATCTCCGTTTAAGGTAGTGGGAAAGCGAAAACTCTTCTTGCGGTTGCATTGAGCACAGACCCACAACAAATTCCTCCATTTGAACGTTAAGTTGTAGTCACGTTCGATGGGTAGAAAATGATCGATATCCGATGCGTGAGAATCGCTGCAGTACGCACATCGCTGGCGAGGTCCTGCCATGAGTGCAAGGGTGTCAACAACCGGAGCGACTTCTGCTGACTTGCGAAACGCCTTCCACATCACACGAGCTGTTGCAGCAGAATCACAAGTTCGGGCACGCTTATATAGCGAAGTTCGACCTTCGAGCGAAAGCTCAGGCCGCGTCAGCCTACGCACGTCGTCTAACCGGCATCATCTAATGTAAATAAAGACAATTGGTCTAACTCGGCGCGCTCCTCGAGGCTCAGCCCGACTGACCTATATTTCGCCTTTAGGCGCGCGCGTCTTTTTAATGCATCAACGGCTCGTGGCGAGCGCGTATGGGGCAGGCCAAACGCATCGGAAAGCAAAATTTCGTCAGGTTTTCCCGCAATAATTTTTCGGTACTCATCCGACGAAACCCTAAACGGAGCCCCTTCGCCGGGCGACGGCATATGATATATGCGCCCGGCGTCAGCAGCTTGGCAAACGAGAGGGCTATGTGTGGTCACGATAAATTGTACGCGCGGAAGGTGCTGTTTAAGCCAGAATCCTATCTCTCGTTGCCACGCCGGGTGTAAATGCGCATCCACCTCGTCAATCATAACCACGCCGGGACGATCAAGAATAAATTGGCCGTCTGAATTGCGTGTTATGAGCCCATCTACGCCATAGACCGCGGCCATGTGTCGGAATATGTCGATGAACATTGCGAGCGCTGAACGATAGCCCTCACTCATGTCGGACAGCGGCATTCGATGCCCTGCGGAGTCTCGGAGCCAGATTCCGTCCGAATTCACCTCATCAACCGCAACGTCTTGATGTAAGAAGTTATCTCCGACCAAATCTAGTAGGGCATTAAGAATAATGGTATCATCTTTATTTTTTTCAAGACGGCGGTAGTTAAGCTGCTTAACCCATTCCTCACCCTCTGCGAGGGTAGCGTCCTCTTTAAAAAGAGTCGCGTAACGCGGGATTCGACCGGGAAGCATCATCAATCTTTGAGCATCGGGCGAGCTCCCGTACATACGCCTAAAGGGTCCGTAGCCGACGGAGAACCAACCTGGTGTCAAAGACTGCCACGGGCCGTTCAAGGCACCTTTTTTCTTGTTTCGAAGGATATCCGCCGACCCAATTTCAGTCATTGGCCCTTCGTGGCGTATTTCCACTTCAGCCCAAAAGGTGCCCGACGGAAAACCGCCCCGCTTAGTCTTATCAATTTCGTGGTCTGGTTGAACTTCAACCGAAATCGTGCCGCGGTTAGCGCCCTCCGCGATCCAGCCCCGCAGATCGGGCACAAGCGAGAGCACTTGCTCGGGCCCTAGGAGTGCAAGCGAGATCGCTTTGAGGAAAGCGGTCTTGCCGGTCCCATTTTCCCCAGTGATCACTGCCCATCCAGCGAGCTGTTCACTGTCACCAGCGAAACTGAGCTCCACCTTGTCGAAGCCTTTGATGGCCGACATTACGACACGGCGTATGTACACAGTCAATTCCTATGGCGGTAGTGGTTCGAGTACTCACTCGATAGCGTAGAGGGCCCGCTATCGCTTGCGCGGGATTGACTGCAAGCGGCGGACACGTTGCCGCCGGACGAGCGGGATGCTTCTGGGTGTTGCACCGCCGCAGCCAATATCTCGTCGCGTAGTCAGACCCGCGTTTGTCGGTCCGGTTGCTGGCAGCGCGCGACGAGTCCTGGGCGTCGGTGTTGACGAGGCGGGACCTACTCAATTAGAGATCTTCTCGCTTCGGCCAAGATTTGCTTCGCGCAACATATCTCGGAACAGAGGACGAGCCTGTCAACCTCCAGCGCCTTCTGAACGGCCAGGCAACCGGTTTGGATCCGGATACGTCCTGGATGAACCGTCAGGCGGGAGCGAAGACTAGTTGGATCGCCGAAGGGTAAGCCCGATCAACGCAAAGCCTCCGCCGATCAAGGCGATGCGAGCCATAAAATAGGCGATGGCTGCAAGAAGCGCAGTCTCACCGAGGAACGCTAACACCAGGAAGCCTATTGCGCTCGCTGCGATCCATACGGCCCACTTGTGGCTATTCGTCATCGCCCACCTCCTAGCTCTATGCACACGGTTCAACGCTCACCGCTGTCCGGCTCTTCCCGTGTCTTCGCCTAACGGCTGGTCGCGAGGCATGCGCCCGGTCTTGGTCGCACAGCCTTCTACGTAGAGTGCGGGTGTACCTACCCGACCGCGCCATGGCCCTATGCCGGAGCTGATCGAACTACTTGAGCAATGCGCGGTGACCTGACGATCTTGAATCGCCGGGCCACTAATTAGATTGCCCCAGCGGACCTTTGAACCACATGTTCCATGCCGCGTTGTCCCGTGCGACCGCATGCAAGTGGTCGGCGTCGAAGACACCGTCACGCTCCCAGCGGGTGAAATCATCGACATCACGATCAGTCAACCAGGCAGTGAGTTGTTGCCACGCGCTCATTGGATCGCCCCAATAGCGCGCATGGCACCGTCGAGGGTCGAGGCGAACCATTCCCCGTCGGAAGAAACTATCTTGGCTACGTTGGTATTTGGGTCGAATGTGACTGCGACGGTACGGCCAGGCCGTTCGTAGGTGTCGGTGCTGGTGGCCAGATTCCATGACACGGTATTACCTGCGGTGAGACCTTGTAGCGCAAGTGTTTCGCGTTCACTCATAGTTGTCGTCTCGCTGCGTCCCAGTCGATGACAATGCCCTCTTTGATCTCGCTTATATTGTCCAGGTTTTCAAGCAGTGCGTCGGCGTAATCCTGGTACTGCTGGTGGCCATGATTGCTATGCCCGGACGATAATTCGTTGCGTGCCTTAGTGATAGCTTCGTCTTTCGTTTCGGCGACGACCGCAATCAGTCCGTATTCGTTGCCGTACGGTGATAGCGCCGCACCGACCCATAGCTTCGCGCTCATCGTTCACCATCCAATGGTTTGGTACCGCAACGCATTACGGGCAGAAAATCTTCTACCTCTTCCAGGCTGAGTCCAAATCCGCGGCGATGGCACAAGCGAGACCGGACGACAGTATCAGTGCTGAGATCGCGGAGCTGGTATGTGCCGTAGGTGGTGTCGCGCGAGTCGCGTGCACGGGATTTTTCTAGTCGCAGCTCTTGGCGTTGGGCGGCGCGGCGTAGCCGGTTTTCTCGTACTTTGTCAGTCCCGATGTCCGGAACGGTGTCTGTAGTGGTCATGCTTGAGATATACGGGAGGTGAAAAGCGTTGTCCAGCAATCGATTAAAACCGGCCACAGAATTGGGTGTTTTGTGGCATAGGTGCACGCTCAGCGTGTAACTGGCAACGTTTCTCCGGCCGCAACCATGTCGGCCGCCACGTCACCCACTAGCTGGCGGATGCCGTCCAGTGCCCTCGCTGGGTCAGAGTCCAGATGCGACAGTGACGGGAATTCGGCGACGGTGGCCACGTGCTCACCATCTTCAGGTGACCACCGGACCCGGTAGGTGTATTCGGCGTGCACAGATTGAAGGTTACCGGTTGCCCCATGGCTACGCGGTCCACTGCCCGGCGAGCTGCAATCCGATGCCGACGATGTTGACGAAAAGTCCCAGCGCCGCGTATTTGAGATCGTCAAGCCGGATCGCGTCGGAGAACGCCTGAAATTCTTCGAGCACTTCGGCTTTGGCTTTGTCGATCTCGCCGCGCGTCTCTCTTATTTCGTCTGCACGCCTGGCATTTTCAGTCTCTAGCCGCGTTAGCCGCTCTTGGTCTGTGCCGTTGTCGACATAAACCTCCATGTGCGCCGTCATCATCGGCAACGTCGCGGCGATGACGGACCCCTCCGACGGAGGCGGTGTGAACCGGGCAATCACGGCGTCGATGAATTCGACCCAACGGTCGCGGAAGTCATCGACCCACCGGGTCAGCTGTCCGGTCGTTTTCTGCCACGCGGAAGCCAGGCCGTAGAAGGCGACGACCGAGCCCATGAGTTGGAGGACGGTACCGAATATCTGCAACACGATTCGCGAGCCCCTACCCGAACAGCTGCCAGGCGATACCGATAATGCTCACCAGAAGTCCAGCTATCGCTGGCCAAATGTCTTTGAGTCGGATCGCGTCGGACAGCGCTTTCGATTCATCCAGCACTGCGATGCGAGCCTGATCAATCTCGGTACGCAGCGCATCGGTAACCGCGCTGAGTTTCTTTGCGAGCGCGTCGAATTCACCTTCCAGATCCTTGAGACGTGTTTCCGGTGTACCAACGCGGGGTGGATACATCGTGGCGAACGCCATGGCGGTCGGCACTTGGATGGTGACCGATGCTGACGCCGGGGTGGGCGGCCCCAGGCTGAACCATTTGTCCATCGACTCGCGCAACTGAATGAGGCGGTCGCGCATGCCGTCGCGCAACCGGACCAATCGGCCCGAGGTGATGTGCCAGGCGTAGGCCAGGCCGCCGAGAGTGATAACCGACCCGCCTAGCTGCAGGGCGTTGCCGATGGTTTGCGCCGTCATGACGGCTGATTCTTCTCGGGGCAATGTGTCAGCACCAGCGACACGCGGGGCAAAAGGCCGCCCCGAAAGGAGAGAGCCGGGGCGGCCTACATCAAGTCAGACGCCGACACGGCCGGTTCGGTTCCAGCTAGCCGGTCTGCGCAGGTCAGGCCTACAAATTGTATGTTCTGTCATTCGAAGTACTACCCGTTCCAGTACTTGTTCTCACCCCATGCCGGATTCCACGGCTGGTTGGGGCACCAATAGACCTGCGGCGCAGTACCGGGTTGGGCGTGGGCCGTCCCCGCGGCCAGCCCGAACCCTGCCATCGCGACACCGCTGGATAGCACTATTCCGGCGACGATCCGGTTGAGGTTGAGAACGTTGTTCATGCCGACACTTCACCGAATGCGGCGCGCTACCGATCCCAAATAGGGCAACAAACATTGTCTTTCCCGGGCCGGGTTCGGCGGCGGATACTCGGATTCATCCCGGTCACGATCCGTCGGGCGGTCGGAGGAATTATGGCGATGCAATTCGACGGCAAAGTCGCATTTATCACCGGCGCCGCGCGCGGGCAGGGCCGATCGCACGCGGTGCGGTTCGCCGAAGAGGGCGCCGACATCATTGCATTCGACCTGTGCGACCAAATCGACAGCGTCGCGTATCCGATGGCGACCAGAGAAGACCTCGACCAGACCGTCAATCTGGTCGAGAAGGCGGGCGGGCGCATCGTCGCGGAAGTGGGTGATGTCCGGGACTTCGACCGGCTCAAGGCCGTCGTCGCTTCCGGTGTCGCCGAATTCGGAAGGCTCGACTTCCTGCTCGCCAACGCCGGCATCCTGCCCGCGGTCGGTGCGCAAGCCAATCAGATGAGAGCGTTCACCGACGCGGTCGACACCCTGCTCAACGGCGTGTACTACACGGTCGAGGCGGCACTGCCCGCCCTGTTGAAGCATGGCGACGGCGGCGCGATCGTGATCACGAGCTCGGCCGCCGGTCTGAGCAGTCTGTGCGCGACGTTCAGCATGCGAACTCGTGGGTTCGCCGGCTATCACGCGGCCAAACACGGTGTCGTCGGGCTGATGCGGTACTTCGCGACGACCTTGGCGGCGAAGAACATTCGCGTCAATACCGTGCATCCGTGCGGGGTCGCGACGCCGATGCTGCTCAATGAGCCGGTGGCGCAACGGATGGCCGAATTCCCGGAAGGCAAGGTCGCATTCGAGAATCTGCTCCCGGTCGAGTTGATCGACGTCTCCGACGTGTCCGAAGCGATGGTCTATCTGTGTGGGCCGTCCGGCCGCTACGTCACCGGCATCACGTTACCCGTCGACGCCGGTAACACCGCCAAATAACGGGCGATCAAGCAGCCCTTTGCGGGACTTAACGAGATCGCAAAAGAGCAGAAACATTTGCGACGGCCCGGAAGGTAAAACTGTCGTAATCTTTGACCAGCAAAGCAGGTGCTACCAGCACTGACTGGCTCCACGGAAGGAACGGAATCATGAGCATCGCCCGGGGCCTTGCCGCCACCGCGATCTGCGCCGGTTTAGCTGTCGGATCAGCGGGCGTGGCGACGGCCGACAGCACACCGACGATGAGTGGCAGCTACACCGAGACGGTCACGACGCCCAGCGGTCATTCGATCGACAACAGCTGGACGATCAACTCCTGCGGAAACGGATGCCTGTGGATCAAGGCCGGCCTGGGCGCCAGCCAAGCCCGACTGGTGGACGGTCAATGGGTGATGGACACCATGAGCAACGTCAGTTGTCCCGACGGTAGCTACACCCTGTACGGCACCAACACCCACACGGCATGGGATCCGACGTCACTCCAGGGCACGTCAGCCCACACCTACATCCTGGGAGCTTGTGGGAACCCGCCGGGATTCACTCAGGTCGACCAGATCTCCATCAAGTCGGCGTCCTGACCCATTCTGACCCTCAAAGCCCCTGACGCCCTTGCGGCTCAGGGGCTTTGAGTTATACGCCCACGATTATTCGAGGCGAAGTGGTCGGGTAGTGTCGGCCTGGTCGTTGCCCGGTGGGCGCGACGCGGCGGTATGAGGCAAGCTAACTACTCGCGCCGATCTCCACGATGGCGGCGCCGCAACGACACTGTGGAGCGACATGGGCAACCAGTACTTCCCGTTCGTCGCTGCCGTGGTGATGCTCGCCCTCGGACTGACACTCACGCTGGACGACTTCAAGCGGGCCGCCACCTTGCGCCGACCGCTGGCTTTGGCGCTGGTCTGCCAGTCACTGGTGCTGCCCAGCCTGTGCCTGCTGATTGCCGAAGCCTTTCACCTCGAACCACATCTGGCGGTGGGGCTGATGCTGATGGCCGCCACTCCGGGCGGGACGATGGCGAACATCCTCAGTCACCTGTTCAACGGGGACCTGGCGCTCAATCTCACGCTGGCGGCGATCAACGCCGCGCTGTCGGTGTTTGCCCTGCCGGCGATCTTGGCGGCCGCGATGACCTGGTTCCTCGGTGAGGGACGCTTCATCCCGTTGCAGCTGGACAAATTCTTCGCGGTTTTCGCGCTGGTGCTCATTCCCACCGCGCTCGGCGTCTGGGTGCGTCACCAATTTCCGCGGCTGGCGCAGCGACTGCAGCGTCCCGTCAAGGTCATCGCCGCGGCATTGCTGATCCTGGCGGTCGTCGCCGCCATCGCCGGAGGGCGAACGACGCTGTGGCACAACTTCGGTGTGCTCAGCGGCGCAGTGGTGTCCTTCTGCGCCATCAGCCTGAGCGTCGGCTACCTGGTGCCCCGTGTCATGCGGTTGGGTCCGCCGCAGGCGATCGCCGTCAGCCTCGAGGTCGGGCTGCACAACACCGTGGTGGCGCTCAGCGTGGCGCTGAGTCCGCAACTGCTCAACAGTGCCGAAATGGCAACTCCGGCAGCAATTTACGGCGCTCTGGCACCGTTCATCGCGGTGACGTTCATTCTGGCGGTCCGTCGCCTGGACCCCGGGTTTCGGGTGCCGGCCGGACCGGACGCCGTCGCGACGGAGACCGGCGGCTAGGGCGTTACTTACGCCGCGCCGCGGCCAGGCGGTCGGCGAATTCCGGAGCCTGGATCGAGGACACCTGCGGGCCGAGTTCGGTGCGCATCGCGAACTCGTGATGCTCGCTGTCGAGTGACCCCGGACTGGCGGTGGCGCGCATGCTGGCCTTGGTGGCCAGTACCACGTCGCGCGGCGCCGCCGCGGGCCCGGCGGCGAGTTCCAATGCCGCCGCGACGGGATCGTCGGCGACGCTGAGCGCCAACCCGTGCCGTACCGCGGATTCGGCGTCGAAGCGCATGCCGAACAGCAATGCGGCGCGAGCCACCTGCGGGCCGACCGCCCGCTGAAGCATCCAGGTCGCGCCGCCGCCCGGGTGTAGCCCCAGCTTCTGGAATCGAGGGTCGAACAGTGCGCCCGGGCCCGCGATCCGGACGTCGGCGGCCAGCGCCAGGTTCAGCCCCGCGCCGACCGCCGCGCCGTTGACCGCGGCGATGGTGGGCAGCGCGCAACTTCCGACGGCCATGAAGCCGTCATAGAGCTGCTGCAGACCGGACTCGGCGGCTCCGGCTCCCGCTGCGCCCAACGCGCTGAGGTCGGCGCCGGCGCAGAACGCCTTGCCCGCCCCCGTGACGACGACGGCGTGTACACCCGGATCGGCTTCGGCCCGTTCGACGGCGGCACGCAGCTGTGCCGAACTCTCACCCGTCAGCGCGTTGCGCCGATCCGGGTCGTTGACCGTGATGAGCGCGACGCGATTTTCCACGCTGAACAGGACGAAATCGGACGGGGCCATCGCTCGAGGGTACTTGGGGGCGCACGCCAAGAATTCGTAGAGGATCCCGCAAGCCCCGCTGCCGATGCTGATCACACCAAGCACACGGCACCACGACGAGGGGCAGTCATGAAGACCACCACCATCAGCACCAAATCCCAGGCGATCCGGTGGGCGATCTTCTCCTCGGTGGCGATGGGCTTGACGGCGCTGGGTCTCGGCGTCGCGCACGCCAACCCGCCCGAGCAGGACCAGCCGTGCTCCACGCGGCACGCCGCCCTACGCGACGCCGACGGGCACATGATGAAGTGCGACCGAATGATGAACGGAGCGCACGGCTTGGTTTGGCAGTACACGCTGGGGTCGTAATCTTGCGGAGTGAGCGCCAAGCAAGTGCCCGGCGGGGTGGTACACACGTTGCCCGCAGACCTGCGTGAGGCTTTGATCGGCAACACCACCGCACTGACGGCCTGGAAAGACATCACGCCGCTGGCGCGCAATGAGTTCATCTGCTGGGTGGAGGATGCCAAACAAGAAGCGACCCGGCAGCGCCGCATTCGCCGCACTCAGGAGGAGCTGGAAGAAGGCCAGCGCCGACCCTGCTGTTGGCCAGGCTGCAAGCACCGCGAACGCACGGGGCGTCCGTAACCGGCCCTCGAGTTGCGCCGCGCTTCAGCCTGTTTCAGGCTTGGGGATGGCCGGCGCTCCAGCGAGACGAATGATTCCCGCGGCGCTGGCTGCTGCACTGCTCGTGGCGCCGGCAGCACCCGTGATGGTTCCGCTGGCGTGCGGGATCACCTGGACGATGGTGGGACACGACATCATCGCGGTACCCGACTGTGCGCATCCGGTGCCGGGTGGCCCGCCGCCCTATCCCGAGCCGCCGCCGGATCCGGGCACGCCGCCGCCTCCCTAGCCGTCCGCCGCCGCCTCCCTAGCCGTCAGAAGTTGGCGAAACAGGCGTCCTGGCCGCCGCCGGCCGGGATAGTGGCGTTGCTGGTTGAGAATGTCGCCTCGAGACCGCTGTCGGTGACCTTCACGGTGTCGGCGTGGATGCCCAGCGGATAGTTCTGGGTCGCCTTCGAGGTGAGGTCGTCTAGCTTCTGCTGCACGCTTTCCGTCGACATGTCAGAGCCCAGCGCCTTCAAGCTGACCACTTGCAACGACACCCCGTTGTTGGTGATCTGCGGCTTCAGGGTGGCGCTGTCCAGCAGGCCCTTGAGTGACACCGTGCCGTCGCCGGGGTTGGTGGTCACCTCACCGGTGACCAGGCTGCCGATCATCGGGACGGCGTCCTGGATCGACTGCTTTATTCCGTCGGACGACCAGGTGATGGTCCCCTTGAGTGACTCGATCGTGCCGGCGGAGTTGCTGGTCTGGTTGAGACGGATATTGCGGATGTCGATGCTGACCTTCATGCCCTTGGCGCTGCGGACCTGATTGCCGGCGGTCTCGACCGCGATGTCGGGGTAGTGATTGGTGGCGTACTGCCACAGGACCGGGGGCGCCGTGGCGAACGACGCGGTCGCACTGTCCTGCACCTCGCACTGCACGGCGTTCGCCACCTTGCTGCGGGCTTGGCTGCGGGCATAGAACTCGCCGCCGATCAGGGCCGCGACCACGACGGCCACCACGATGCCGAGAATCAGGGCGATGGGCCGCTTCTTGCCGAAGAAGCCGCGTTTCTTCGCGGGTGGCGGCGTGTCCGTCGACGGCGCAGGGGTGGCGATGTGGGTCGTCGGCCATTCCTGTTGCGGGGTCGGCTGCGCAGACGGCGGCGGGCCGGGCTGATGCGCTTGGGCGTTCGGCGGCAGCGGCGGTGGTTGCGCTGGCCGGCCCGGCGGAGGTCCGGCTGGTTGCGGCGGTCGGCCAGGCGGTTGCGGCGGCCGGCCTTGCGGCTGTGGGGGCCGACCCTGCGGCGGACCGGGTGGTGGCGGAACGTCACGCAGCGGAATCCGGCGAGTCTGCGACTCAGACGGCGGACCCGGGACCTGAGGCCGCTGAGGCGCGGGTCGATGGGGACCGCCCGGCATGGGCGGACGAGCGCGTTCCGGGGGTTCGCCGCCCGAGGGCCCTCTCGGAGTCGTCACCAGCGCGATTGTGCCTTATCGGCCCTGTGAAGCGGAAGACGCCTGGTCAGCTGTCCGCGGGTGGCGGCCGCTGGCTCCGTAATGAATTGCGGCAGGGCTGCTTCGCGGTGATGATCCCCTGGTGCGCAGGAAGCGTTCGGTGCGGGCGTTGACCGCGGTGCTGCTCATCGCCTGCGGTGCGACCGCTGTCTGGGTGCTCCTGCGACCAAGGGATTCGCACAACGACTGTGTTGCCGTCGAACAACTCGGGCGTCAGTGGATTGCGATGTCGCACTCGATCACCGCTTTGCAGGACGGTGCCGGGGAGCGCGACGACTTGATGGCCATTGCCGACAAGGAGGCCTCAATGGCCCAGCGGATCCGGGCGGCGGCGGGCTCGGTCTCTGACCCGGCGGTGAAAGAACAACTGGGCAAGTGGGCCGACGCGACCGCACTGCTGGCGAACAGCCAGCGAGATTCGGCCCACCGTCCGTCGCAGTCGACACCGCCGCACAGCGAGGACGCCGACTACTACCGCGCCGCGGTGATGACGCGGGAGGCCACGGCGGCGCTACTGCAAACATGTCCGCAGCTGCCACGCGAAGCACCTGCGCACTAAATCTGTTTGATATCTCCACGATTGGGTATCAATTCCTGCCGAGCAGTGAGCCGAAGCAACGTTGAGTGCCCCCGGCACGACTCGAACGTGCGACCTAGGGATTAGAAGGCCCTTGCTCTATCCACCTGAGCTACGGAGGCAATGCGCAGGTCAGTCTATCCAACTATGGCCGTCATCCCGACTCGCCGACGCGACACGCGCGAAAAGCCTTGCACCGCTAAAGGAACCAGTTATCGTATGAAACCTCGACACACGTACAACATCAGTTAGTAAACAGCTGTTAACCGCAACGAGGCGTGTGTATTAGGTCGAGGAGTGCCGTTTCACATGGGCTTCAAATGGGCGTAGCCATGAGTATGACTGCGCGATACGCGAGGGCGGGGTCTCAAGCGTTCCGATTGCTGGCCGATGCACGGGGTACGTCCCGGGCGGCCGGCCTGCTGCTGCGCGGCTCACCGTTCCTGCTGAGCTGCGTCGCCGGTTGGCTGTCCACGGAATTTCCGCCGCATGTCGTGACCGGACACGCGCTGTCCCGGGTGTCGGCGCCGGCGATCGGCCGCATGGGCGCGAGCTGGGCCGGGCAGCGTGCCGAGCAAGCGCTCTCCGCAGCGCTGGAGGGGGCGTTCGGCGCGGGTTACGTCGACGAGGTCTGCCACCCGGCATGGGAGAAGGCCGAGTGCGCCCCGCGGGGTGGGCTGTTGAACCGGCCCGGTCCGCATCGCCGCTACGCCGCACAGACTTCCGACATCTCGTACGGTCCGCGCGGCCGTGACAACTTGCTCGACATCTGGCGGCGTCACGACATGGCGCCGGGCCGTCGCGCGCCGGTGCTCATTCAGGTGCCGGGCGGGGCATGGGCCGTCAATGGCAAACGGCCCCAGGCATACACGTTGATGAGCCGGATGGCCGAACTCGGCTGGATCTGCGTGTCGATCGACTACAGCAAGAGCCCGTGGGCCACCTTCCCCGCGCACCTGATCGACGTGAAGCGGGCCATCGCCTGGGTTCGCGAGAACATCGCCGACTACGGCGGCGATCCCAGCTTCATCGCGATCACCGGCGGCTCGGCCGGCGGACACCTGGCCTCCCTGGCGGCGCTCACCCCCAACGATCCACGCTTTCAGCCCGGATTCGAAGACGCCGACACCACGGTTCAGGCCGCGGTGCCCTATTACGGCGTCTACGACTTCACCAACGCCGACACCATGCACGAACTGATGCTGCCGTTCCTCGAACAGTTCGTGATGCGCGCCCGCTACGCCGACACACCGCAACGGTTCCACGAGGCGTCGCCGATCTCCTACGTGCACGACCAGGCGCCCCCGTTCTTCGTGCTGCACGGCGAGAAGGACGAACTGGTGCCGTGCGTGCAGGCCCGGGCCTTCTGCGCGGCGATGCGCGACGCCGGGGCACCGATCGTCGCGCACGCCGAGCTGGCCAACGCGCACCACGCTTTCGACATCCTGTCGACGGCCCGGTCCCGGCTGGCCGCCAACGCCGTCGCCGACTTCTTGGGCATCGTCTACGGGCGTCGGGACAGCTCGCTACTCGAGTCATGGCCGCTCTCGGCCTCGACTGCCAGCTGAGTGGCGCAGGTCAACTGCCCGCCACGACCTGTCTCGGCGACCGAATTGTGCCTTTCACCAGCGCGTCAACGCGACTAGCGTTGGTGGAGCTATTCGGGTGGCGGTGCTGAGGCAGGAGGCTTGATCGGCTGTGACGAGGTTGACGCGTCGAGTTGATGGTCATGGCTGAGCCCGACGGAGCCGTCGGATTGTCCGACGAACTCGGACCCGTGGACTATCTGCTGCATCGCGGCGAAGCCAATCCGCGAACCCGGTCGGGGATCATGGCCCTGGAGCTTCTCGACAGCACGCCGGACTGGGACCGGTTCCGAAGCCGGTTCGAGAACGCGTCCCGCAAGGTGCTGCGGTTACGCCAGAAGGTCGTGGTACCGACGTTGCCGACGGCCTCGCCGCGCTGGGTCGTCGACCCCGACTTCAACCTCGACTTTCACGTCCGCAGGATCCGGGTGTCCGAGCCGGGACACCTTCGTCAGGTCTTCGACCTCGCCGAGCTGATCCTGCAGTCGCCGCTGGACATTTCGCGGCCGCTGTGGACGGCGACGCTGGTCGAGGGTTTGCCCGACGGTAAGGCGGCGACCCTGCTGCACGTCAGCCACGCCGTCACCGACGGTGTCGGCGGAGTGGAGATGTTCGCCGAAATCTACGACCTCGAGCGCGATCCGCCGGCCAAGCCGACGCCGCCGTTGCCTGTCCCGCAAGACCTGTCACCCAACGACCTGATGCGCCAAGGTCTCAACCGGCTGCCGTTGGCCATCGTGGGCGGCGTCGCGGGTGCGGTCGCGGGCGCGGTGTCGGCGGCCGGGCGGGCCATCCTGGAACCGGTGTCGACGATGTCGGGGATCGTCGATTACGCCGTCTCGGGAGTGCGGGTCCTCAACCGTGCGGCCGAGCCCTCGCCATTGCTGCGGCGGCGCAGCCTGACGTCGCGCACCGACGCGATCGACATCCGGCTCTCCGATCTGCACAAGGCCGCCAAGGCCGGCGGCGGATCGATCAACGACGCCTACCTCGCGGGTCTGTCGGGCGCGCTGCGCCGCTACCACCAGGCACTCGGAGTGCCGATCAGCACGCTGCCGATGGCGGTGCCGGTCAGCCTGCGCGCCGACGCCGACACCGCCGGCGGGAACCGCTTCACCGGCGTCAACTTGGCGGCACCGCTGGGTACCGGCGATCCGGTGTCGCGGATGAAGAAGATCCGCGCGCAGATGACCCAGCGCCGCGACGAGCCCGCGATGAACATCATCGGCTCGCTTGCCCCGGTGCTCAGTGTGCTGCCGTCGGCGGTGCTGGAGGGCATCACCGGCTCGGTGGTCGGGTCGGATGTGCAGGCCAGCAATGTTCCGGTGTACCCGGGCGATACCTATATCGCCGGGGCGAAAGTGTTGCGGCAGTATGGCATTGGCCCGCTGCCCGGCGTGGCGATGATGGTTGTCCTGATTTCACGAGGGGGGTGGTGCACCATCACCGTGCGCTATGACCGAGCGGCTGTACAGAAAGAGGCGTTGTTCGCCCAGTGTCTTTTGGCGGGCTTCGACGAGATCCTCGCTCTGGCGGGTGATCCGCCGCCGCGTGCAGTGCCCGCCTCGTTTACCGACCAAGCCGATACGGCGTCTCGATCGGGGACCGGATCATGAGCCGCGCCGATGGCAACCACAAGGCAACGCCGGCCCAGGATTTGCGGTTGCCGGGTTCGGTCGCCGAGATTCTCGCCAGTCCCGAGGGCCCGAAGATCGGCGCCTTCTTCGACTTGGACGGGACGTTGGTCGCGGGCTTCACCGCGGTCATCCTCACCCAGGAGCGGTTGCGGCGACGCGACATGGGCGTGGGCGAACTGCTCAGCATGGTGCAGGCGGGCCTGAATCACACGCTCGGGCGCATCGAGTTCGAGGACCTGATCGGAAAGGCCTCCGCGGCGCTGGCCGGCCGGCTGTTGACCGACCTGGACGAGATCGGTGAACGGCTCTTCGCCCAGCGGATCGAGTCGCGCATCTATCCGGAGATGCGGGAGTTGGTGCGCGCGCACGTCGCTCGTGGCCACACCGTGGTGCTCAGCTCGTCGGCGCTGACCATCCAGGTCAATCCCGTGGCCCGGTTCCTCGGCATCGTCAACACGCTGACCAACAAGTTCGAAACCAACGAGGACGGGCTGCTCACCGGCGAGGTCGTCAAGCCGATCCTGTGGGGACCGGGCAAAGCGGCTGCGGTGCAACGGTTTGCGGCCGAACACGGCATCGACCTCAAGGACAGCTACTTCTACGCCGACGGCGACGAGGACGTCGCGCTGATGTACTTGGTCGGCAACCCAAGGCCGACCAACCCCGAGGGCAAGATGGCGGCCGTCGCCAAGCGTCGCGGCTGGCCCATCCTGAGATTCACCAGCCGCGGCCCGGTGGGGCTGCGACGCCAGTTGCGGACCCTGGCGGGCTTCGGGTCGATGTTCCCGGTGGGTGCGGGCGCGGTGGCGATGGGCGTGCTGACCGGCAGTCGACGGCGCGGCGTCAACTTCTTCACCACCAACTTCTCCCAGGCCGTCTTGGCGGCCACCGGCGTGAATCTGAATGTCATTGGCAAAGAGAACCTCACCGCGCAGCGCCCGGCCGTGTTCATCTTCAACCACCGCAATCAGGTCGACCCGATCATCTCCGGGGCGCTGATACGCGACAACTGGGTTGCCGTGGCCAAGAAGGAATTAGAGCGTGACCCGATCATGGGGCCGCTCGGCAAGCTGCTCGACGGTGTCTTCATCGACCGCGACGACCATGGGGCCGCCCTGGAGACGATGCAGACGGTCGAAGACCGAGCCAAAAAGGGACTCTCCATCCTGATGGCCCCGGAAGGGACCAGGCTGGACACCACCGAGGTCGGGCCGTTCAAGAAGGGCCCGTTCCGTCTCGCGATGGCGGCAGGCATCCCCATCGTGCCGATCATCATCCGCAATGCGGAGATCGTCGCGGCCCGAAACTCCACCACGATCAATCCCGGCACCGTCGACGTTGCGGTGTTCCCGCCGATTTCGGTGCAGGACTGGACGGTCGAGACGCTCTCCGACCGAATCGCCGAGGTGCGCCAGCTGTATCTGGACACGTTGGCCAACTGGCCGGTCGACGAACTGCCCGAGGTCGACCTCTATGCCGAGAAGAAGGCCGCGAAAAAGTCCCGCGCCAAGTCGGCGGCCAAGGCTCCGGCGGCCAAGGCTCCCGCGGCCAAGAAGGCTCCGGCCAAGAAGGCTCCGGCCGCCAAGTCCGCGGCTGCCAAGAAGGCTCCGGCAAAGAAGGCTCCGGCGAAGAAGGCCGCACCCCGTAAGGCGGCCGCCAAATCGACGGCGAAAACCGATCCGCCGCAGCGGAATTCGAACGATTCCGAGGTCGCACTCAAAGACGGCCAGACACCGCAGCCCGCCGCGGACCAGCTGGGCGGCACCGAGACGACCTCTCGGCCCCGGGGACGCACGTGACGCAGTCGGCCGCAACCACCAGCGCAGTCCTGACCGCGCAAGATTCGCTGGTGTTAGCGTCCATGGAATCGGGCGTCGAAACGAAGCTGGTGATGGATTGGCTGAGCCAGCAGCGAGCCCGTAATCCGGATGTGAAGTTCGATGTGCTCAAGTTGCCGGCCGGCAATGCATCGCCGGCGGCGCTGAATCTGCTTGTCGATCAACTTAATTCGGGGGAAGACCGTTCCATCGTGCCGGTGCGGGTGTTCTGGTTGCCCGAGCCGGATCGGGGCAGGGTCGCGAAGCTGACCGGCCTGCTGCCCGGCTGGGATCCTTATCATCCGAATCAGCGCCGACAGCGCCACATCGTTCGTAACGATCCACACCGCGCCCGAGTGGTCGCCGGGGAGGCGGCCACGGTGTCCGAACTGCGGCAGCAGTGGCACGACACCACCGTCGGTGAGGACGAGCGCGACTTCGCCCAATTCGTGACCCGCCGAGCGATTTTGGCGTTGGAACGAGCCGAGTATCGAATCCTGGGGCCGCAGTACAAATCTCCGCGCTTGATCAAGCCAGAGATTCTGGCCTCCAGCCGATTTCGCGCGGGCCTGAAGAACATTCCGGGCGCCACCGTCGACGAGGCCGGCAACATGCTCGACGAACTGTCCACCGGATGGAGCAGGGTGTCGGTCGACCTGGTTTCGGTTCTGGCCAGGGCTATTTGCCGCGGCTTCGACCCCGAGATCGACTACGACGCGTTTCAGATCGCCGCGATGCGCACCGGGCTGGAGGTCCACCCGGCGGTCTTGCTGTTCTCTCACCGGTCCTACATCGACGGCGCGGTGGTGCCGGTGGCAATGCAGGAAAACCGCTTGCCGCCAGTGCATGTGTTCGCCGGTATCAACTTGTCCTTCGGTTTGATGGGTCCGCTGCTGCGCCGCTCCGGGACCATCTTCATCCGCCGCGACATCGCCAAGAACCCGCTGTACAAGTACGTCCTGCGCGAATACGTCGGCTACATCGTCGAGAAGCGATTCAATCTAAGCTGGTCCATCGAGGGCACCCGGTCGCGCACCGGAAAAATGCTGCCGCCCAAGCTGGGACTGATGTCGTACGTCGCCGACGCATACCTCGACGGACGCAGCGAAGACATTCTGCTGCAACCGGTTTCGATTGGCTTCGACCAGTTGCACGAGACCGCCGAGTATGCCGCCTACGCCCGCGGTGGGGAGAAGACACCCGAGGGCATCCTGTGGCTCTACAACTTCATCAAAGCCCAGGGCGAACGCAACTACGGCAAGATCTACGTCCGCTTCCCCGAAGCCGTCTCGATGCGGCAGTATCTCGGCCCGCCGCACGGTCCGCTGGCCCAGGATCAGGACGCCAAAAGGCTTGCGCTGCAGAAGATGTCGTTCGAGGTTGCGTGGCGAATCCTGCGGGCCACCCCGGTGACCGCGACGGGTCTGGTGTGCGCGTTGCTGCTCACCACGCGCGGCGCGGCACTGACCCTGGATCAACTGCACCACACGCTGCAGGACTCGCTGGACTACCTGGACCGCAAGAACACCCCGGTATCGACCAGCGCGTTGCGGTTGCGTACCCGCGACGGGGTGCGGGCGGCCGTCGACGCATTGTCCAACGAACACCCGATCACCCGTGTCGACAGTGGACGCGAGCCGGTGTGGCTGATCGCTCCCGACAAGGAGCACGCCGCGGCGTTCTACCGGAACTCGGTCATCCACGCATTCCTGGAGACCTCCATCGTCGAACTGGCCCTGGCTCATGCCAGGCACGTCGACGGCGACCGGTTGGAGGCGTTCTGGTCGCAGGCGATGCGGCTACGCGATCTGCTGAAATTCGACTTCTACTTCGCCGACTCCGTGGCGTTCCGCGAGAACATCGCCGAGGAGCTGGCATGGCATGACGACTGGGAGGCCCATGTCGTCGCCGGGGGTAATGAGATCGACGAGTTGCTGTTCGCCAAGCGGCCGTTGATGGCCGACGCGATGTTGCGGGTGTTCTTCGAGGCCTACGAGATCGTCGCCGATGTGCTGCGCGATGCGCCGGCCGACGTCGAGCCGAAGGAACTGACGGACATGGCGCTCGGGGTCGGCCGTCAATACGTGGCGCAGACCCGGGTGCGCAGTAGCGAATCGGTGTCGACCTTGCTGTTCGCCACCGCGCGCCAGGTCGTCGCCGATCAGGATCTGATCGCGCCGGCGCCGGATCTGGCCGAGCGGCGAATCGCGTTCCGCCAGGAACTGCGGGCCATTCTGCGGGACTGCAGCTACGTCGAGAAGATAGCCCGCAATCAATTCGTCGCCCGCGAATATCAAGCGCGCCAGGAGCGCAGCGCCCGCCAGGCCGGGTAGCCGGGGCTTTGCGGGCGAGCGCCCATACCCTGGACATATGACGCTTGGGCAGTCTGCGACCAAGGCACGCGAATTGGTGTGGCCGCTGCTGACCGGTGTGGCAGTGCTGGCAGGCGGCACGGCGGCCGGCATCGGGGCGCTGTCGCTGGCCGATGCGTTGACGGCCACCGGATTGCCGGATCCGGGCCCGGCGACCACCCTCGGCCTGCCGTTCGTCCGCGCCGCGGGCGAGGTCGCCGCGGTGCTGGCGGTGGGGTCGTTTTTGTTCGCGGCCTTTCTGGTGCCGCCACAGAAATCCGGTGTGCTCGACGCCGGCGGGTATCGCGCGCTTCGGATAGGCACCGTCGCATCCGGGGCGTGGGCGGTGTGCGCCTTGCTGCTGATCCCGCTGACCATCTCCGACGTGTCCGGTCACCGGCTGGCCGAACAGCTCAATCCGCTGCGGCTGTGGTCGCTGGCCAGCCTGATCAACACCGCCTCGGCGTGGCGTTGGACCGCGGTCCTGGCCGTCCTGGTCACGGTAGCCAGCTTGGCGGTGCTGCGCTGGTCGTGGACTCCGCTGCTGCTGGCCGGATCGATGATCACCCTGATCCCGCTGGGGTTGTCCGGCCATTCGTCGGCCGGCGGCTCGCACGACCTGGCCACCAACAGCCTGCTGATTCATCTCGTCGCGGCCAGCTTGTGGGCCGGTGGTCTGCTGGCGCTGGTGGCCCACGCGCTGCGTGCCGGCGATCACCTGGCCCTGGCGGCCCGGCGGTTCTCCACGATCGCCCTGTGGTGCTGGGTCGCGATGGCCCTCAGCGGCGTGATGAACGCGCTGGTGCGGGTATTGCCGTCGGATCTACTGACCACCACCTACGGGCGGCTGGTGGTGGCCAAGTTCGTCGCGTTATGTGCGCTGGGCGTCGTGGGCTGGCGGCAGCGGCGCGCCGGAGTCGTTGCGCTGCAACGCGATCCGCTAGCCCGCGGCGCCTTGATCAGGCTGGCCCTGGTGGAAGCGGCCTTGTTCGGCGTGACGTTCGGCATCGCGGTCGGGCTGGGCCGCACCCCGCCGCCGCCCCCACCGATTCGGATCCCTTCGATTCCCGAAGCCGAGATCGGTTATGACTTCGACGGTCCGCCGACGCTGTCGCGGATCCTGCTGGACTGGCGATTTGATCTGGTGTTCGGTACGGCGGCAATCATTGCGGCCGCCCTGTACGTGGCGGCGGTGGTGCGGTTGCGTCGCCGCGGCGATCACTGGCCGTCCGGGCGAATACTGGCCTGGCTGCTCGGCTGCCTGACATTGCTGTTCGTGACCTCGTCGGGGGTCGGCCGCTACATGCCGGCGATGTTCAGCATGCACATGGCCGCGCACATGGGGTTGTCGATGCTGGTGCCGATCCTGCTGGTGCTCGGTGCGCCGGTCAGCCTCGGGTTACGGGCGCTGCCCGCCGCCGGCCGCGACGGCCCGCCGGGCATGCGGGAGTGGCTGCTGGCGGCCCTGCACAGCCGGGTCTCGCGCGTGCTGACCAATCCGATCGTGGCGACGGTGTTGTTCGTGGCGGGATTCTACGGCCTGTACTTCGGCGGCATCTTCGACGACGCGGTCGGCAGTCATGCCGGGCATCTGGCGATGAACGTGCATTTCCTGGTCAGCGGTTACCTCTTCTATTGGGTGGTGATCGGCGTGGATCCCACTCCGCGGCCGATCCCGCACCTGGCCAAGGTCGGCGTGGTGTTCGCCTCCCTGCCCATGCACGCGTTCTTCGGTGTGGAGCTGATGGGCACCCCGACGGTGCTCGGCGAGGCCTACTACCGCTCCCTCGGTCTGAGCTGGCACACCGATCTGCTGGGCGATCAACGCTTGGGCGGCGGAATCGCTTGGGCAGCAGGTGAAGTGCCACTCGTGATCGTGATGCTCGCGTTGCTGGTGCAGTGGGCGCGCAGCGACGAGCGGACCGCGCGGCGTCTGGACCGCGCCGCCGACCGCGACGACAACGCCGATCTGAACGCGTACAACGCGATGCTGGCCGAGCTGGCGCGCGGGGGAGGCTCGAAGCCGGCGGTTCAGGAACCGGCCGCCGGGGAGTAAACCGCCACCCGCGAGCGCTAACGCACTGCGACTTCGGACCCGTTCTCGGCGTCTATGTCGTACGCCTCAAGGTTTTCAAGCTCTGTCCCACGTTGGTGAGCTAACTAGTGGGTGGTGGTTGGGGTTGGAAGGGGTCGTACCACCACCATTGGGCGCGTTCGCCGGTCGGTCCGGGGCCGGTTGGGACGCCGAAGCGGCCCGCCGCCCCCACAGCCAGCACACCACCGTGGTCGTGCACGTCGACGTCAAAGAGCGCGCCGCCGCACTGCACCTCGGTCCGCTACTCACCGACGCCGAACGCCAATACCTGACCTGTGATGCGACCTGCGAAGTCTGGTTCGAACGCGACGGCGAACTCATCGGCGCCGGGCGCACCACCCGGGTAATCAACCGGCGGCTACGCCGCGCCCTCGAACACCACCACCCCACCTGCGCGGTCCCCGGCTGCGGCGCCACCCGCGGACTGCACGCCCACCACATCGTGCACTGGGAAGACGGCGGCCCCACCGAACTGACCAACCTGGTCCTGGTCTGCCCCTATCACCACCGCGGCATCATCACGATTAGCGGACCCGCCCACCGCCTGTCGGCCACCAACGCTGCCACCGACCGCGCACCCGTAGCGCCGCACAGCTGCTCGCGATCAATCTCGGCAGCAATTTCCACGATGCGCCCATCAATCGCGTTGCGCTGACCGGCCAATTCGGCCAACTCCTCAAACAACACCCCAAGACGATCGGGAGCGGTCACTGCCTCTGACGAGGACGAGGACGGGGACGAAGACAGGGTCGAAGACATAACGCCATCGTCGCGGCCGGGTACGACAAAACTCGGCCGCCGACACCGCGCCTCGCGCCCTTATCCCCAGTTGCGACTTTGTGCACAGGCGGGCCCGGCGCCGGCGGTAGAAACGGCCTGACTCGTCGGTGTCTGCGCGCTCAATGAGCAGCACGCAAGAGCGCTAACGCAGACACCCGTGAAAGGAAATTAGCCCCATGTTCGAAACCTCGCTGACCGTCGTCGGTCACATCGTCAACGACCCGCAGCGCCGCAAGGTCGGCGACCAGGAAGTCATCAAGTTCCGGGTGGCCAGCAACTCACGTCGCCGCACCGGTGACGGCAGCTGGGAGCCGGGAAACTCGCTGTTCCTCACCGTCAACTGCTGGGGAAAGCTGGTCACCGGCATCGGCGCCGCGCTGGGCAAGGGCGCGCCGGTGATCGTGGTGGGCCACGTCTACACCAGCGAGTACGAGGACCGCGACGGCAACCGCCGCTCGTCACTGGAGATGCGGGCGACGTCGGTCGGCCCGGACCTGTCGCGCGCGATCGTGCGTATCGAGAAGCCCGGCTACACCGGACCCGAGACGGAGCCCGCACCGGCCGACACCGCGGCAGCACGCCCCACCGACGACGACGCGGTCGACTCCGGCGACGGTGCCGATGACACCGGCCCGCTATCGCTATCGGCTTAGCTGACGGGTCGGGCGTCGGGTTGGGGTCGCCCGGAGATGCCTAGGATGGTCCGCGAGATCATTCTCGAAGACCAGAAAGGCAAAACCCCGGCATGGCTGAGTTCATCTACACGATGAAGAAGGTCCGCAAGGCGCACGGCGACAAGGTGATCCTGGACGACGTCACTTTGAGCTTCTTCCCGGGCGCCAAGATCGGCGTGGTCGGCCCCAACGGCGCCGGTAAGTCGAGCGTCTTGCGGATCATGGCCGGGCTGGACAAGCCCAACAACGGCGACGCGTTCCTGGCCAACGACGCCACTGTCGGCATCCTGCAGCAGGAGCCGCCGCTGAACGAAGAGAAGACCGTTCGCGGCAACGTCGAAGAGGGCCTGGGCGAGATCAAGGTCAAACTCGACCGCTTCAATGAGGTCGCCGAGCTGATGGCCACCGACTACTCCGACGAGCTGATGGAGGAGATGGGCCGGCTGCAAGAGGAGCTGGACCATGCCGACGCCTGGGACCTCGACTCCCAGCTGGAGCAGGCGATGGACGCGCTGCGCTGCCCACCGGCCGACGAGCCGGTGACCAATCTCTCCGGTGGTGAACGCCGCCGGGTGGCGTTGTGCAAGCTGCTGCTGTCCAAACCCGACCTGCTGCTGCTCGACGAGCCGACCAACCACCTGGACGCCGAAAGCGTGCAGTGGCTCGAGCAGCACCTCGCCAGCTATGCCGGTGCGATCCTGGCCGTCACCCACGACCGCTACTTCCTGGACAACGTCGCCGAATGGATCCTGGAGCTCGACCGCGGGCGCGCGTACCCCTACGAGGGCAACTACTCGACCTACCTGGAGAAGAAGGCCGAGCGGATCGCGGTGCAGGGCCGCAAGGACGCCAAACTGCAGAAGCGCCTGACCGAAGAACTCGCCTGGGTCCGGTCCGGCGCGAAGGCGCGACAGGCGAAGAGCAAGGCCCGCCTGCAGCGCTACGAAGAGATGGTCGCCGAGGCCGAGAAGACGCGGAAGCTCGACTTCGAGGAGATTCAGATCCCGGTCGGGCCGCGGCTGGGCAACGTCGTGGTCGAGGTCGACCACCTGGACAAGGGCTACGACGGCCGCACCCTGATCAAGGACCTGTCGTTCACGTTGCCCCGTAACGGCATCGTCGGCGTCATCGGACCCAACGGCGTCGGCAAGACCACGCTGTTCAAGACCATCGTGGGGCTCGAGGAGCCCGACAGCGGCACGGTCAAGGTCGGCGAGACCGTCAAGCTCAGCTACGTCGACCAGAGCCGCTCGGGCATCGACCCGAAGAAGACGGTGTGGGAAGTCGTCTCCGACGGGCTCGACCACATCGTCGTCGGCCAAAGCGAGGTGCCGTCGCGGGCCTACGTGTCCGCGTTCGGTTTCAAGGGCCCGGATCAGCAGAAGCCGGCCGGCGTGCTCTCCGGTGGCGAGCGGAACCGGCTCAACCTCGCGCTGACCCTCAAACAGGGCGGCAACCTGATCCTGCTCGACGAGCCGACGAACGACCTCGACGTCGAAACGCTGAGTTCGCTGGAGAACGCTCTCGAGCAGTTCCCCGGCTGCGCGGTGGTGATCTCACACGACCGCTGGTTCCTCGACCGCACCTGCACCCACATTCTGGCGTGGGAAGGCGACGACGACAACGAAGCCAAGTGGTTCTGGTTCGAAGGCAACTTCGGTGCCTACGAGGAAAACAAAGTGGAACGTCTTGGAGTCGACGCCGCCAGGCCGCACCGGATGACCCACCGCAAGCTGACTCGGGACTAGTGTCAGCTTTGCCAGCTGCCCCGCAACGCGCGTCCGGTTCGGTCGCCGGGAAATGGGGCGACTGAGCGTGGTGCCCTCCGTCCTGAGTTGGGAGCAAACGGCATGACGATCGGTTCTGGACCGAAGCAGGCAACGACGCCGTGGACCGCTTTCACCAGCTTGGCCGACGTTCCCGAATGGATCACCCGGGCCTACATCGAGACTTATCGCGGCCCGCACGACAGCGAACCTCGAATCGCCGACGCCGGTCCCGTCGACCTGACCCTTCCGCTGGCGATCGTCAGCCCGGCGTTGCTGGGCGCACACTATCGCCTGGGCCGGCATCGTCCCCCCGGCGAAAGCGGTGTGGCGGTCTACCCGGCCGACGATCCCGCGGGCTTCGGGCCGGCGCTGCAGGTCGTCACCGATCACGGCGGCATGCTGATGGACTCCATCACCGTGCTGCTGCACCGGCTCGGCGTCTCCTACACCGCACTGATGACCCCGGTGTTCGACGTGCAGCGCAACCCGGCCGGTGAGCTGCTCAGCATCGAACCGAAAGCGCCTGGCACACCGCAATACGTCGGTGAGGCCTGGATTCACATCCAGTTCGTGCCGTCGGTCGACAGCAAGGCGCTCGCCGAAGTCGAGCGGGTGCTGCCCAAGGTTCTCAGCGACGTCCAGCAGGTGGCCGCGGACGCCGCCGCGATCATCGCGGCGCTGAGCAACCTGGCCGCTGATGTCGAAACCAACGTCGGTGGCCGCTTCACCGCGCCCGACCGTGAGGACGTCGCGGCGCTGCTGCGCTGGCTCAGCGACGGCAATTTCCTGCTGCTGGGTTATCAGCGCTGCCGGGTGCATGACGGGCTGGTCTCCGGTGACGGGACAAGCGATCTCGGCGTGATGCGCAGTCGGACCGGCCAGCGGCCGCGGCTGACCGACGACGACAAGTTGCTGGTGCTGGCCCAAGCTACCGTCGGCAGCTACCTGCGATACGGCGCTTACCCGTACGCCATCGGAATTCGCGAATACGTGGCCGACGGGGTGATCGAGCACCGCTTCGTCGGGCTGTTCACGGTCGCCGCGATGAACGCCGACGTCTTGGAGATTCCGTCGATCTCGCGCCGCGTCCGCGAGGCGCTGGCGCTGGCCGCCGACGATCCCGTCCACCCGGCACAGCTGCTGCTCGACGTGATTCAGACCATCCCGCGCTCGGAGCTGTTCACCCTGAGCGGTGAGCGGCTTTTCGAGATGTCCAAGGCCGTGGTGGATTTGGGTCCGCAGCGGCGCGCGCTGCTGTTCGTGCGCGCCGACCGGCTTCGCTACTTCGTCTCCTGTCTGGTGTACGTGCCGCGGGACCGCTACACCACGGCCGTGCGATTGCAGATCGAGGACATCCTGGTACGCGAATTCGGCGGCACCCGACTGGAATTCACCGCCCGGGTCAGCGAATCCCCGTGGGCGCTCATGCATTTCATGGTCCGACTGCCCGAAGACGCGGGTCCGGTGGACGTCTCGGAAACCAATCGGATCCGGATCCAGGCGCTGGTCAGCGAGGCCGCACGCACCTGGTCGGATCGGCTCGTCGCCGCGGTGCCGACCAGAACGGTCACCCACGCCGACGCCGAGCACTATGCCGCCGCGTTCTCCGAGGCCTACAAGTCGGCCGTCACGCCCGACGACGCCATCGGTCACATCGCGATCATCAAAGAGCTGACCGACGACTCTGTCAAGCTGGTGTTCGCCGACGACGGCGCGGGCTCGGCGCAGCTGACCTGGTTTTTGGGCGGACACAGCGCCTCACTGAGTCAACTGCTGCCGATGTTGCAGAGCATGGGCGTCGACGTGCTCGAGGAGCGGCCGTTCACCGTCACCCGACCCGACGAATTGCCGGTGTGGATCTACCAGTTCCGGATTTCGCCGCACCCGAGCGTCCGGCTGGCCGAGACGCCCGCCGAGCGCGACGCGATGGCGCAACGTTTCGCCGACGCGGTCACCGCGATCTGGCACGGTCGGGTCGAAATCGACCGGTTCAACGAGCTGGTGATGCGCGCGGGGCTGACCTGGCAGCAGGTCGTGCTGCTGCGCGCCTACTCGAAGTACTTGCGGCAGGCCAACTTTCCCTACAGTCAGTCCTACATCGAGTCGGTGCTCAACGAGCACCCGTCGACGGCGCGATCTCTGGTGCTGTTGTTCGAAGCGCTCTTCGACCCCAGCACCGCGGACGCGCCGACCAGCCGGGACGCGCAAGCAGCGGCCGCCGCGGTCGCGGCGGACATCGATGCCCTGGTCGGTCTGGACACCGACCGCATCCTGCGTGCGTTCGCGTCCCTGGTGCAGGCCACCCTGCGCACCAATTACTTTGTGACAAGCGAAGGTTCGGCCCGGGTCCGCAACGTGCTGTCGATCAAGCTGGACGCCCAACTGGTCGACGAGCTTCCGCTGCCACGCCCCAAGTACGAGATCTTCGTCTACTCACCGCGCGTCGAGGGTGTCCACCTGCGGTTCGGTCCGGTGGCCCGCGGCGGGTTGCGCTGGTCGGACCGGCGCGACGACTTCCGCACCGAGATCCTGGGCCTGGTCAAGGCGCAGGCAGTCAAGAACGCCGTCATCGTGCCGGTCGGCGCCAAGGGCGGCTTCGTGCTCAAGCGGCCGCCGTTGCCGACCGGTGCCGCCGCCGTCGACCGCGACGCCAGCCGAGCCGAAGGTGTCGCGTGCTATCAACTCTTCATCTCCGGGCTGCTCGACGTCACCGACAACGTCGACCACTCTACTGGAAAGGTCAGTCCGCCAGCACAAGTCATCCGCCGCGACGGCGACGACGCCTACTTGGTGGTGGCAGCGGACAAGGGCACCGCCACGTTCTCCGACATCGCCAACGACGTCGCCAAGTCCTACGGATTCTGGCTGGGCGATGCCTTCGCGTCCGGCGGATCGGTCGGGTACGACCACAAGGCCATGGGCATCACCGCCAAGGGTGCCTGGGAGGCCGTCAAACGGCACTTCCGCGAGATGGGCGTCGACACCCAGACCGAGGACTTCACCGTCGTCGGCGTCGGCGACATGAGCGGCGACGTGTTCGGCAACGGCATGCTGCTGTCCAAGCACATCAGGCTGATCGCCGCGTTCGATCACCGGCACGTCTTCTTGGACCCTGATCCCGACGCCGCAACCTCTTGGCCGGAACGTGCGCGGATGTTCGACCTGCCGCGGTCGAGCTGGGAGGACTACGACACGTCCCTGATCAGTGCCGGCGGCGGCGTCTACAGCCGCGACCAGAAGGCCATCCCGGTCAGTCCGCAAGTGCGTGCGGCGCTCGGCATCGACGAAGACGTCACCGAGATGTCGCCGCCGAACCTGATCAAGGCGATCCTGCTGGCGCCGGTGGACCTGCTGTTCAACGGCGGCATCGGCACCTACGTCAAGGCCGAGTCGGAGTCCGATGCCGACGTAGGCGACCGCGCCAACGATCCGGTGCGTGTCAACGGAAACCAGTTGCGGGCCAAGGTAGTTGGCGAGGGCGGCAACCTCGGCGTGACAGCCCTGGGCCGCGTCGAATTCGACCTTGCCGGCGGTGACCAGCGAGTCGATCAGGATCTTGATGTTGACCTCGTGATCCGAGCAGTCCACACCCGC
>NZ_LZSC01000084.1 GCF_001665235.1 Mycobacterium sp. 1100029.7
CCCGTGGCCGCCACCTGGCCCCGGCTTGGCGAGCGCGTCGAGGTCTTTAGGAACACCACCGGGCATGCCGGCACCCGGCACACCGCTTTGATTCTTTTGCGCCGCACCCAACGCCTGCTGGAGCGGTTCTTCGAGCCCTTGCGCGGCCTGCCCCAAGCCACTGCTCAAACCCGAGCCGCTGGAACTGCCAGAGCCGCTCGGGGGGTTGGACAATGCGCTCAACGGGTTGCCGATCCCGGCCCCGGCGGGCAGTCCGAGATCGTCGGCGCCACCGGTCGGATCACCGGGAGTGCCGAAGGGATCCGTAGTTCCCGCGCCGTTGGGCGCCGCGGAATTACCAACGCTCGCAGTGGGGTTGCCAAGGCCATTGGTTGAGCTTCCCGACCCACTGAGAGGATTGGTGATTGCCGCAGTATTCGGCAACGGAAAATCTCCGGACCCTGAGGTCGAATTGTCCGATCCGCCCAAAGGATCGCTAATCCCAGAATCACCGGAGCCAGGCGGCGTCGTGTTGAGATCAGTCGAGAATGGCGACGCATTAGTCGCGCCGGCGGAACCAGGCGGCGGCGCGGTGTTCAAATCAGTCGCGAACGGCGGGGGTGTCGTCGCGTCGGCGGAACCAGGCGGCGGCGCGGTGTTCAGGTCATTCGAGAACGGCGGGGGTGTCGTCGCGTCGGTCGAGAATGACGGCGGCGGCGTCGTATTCGGATTAGGTGGCGGTGGTGGGCAGCGCGGGCCAGGTGCGAAGGAGCACAAGGCGAATAAGGCGCTGCGCCGGAAAAAGAATGGCGAACTCGTGCTTGGCGAGGTCGACGCTGTTGTGCCCGTGATCGGCGACGACGGACCGCAAGAGGTCGAGCCCGTGCAGCGGCCCCCGTCGGCTCCGCTACCTCAAATGCCCAGACCGCCGGCGCCGAGTAACCCGCGACGGACCGGATCCGAGCAGCGAACAGAGGTCGGTCGGTGACGTCGCTGCAGTCTGTGGCCGTTCTGCGACCGGTTCCTCGACCGATCAGTGACGGCGAAGTGCCGCCCGACAGCCGATGGCGCGCTGTCTGCGAGTGCCCGGGTAGTACTCCAGCGGAGATGGCTGTGCGGGCGGGAAGGGCGGCGCTGGCCGCCGCGGACGCCCGCGTCGATCGCTTGCAGTGGCTGGTACACGCAGGGGTCGGGCCACAGGGCAGCCAAGGGTGGCCGGTGCATCACCACATTCAGAACGCCATTGTCGGGTGTCACGGCAACGCTTTGGAAATGAAGCAGAATTGCGCAGGCGGCCTCACCTCATGGCTGCTGGTCGCACGACTGCTCGACAAGGCCGGCTATTCGATATGTACAGGCGCCGACAACTGGTCCTGGAGCGATCGCTTCGCCAACGCGAAAACCGTTGGTGGCGAGCCGTTCTCCGACATTGCCTATGCGACCGTGATCTCGTACGCCGGAGGCTTTGCCAAGCTGTTAGGTACAGGAAGCGCGAGTTGTCCAAACCTGGCCGACGATTGGCGATTGCACGAAACATTCTGGGAGAACACCAACGCCGACGACTTTCAGCGTGCTTACGCCCGCGCGACTGCGGCGCGCTCCCTCGACTCGATACGAGAATCCGTCCGCATGTTCATGTGCGCGATCCGGGCCGCCCTGGCCGACGCGAAGCTGAGCCCGCAGTACGTGACCCATTTCGTACCGCAGGGCTCCGCGAGCGGGCAGCCTTTCCGGTCGCTGGCGAATCTACTTGGACTGCCGTGGTCGGAAGAGCTTCATGAGCACACCCTTGACCATGGGTATCTCGGCGTGAGTACTCATGCCGACGGTTTGATCTACCTCGCTCAAACCGGAAGTCTCAAGGCAGATTCCATCGTGATGCTGCTGGCCGCCGAATATGAGCTGAGCGCGACCGCGGTAGTCCTGCAAGTGGTACGTCCGCCACGCGTATCGACGGACGGCACGATCCAGGTGATTGCATGAGCGCCGTGCTCGCTCATCAGGTCGGATCCCTCGATTTGGTGGATTTGAACGCAATCAGCCAGTTCTATGGCCGCGATTTCCTGCCCTATCCCTTCAGGCTCACGCAAGGACCGCGCTTCGCCACCCGTGACGAGGCCTTCGCCTATGCCAGCACAGTGCCTGACCGGTTCAATCACGGCGACCTCAACACCTTTATGGAGTGTGTGGCCGCCTATGACGGCGCGGATATCCGGGTGGAGTGCCATGTCCAATACATACCTGCCGACACCCCGAGTCAACGGATAATAGCCTACCGGGCAGGACATCTCGGATTCTTCGCGGCTCAAAAGCCTGACGATGACTTGGTCGATATCTATGCCGTGTCACCGTACGACCTGGGTGCCGCCATCGCCGATGCGGTTGTTCTGACCAATCCTGGACTCCACTCGGAAATCGTCATCCCGGAATATATTCCGCGAGGCCGAGCCGAGTTTGACGCGGATGCCTTTAGTGTCCGGCACAGGTCGGCTTCGGCGAGCGAGGTCACGATTCCGGCGAGCGAAGTAACCGCATATTCCACGATTCAAAGTCATTGGCGCCCAACCCGTAGGTGGGGTCTGGATCGCGGAAAGCGTGCCCTGGTGTGGGTGCGGCTCAATGAAGATGGCGAATATATCTATGTGCCGGACCACTCTCACGCACGGCCGATGACCAAGCCGTTCTTACGCGAGCAGATCGACCGCTTGATAGCCGACGACGTGGCGATCCTGAGAGAGTTCCGTCACGGCTAGGCGAATCACGAAATAAACTGTGGAGAAGGGATATTGACGTGAGCAACGATGCTACGAGTCACGATGTCACGGACGTGCTGTCGATGGTGCAGGAGCAGATGCGAGATCTGTCCCTGATGCAGCAACGACGGGCCACGCTCACCGCGACGGCGACCGCGGCCGAGGGAACTGTATCGATAACAGTCGATGCGCAGCGCACCGTGACACAAACGGTCGTCGACGAGGCGTATCTCGACGAATTCGAGTTGGCCGACTTGGGCGGTTACATAACATCTGCGGCGCAGCGGGCCGCTCAAGATATCGAGCGACAGTCGGCGGAGTTGCTCGCGCCGTTAACCACACGCCGCCAGGAGATTTCATCGCTCTCCGGTCATGTCGTGGACGCGCCCGGTTTTGCAGACCTGCTCGCAGGTCTGGGTTCGCTCGCTGCGCCGACGTCTTCGCATGCCGATGGTGCCGACGATGGTGTGGAGGAACGTCCAGCCTTCCCGATAGTGAGGAGATAGCCCGATGGCCGACTCGCTCAGCATTAACTCCGACGACCTGCGTACAGCTGCCGCAAATGTCGCCGATCTCAGCTCCGAGATGAAACAGGTGCTTACTGCGTTGCAAGGGCAACTCGCCGCTTTGGGGTCGCCATGGGGAAATGATTCGACCGGTGACCAGTTTGCCAATGGCTCGGACGGCTACCTCGCGCAAGTGAACAACGTGGATAGCAACATCGACGCCACGACGCGCCAGCTCGACAGCCTGTCTCAGTCTTTGACCACAGCGGCGAGCAACTTTGAACAACAGGACCAACAGTCCAGTGGCGGCACCGGAAACATTCTGTTGGGCAACGGTTCTGGCGGAGGCACAGGCTCAGGCGGTGGTTCTGGTGGGAATTCCGGTTCGGGCGGGTCTGGTGGTGGCAGTGGGTCAGGTGGATCAGGCGGCGGCACCGGCTCGGGTGGGCCGGGCCAGCTCCGGGCCACAGTGCGCTCTGACTCGATGCCGCTTCTACCCGAGAGTGCGCGGATACCAGCCCAACCCGCCGAGCCTGTCATCGCGGGCGCGAATTCGACAGGGTCCGGCACCGGTCAGCTGACCCCTCGCATCCAGGGCACCCTTTTGCCCGCAACTCCCGGAGTGCCAGCGCAGCCCGCCGTTGCGGCGGGAAATGTCCTGGCGAGCGGTGCCCCGACCGCAACCGGTCCTTCGGGCGGGTTGTCGCCGCTGCTCCCGGCAGTTCCGGCAGTTCCGGCAGTTCCGGCAACGCCCGGGTCGCCGGAGGTGCCGGCTGTCCCGGCGCAGCCGGCCGGCGTGACTCAGCCGGCCACCACGCCACAGATACTGACAAGCAATGCTCCTGCGGCGGCGACCGCCGAGCCTGGTATCGCGACTGGGAATGTCTTGGCCGATGCTGTGCCGGAGGCTGCAACGTCTACTCCCGGATCGGACCTCAGTGCGTTGATTCAGACCCTCGAGCAGTTGGCGGAGCCCGCAGGCGAGGGCGTCAGTACTGCGATGGGTGCAATCCCAACCGGGTCAAAGGGTTCCGGTAACCCCAGCACTCCGGCTCCGCCCGGCGCAACGGCCGGTTCTGCGGCGCAATAGCAGACCAACCGAGCGATCCGGCACGCGCTGACAGGCAGGGGGAGTATCGATGGGCATTGAGATCCCCGCCGGCCTGCAATGGGTCTCCTATTTGGCAGGCGAGAAGTGGCCCCAGGGCGACGAGACCGCTATGTTCCAAATCGGTGACGATTGGAATTCGTCGGCGCAGCAGATCTCGGATTTGATTCCGAAGCTGCAGCAGGCGCAATCCCAGACGGCGTCGGCCGTGACGGGTGAGACGGCCAGCGCTGTCGCGGATCAATTTCAGTCGTTGCTGTCTGGTGATTCGTCAATCGACAATCTCGCGAGTGCAATGTCCTCGTTGGGCAGCCTGGCTACCCAAACCGGCACGCAGATCCAGTACACCAAGCTGCAGATTCTATCGACGCTGGGAATCGCCGCCGCCGAGATCGCCTACGCGCTGTCCTCGGTCGAGTGGACATTCGGTGCCTCGCTAGCCTGGATTCCTCCGATCGAAGCGATCACGATGGCGGTGGTACGTCAGCTGGTGTCGCAGTTGGTCAAGCGCATCCTGGCTGCTGCGGCCGAGGCGCTGACAAAGACCGGCTTGCGTCAGCTAGTCAAAGATGCCGCAGTAGGCGCGGTTACTGGGGCGGCCATTGGTGTGGTCCAAGATCTGGCCATCGAGGCATACCAGATCCACGAGGGGGTCCGCAGCGGCATCGATTGGAAACAGGTGGGGGAGATCAGCATTGGCGCTGTGGTCGGCGGGGCAGCGGGTGCGATCGCGCACGGGTTTATATCGAAATCCCTTGGCGAATCAACCACTATCGGCGGCAAAGCTCTCAAAGGTGCAGTCACTCACTTCAGCGTGGGTGCCATCGGCAATGTCGCCGGCGGCGTGGCCACCGGCGGTGGTCTGAACGCCGAAGACATCTTCGGCGGTGCCGGTGGCGGTGCGGTATCCGGCGGAATCCGCGGCGGCTCCGAACACCCGGAAGGCGGAGCGCACGGCAACGACAAGGATATATCGTCCGAGAAGGACACGTCCTCCGACATGTCCCACGACGATGACGACGATGACGCCAGTATCAAGACTCTGGTCGAACCCGACCCGCCCAAATTGCCCGACGGGTCAAAAGATGTTTTTGTACCGAATGGTCCAGGGCCGGAGAATGATTCAGTCAGGCCCCCCGCAGCGGAGAACGGCACAAATGGCAGCACGCCGCCCGTCGACGACAACCATGTGCAATCGGCACCGACACCGTCGGACGCTCCGGGAGATGATGCCTCGACGACCGCGACCGGATCGGCTGCCACAAGCGAACCGGCCCCTGTTCGCGAGGGAAACCCACAATTCAACAACGGTTCTGGAGCAAAGAGTGATTCGCCGCAGCCGGTTCGTACGGTATCCGGCAACGGGGCACCGTCGACTTCGACCGCCAGCAGTACCCCCCTAGCTCATCAGCCTCCCGCAACCCCCGGATCACGCTCCGACGTGACGGACTCACATGGGACGGCGACGAGGTCGTCTGCGGGCACATCGGACAACAGGCCCGGGGCCACACCGTCGGCCACCGAAAGCACATCCCGTGCGACGCCGCCGGCAAAGCCGACGCTACAGCCCAACCGCTCAGCTGCGGGCGCTTCAGTGGGCGGGCGGTCATCCACGTCGAAGCCACTTGTAGTGGCTGGGACCGGGGACCGCCCGGTGACGGAATCGATCAAGCAATCCGAGTCGTCCGGTGCGTCGAGCGAGACTGGCGCACGGCCGACGACGCCGTCCATGCCCGACGCGTCGACCGCTCGCGACGCGGAGCCGACCTCGGTCGCAACGCCGGTGAGTTCGGTTACGACGCAAGACGATTCAATAGCTCGAAGCCCTGTTCCCGAGCAATCGGTCGAATCGAAACCGATACCACCCGAACTGCTCACGGCTGACTCGGCGTTCTCCAGTTCCACCGACGACACGGTGATTCGTGGCGGGCAGCCCGAGGCCGATCCAGCCTCGCGATCACCCACGACCACAACCAACGCTGCGGATGTCACGACAGGCGCGGCCCGTTCGATCCCTGACACCGTCGTGGACACGGCGCACCCGGCGCCGAAGGAAGACCCCAGTCGCGCCTCGGCCAGCACCTTCGCCAGTCCGAGCGACTCGCGTTCGAAGCCGGCGCCGATCGCACGAATCGCGGATCAGCTGCCTTCGCAAGGCGTTCTTCGTGGCGTGCCCGACGACACGGTGCCGCCCAACCGCTCTCGCTCGGGCGCCGACGCGGACGAACATCCTCCGGCCGACGGGCAGCCGCATCCGGTGTTGCGGCTCCGGGGTGGCGCCGGTGAAGGCAGTCGCTTCAGAACCAACCTGAACGAATACGCCCGGCGCATGTTCGGTCCTGATAATCGCGGGGGCAGTGAGGATCTGGTGCGGGGGCTGCAGCAAAAGGCCCGAGAGGTGGAGTCGGCTCGCAACCAGCAGTCGCACCCGGCCCAACCCGACGAGTTCGGCCTAGACCCGTTTGGGCTCCGCGACCCCAGCCCCACTCCACCGCACCTGGACGGCGTGAAGTTGGCTCACGTTCCCACCAATTCGCTCGGTGGTCATATTCACCAGCTCGATATGGCCAGGCACCCAAACGATCCCGGGCCGGACGAGTCGGAAATCTGGTCAAAGCCGGCACCTGCCGACGGACGCTGGTTTTCGGATAACCCGGACCATCGGACTGCCGAGCCATTGCCGGACCCGCTGGAAATGCCGAAGGTCTTCCACTCAATCTGGTTGGGCGGTGCGGTGACCGACGGCCGCAAAACGACCGACCTGGTACGCCGCAACCTTGAGAAGCTCAGCAAGGTGGCACAAGGTGAGGGGATGCGGGTCGTCTTGTGGACCGATGTCCCCCGCACAGAGTTCGAACGTTCTGGCGGTGACGCCGCCCGAATGCGCTCGTGGGCGCGGCGCCACAATATCGCGCTCCTGAGCCCAAATGAAGTCTTCCACGTCGACGAGCCGATGAACCTGGCCGCGGAATACCGGTTGGAAGCCGCCAAAGGTACCGCCGCCGGGTATACCGCAGCCAGCGACATCCTGCGGCTGGAGATCCTGCACCGGCTCGGGGGTATCTACACCGATCACGACAATCAGGTTCGCCGCCTGGACGGCCTGCGAAATCTGCTGGGCGCACCGGGTTTCGCTCTGCACTCGCGTGGTGAGGGAATTCCGAACAACTCTGCGCTGCTCGCTGCCCGGGGGCACCCGTTCGTCAAGCAATACCTGGACAAGATCAAAAGCAACTACAAGAAATTGCAGAATCAGCTGCACCCCGAGGTGCACGGCTTTATCGACAACACCGCGAAGGCGCAGCACGAAAACTACGTCCTCCGACCCGAATTAGTCATTCGGCGCCGATCGGTAACCGAGCGGACCGGTCCGTTCAACTTCAGAGACGTGACCGAGTCACTAAGTTTGAATGACGCTGACGTACCGCGGATCCGCACCGACCAGTTGAATATGGGCTCCGCCCACACCTGGCTGAGCACCAAGCCTTTGCGATTCACACCCGAGCAGGCCCCGAAGGTGTTGCAACATGCCATCAGCGGTTTGATTTGGGATCTGCGCAATCGAGAGGGCGACCTGAATCTGGCTGCGGTGGCCCCGCTTATCGAGGGGCTACCCAACCCCGCGGCGGGGTGGAAAGCCGTGGTCGAGTACATGCAGAGCGTGCCCGAACTGCGCGCCCAGGTGCAGACGGTGACTTACGCATACCTGCGACCGAAATCAAGTGTTCCACTGATCGGCGATCGTCCCAGGATCCACCAACTCGATCTGCCGCGTTCGGTGCGGGAGACGTTCGGCCTGCCATTGCGCGGGCGAATCACCGACACGGAGGGCAGCTGGCGGCGAGCGGCATTCGCCGCAAAGATTCAGTCCGGGGAGTGGGGCCCTGCCACTCGCGCATCCGCTCCGGGCGAGGGGCAGATGTCGTTCGCGCGATCGCATGACAACAACAGCGACGACGTCTTGCACGGTCTGGCGGCCGGCGATTCGGCGATGGCGGAGCTAGGAGTCGGGGACGGGGAGCCTAAACCGTCACAGGAGCTGACCACAGGAATTGGGCACGCGACCGAGATTCCCCAGTCGCACAGCACGATTGACCAGATCCGAACGTGGATCGGTGATGTCAACAACGACGGAGATGCCGCGGTCGCCCCCGCCGGTCCTCGACTAGCCAATTGTGGTCCCGCGACGATCGTGGTGTTCGACCGATTGTCGGGCACCCCCAGCTTTGGTCGCGCCTACGTGGGTGGGCCGATCAGCAACAGCCGACACATGCATGAGCTGACCCGCGACGAGCTCGGTGAGGCGACGGGTCTGCCGTTCGAGCAAAGCACGCCCACACAGATCGCGAAGCGTCTGGTCGACGCAGGGCCGGGGACTCACACCGTCGTGGCCATCAAGTATCGAAATGGCGAGCAGCACAGCTTCAACGCGTATTTTGATGGCACTCAGGTGCACGCTTTGGACGGACAGCACGGAACGATCAAGTCGTGGCCGCCCCAGCTGGATCTCGAAAAGAATCCTGTTGAGCAGTGGTTCATGGGGACGCCACCTGCCCGGCACCAGGATAATCTCGGCAACAGTTCGTCGCCGCCCCACCAAAATCTTTCGCAAAACGCGCTCGGCAGCTTGCCCTCAAATGTTGTGCGCGAACAAGACTCAGGGTCGGTGCTGCCGAATGATCTCGTGTCCGAGCCCGATAGGCCGTTGCCAAGCGCTCAGCTCGACCCATCGCTCGATCTGGACAGCGTCACCGGCATACCGGACGGTCATTCGGCGCAGCTTCGCACCGACAACGTTCGTCTGTATCGCGACGACACTCGCAGCCCGAGCGAAGTATTCGGAACCGGTTTCGAAGCGCTCGATCCGACCAACACCAACCTCACCACTTTCGTCCTTGGTCGGCCCGGCGCGTTCGTCTCGACAACGCGCGATGCGCAACTGAACCACCTCGGACCCCCCACCGAGGCCCGGCCGCAAGTCTTTCGGTATCACATCGAGGCGCCAGGCGGTATCGACGTCAACCCGACCCTGCCGCATCACCAGGACGGCCATGAGGGCGAGGTGGCGTTTCTGGGTGGTATCCGGCGAGAGAACATCCTCGGAGCTGAGCAGGTACTTGACGGCAGGCCCCAGGCCCTCCGACTCGGTAGCTTCGTGCATAACGACTACTTCAATCCGCACGCGCGCAACCCACACTTTCCGTCGGAGCCGCCTCGGTTGTCCACCGATTCGCCCAACGTCAGCGATGACGACATGACCCCCATGAACACGCCCAGGGCTCGCCCCGTGTCGCTTCCTACCTCTGCGGAGATGCCCGAGTCCTCTGCAGGTTCATCCGCCTCGGACGCCGAGCCAAATTCCCAGGAACACTTGGAATCCGGCGATCCGGCCGCACGTACGCTGCCGACGCCTGACGTGCTTCAAGGCCTGCCGTCGGAGGATTCGCAGTCCGTGCAGCACAACGAAGCCAGAGCCGGCGACGTCGATGAATCGGGTCACGCCGTTCACGATCAGGCCCCAGGTGGGCAGACGAACTATGGTCCAGCCGCTCGGTTGAGGGGCGGAGCCTCGGGGGCCGATGCTCTGTTTGGAAGCTTGCGATACCACGCCGGCCGGATGTTACGGACGAACGCGCATAACGCGGATAGCAACGAACTGATCCATAATTTGAGCGCCGAGGCAGATCGGGTACGCCAGCAGCGGGAGGGAGCCGCCCGGCCAGCCGCAGTCGCCGAGGATCGCTTCGGTCCCGACCCGTTCGGATTGCGTGATCCAGCGCCCACCCCGGACCTTCTGCGGGATGTGCTGCTGGCCGACGTGCCGACCGAGAACCTGGGCTCCTATTTTCGTTCACTGGACTTGGCAGGCGTGGGTGAGGACAAAAGCTCCGGACACGACGAAGTCTGGTCTGAGCCAACGCCGCCCGACGGGCAGTGGTGGCGGCCCGAGGATCTCCCACAAGACTCCGAACCGTTACCGTCCCTGCCGCCGTTGCCGGACCGGTTGGAGATGCCGAAGGTGGTCCACTCGATTTGGCTGGGCGGCCCGGTGACCGACGGCCGCAACGTCACCACCGAGGTGCGCCGCAATCTCGAGGAGCTCAGCAGGAAAGCTCTGGCCGAGGGGATGCGGGTCGCATTGTGGACCGACGTCACGCGCAATGAATTCGAAGAGAGCACGGGTGACGTTGCCGCTATGCGTGATTGGGCGCAGCGGCACAGCATCATGCTGCTCAATCCTGATGAGGTGTTTCACGGTGGGGAACCCATGCGCCTGGCGCCGGAATACCGGCTGGAGGGCGCTAAGGGGACTGCCGCCGGGTACACCGCGGCCAGTGACATCTTGCGCTTGGAGATCCTGCACCGGTTCGGCGGCATCTACACCGACGGAGACAATGAGGTGCTCGACCTGGCCGGCGTGCGTGACTTGCTGCGCGCTCCAGGATTCGCGGCGCACGGCACGCCACCAGTCGTCAACACTTCCGCCCTGCTGGCAGCGCGAGAGCATCCGTTTGTTCGCAGTCTGCTCGACACAATTGGTCACAACTACCGGCTTCGGCAAGATCAGCTACAACCTCACAACCATATCGCGTTCAACGCGCGGGAACCGCATGTTCAGCACTATGCCGGAGTAAGGGCATTGAAGCGTCGATCCGTCATGGAGCGTACCGGCCCATCCAACTTGGGACCGGCAAGAGCCGAGCTTGGCCTCGACGAGGTGCTTCCGCGGATTTCCGAAGACAAGATTCAAATGGCCAGTGCCAAGTCGTGGCTCAGTGACGACCCAAGAACATTTCCGCCGGAAAAGACCGGGTGGGTGCTTCAGCATGCGATCAGCGGCTTGATCTGGGATCTGCGCAATCGGCGAGGTGATCTGAATCTTGTTGCGGTGGCGCCGTTGATCAGGAGTCTGCACGACCCTGCCGCTGGGTGGGAGGCGGTGGTCGGCTACATTCACCGGACGCCGCAGCTTCGACTGCAGGTGCAGACTGTGACCTATTCTCGCATCAAGTTCGACGATTCCGGGATAGAGCCACAAGGTCGCGACGAAGAGCTGGAGCTGCCTGCGTCGGTGCGAAACATGTTGGGCCTGCCACCGCGTGGCCGGGCCTCTGATGTCCCGGGGGTGTGGCGCCGGGCGACGTTTGGCACGCGAGTTGGGTCCGACTATTGGTCATATGCGAAGGTCGATTTCGCCTCCGGTGAGCGTCATCAGATCGCTGACACCACGGAGTTGGAGGCGTTGGCTTCGCACTTGAACAACCTCGGTGATCAGTGGCGTGATGTGGAGGTGTCGGTCGAGGGCGGTGGTGAGGCGATCTTCAACAACGCCGGCACGGATCGAGCGACCGCCGTGCGCGGCTATCTCGAGCGCCGGGTTGATAATCCAGATATCACCTGGAAAAACCCCACCAGCCGAGGGCCGGGCCCGACGAAGACGCCGGTACCACCGGACGTCCTGGAGAATCGTCGTCAGGTCATCGTCTCCTGGAAGGCGAAGCCGGTTGGGCCGGCCGGCAGGGACTTCTCTGAGATCGAAACATCTGAGGGACAGTCACATTCGCCGCTACCGGCAGACTCCGCCCCACTCCCGCAGACGACAACCGCCACCGCGGGAGAGTTTTTCGACGACGATCCGGACGAAGAGTTGATATGGAACAGGTGGGATGACGACCAGTCCACAGATGTGCTGCATGGCGTGCCTGACGATGAGGCGAACGCTGCAGATGTCGGGCCTGTTCGCACGGATGTGATAGTCGGGGCTCGCAGTGACCCGTTGCCGGATGGGCACGCGGACCCGCGAAAGTTGTTCGCAATTCCTCATTCGGACAATTCGATCGAAGACGTTCGAAGCTGGATTGGGGATGTCAACAGCGACGGCGATCCGGCGGTGAAGCCAAGTGGTTCGCGGCTGATGAACTGCGGGCCCGCGACGATAGCAGTGTTCGACCGGTTGTCGGGCACGCCTAGTTTTGGGCGCGCGTATGTAGGTGAGCGGATCGGTGAGAGCCGAGCTAATCACGAGCTGAATCGAGATGAGCTCAGTAGTGCGACGGGGCTGCGTCTGGTTCCGAGCAGTCCTGAGAAAATCGCTCAGCGTTTGTCCAACGAACCGACGGGCGCTCACACCGTCGTGACCGTCCGGTATCGAAATGGACAGCAGCACAGTTTAAATGCATATTTCGACGGCACCGCGATTCACGCCCTCGACGGACAACATGGAACAGTCAAGTCGTGGCCGCCGGCGGACCTAGATCGCGAAAACAACCCTGTCGAGCAGTGGTTCATGGGGGCACCTTTTGACGCGCACCCTGTATCGGACTCCGATGCATCGAGGGATGTACTGCGCGGGTTGCCCACCGAGGACCGTAGGCTAGCGGACGCGCCAGCAGAATCGGGCGACGAATCGGATGCGGGGTCTACCTCGGATGTGTCCGAGACGCGCTACTGGACGGCCCCCGAGTCGCCGAGTTCCGAACATGACTCGGTTGACCTCTCGTTCCAGCACGACCCTTCTCGGCCGCCTTCGCCGAGCGCCGACTCCGCGGAGTCATTTGTTACGGTGCCGGAACCGGAGCCGGAACTGGAAGCCGTTGAGCCGCGGTCGAGGCCAGTGACTTCGTTGAGTTCGTCGGCGGCGTCGGTTGACTATGGCCTGCCGGTAGTGGCGAAGGGCAAGCAGCGTGAAGACGCGGGCCCCGTCGCCGAGCCGTCAACGCCGCCGAGCGCTGAGCGGCCCGAACCCGAACCTGTCGCGGAGCCACGAGATCAGCCCGACCCAATCCCACAGTTACCCAGCCGTATTGGTGACAACCTGGTCCTCGGCGGCACCGATGTGGTCGAGGAGTTCCTCTCCGACGATCAAGCGCTCGATCACATCAAGCAACTGATCCTGCGTCACGGTGGCGAGGATGCGTGGAGCCATAACCGTGAGCAGGTCGTCGCGCTGTTCGCCGATGACGCCCTCCGCCCAAAAGTGTCTGGGATGCTACGAGGAGGGCGGGCAATCAAACGCGTCTACGAACTCGCGCTCGGACGCACCCTGGCTGTCGACTTGCGGTTGGACGGGGCATCTAAGGACTCTGAACTGCATTTCAAGGAAAACGTCGAAAAGTATGAGTACGAGCACACTTCCGACTCCACCAACACCGTCGGCTCGTCGGTCCAAAGCCGCACTGTGGTGTACGGGGGTGCGCAGGCAAACTTTACTCACCCCGACGTCACCATCACCCCGACCTTGCTCGGTCTTCGAACCCACGATTCGGCGCTGAACGAAGTGATCGCGGACCGTCAGGTCAGCGGGGCCCAGACCGCGGAACCCAGTACCCGTTTCCACGGCACGGTCAAGGCAACCATTACCCACAAGCTGGATACGGTCCGATCCGTCCACAAGCCTGAGTCTCGTGACATCATCTACCGTGCCCAGGTAGTAGTTCCGAAACGTGATGTCGACGACCGCGGCGACGACGGCGACCATGGCGAGTCCGATGCGTCGGAGGCGCACGGCACGGTCGAGTCCCAACCGGGACCATCAGACGTGCACCGACCGGCCCAGCCCAGCGGAGGACCGTCGCGGGTACACGACACACGTGCGCTGAGCGGTTCCGACGTCGTCACCAACCTGTGGTTGGTACCCGACGATCTTCCGCCGGCCGAACACGACACCGCGCGGCCCGCGCAGCAAAAAGGCGCCAGGCCAATTGAAGCTACTCCGCAAACGCATGTTGGAGACGACGAACGGGAGCGTGAGGAGACGCCACCTTCCCGGGTACAAAGTCCGCGGGTGCGAACCATTCCCGACCTACTGGCCGGTGATGCGATGCAGGCTGCTTTCAAAAAGGCCTACGGCAAATTGGCGGTTCGCGCAGTCAACGAGACTGACAATTGGCTGACGGTCGAACGTCTGCAGAGCAACCTGCACGGCATGACCAATAAGCAGCCGTTGGTCCTGCACTTTGAGAGCATTCCCGGCGCGCGCCTAGAAGTTCACGCATTCATCGAACCCATCGACACGCCCTCCGCCGTGCGCTCCTCGGTAGCGCCCGATGCCAAGTACCGGACGGACCGGTTGATGCGTGCCACGGGCAGAACCGACATGACCGAGTTCCATTACGGGACGGAAACTGACACCTCACTGGCACGCCAAGACGCGGTTACCTGGTCGGCCGAGTTCCCGACACCGAGCCGGATCCGTGGCGAGGGTGGGACCAACAGCGGTGAGTTTTCCGGCGGCATTGATGCCAACCACATTCGCGGACGTATCGAATCAGAATCCGACAGCCGGCGTTATCGGATCCGCAACACCCTCAAGAATCCGGTTGCCGGGCAAGGATGGCACGGCCAGGTGCGGCTGCGCTTCGAGATGCACCCGCCTGATTCGGCCTCGTCGTCAATCTTGGCGGCCGCATTCAAAGGTTCGACGCATGAGACGTTCCAGGGCGCGGTGCACGAGACCAGAGCCCGTTTTGATGCGCTGATAGAGGAGTCGGAGACCGCACTGGTCGAAGACTACAAGGGTAAGCAGGTGTGGGCGCCGCCCAATCGGATCTGGGGCGGTGGGCCCCCCGCTGAGCACCGTTCGATCGCCGAAGCGCCCTGGTGGCGCGCAGGGACCCGGCATCGGACCGTACAAGATTCGAGGAATGCGGAAGCACCGCGCGCGACGGAATACCCTGCGCTGGAACTGATTCCGCGTGGCGAGGAAGGTGTCGTGCCGTCGCGGGGCATGGCCAGCATGGATCGTGTCACCAACTTGGACCTGAGCGGCTTCCACGGAATGGTGAACTACATGGGCCGCCGGGCGTTCGGCGGTGATTGGGCTAACATCCGCGACGACGTTTCGTCCTGGTATCACCTCAACCGGGTACGGGATGCACTCCCAGCCATGACCCAGCAGAGCCCGCTCAGCCGCACTCAGTTGACCGGACCGGGCTCGAAAACAAAGACCTCGCTGGTCGCAAACTTCGAGGAGCTGAAATTCCGGCGGGTGATCGAGCCGCTTTCCAGCCCGAGTACCGAGGCTGTTGAGAGTTCGGCGAAAACCATTGAGCGCAATCGGCAGACGACTGCGCAATTGGGATTGGGGGGGCGAGGTGGCGACGTGGCCGGTAGTCCCGTCCTGGGGGAGGCCATCATTGGGGGTCAACATGTTGCGCGCGATAGTGAGCGTCTGGGTGAACAGCAACGAGTCGCGCTGGCAACCAAATTTGATCAGAAGATGGCGATTTTCGACGGCTGGGTACGCCTCGACGGATACATGACGGGCTCGGTGGCGACCGTGCATGAATCGGGGCTTTTCCCGGTGGAGATCGCAATTCCACTCTCTGAACTGCAGGGCTCGCGCATCCACGACGACGAGGTGCGACCGACGTTTACTCGGGACGAGCCCGCCGGCTTCGTCGACCATCCCCGACCGAAACGGGAACCCGATCTCGTCGACCGGGCACCCTTCCCCAAACACCCGGACCCTCCCAAAGCTATGGGTTACACGCATCGGCCGGGGTCGACAAGGAGTGTGTTGCGTAAGCCTCGGCCGGGTGTTGGTGGGTCGGAGGCCGGGCGGGTGCGTGGTGGTCCGGGGGACGCCGAGACGCAGCCCGTTGGCGACGCCTCCGCCGCCATCGCATCTACGCCGGCGCCGGGACCGTCTGGGCCGAAATGGAAGTGGACACAACCGCCTACGGTCGAAGATCCGCCAAAGCCGCCTCCACATGCGTTGCAGGGCAGCTGGCATCCGTCTGACATGGTGGTCGGTGTCGACCGCAACACCGGCTTGCAGGAAGCGATTCGTCAGGACCTCGCTACAGTACTCGGCAGCGACCTCGATGACGCGATGGTCGGCGTCTCCAACCAATTCGGTCCGCGTGTGCTGGCCGCCCGGTTGACACACGAGTCGGGCAGGCAATGGACGCACGACATTCCGGTCGCAGGGGGGCACATCACGGTAAAGGTCCGGCCGGTACGCGAGAACACCTACGCTTATGTCAGCCCCTCCGAGAAGTTCGAGGTCGACATGTCGACCGAGATGGAGTCTTCGATTACCCACGGGCACGGCACGGCATTGCGTACGGTCAAAGGAGTCCGGCTACAGGTTCCGGTCCCGCACGGGTCGATAAGCGTTCAAGTCACCCATACCGGCTCAGTGGTTCCCAAGGAGGACACCACGGCCGACGCCGACCACGGCGTCACGCAATTGAGCGACGTGAACATTCCGAACATCTCCGGCGAGAACGACTACCGGTTGCCGATGAGGGTTCGGACGACCCAGGCCCACGACTTGTTTCGGCAGCCAGTCCGTTTCGAAATAAGCTACGAAGCGAGCTTGGGTGCCAAGCTGCTGTCGACGAAAGTGCCGGAAGAGCCTCCGCCGGTTCGGCTTACCGCCGTGTTCTCTTACCCCAAACACACCCCGAGTCCCGCCGGGGCACCGGAGGCCGGTCAGGACGGCGAAGCGCACGACACACCGCCCGCCGTTCACCCGCATCTCGAAGTCAAGCAGGCTGTCATGGAGGTACGTCCACACCACGCCCCGCGTGCGACCGACGAAGCCAACGCCTCACACGCTGACGTCGAACAGCACACGCCCAGTGGAGATGCGGTGGCCGTTCACATCTTGGATTCGATAGCGGACCAGGGCGTGACGGTTTTCGGCAAAGACTGGCCCGCAGTACGCGCCGAACTGACCGGGGAACTCAGGACGATGGCCGTCCAGCGCGACCTCAACGACTTCAGCCGGGGCGGTACCAAAATCATCAAGCTGAAATCGGTGCGCGGCGGCGAGGTCAAGCTCGGCGCTCACCTCGACACGAAGAACGTCGCCGACTCCGATGCCACGACCGAGTTCTACAACGGTCGTCAACAAGTGCTGGTTGCTGCGGTATCTCGCACCAAAGTCAGCAACTGGCAGGGCTATGTACAGGCCCAGGGCGATGTGTTGCCTAGCGGCGACATCGTCAACCTTTCAGTGCAGGGACAGATTTCGGGTGCGCTCGGGGACGAGACGACAAACACCCGCACCGAAACCGCTTCCGCTGACACGCTTTTCCGCAAGAAGGTCGCCACGGTGTCCCACGTAGGAACAGCCACCATCGAGGCTCGCATGAGCCGACCGCCCGGTCGGCTGCTTGGATCGGGTGCCGCGCCGCTCAGTGGCGTCGGCCACGCCCAGATCAGTTATCTGGCGCGCGAGTCACCAACGGACGCGCAGGACCACCATGTGTATCTTCCGCGCGAGGGGATCATCCAAACCGGCGGCCGACCGGAAGGAGATTCCGCGGATCACCGAGACTCGGGCGGGTCTGGCCCGAGTGGCGCCGCAGGGTCCCCCGGGCAACCCGAGCCGCCTGACAGCGGCCTACCCGCGCGTGGGCTCAGTCTCGACACCATCGTCCGCAAAGTCATCGATGGCGCGAACTTTCGTGACCGCACGCTCGAAAACATGCATGCCAGCCTGAGCCCGCGCGAGATGAAAGAGATTGGCGACTATGTGGGCGCTGCCCTCCACGACACCCGCCTGGCTGGCAATCTCCCCGCCATGTCCCGCAGCGAAAACGACAGCGACGCAGTGGAACTTCTACAACATGGAAATTTCCGTATCACCGGCCGCGCTGACGTTCGTCAACTGGACTTCAAAGAGATTGAACATGAGGGCGGCAACGCCTACCTGCTCAATGACGTCAATCAGGCCAAGGCGAACCAGCGCATCAAGAGTCGCCAAATCGGCTGGCGTCTGCTCTTCGGCCCCCACGGGCGATTCGCGGACATGCAGGCCTCGCTGTTGGGTGGCGGTGGGACCACGGCCCAGCGTCGCTACGGTGCTAGTTTTTCCGAGACTGCCCGAATCTCGGCCAATGCCAAGTTCGCCCGCCCGCATGCTGTCTTTGACAGCACCACCCGCGTCACCCTGACCGTGCACATCGGCGACACCGCGCATCAATTGCCTGCTTTAGATGTCCACGGACCAATTCTTATTCCGAAATCCGAGACGCGAATTTCGGGACCTGAAAGTACGTCGGACGGACCGGCGGAACGCCTGGCAGGTTCAGTTGGCGAACCCGCTCCGATCGGCCCCGCGGAATCCCGAGCCCACCCGGTCGACCCTGACTCATCGCATCCCGCCCCGACCGTCGAACACGCGACACAGGCTGAGCAGTCCGCGGGCCGGTCGCTTTCCCGGATGGTCCAGGGCTTAAAGGGTCTTGCCCACAACAGGTTTGAGCCAGGCCAGTCACTCAGCGGGGCGCGGCCACAGGCATTGCTGCCATCGGGAGTCGCTGAAGCGGCACACACTGCACACCGCACCGGTCTTCCCGCAACGCATACGGCCACGACCAGAGCCGAGCCACCGACGACGCGAAGCGCGGACGACGCGGAACCCTCAATCGATTAGGCCGCCGGGTTAGGGCCACGCCTAGCGCGAGAATTTCTCCGACACCGCCGCGGCGAGTTCGAGATAAGCCTGTCGCGTGGCACGTTTGAGCAACCCGAAGTCGAAATCTGCCCCTTCGGCCAAATGCGGTTCGAAGGGGACAAGGTGCGTCGACCGGCAGCGTGCGTCGAAGTGCTCGACGACCTTGTCCAACTTGAGTGCCGAAGCGCCGCGTTTCGGCGAGGTCAGTACCACGTGGGCCTCCCGTACCAAGGCGCCGTGGCCGTGCTGCGCGAGCCAGTCGAGAGTCGCCGAGGCGCTGCGCGCCGCATCGATGGCCGGCAAGCTCACCAGGACGATCGCATTGGCCAAGTCGAGGACACCGGACATCGCCGAATGCATGATCCCGGTGCCGCAGTCGGTGAGGATGATGTTGTAGTAGTGCCGGAGGATGTCGACGGTGCGCCGGTAGTCGGTTTCGCCGAAAACCTCGGACACTGCTGGGTCTTGCTCACTGGCGAGAACTTCAAGCCGGCTCGGCGCCATTCGGGTGTGGTTTCGAATATCCGCGTATCGGTTGATGTTCGGATCTCTTAGCAGATCGCGCACCGTGGAGGATGTCGACGTATCCGGCACCCGCTCGGCCAGTGTGCCGCGGTCCGGGTTCGCATCGACGGCGATGACGCGGTCGGTGCGCACGCTCGCCAGTGCCGAGCCCAAACCCAAGGTGGTAGTCGTCTTTCCAACGCCACCTTTGATGGACAATACGGCGACCCGGAAATCACCGACGATGGGTTGACGAATCTGCTCGAAGAGTGCATTGCGTTCGCGCTCCTTGCGCGATATGCCGACGTTAACCCGTCGACCGGTGAATGTGTAAACGGCGCGGCGCCAACCCGCTTCGGGTGCGTTCCGATCACGATTGATGACCTGAGCCTCGTCGAGGGGCGGCGGTACCCGAAACGCCTGTGCTGCAGTGTGGTCCAGGCGACGGGCTGGTTCACGTGGTTCCTGGACCTGCTCGGGGGCTGTAGACCATGGTGGTAGCCCCTGCCAGGGCGGTGGTGGCAGCGGTGGCAGTCCGGGCGGCCACGCCGGAGCCCAAGCGATTGGTGGCGGTTCCGGTTGGCGTTCGGTCGTCGCCGGTGCCGGGTCATGGATTGACCTGCCCGGCCTGTCAGGGATCTGCTCGAACTCCATGCCCATCGGCGGGGTGGAAGTCTGCCAGGGCGGCGCCGCCATACGACGGGCGGTTCGCGGCTTTTCCGGTAGGGCGTCGGCGGCGTCGTCTTCCGTCGGGCTTGGGGCAGAAGTCGATTCGAAATCGTAGAGAGTCTCAGGAGGTAATTTTTCTGGGAGTGAGAAAGATCCTTCGTCCTTCCCGGCAACCGCGTCGTCATCCGGCTGAGGTGGCGGCACCTCTCGTTGGGTGCGCTGGGCAGCGACCCGGGCCAGCAAGCGTGCGGCTCTGTCCTCGATTTCGTCGATACCGTCAAATCCGTTGGTCACGTTCGGTCCCTTCCTCGGCTCTTGGCGACCACCAGGGCCACTGCCGCAATTGCCAGGCACATAACGACTACCGTCAGCACGGTGGCACCCGCTCGCGTATCGCCGCGACGCGGTTCCCCGGGCCGGTTGAGCGCTTGGCCGGCTGCAGGCGATGGCATGCTTGCGGCCGGGGGCAGGTCGTAGGTCAATGCGGCGACCGGATCGACCACGCCATAACCGGTTGCCTCGTTGGGACCCGCCGTCGGCGTCTGCGCCGTTCGTTTGATCCGCTCCATCACTTCTGCCGCTGACATCGCCGGAAAGCGGGAGCGGACCAGCGCGACGACGCCGGACACCAGGGGAGCCGCGAAGCTGGTGCCGTTGACCAGCACGAGACCGCGCTGGGGATCCTGCCAAGCGTTCATGAGTCCGGGGCCGTTGGGGCTCAACGATGTCAGCTGTTCACCTGGTGCGGCCAGGCTCACCCACGGCCCGTGCAGCGAGAAGTCGCTGGGCTTTCCGTTTGTCGCCACCGCACCGACGGTAAGGACATAGTCCCGAAACCATGCCGGGCTGGCGACGGTGCGCACCGAGTCCCACCCTTGCGTCAGCGGAAGATTGGGATCGCGCACCTCGTTCTGCACACTGCACAACCCTTGCGAGCTGACATTGCCCGCCGCGGCAACCACCACGACGTTGCGCTCGAACGCATACCGAACAGCTTGTCCGACGGCCACGTCGTCCAAACCCGCGCCGACCGGAGCACACGCCGCCTCGGAAAGATTGATCACCGTGGCGCCCAGATCCACGGCGTGCACGATCGCTAGGGCCAAGGTGTGGGTAGTTCCATAACCGGGCGACACCGCATTCGCATCGCTCTGTGCGGATGCGGTTCCGCGCACCGAATACAGGTCGCTGTTCTGGCGGATCGACAAGATGGTCGCGTCCGGCGCGACGCCCGCAAAGGAGTCTTCGGGGCTGGGTGCCGCTGCGATCAGACCTGCGACCAGGGTGCCGTGCGCGTCGCAATCGACCAAGCCATCAGACGACGAGACATAGTCACCGCCTGGTTGCAGCGCATGCAGCCGGGGATTGGGTGCTACACCCGTGTCGATCACAGCGACCTTTTGCCCGCCTCCGCGCGAAAATAGCCAAGCGCCAGTATAATTGAGCATAATGTCGGCGCCGAACCGAGCTCCGGTTTGGGTGCCCGGCGACATGATGCCAATGCCGCAGGCCGTTTTCTGTTCGGTTGGGTCCGGCGGAGCGACGGCGCCCGCGGGCGGGTCCCCCGGGGGTACCGTAGGTGGCCCGAGGGCCAGCGCGGGTGCCGGAGCGACCGTCATCTCCGCGACAAACAGTAGGACGGTCAACACCGCTGTCCAACGAATCATCCGATGCCTAGACGTCCGTATGGGCCGACCACCCAAGTCGCCATCGGGATCAACGCTGCATTGATCAAGTACGCAACGTACCCGAGAGCCGCCGTCGGCCGCGGGGTGAGTCGCCGGCCAGGGGCGATCACCGCGATCGAGGCGAAGGCTACGGTCGTCACCAGCAGCAGACCAAACGCCACCAGCGGCATCGGCTGGTTACCGCGTTGGGCCAGCGTGCAACTGAGGACGGCCAATGCGGCAGCCGGTATCGCCAAGCTAGCGCGTTCCTCCTTCGAGGCCGGCCTTAGCGCGGAGAGTCCCAGCGCTGCCGCGCAGCTCAACGCGAAAGTATAGGAAGACCATCGAACCGGACCTGGTGACGTCAGCACGGCCAACGCCCCGAGGTTGGCTGCGGCCGCCAGGCCCGTGAAGATCGCCGACCGTGTCAGTGTCTCTGATCTGGCGTGGTCCCAAACAGCCTCTGTGCCAGAAGGTATGGCGGGATCAGCGGGCGCGCCGGCAGGCGCTGGTTGCGGTGCTCGTGCAGGGCGAAAGGTCATTTTGGGGATGGCCAGGCAGCTGAGCGTTGCGACCGACGCTAGCCCGGCGCCCACCAGATCGGCGGGTGCACCCGCGGTGTGCGCCGCCAATGCCAGCCCGGTGAGGGCGAAGGTCAACTCTGCGGTGAGATACCCCCAGCGGCCGGTACCGATGACGCGGAACAACAATGCTGATAGCACCACCATGACCGCGCAGCCTGCGGTCAACCCATAGCCGCCCAGCCTGTGCAGCGTCACCCACCCGACTGCCGTCATGATCGGGAGGACCGCCCATCCCAGTGCTGCGGCAATATCGGCCTGTCCGTGCGAACGGTAGGCCAGCGCAGCCACACTGGTCAACATCAACGCCATCGCCACCGACAACCCGACGAGGACACCATGATTCGGTGCGAATGCGTTAGCCAGTAGAAAGTAAACCCATACGCCAGAGGCCAGATGGGAACAAACGAAGGTCATCCAGCGGGCCGCAGTGGCATCCCAGCCGGGATAGCTTGCCTTGTTCAACCGCGCGGCCGCGTCCACGACATCGTCGTACAACGTCGGGGCCGTCAACGCGCGTTGCGCCGTCAGCCGCAACAGTTCGCCGTCGGCCACACCAGTGTCGCGCAGCGTGCTACTCGACGGCAGTGGTGACGTGTCGTCCAGGCGACTCAGGACCCACACGTTGTGCTTGGCCTCGTTGGCGAACGGGTCCTCGGCGGCATCGAGCTCGGCTTCGGTTGCCACCCGTGCGAGTTTCACCAGTTCGGGGGTCAGGTTGGCGATGGGCACATCTAACGGCAGCGTTACGTCGACTTGAGTTCGGCTGCTCAGCAACGACAAGCGCACCTGGGGGGACGACGCGGAAACGACCCGGAATTCGTCAGCCTCTGCTGGTGTGCTCACAGGTCAGGCATCCGGCACAGTTGGATCACATCGCTTTTCATCGTGCGAGAGATGAGCATGCCCCTCCCGGGTGGCATCAGCTGGGCCTTGTAACCGAACAGCGCGCCCTCGTCTTTGGTCCCACTCATCACCAGGCCGTTGCACGAGAGGTCTTTGAGCCGGCCGATAACCGGATCCATGATGGCGCGTGCGGCGCCTCCGATGCGCCGGGCCACGACGACGCGAAGGCCGATATCCCTTGCCTGCGGGAAGTACTCGATGAGCGGACCAAGCGGATGGTTCAACGCACCGCCGGGAATCAAGTCGTAGTCGTCGATCAGCACGTACACGTCCGGGCCCTGCCACCATGAGCGTTCTTTGAGCTGTTGCTGCGTGATATCGCTAGGGGGGAGCCGGTCTTTCAATGAGGCCGCTAACGCCGTCATCAGCTCAGCACAGGATTGGGCCGACGTGGCATACCCGCCCAGATAGTCGTTGTCGACGACACCGAGCAAGGTGCGCCGAAAGTCGACCAGGACAATCTTGCACTCGTGCGGCGTCGCGTTCTCCATCAGCCCCTCGGCGATGTTGCGCAGTAAGCCGGTCTTACCGCATTCACTGTCCCCAAGCACAACCAGGTGTGATTGGGCATCGAAATCGACTACCACGGGGGCCAACTCGGCTTCATTGATCCCGATGGCGACCTTCGCCCTGCCCAGCGCACCGGCTCGGCGCGCGACATCGACGACCGCGCCGCGGTCCACAGCATGGGGAAGCATCCGCACCGGAGGCGCGTGCCGGTCGCCATATCCCTGGCGGACCATCTCGCAGGCCGCGGCGACTCCGGCGGGCAGATCCTCGATGTCAGAGCTGGAATCCAGTCGGGGCAACCCGATCAAGATATGCAGGCGCTGGGGACTCATACCGCGACCAGGCCGGCCGACCGGCACCAATTCGGCCCATTTGCGCCCGATGTCGCTGTCCACCGGGTCGCCCATCCGCAACTCCACCCGGGTGCCGAGCATGTCTTTGACCGCCGGACGGATTTCCATCCAACGGCTGGCGGTGATCGCGAGATGAATTCCGTACGACAACCCGCCGATCGCAATCGCCTGCAGTGTCGACTCGAGCATCTCGAAGTCACTTTTGATCGTGGCCCATCCGTCGACAACGAGCACCACGTCACCAAATTTGTCCTGGCTCAGGGGGTCTCGCGCTGCGACATCGGCAGACAGCGTCGCCAACTGGGCTTTGCGCTGGCGGAAGTCACGCATCGATTCGATCCCCAGGTCTCTGAACCGCAATTCACGCTCTCTCAGCAGCCCGCTGATCTCGGCGACGGTACGCCGAATTCGGTCGGCGTCCATGCGTCCGGCGACGCTGCCGACGTGCGGCAGGTTCGTCATGCTGCCCAACGTGCCCCCGCCGAAATCAAGGCAATAGAACTGCAATTGCTCTGGCGTATGGGTGGCCGCCGCGGCCATTATCATGGTGCGAATCGCCGTGGATTTGCCCGACTGCGGTCCGCCGACCACCGCGACGTTGCCCTGGGCGCCGGATAGGTCGACCACGAGTGCGTCGCGACGTTGGTCGTAGGGGCGATCCACCACACCGATCGGCAGCCAAAGCCTTCCGTTGAGATTCTGCGGATCGCTCCATGCCGGACTGGGCAACAAATTGTTGACCGCCGGGCTGGCTTCCAATGGCGGCAACCATACTTCGTGCGCAGGGCGCCCATGGCCGCGCAGCTTGCTGACGACCACGTCGAGCAACGTCGTCTTCGTTGGGCTCGCCGGCAGCTGGGGATCGGGCTCCTTGCCTGGTTCCGCGACGGGGTCGGCAGGAGCGGGATCCTTATCGACCGGCGTGGCGGTGAAAAGTTTTGGAGCCTGAGCACCGAGGCGTGACGAGCGCCCAGTCCGCGAAGAAATGTGCGGGCTGACATATTCACCGGAGACATAGGACGCGTTGAATCGAATGGGCTCGTCGGCATCACACTTCAAGAAGGCCGAACCCGGGACACTGGGAAGGTGGTAGGCGTCGGGGACGCCGAGCACACTGCGCGACTCGCCGGCCGAGAAGGTCTTGAGGCCGATCCGGTACGACAAGTGCGAGTCCAGGCCCCGCAGCTTACCCTCCTCGAGACGCTGCGATGCCAACAGCAGGTGAATGTGCAAAGACCGGCCGAGTCTGCCGATCATGACGAACAACTCCGCGAAATCTGGTTTCTGGGAGAGCAACTCGGAGAATTCGTCGACCACGATGAACAGCGCCGGCAGCGGGTCCAGTGCGGCACCGTTGGTCCTCGCTCGCTCGTATTCGGTCACGTTAGGGAAATTGCCTGCCGAGCGAAGCAATTCCTGTCGCCGATTCATCTCGCCGGCCAGCGCATCGCGCATCCGGTCGACCATCGTAAGCTCATCCTCGAGATTTGTGATGATCGCGGCGATGTGCGGAACGCCGTCAAGCCCGAGAAATGTTGCGCCACCTTTGAAGTCGACCAGAACCAGGTTCAACGCTTCCGGTGAATGCGAGGTGATCATCGCCAACACCAGCGTTCGCAGAAACTCCGACTTTCCCGACCCAGTCGCGCCGATGCACAAGCCATGTGGACCCATACCGCCCTCGGCGGACTCCTTGATGTCCAACTCCAGTGGGTTGCCGGAGGGCGTATAACCAACGGGTACCCGAAGTCGGCTACGCGGTGTGGAAAGGCGCCAGACCTCTTCGGGGACGATCGCCGCCGCATCGGGAATCTTCAGCAGTGCCATCAAACCGGGATCGGTTGCCCGCGCGTCTGATTCGAGACTTACGATGTGCGCTGCGCCACCGAGCTGGTACCGGCTGAACACGCGAGCGGTGGCCTCGGCTTCGCCGACAGTCAGACGATCCGGCGTGGCGAAACGCTCTGCGCCGGCGGCCGTGCGTGCGCCGACATCGTCGTTTTCGACGACCAACTGCAGGCCCCGCCTTGACGCGGGCCCCTCTCGACGCCCGTTGAGGTCGAGCACCGTGACGCTATCGAGACCGGCGTCGGTCAGCAATCGTTCCTCACCAGTGACATAACCGTCATCGACGACTATGACGAGCTGTTTGAGACCCTGCGTCGGTTGGCCGTTACGGGTGAAACGACCTCGGTCGGCGAGGTCGGATGCCAGTGAATTCTCCAAGAGTTCGAGTGAGGGGAAGAGCATCCGCTGAGTGCCACAGCCGTCGCGGGCGGATGCATGCTGTAACTGCGGAAGCCACTTGAGCCAGCTCCAGCTCTCGCCGTCCGGGTCGGCAGTCACCACCGCGACCTGCAGATGGTCCGGGCCGTGAAAAGCGCACAATTCCAGCACCATCGAGCGAACCAGCTGCTGACTCAGGGACCGGTCACCTTCGAAGCTGATCGTCGGAAAAGCGCGAAGTGACACCGCCGTCGGTAACGCGTGCACTACTGAATGTGCGGTCACGAAACGTCGCAGGGCGTTCGTGGACACCGGCTCCAGGTCTTCGGGCGGCCCGGTCTCGGGCGCCACCAGCCGGGTGGCCAGGCGGTGCGTTCCGACACCTACCCGCACGTGGCAGAAGTCGTGGTCGGTCGGACGACGTTCCCACATGCGGCGCGTCCCCGCCACATCGATCAGGGTTCGTGGGTCGGGGTGGCTCCATTCCAGCGCGGCGCGTTGACCGTCGCCGGTTTCCTCGGCGTCTTCGCGCAGTCCGGCGAGATAGCTGAAGAAATCCTTACGCTCCTCGTCCAGTTCGGCCGCTGCCTTGCCGGGTTTGCCGCCCGCGCCCATGAACATGCCTACGACTGAGGTGACCATCATCATCGGGAAAATGAGAAACATCGGATTGCGGCTGACATCACGGCCTCCCACCGTGATCATCAACGCGATCATCCCGACGCTGGCGACGACCATCATCATCGGCATCAGCTTGGTCAGTAAGCTCCCGGGGATGATCCGTGGCACCTCAGGTGGCGACTGGAGGGTGACTTCGCCGCCGGGCATTCTTGGTGGTGCGACGCGCAGACGTCGCACGAATCCTTGCTTAGCCAAGCGGCCTCCCCTGATGTCTGGCCACCGTCGCCCCGCAGTTTCCAAAGGTATTGTCAGACCATATGGTTGGCGAGGGAGGCATTGCCGATGACGTTGCCGTCTCACTTATCGACGTTACCGCCGTCGGTATCAGAGTTGGACTCCGAATCAGACGACGAGCAAGAACTCAGTCGGGTTTCCGTCCTGATCGGAGGCTTGCTGATCGACGTCGGAGTGCCCAGTCGGGTGAGTATTTCGATGATCATCACCGACGTCATCGAGTTAGCCAGTGATCAGTTTCCGGACCGCCTCGGCTTAACCCGAAGATTTGATAACCAAGAAGGGAAGTGGACTTTTGGCCGCCCGACCGGCGACCTGATCGACCCTGGTCGTTCGTTAGCTGCAGCCGGCGTCTACGACGGTGAGTTGCTGGTCGTTCGGCAAGTGGGTGTGCCCGCGTCATCGCCGCTAGTCGATAAGCTGGAAGGCCTGGCGGAGCCCGATGACAACGCTTCATGTCGTTTATCTGAGCAACTTTCGCTGGCAGGATGGTCTTTGGCCGGTGTTGCCCTGTCGTCGGCGACTGTGGCATTGCTTCGGGGAAAGGTCCTTTCATCCGCGGTCGCGGGCGTGCCGGTTGCGGCGATGACAGTGTTATTGACTGGATTATGTTGCGCTGCAGCAGCAATCGCAATGTCATTGCGGTATTCAGATGTGGGCAGGTTCGCCCGGCTGGCGGGCGTGTCGCTGCCGTTGGTATTCGGCGGGTCGCTACACGTGGTGCCGGACGCAGCCCCGGGCAGGGCTCTTCCGGCAGCGTTAGCGGTGACAGCGTTGGTCGCGTTGCTACAGCTGCTGAGCTCTGGCAAGGGCCGATCGCTTTACACCGCCGTGATCGCACTGGCGCTGTTTGGCGTACCGGCCGCGCTGGCACATCTGTTGCTGAACTCGAATCCTCGCTGTGTGGGCGCGATTTCGGCGACCGCCGCGGTAATCGTCGTATACCTGGCGCCCAGAGTGACGATCATGCTGTCCCGGTTGCCCGTGCCGCGCGTGCCAACCGCCGGTGAGCCGCTCGACAACATCGAGACGCATGGCCGCACCGCGGTGGAAGGTGTCAACGCCGTCGGCAAGCAGGTCATCCCCACTGAAGTGGGCATGGCCGACCAGGTGGGCAGGGCCAGAGATCAACTGACCGGGATTGTCACCGCCGCGGCGATTTTCGCGGTCGTCGGCTGTTACCTGGCCCTCGACGTCAGCAACGGATTCTCCTGGCAGGGAACGGTCTTCGCCGCGGCCGTGGCAACCGTTTTGTGTTTGCGCGGCCGCAGCCATCACGATCTCATCCAGTCTGCCGTGCTGATCGGTGGTGGTCTGGCGATCGCACTGACTGTCATCGTCAAAACAGCGACGTTCGTCGAAGGATGGGCAATCAACGCAGCCGTCGCCCTCGCCGGTTTGACGGCGCTCTCGTTGTTATGCGGTTTGGTTGCACCCAGGCTCGAGTTCTCTCCGATTATGCGGCGCTGGGTGGAGATTTTAGAGTACCTCGCGATCGCCTTGGTCTTTCCGTTGGCGTGCTCGATTATCCGGCTGTACCCGTTCTTTCGCGAACTGCGGATATGAAATCAGTTCTTGGGAAGGGTTATCTGATGGCCCTGCGGATCCGCAGCCATCCCATCGTGAGCAATCAACGCGGCCCGCTGCGATAATTCGGGCCCGGGCGGAAGTAGCGCCAGAACGGGCCAGGGTGCGGGCTGGGCCATCTCGTCGGACCCACCGGGCGCTTTGACTCCGACAACACCTAGCGCCTCGGCGGCTGCCTGATCGCTGATGTGGAAACGCACGCCCAAGTCGTTGATGTAGAACAACTGTCCGGAGGCGCGGCTGTCCGGCTCGACCCCGGTGGTCTGAACGTATGCACCTGTCCCAGGCCTGAGATAGACGTCGTCGAGACCTGGGCCGCTGCCGTCCGCGGTTGCGAGCCGCACCGGCTGCGCGTCGTTCGGCAGTGGGAGCCGATTTCCGACGAGTAGGCGGGTTGTGGCTGTGGTGGACTTGTTGTGCTGCCAGGACATACATACCACCCGGTCTGGATCGAGGTGGACGAATCGCGACTGGGTCACCGGGTAGTGGTCCACGGCCAAGGTGTGCACGATGGGGGCGCCATTCATCAAACTCGGTGAGATGCCGGTCGGCTCTGATGCCATCAGGGATTGCGTGTTCCCGTACCGGACGATGTCGGCGGTCACGGGGGAGATTGGTTGCAAACCTTCTCGCAGCACGACGTACAGGTGGTCACCATGGGAATCCACTGCTTTGAGGACCGAGCCCACCCGGTAGGTTTCCGGAAGATAGTTGACCGGCTCCCCGGCGCCTTGGATGGCGATCGGCGCGATCGGTTCGACCAACGGGAAGGAATTCAGCAAACCCGGTGAAACGTCCCGAATATCGCTGTCCGCCATACGCAGCGCTCCACGCAGAATTGGATCGGCCGTATCGATAGCGGCCCGTACGCCGTTGTATACAAGGTATATGGTGCCGCCGGCTCTGGTCAGAATCATCTGGTCGGGCGACGCCGCCTGGATGTCCGCACTGAGTATGGGATCGCTGGCGAGCACCGAGGTCTCGATCGTGGAGGCACGGGATGGTTCGGTGTCGGAAGGTAGTTGTGTGGAGTCGCATACCGTCCATGACGACGTCGTCATATCGGCTGCGCCGCTGATACTGGTGGGAGCACCGACGATGCCGACTGCCGGTCCTAACGGAACAGTGTTGAGGAACTTGTCGTCCACTTGCTTTGGTAAATCGCTTTTACCGACGATCAGTCGCGCTGACGCAAGATTGAGCACGGGATGCAGGCGGTCGCCAATCCGGACGAATATGGTGCCGTTTGACTTACTGAGCATGATCGTCGAATCACCGAAGTTCGGCGTCGGCCTGAAGAACGCGAGCACACCCGCACCACCGCAGATAACCACCGCGATGACCATCCCCACCAGCAGCGCCCGCATCTGCCCGCGCATCGGGTCATGGATCATTCGGGAGTCGGCCCGGATGAGCGCGTGTTCGAGCCGCCGCACCAACAGACGGTACCCGTTGACTTGGGCGCGGGTGGTGACTTGTGCAGGCATGGCGGTCCCGATCAGCGTCCGAGGAATTGCCCTGGTTCGCAATCAGTTTACCTGCTTGGGAAAAGCGGGCGCGGTGCACCGAAATCGGTTGCTGCGCAGGCCGGGAGTCCATCGGTGACACGTTGGGGCCGGGTGGGCCGAAGACCAGCCGACGTGATTCGCCCACGTCTGTGCGCGTCGGCCGGAATCCTCCCGCAACGCGCGCTGCCATTGTCGACGGTGTTGTCGCTACAAATCTCTGTCACGGCCGGGGCCGTCGTCGCAATGTCGCTGGACAAACCCGGTTGGTACGGAGCTGCGACCGGGCTGGGCGTGGCATCGTTGCTGGCGCTGCGGATTCGAGGATCGACGATCACGGGCCTGGTGTTCGCACGGTTGGGATTCTGGTATGAGCTGTTCCGTCGCAGGCGGCAGATGCTGCGTTTCGAGCCATTTGACGCGCAGCTGTCAGACGGGTCACCGATCGGGTTCCATTGGGACGGAAGACTTCTGATGTCATTGGTTGGGATTGGCGCGGATCCGCAAGTGATGACGGTCATGGAACCCGCAGTTACGGTCTCCGGCCAGACGATGTCGGTGCGCGCACTCGCCGAGTGCCTGCGGCAGTTCGACATCACGGTGGATTCCATCGATGTGATCATCCAAGGAGCTCGATTTCACGACCGCGGTCAACTCGGGGCGGTCTACGACGCGGTGTTAGGCCCACTACCGGCGACTGCCCAGCGCTCGGTGTGGGTGGTGGTACGCATCGACCCGGCGCTGTGCCCAGACGCGGTCCGGCATCGCGGTGGCGGCTGGGACGGGATTGTGAGAACTGCGGTTACGGCCACCCGACGCGTCGCTAATCGACTATCCGACGCGGGACTGCGTCCGAGGATAGCAACGGCCGCCGAAATTGCCTCGGCCACAGCTGAATTGGCCCATGGTACGGCGGACTTGAGCACCCTCGACGAAACCTGGACCACTTGCCGCAAAGACCGGCTTGAATTCCGCAGCTTCACCGTCGGACCGTCGATGTTCAGCACCGCGGGCCTCCACCTGCCGTGGACGGTGCCGAGCCAGTCCACAACGGTGTGCATTTCTCTGCGCCGCGACGACCGCGATGACCTGATCAAGCTTCGCGGCCTGGTGCGGTTCGACAATTACGGTCGGACGCGGGTACAGCTTCGCAACCTCGGCCAGCTGCATGGCCGGCAGTACGACGCGCTGGCATGCAGTCTTCCGCTGCCTGCGCCGCGACGGGCAGTACCAGGCTGGTTGTTCGGAAAAAGTATTGCCGCCGTTGATGATCTCGAGCTGCCCGCGGGTGGGTGCGGGCAGGTGATCGGGGCGGACAATCACGGGAGGGCGGTAGCGCTATCGCTGTTCGGCCCTCTGGTGAATCGAGTCGAAATGTGCGGCACTCTGCATCTGGCGCAACAAGTGGTGTTGCGCTCTCTGGCGCTCGGTGCCTGGGTCAACGTCCATACCCGCCGACCGGCGGCTTGGCGAACGATGGTCGAGCAGATCGGGAACCCGAACATACTCACCGTTAACGACCCCGCAGCGGATGTGACGCGACTGAGCTCCCATCAGAACCGCCGAGTGGAAATGTTCGACGGCGCAAGTGAAGACAGAGTCGCCGACGGGGTGACAACGATGGTGGTCAAGCCGCCGCACGCCGAGCCGTCGTCGCACGCGGACGTGACACTACAACTGCTCGACCACGATCAAGACCTCGTGCGGGTCGCAACTCGGTCCGCCGCAGTGGTGGTAAGGATGGTCGCTACCGACGACGAATTGCGTTACATCAAATCGTCGTTGGACATCGTGGACTAAGGCACTAGTACTTTGTTGGTGGAGGGCCTATATCGACGAAGACGACCGACGGGACGTGCGGGGAGCGGCCATGAGCAACACGACGGCTCACACGGCAGACGCCGGATACGGCGCGCCGCGTAGCACTGACGGTTCACACCTGTCCCGGGCCGACTCGCCAAAAGCACGTCCGGGCTGGTTAAGTCGTTCGCTGTGGGCCGTCGTTGCCGTCCTTGGTGCCATGACCTTTGCGGTGGGTCTGGCCACACCGGTCTCACTGGGTTACCCAGTGCGGCTGAGCGTCTTGGCAGCTAGCGTGGCAGCGGTCGGGCTATTGCCCAACCAATCCGCGCGCGGCTGGATAGTGGTCGCATTCGCTGTGACGGGTTGTCTTGATTCAGTGGACGTCTGGATCAAAGCGGCCGAGACCGGCTGGGCGATTGCCGCGATCCTCGCGCTCAACTCGGCACAGTCCGTGGCAGCGGTGGGTGCATTGCTACACGACACGGCGACGTCGCGATCACCTGAAAACGCAGGTGTTTCGGACTATTCGGCTTACCTGCGCCTCGTCGAGACTTACCAGGCGTACGCGATGCAGTATCAGCAGTTGTACTCATCTCCCCAGAACACCGCGGCGCAAGCCCAGTCCGACGCGATCGCGACAACACACTCCGATGCCGCGCAGGACGCATTTGAGGCCCTCCAGGCCAGATACATCCGCAACGGCGCGGGCGGAGGTCTACAGCAGTCGCGCAGCCAGGCTGGGCCACAGTCTGGCGCCCAAATGGCCGGTTCCGGAGTGCCGGCGGCGAACCATGTTGCCCCAGAATCACATCCGTACCGCCAGCACCAGCAGAACTCAGAGCAAGCGCCCTCGAGTAGGGCCGCCTCTAGCTAGCGGTCACGTGGCAGGCCGCGATGAAGGTGGGCGCCAATACGCGGGAAACAAGCCTCACCTGTGATATTGCCGGCCGAATTCGTCAGCCATCGAAGCGGCCAGTTCCAGGTATTGGTTTCGCGTCCTGCGATTGAGCAGTTCCAGCGTGATCTCACCGCCCTCGGCGAGATGGTGATCGTAGGGAATGACGAAGGATGACCGCACGCGCCCCCGAAGATGCTGGCTCAACTGGTCGATATTGATCGGCATCGCACCGGGCCTGGCCGAACTCAACACCACTCTGGCATCGGGCACCAAACGCGCGTACCCGTGATGTCGCAGCCAGTCGAGCGTCGCCAACGCGCTGCGCGCAGAGTCAATTGCCGGAGACGCAACCACCACCAAGGCATCGGCGGCGTCGAGAACTCCGCGGGTGGCGGAATGCGTCAGACCTGTGCCGCAGTCGGCAAGGATGATGTTGTAGAAACGGTCTAGAATTTGGTGCACTGCCCGGTAGTCATCTTCGGAAAAAGCTTCTGAGACAGCCGGATCCCGCTCGGAAGCCAGAATCTCCAGTCGGCTGGGACTTTGCGACGTGTGCCGGCGCATCTCGGGATAGCGAAGGATTTCGCCCTCCGTCAGCAGATTGCGTACCGTGGAGCGGGTCTGATTCGGACCCCGCTGCGCCAGTGTCCCGAAGTCAGGGTTGGCGTCGACAGCGATCACGCGGTCACCGCGCAACGACGCGAACGTGGCACCCAAACCGAACGTAGTCGTGGTCTTACCCACCCCGCCTTTGAGTGACAGCACGGCGATACTGTACGAGCCTCTTACCGGTTGGTTGGCGCGATCGGCTAGTAACTTCCAGTCTGCTTCTGCCGACGACTCGCCCAGGTTCAGTTTGCCACCGGTAATGCGGTGCAACCCTTTTCGCCAGCCATGGCGTGGAACTGCCTTGGCCGGACGCACCAAGCCGAGTTCGTCGGCGGGCGGCGCGCTGACCCGGTGCGCCCATGCCGGTTCGCCCGGCACTGAGGTGGTGAACTCGGTGTCGGCCACTGCGTGACGCCCTACCAACGCAGCGCCGGCGATTTCATCTCGATCGACCACGGCCCCTCCTCGTCGCTAACCCAGATTCAGCGTCTGCAGGATGCCGCTTAACGCTGCTTTCATGTCGCTTCCCTCGATGCGCATCAACACGTCCTCGTCGAAACCAGGTGAGGCAATGTCGGGGCCCTCGGTGAGACGGTAGGCTCGCTCTTCCTCAGCCATCTCGATCGCGTTACGCACAAACCGCCCGTTACCGGCGAGATCGATACTCTTGCGGACGTTTCCGTCGTGATCGGTCGATTCTTCGGCACACAGTCGTGTGCACACGCTCACCAGTTCGTCGTAAGCGACCGGTGACAATTCAGAATCACGGGCCTTGGCGATGAGCCGCCCGATGTCGCCGAGCTCGGACGGGCTGTAGGACGGGAAGCGAATCCGTTTGGTGAATCGGGACGCGAGGCCCTCGTTGGCCGAGAGGAACCGGTCGATCTCGGCATCGTATCCGGCGATGATCACGACCAGCCGGTCGCGATCATCTTCCATGCGGGCCAGTAGGGTGTCGACCGCCTCACGACCGAAAGCGTCTCCGCCCGACAGGCCGGTTTGAATCAGCGTGTAGGCCTCGTCGATGAATAGCACACCGCCCATAGCGGTGTCTATCAACGCGCTCGTCTTGATCGCGGTACTACCCAGGTGTTGACCTACGAAGTCCTGCCGCTTCGCTTCGACGACGTTCAGCGATTCCAGAAGCCCAAGGCCGCAATAGGTTTTGGCTACCACACGAGCGATGGTGGTCTTACCGGTTCCGGGCGGACCGGTGAACGCCAGATGCAGGCTGCGCGAAGCCGAGCTCAACCCCTTGTCTTCGCGCATCTTCGCCAGTTGTACCGCGGACCGGAGTTTGGCCACCTGCAATTTGACTTCCGTTAGCCCGACCTGGCGATCGAGTTCCTGCTGCGCGGCGCGCAGGTGCTCGTTACTGCGTTGGGTAAGCGCATCCGCCTCGCGTCCCGCGTTCGTCACCGCGGTACTCGGGTCCCATTTGTCGGTGCGAGAGTCGATGACTTCCTTGGTTGTCACGACGAGACGGTACTTCGGATCTCGCAGGGCCGAGTAGTTGGCTTCGAATCCCGGTTCCTCGCTGTAGATTCGCTCGAAGATCTTGCGGGCGTCGGCTTCGTTGCCCATCTCGCGAAGGGTGAGTCCCTTGGTGAATTCGGCGGCGCGGCGAGCCGCCGGGATCGGACCGTCGAGTGCCTGGTCGAGCCGACGCAGCCCTTCACCGAACAGTCCCATCTGCGAACAGGCGGAGCCCACCATCAGGTGCGCACCCGCCGTGATGTACTCATCGGTGAATGACGCCGAATTTGCCAGCGCCGTAAGCACGTCAGGCCAGCGTTGTGTCGTGAAATGCAGGATGCCGCGAATGTAGGCGCAAACCTCCTCGGTCGCGATGTCGCCCAGTGCCGCGTCTGATGTGCCGATTTCGTCGAGTGTGCGCTCGGCCTCGTCGTAGTCCTGACCCTGAATCAGGCTGGAGACGTATGCCAGCCGAACTTCGGTCAGCGAACTCAAGGTGTAGTCCACGTAAAGGCCGGTCTCGAAACGGCCGCAGAGCGCACGTGGCGCCAGCCCTAATCGTCGCTGCTCACGGCCCAGCATCCTGCTGGTGCGGAATAGATGATGAATGACTTCGGCCGTAGTCTCTCCGGTGGCGGCTCGCCCGAGCCAGGCGTCACACATGTACGGGTCGTATTCGGTCGCTCGTTTGAATGCCAATGTCGCGTAATGAAGGTCGCGTTCGACTTCCAGGCCATCGATCGGGATGCCCAAGGAGAGCACCCCCGCATCGAAGACACGCTGCGCGTTCCTGTTACCACCATTCATCGGTGCCCCAACTCCCTTTCGTTCTGCCTCAGTTCGGGGAACGGTGACACAGGTCGCGCGTCTACGTTTGCCGGACAGATGACTACAGCAGGGTCGACTGCGATTGTACTAAGCTGTGAGGCAGAGGTTTTCGAAGCTCTGGCGAGGACAACCATGATGTACGGATCACTGAGTTCCCCGAACGGGCGGATCGTGGTTCGAACGACCGAACGTGGACTGCCCACGGGGCTGGAGCTCGACCAACGTGAGCTATCAAGACCGCCAATGCAATTGGCTCGAGACATTCTTTTGCTGTGTCAGCTCTCGGCCCAGCGTATGCAGGTCGCACGCCGTCGCGACCTGGTTGCTCGCGGCTTCAACCCGGCTGCCATCCGTAGCCTTGCGCTCAGCACCGAGGACGCCTTGGCCGCAACCGAGGCGGCGCTGAGAGGCGAAGACTCCGACGGCGCTCCAGATACGTGGATGACCCCGATTTGACAGGCGGACTTGCGGATTCATTGATCGCTCGGATCGAGAAGCAGCGCGATCTGATCCAGGCGATGGACCAGCAATGCAGGGGTATCTCGGTGCGCGTCACGAGCCCGTGCAAGACGGTCAGCGTCGAGGTGGACGGCATGGGCGCGATGACCGAGTTGTGGCTGGGAGATAGCGCCTACCGCAAGGGACCTGAAGCGCTCGCCAAGCTGATCGTCGATACCGCTCATGTGGCTGCTAAGACAGCTGCGGATCGGGCGGCGTATTTGATCAAGGAATTCACCGAGCGGATGACCAGGCTGCAGCAGTCGCCGCTCACCCGAAGCGACGGCACGACTTTTCAGCCCGGCCCATCGCGAGGTGGCTAGGACGCCGCCATGTCCACCGTCACCGCACTCCGTCCAGCTGATAGCGGATCAGCCGCGAACTGTTGGCCACCACCGCAACCGACGAGGCGTTGTGCAGGATCGCGGCCAGCACGGGGGACAGGGCGCCCCCGGCGCCGATGAGCAGTCCGGCGGCGTTGACGGCGATCGACATGCCGTAGTTCTGCTGGATCACGTCGACGGCGCGGGCGCCCAGGTCGCGGACATCGAGCAGCCGGTGCAGATCGTCGTTGGCCAGCGCCACGTCGGCGGTCTCGACGGCGACATCGGTGCCCGCCAACCCCATCGCGATCCCGATGTCGGCCGCTGCCAGGGCCGGCGCGTCGTTGATGCCGTCGCCGACCATACCGACGACGTATCCCTCGGCCTGCAGCTCGCGCACCACCTCGAGCTTGTCCTCGGGCATCACCTCGGCGCGCCACTCGTCGATCCCCAGCTCGTCGGCGACCACCTGTGCGATGTCCGGGTGGTCACCGGTGAGCATCACGATGCGGCGGATTCCGTTGGCCCGCAATTTGTTCAGAACTTCGGCGGCCTCCGGACGAACTTCGTCGCGCAGGCTGATCAACCCGACCAGCGTCTGATCCACCGCCAGCAGCAGCGGCGTCTCGGCCTGCTGCCGCAGTTTGTCGACCCACTGCTTGGCCTTCTTCGACACCTTGACCTTCTCCGACTGCAGCAGCGACGGGCTGCCCAGCAGCAGGGTGCGGCCGTCGGCCCAGGTCCGCATGCCCAGACCGACCAACACCTCGCACTCCTCGTGCGGCGGGATGCTGATGTGCCGCTCCTCGGTGGAGCGGATGACCGCCTCGGCCAACGGATGCCTCGAATGGATCTCCGAGCTGGCGGCATACGCCAGCACCTGTTCGGGTTCCCAATCCTTGTGCATGGCAACAATATTCGTGACCACCGGTCGCCCCACGGTCAGCGTTCCGGTCTTGTCGAACACAATCGCGTCCACCCGGCCCGCCTGCTCGAGATGCGAGCCGCCCTTGATCAGGATGCCGCGGCGGGCGCCGTTGCCGATTGCGGCACTGATCGCGGTGGGAGTGGCCAGGCCCACCGCGCAGGGGCAGGCGATCAGCAGCATGGTCATTGCGCGACGGACGTCACCGGTGACCGCTAGCGTGATCGCCGAAACGATGAACGAGGTGGGCACGAAACGGCGCGAGAAGTTTTCGCCGACCGTCTGGATGGGCGCCCGGTCGTGTTGTGCTTCCTCGACGCGGCTGATGATCCGCCCGATCGTGGTCTGGCTGCCGACGGCCTGCGCGCGCACCACGACCCGACCGCGCACCACGACCGAACCCGCGTGCACGCGATCGCCCACGCCGACGCTGACCGGAAGGTTCTCGCCGGTGATCGCGGACTGGTTGACGACGGCCTCGCCGGCCACCACGTCGCCGTCCACCGGGATGGCCACGTGATCGTGCACCACCACCTCGTCGCCGATCTCGACACTGTCGATCGGGACCTGGACCTCGGTGCCGTTCACGCGGATCCACGCCGTGTCCTGGCTGCCGCGTAACAGCTCCGAGATGGCGCGGCGGGTGCGCCGCAACGTCAGATCCTGAAGGTACTCACCGATGTTGAGCAGCCACAGCACCGTGAGCGCCACGACGTTCTCGCGCAGAATCAGGCTCGCGACGGTGGCCGCGGAGACCAGCGCATCCGTGCCGGCTTTGCCGGACCGCAGCGAGCTCAGCGCGCCACGCAGGAACGGGTAGCCGGTGAATACTGTGACACCGGTGGCGACCACTCGACCACTCGGTCCGAGCAATGGTGGCCGGGCGAACACGTAGCGGCGGATCCCGAGCAGGCCCAATGCCAGGCCGCCGATCACCATGCGCAGCACATCGGAGTTGCGGATCTCTGACGAGTTCGGGGAGCGCGCCGGAATAAGCTCGGCGGCAACATGTTCGGCCTCGCCGATGGCTGTCAGGATCGCGGCGCTATCGCACCGGCGCGGCGAATACCAGACGACGACCGATCCGGTGCGCGGGTAGGCGTGCACGGCACGCACCCCTGTCTGTCTGGTGACGGCCTCTTCGATCGCGACGGCCCGACGCGAGTCGGCGCGCACCCACGGGACCGATACCCGGATCCGGCCGGCGGCATCCGAAACGACAAGAAGGGAAGGGGCTTCGGTGGTTGCGACGTGTTCAACGATCGCGAGGCTCATGACGAGCGATCAGTGCTCGTGGTCGTGGGTGTCGCCGATGGTCGGGGTGGGTGCTTCCTCGCCGATGCGTTCGCGAGCCTCGGCCACCACGTCGGCGAGTCGCAGGCGCGCCGACTCCGCAGCCGTCTCCGCCTTGCGGGTGCCGCGTAGTCCGAGTTCCGCGGTCGCCACCGCGGTCTGGTGCAGCGGTGCCTTGGCGACGGCCTTCCGGACTACCTCGTAGGCCGTCACTCCGACCAAGCCCGTGAACACCGTTCCTGCCGCTTTTGCCAACAGCCCGTACGCCGCCATCGCCCGACCTTCCTTCACCACCTAGTTGCTAATGATAATCGTTATCGACAACGTTACCGTGCTGTCCAAACTATGCTCGCACGAAATTAACATTGATGTATTGCGATATCAATATGGTTTAGAGGACGCGGGTGACCTTCTCGGTCTCCACGCGGCGCGCCAGCGCCGCCGGATCGGGGTTGGCCACCTGTACCAGCGAGGCGCCGACGGCCATGATTGCCAGCAGGCCGTCGACCAACTCCGTGGGTCCAGGCCACGCGGCGCTGGAAAGCACGCGGTCGCTGGGCGTCAAACCCCTTGTAGCGGCAGATCTTTCGCACTCAGCGAGAATCTCGGCGACGGAGCGGCCGGCCAGCGCAGCGCCGGGATGGCGTTCGGCGACGATCTGGTCACCGTGCACCCGCACGGCGGTGGCGTAATCGGTGACACCGATCGGCAGATCGGGGACCGGGCGGCCGAACGGATCCAGCGACAACACCGCGACCTCGCCGCCTGCCACCGCGTCGTCGGCCTCGTCCAGCCGGTCGGGGATGCACAGCGCGATATCGGCCGCACCGTCGAGCACCGCCTCGGCGCCGATCCACCACACCCCGAACAGGACCGCGGCGGTTTGCCAATGCGCCGGCAGCAGGATCCGCACGCGACTGTCCGGCCCCGCGCCCATTTCGTCACGTAACAGGTTGCCGGTTTTGGCTGCCCAGTTGGCCAGAGTCACCGCGGAGAGCTCGATGCGCTCACCGGTTGTGTCGTCGTAATAGGTGATGCGCGGACCGACCGGGTCGGCCCGCAGCATCGGATCGAGGATCGCCCCGGACAACGTGGTCAGTTGATGCACTCCGGCTTGTCGCTGCCGGCCGTCAGAATCGGTGACGGCGCCGGAACATTCGGGTCGGTAGCCGACTGGTTGGTCACCCGGGCCGGCGCCATCGTCGAGCCGGACAGGCCGGACCCGGGACCGGTGTAGTCGTTGGCCAGTACCACCCGGACCGACCCCGGCGCCAGTGACGTGTCGGGGACCACGGGCAAGCCGCCGAGTTCCTTGGAGACTTCCTGGGCCCCCATGTCATCGGGCTTGTTGGCGCGCACCTGGCTGGACTTGACGTGGCCGCCGTCGCTGTTGCCGACGGGTCCTGTCGCAAAACCCTTGGAGCTCAACACATCCGAGACGGCGGCGGCCAGGCCGTTGATGTCGGTGTCGTTGACCACGCTCGCCGTGGTTTTGGCCGGGGTGTAAGCGATCTGCTCGGTCTTGCCCTGGTCCTGGTCGTGCAGCAGGCCGGTGACCCAGTCCTGAACCTGGTGCGGGTCCACCCGCACAACGCTCTGCATGCCGTCGTCACTCCAGCCGGCACCGTCGAGCACCGGGATGGTGGCGAACGCGACGTTGCCGCCGGCCAGCTTCTGCAACTGCTGCACGAAGTCCATCACGTCCCAGCCCTGCGAGATCACCACCGAGCGCTGCACCGCGGCCTCCAGCTTTTTCAGCGTGCCGGGGCTGGACAGCGTCTGGCCGGAGATCACCCGGTGGGCCAGCGAGGCCATCACGACCTGCTGGCGCACCACGCGGTCCAGGTCACCGCGCGGCAGGTCGTGGCGCTGGCGCACAAAGCTGAGTGCCTCCGAGCCGTCCAGCTTTTGGGGCCCGGCCGGGAAGTCCGCTCCCGAAAGCGGTTCGTAGACCGCGTCTTTGAGGCACACGTTGACGCCGCCGAGCGCGTCGGTGATCAAGGCGAACCCGAGCAGGCCGATTTCGGCGTAGTGGTCGACGGTGACGCCGGTGAGGTCGGCGACGGTCTTGATCAGGGCCTCGCGTCCGGCCTCGGTTCCCTGGGTGGCGGCGTCCTCGGCGGAATCGCCGGCCTTGACCAGATTGGTCCGCTTGGCTTCCCGGGTTTGGCCGTAGACGCCGTTGATCTTCGTCTTGCCCAGGCCGGGCGCCATCACATAGGAGTCGCGGGGGATCGAGATCGCGGTGGCCGACTTCCCGTTGTTCGGGATCCGGACCAGGATGATGGTGTCGGTGTTGGTGGCTTCCTCGTCGCCGGCCTTCAACGTCGCCAACTCCTCGGCCGTCAACGGGTTGCCGTGCGCGTCGGTGCGGCTGTCCAGTCCGACCAGCAGGATGTCGATCGCGCCGTCGTCACCGCCGTGACCCAGCGAGGGTGCGGACATATGGAAGATGCCGTCTTCGAACGCTCGGACGTTGTTCCAGGCCACACCGGTGCCGAGAACGACCACGACGGCGAGCACAGTCGCAGCAACACGAACCACACGTTGCACAGGCATCACATTAGGTTACTTGCGGCACAGCCGCTTCTCGCGTAGCCGACTCCGGCGTGCCAAGGTGCGGCCCACCGCGATCTCGCGACATGCCAGACTCAAACCATGTCAGGCAGGATCGTCATCACCGGAGCCGGCGGGCAACTGGGCGGCGTCCTGGCCTCGCAGGCCTCCGACCAGGGACGCAACGTCCTCGCGCTGACGTCCGCGCAGTGGGACATCACCGACCCTGCCGCTGCCGAGGCGATCGTGAACACCGGCGATGTCGTCGTCAATTGCGCGGCGTATACCAATGTCGACGGCGCCGAAAGCGACGAAACGCGGGCCTACGCGGTCAACGAGGCGGCACCCGCGCACATTGCGCGTGCCTGTGCGGCTGCCGGGGCCCGGCTGATCCACGTGTCGACGGACTTCGTCTTCGCCGGCGACTACCCCGATCCGCGGCCGTTCGAACCGAGCGACGAAACCTCGCCGCGCGGCGTGTACGCCTGCAGCAAGCGTGCCGGTGAGGTCGCCGCCCTGGCCGCGCTGCCGGAGACGGTCGTGGTCCGGACGGCCTGGGTGTACACCGGCGGCACCGGCAACGACTTCGTCGCGATCATGCGCAAGCTCGCGGCCGGTGACGGCCCGATCAAGGTGGTCGACGACCAGGTCGGCTCGCCCACCTACGTCGCCGACCTGGCCGAAGCGCTGCTGCAGGTGGCCGACCTCGTTGTTGAAGGAAGCCTCACCGGCCGCATCCTGCACGCCGCCAACGAGGGCGTCGTCTCGCGCTTCGGGTTGGCCCGCGCGGTCTTCGAGGAGTGCGGCGCCGACCCCGACCGGGTCAATCCGGTGAGTACCGACGAATTTCCCCGCCCGGCGCCCCGGCCGTCCTACTCCGCCCTGTCCGGTGCGGAGTCGGTGGCGGCCGGCATGAGGCCGCTAAGGCCCTGGCGCCCTGCACTTGTCGCCGCGCTGGCCGCGTCACAGGACGCGGTCGCGGCGCAACGACGGATAACCTCTACGCGTGACTGACGTCTTGCCGGTCGTGACGGTGACCTACTCGCCGGGCCACCACCTCGAACGTTTTCTCGCCTCACTGTCGCACGCCACCGAGCGTCCGGTCAGCGTGCTGCTGGCCGACAACGGTTCCACCGACGGCACCCCGCAGGCGGCGGTGCAGCGCTATCCGAATGTGCGGCTGTTCAACACCGGCGCCAACCTGGGCTACGGAACGGCGGTCAATCGCGCGATCGAATACCTCTCGGAGCGGGGGGAGGTCGACGACTGGGTGCTGGTGGCCAACCCGGACGTGCAGTGGGGCCCGGACAGCATCGACGCCCTGCTGGAGGCGGCCACCCGGTGGCCGCAGGCCGGCGCGCTCGGGCCGCTGATTCGCGACCCCGACGGTTCGGTCTACCCGTCGGCGCGCCACCTGCCGAGTCTGATTCGCGGTGGCATGCACGCGGTGGTCGGTCCGTTCTGGAAGCGCAACCCCTGGTCGGCGGCCTATCGCCAGGAGCGGCTCGAACCCAGCGAGCGGCCGGTGGGCTGGCTGTCGGGGTCTTGCCTGCTGCTGCGTCGCGCGGCCTACGGCCAGATCGGCGGATTCGACGAGCGCTACTTCATGTACATGGAGGACGTCGACCTTGGCGACCGGCTCGGCCGGGCCGGCTGGCTCAACATCTACGTTCCATCGGCCGAGGTGCTGCACCACAAGGGCCACTCCACCGGACACGATCCGGCGAGCCACCTCGCGGCACACCACCGGAGTACCTATATCTTTCTGGCCGACCGGCACACCGGCTGGTGGCTGGCTCCGCTGCGCTGGACGCTGCGGGCATCGCTGGCGCTGCGTTCCCGACTGATGGTGCGCAACTCGCGCCGGCAGCGTTTGGAGAAGCTGGCAGAAGGGCGGCACTGAATTGGCAATCTCCTCAGTCGATGCGGTGATCCTGGTCGGCGGCAAGGGCACCCGACTGCGACCGCTGACCCTGTCGGCGCCCAAGCCGATGCTGCCGACCGCGGGGGTGCCGTTCCTCACCCACATGCTGTCGCGCATCGCCGCGACCGGCATCGAACACGTCATCCTGAGCACCTCCTACAAGGCGGCGGTGTTCGAGGCGGAGTTCGGCGACGGTTCGCAGCTCGGGTTGGACATCGACTACGTCACCGAAGACGAACCGCTGGGCACCGGCGGCGGTATCGCCAACATCGCCGACAAGCTGCGCCATGACACCGCGATGGTGTTCAACGGCGACGTGCTGTCCGGCGCCGACCTTTCCGCGTTGGTGGAGTCGCACCGCAGCAACGAAGCCGACGTCACGCTGCACCTGGTCCGCGTCGGCGACCCGCGGGCGTTCGGCTGCGTGTCCACCGACGAGAAGAACCGCGTGCTGGCGTTCCTGGAGAAGACCGAGGATCCGCCGACCGACCAGATCAACGCCGGCACTTACATTTTCGAGCGCAAGATCATCGAGCAGATCCCGCGGGGACGGCCGGTTTCGGTCGAACGCGAGGTGTTCCCGGCGCTGCTGTCGGATCCGGACGTCAAGGTCTGCGGCCATGTCGACGCCTCCTACTGGCGGGATATGGGAACCCCGGAAGACTTCGTCCGCGGGTCCTCGGACCTGGTGCGTGGGATTGTGACATCGCCTGCGCTGCAAGGCCATCGGGGCGAGCAGTTGGTCCACGAAGGTGCGGCGGTATCGCCCGGGGCGCTGCTGATCGGTGGCACCGTCGTCGGGCGTGGCGCCGAGATCGGCCCCGGCGTGCGGCTGGACGGCGCGGTGATTTTCGACGGCGTCAAAATCGAGGCCGGCAGCGTGATCGAGCGGTCGATCGTCGGCTTCGGGGCCCGCATCGGTCCGCGGGCGTTGATCCGCGACGGGGTGATCGGCGACGGCGCCGACATCGGTGCGCGCTGCGAGCTGCTGCGCGGCGCCCGGGTGTGGCCCGGTGTCTCGATTCCCGACGGCGGGATCCGCTACTCCAGCGACGTCTGAGTTTTCGCCGTCGAGTGTGCGGCTGGCTTCACTCTCGGCCACGAACGTGCGGCTGGCCGCACATTCGACGGATCAAAGGGTAGCGCGGGCTCGCGAAACCAGGTGGGCGAGTGCGTAATCGGTGTCGGACGGTAGCGCGTCGGCCGGCCACCATCGCAGGTCCTCGGATTCGTCGCTGATCGCGATCTGCGCGCCGGGCGGGGCCTGCGCGACGAACTGCAGATCCAGGTGTCGCGTCGGGACACCCAGCGAGCACGTCACCGGGTGGACGTGAATTGCGGCCAACTGCGGCACAATTCGCAGATCGGGAATACCGGACTCCTCGACCGCCTCGCGCAGCGCCGCGGCCAGGACATCGGGATCATCGTCGTCGCAGTGACCACCCAACTGCACCCAGCGGCGCAGCCGGCGGTGCAGGGTCAGCAAGACCCGGTCGCCGGAGTCGTCGAGCACGATCGCCGACGCGGTGACGTGGCCCGGCACGCATTCGCGACGGCAGGCGTCGATCTGCCCGAGCACGAAGGCCAGCACGGCATGCCGCAACGAATCTTGTGTCGGGTCGGGCGGCTGCCACTCCGTCAGAAGCGAAATCGCCGAATCGCGAACGCTCATCTGCAGCCTCGCTTGCTGCGGCGATCGCGCAAGGTGCGCCATGCGGTGCGACACCGCGCCACGGTGTCCGGCGACCAGCCGAGTCCCTCGATCAGCACCCGACGGTCGACGGTGTCCAGTGCCTTCTCGATGTCGTTGGCCTTCAGGAGCAGATCGACGTCCGCGGCGAGGTCGGCGCCGGCCAGGACGGGTGGGGGAATGGGCAGCTGCTCGGCTTCGCTCGGCTCCAGTTCCAAGATGCCTCCACCATAGCTACGGCCCATGATCTCGGCGAACGCAAACGTGGCGCTGTTGTGGAACACCGCGGCGAGCGCCATCGGGTCAGCCCGGTGATCGGGGTGGTCGAGCAGTCGAACCCGGTGCACGGTGTCGGTGCTGGTCGCCGCGACGCCGTTGACGGTCAGCCGCGGTGCCCGGTGGATCTGGCGCAACAGGAACAGGTCGGGGATCCACAGCGACGGGGTGCGCCACCACGGCGTGCGGATCGAGCACTTGTAACCGCGGTGCACCCCGGCGATCTCGCCGTCACCGATGTGGGCCGCCAACGCCGGATCGACCAGGTGTTCCGGGGCATCGAGCAGCCAGGTTCGATGCCCCGACACCAAATCACTTGCGCGACAACAATTGTCGTAGACCAAGCCGGACAGCTGGCTGCTGCGTGAGACCAGCGGTACGCAATGCGGCCGCAGCCCGAGTTCGTGGGTCTGCGCGTCGGTGAAGGTGAAGAAGCTGTTGCGGCCGGTCACGATGCCGACGTCGACGTCGGCGAGCGCCCCGAGCCGGATCAGGGCGCCGGATTCCTTGAGCCGGCGCAGCAGCGCGATCGCGGGTGGGTCCAGGAAGTACTTCGTCCACTTCTCTTGTTCGTGCAGCAGCGCCGGCCCCCACGAGTAACGCTCGACGTCGAGGTCCGCGCCGGCCAGCGCGTCGGCGTCGCGCAGGTTGACGGTGCGGATCCGGGCGGGACCGGTGCCGACCACGCCGCAAAACAAGACGACTTCCTGCAGGATGCCGTCGAACACCAGACGGGCGAAGGTGACCAGGGTGATCTCGCGGTAGCGGGCCAACAGGTATTCGCGCAGTGGTGCGGCATATCCGACTTGCAGCAATTCGGCGGGCAGCACCAATCCCACCCGCCCGCCGTCGCGCGCCAACACCGTGCTCGCCACGACGAATGGAACCCACGCGTTGGTCAACCGGCTGGGCCGCAGCCCCTCGCGCCGCATCAGTTGCAGCGCCGGGTCGCGTTGCTCGGCCGTCCAGTTGCCGAACCGGATGTAGGGCGGGTTGCCCGCGACGCCGTCGTAGCCGGCGGCTTCGGTGTCGGCCAGCCAGGTGAACAGATTCGCGTTGTCGACGGGAGCGAAGCGTCGCGCCTTGGCGGCTTCGGCCGCGATGAGCTCCACACCGTGGGCCTGACTGCTCAGCCCGGCCAGCTCGCGCAGGATCGCGCCGTCGCCGCACGACGGCTCGACGATGCGGGGGCCGGCCGCGCAGACCCAGCGGGCCAGGAAGTGCGCCACCGCAACCGGCGTGTAGTAGCCGCCGCGCACCTTGGCCGCCGTTGCGGCCGGCTTGCCCGCGAACGTCTTCACCGGGTCAGTATTACTTGCGGATCAGCAAATCCCCGGGATTCACCGGATTGCGCAACCCGTCGGCCCGCGCTGCTGCGGAGGCATATCCGATCGCGATGGCGCCCAACGGCTCCCAATCGGCCGGCAACTCCAGCTCCGCGCGCACCAGATCGGCGGCGAAGATCGTCGACCCGATCCAGCAGCTGCCCACACCGCGCACGGCCAGCGCGACTAACAATGCTTGCACCGCCGCTCCGACGGCGACGGTGAACATGGTGTGTTCGGCATCGGTGCGCGCGGCGTCGGAATAGGAGTGCGCACCGTCGGGCACCAGCATCGGAATGACGACCTCGGAGGCGTCGTAGAGGATCTGGCCGCGAGCCACCCGCCGCTCGACCGCGTCGGTGGGTTTACCGTCACCGGAAAGGTCGGTTCGCCACTTGTCTTTCATGCGATCGAGCAGCCGCGTCCGGGTGGCGTCGGTGCGCAGCCAGACGAACCGCACCGGCCGGGTGTGGTGTGGGGCGGGCGCGGTCAGCGCCTCGGCGACGGCGGCCTCGATCAGTTCCGGTGACACCGGCTCGTCGCTGAACTGGCGCACCGATCGGCGTAGTAGTTGCGCCTGGCGCTGGCCCATCTCGATGGCCTCGGCCGTGCCGAGCCAGAACAGATCCTCGAACCCGGGCCGCAGCAGGTGGCGGGCCGTGGTGCCGTCGTCGACGACCCGCAGACCGCGGACCACCGCCACCGGCATCGCGGTCAGTTTGCCCTTGACCAAGTCCGCGGCCGCGGCCACCTCGTCGGCCACCGCGATCTCGGTGACCACCAACTCATTGCCGTGTTCGTCGACCGCGCCCGAATAGCCATGCAGCACAGCCAAACCCGCCGACCCGATGGCGGCGTCGATCTGGCCGTTGCGCCAGGCCCGGCCCATCGTGTCGGTGATCACGACCGCAACGTCGACACCGAGCCGCTCGCGCAAAGCGGTCCGCAACGCCGCCGCACTGCCGTCCGGGTCGACCGGCAGCAGCGCGAGTTCGCTTCGGCCGACGTTGGATCCGTCCACACCGGCGGCGGCCTGGATCAGCCCGAGCCGGCTCTCGGTGATCAGGGTGCGGCCCTTGCGGGCCAGTACCCGCACCGCCTCCTGGTCGACCAACTTGCGGCGGAGCTCGTCGCGCTCCTCGGGATCCTCGGGCGCGGCCACCAGTCGGCCCTCGCACTTGGACACCACCTTGCTGGTGACCACCACGACGTCGCTGTCCTGCAGCCACGGCGCGGCCGCCGCGAGCGCCGCGCCGAGATCGTCACCGGGGCGAAACTCCGGAAGCCCGGTGACGGGCCGGATCTCGATTGCGGCGGCGGTGCCGTGCTCGCGCTCAGATCCGGTCATGCCGCCACGCCCGCGAGGTCGAGTCCGGCCGCAACCATCTGCGCCGTGGCCGTCGGGTCGGTCATCAACAGCGGCACCGAGCGCACCGCGACACCGTCGATGTCGGCGTGATCGCCCTCGGCCACCAGCCAGCAATCCAGGATCCCGGTCGCCGAGCGCGCGCCGAAGTGTCTGCCCACCGCCTCGGCGGTGGACTCGACGCCGATCACCTCCAGGCAGGCATCCGCCATGCCGCGCAATGGCTTTCCGCCGATGATCGGCGAGTAGCCGACGACCGGCGCGGAGGTCGCTCGTAGCGCGCCGCGAATGCCGGGCACGGCCAAGATCGCACCGACGCTGACCACCGGATTCGAGGGCGCCAACATCACGACGTCGGCCTCGCCGATGGCCTGGACCGCTTCGGTTGCGGCGCTGGCCGTTTCAGCGCCGACGAACGCGAAGCTGTGGGTGGGCACGTTGGCCCGATAGCGAACCCACCACTCCTGGAAGTGGATCGCGCGCCGGCTGTCGTCGGCGGGATCGGTGATGACCACATGTGTTTCACAGCGGTCGTCGCTGGCCGGTATCAACTGCGCGCCCGGCCGCCACCGGTCGCACAGCGCCGTGGTGATCGCCGACAGCGGGTAGCCGGCGTTGAGCATCTGGGTGCGGACCAGATGGGTGCCCAAGTCGCGGTCGCCCAGTCCGAACCAATCCGGCTGCACTCCGTAGCGCGCCAATTCTTCTTTGGCGTGCCAGGTTTCGTTGCGGTGCCCCCAGCCTCGTTCTGGGTCCACGCCTCCACCTAAGGTATACATACAGGTGTCCAGATCCGGGCACACTCGCACTCCATGGATCCAGGCGTCGTCGCCGATGTTGACGACCGCAGTCAGTTCATGATCGGAAGTTTGTCCCCCGGTTGCGAACTGACCCAATCCGAGTAACTGTTGAACACCCAGCAGGAACCGGGCGCCGCCGACCCCACCGACCAGAACGGTGACCTTCACACCGGACGACAGTACCGTCCGGTCACTTTGGCGAGCGGATGTGATGGACACGCCGAAGGGGCGAAATAACAGAAACGCCGGAAATTGATCACGAGATGGTATGGAAAATCGCCGAAACGCTTGACCCGGCAGGTTAACCCGTGTCTAATCACATCAGTGTCATTCCCGGTTGGCCGGCCGGTTCCGGTGTCGCAGACCGAGATTCGATCACTTGTTCGAATTGTCTGTCACATCAGAACAGCGAAGTCATCCACTCTCCCAAAATGAAGCTGAGGAGGCGTACGACGCATGTCTTACGAACACCTACGGGGCGTCATGCCAAGCACTGAGCGCGCCACGATCAGCTCCGCGCCGGCCCCCATCATCCGGCCCCACTTGACCGTGGTTCCCGATGCGCCAGTCGCATTCGAGCCTGAGCCGTTGCCGGAACCCACACCCGACCAATGGCAGGACCGCGCGCTGTGCGCGCAGACCGACCCTGAGGCCTTCTTTCCGGAGAAGGGTGGGTCCACCCGCGAGGCGAAGAAGATCTGCCTGGGTTGCGAGGTGCGCCACGAGTGCCTCGACTACGCCCTCGCGCACGACGAGCGCTTCGGTATCTGGGGTGGCCTGTCCGAGCGTGAGCGCCGTCGTCTCAAGCGCGGCATCATCTGAGGAAGTTATTCGTCGTCGATCGTCGGGTCGATGACGGTAGGTTCGACGTCGAGATAGATGGCCACCTGCGCCACCAGAATCTCGTGCAATAAATCACCGAGTTCGACGGTGTCTTTAGCGCGCCGTTCAATGGGCTTGCGGAACAACACAATTCGCGCCCTCGTCGCATTGCCGCGGACGTCCACGCCGGCTGGTATCAGCCGGGCCAGCGCGATGGGTCCGTCGGCCACCACCTCGGGCGGCCACTGCACGCTGTCGGGATCCTTGGCGGCGATGCGGGGAATCTCATCGACGGCCACGTCGAGTTCGGACACCCGCGATTGCCAGCGCCGCTCGATGGGTTCGTAGGCCTCCAGCACCGCCATGTCGAACCGCTCGGCCCGGCTGCGCCAGCCCGGCACCGTCGGCGGCAGCAACGGACCCCGCAGATCGCGGCCCCGCCGAGTCGCCCGGTGCGGAGCAGATCGGCCCGACGGCCGTCCGTTCCGCGGGAAACTGCGCCAATCGCCCACGCGCCGATGGTAACGGTTGGACATCGTGCGCCGAATGGTTGCGCGTGTCCGGCGCTTCGCCGGCGTTTCCGCACGATAGCCTTTCGGCGTGAACGTACCCCGTCGCTGCTGCCGGCCCGGGTGCCCGCATTACGCCGTGGCGACCTTGACGTTCGTGTACTCGGACTCGACGGCAGTTGTAGGACCACTCGCCACCGCGCGCGAGCCCCACTCGTGGGACTTGTGCGTCGGACACGCCGGCCGCATCACTGCGCCACGCGGTTGGGATCTGGTGCGCCACGCCGGGCCGCTGAACTCCGAGCCGACCAACCCCGACGAGGACGACCTGGTTGCCCTGGCCGACGCGGTGCGCGAAGGCAGTTCGGGTGGCGGCGCCGTGCCGTTCGTGGGGGCAACCGGTGCCCCGTTGAACGGATTCGCGGATTCGCAGCTGCACCACGCCACCGCGCAGGCCACGGCGCCCAGCAGCAGTGTGTTCGCTCCGCCCGACAAACGTTCCGGACGCCGGCGCGGGCATCTTCGGGTGTTGCCCGATCCTTCCGACTAGCACGATGCCAGGGCCGATAGGCTGACGCCAAGAGGCAAATCCATCCCAGGCGTCAGGAGGCCCCGCATGTCTCGGCCCGCCGCGACTGTCCACCGAGTCATCAAGGCGTATGACATCCGTGGGCTGGTCGGCGAAGAGATCGACGAGTCGTTGGTCGCCGACATCGGCGCCGCGTTCGCCGCATTGATGCGTGGCGAAGGCGCTTCGTGCGTGGCGATCGGCCACGACATGCGCGACAGTTCGCCGTCGCTGGCCGCGGCTTTCGCGAACGGCGTGACCGGGCAGGGCCTCGACGTCGTACGCATCGGGTTGGCATCGACCGATCAGCTGTATTTCGCCTCCGGGTTGCTGGATTGTCCGGGCGCGATGTTCACCGCCAGCCACAACCCGGCCGCCTACAACGGCATCAAGCTCTGCCGGGCCGGCGCCAAACCGGTCGGCGCGGACACCGGGTTGAAGGTGATCACCGAGAATGTGATCGCCGGGATCGCAACTCATGGCGGGCAACCCGGAACCGTTTCCGATCGCGACGTGCTGTCGGACTACGGTGCGTTCCTGCGCTCCCTGGTCGAGACCTCCGGGCTGCGCCCGCTGCGGGTGGCGGTCGACGCCGGTAACGGCATGGCCGGTCACACCACCCCGGCGGTACTCGGCGCGATCGAATCGATCACGTTGCTGCCGTTGTACTTCCACCTCGACGGATCGTTCCCCAATCACGAAGCCAACCCGCTGGACCCGGCCAACCTGCTGGATCTGCAGTTCTACGTCCGCGAAACCGGGGCCGACATCGGTCTGGCGTTCGACGGCGACGCCGACCGCTGCTTCGTTGTCGACGAGCGTGGCCTGCCGGTCTCGCCGTCGACAGTCACGAGCCTGGTGGCAGCCCGCGAGCTGGGCCGCGAAATCGGCGCCACCGTGATCCACAATCTGATCACCTCGCGCGCGGTGCCCGAACTGGTCGCCGAGCGCGGCGGCACACCACTGCGCTCGCGCGTCGGACACTCCTATATCAAGGCGCTGATGGCCGAGACCGGCGCGATCTTCGGGGGCGAACATTCCGCGCACTACTACTTCCGCGACTTCTGGGGTGCCGACTCCGGCATGCTGGCCGCGCTGTACGTATTGGCCGCGCTCGGCGAGCAGGACCGGCCGCTGTCCGAGCTGACCGCGGACTACCAGCGCTACGAGTCCTCCGGTGAGATCAATTTCCAGGTGGCCGACGCCCCGCGTTGTGTCGAGGCCGTGCTGAAGGCGTTCGGCAGCCGGATCCACTCGATGGATCACCTGGACGGGGTGACCGTGGACCTCGGCGACGGCAGCTGGTTCAACCTGCGCACCTCCAACACCGAGCCGTTGCTGCGGCTCAACGCCGAGGCGCGCACCACCGAGGACATCGACGCGATGGTCGCCCAGATCAGCGCCGAGATTGCCGCCCAGGTGCAGGCGGACGAGAGCGTTCCGTGAACGCCACCCGCGCGATCGATCTCGAAGACGCCGACGGCCTGCTCGCCGCCGACCGGCAGGGACTGCTGCGGTCGGCGTCGTCGGCGGGCGCACAGGTGCGTGCCGTCGCCGCCGCGGTCGACGAAGGTGACCTGAGCTCGCTGCGCACCGGCGACCGTCCGCGCAGCGTGGTCTGGCTGGCCGGGCGGGGGACCGCCGAGACCGCGGGGGCGATGCTGGCCGCGACGCAGGGTGGCGCGGCGTCGGCGCCGATCGCGATCCTCAGTGAGGTTCCGCCGTGGATCGGGCCACTGGACGTGCTGATCGTCGCCGGCGACGACCCCGGAGATCCGGCCCTCGTCGGTGCCGCCGCGACCGGGGTGCGCCGCGGCGCGCGCATCGCGATCGTCGCGCCGTACGAGGGACCGCTGCGCGACACCACCGCTGGGCGCGCCGCCGTGCTGGCCCCGCGGTTGTGGCTGCCCGACGAGTTCGGCCTCTGCCGCTACCTGGCCGCCGGTCTGGCCATCCTGCACGCGGTGGACCCGCGGCTGAACATCGACGTGCCGGCACTGGCCGACGAGCTGGACGCCGAGGCGCTGCGCAACAGCGCCGGCCGTGACCTGTTCACCAACCCGGCCAAGACAATTGCCGCGCGTATCGCCGAGAGTCGGGTCGCGCTGACCGGCGACTGCGCGGGCACGCTGGCGCTGGCCCGCCACGGCAGCGCGGTGCTGTTGCGCATCGCGCGCCAGGCGGTGGCCGCCGGTGGCCTGTCCGACGCGGTGGTGGCGCTGCGCGAACCCGACTTCGGTGACGGTCCGTCGGCGGTGGACGCGCTGTTCCACGACGAGGAGATCGACGGGCCGTTGCCGCAGCGGCTGCGCGTGCTGGCCCTGACGCTGACCGCCGACCGGACCGTGTCCGCAGCGCGGGTCGCCGGGCTCGACGACGTCTACCTGGTAACCGCCGAAGACGTGCCCGAAGCGCCCGACACCACCGACGGCCTGGGCGCCCGCGAGCCGACCGGTGCCGGGCCCGCCGAGCAGCAACTGGCAGTATTGGCCGTTCGGCTGGAGATGGCCGCCGTTTACTTGAGACTGGTGCGGGGATAGATAGACAAGTGGAAGTGCTTCGCGGTGCGGTACGCACGTACGCATGGGGGTCGCGTACCGATCTCGCCGAATTCACCGGGCGTCCGGTGCCCGCCGCTCACCCCGAGGCCGAACTCTGGTTCGGCGCGCATCCGGGGGATCCGGCCTGGCTGGAAACCGACCAGGGTGAAGTCTCGTTGCTGGAGGCGGTCACCGCCGACCCCGAAGGACAACTGGGCAAGACGTCGCGCGACCGATTCGGCGACGTGCTGCCCTTCCTGGTGAAGGTACTCGCCGCCGACGAACCGCTGTCGCTGCAGGCTCATCCCAGCGCCGACCAAGCCGTCGAGGGGTATCTGCGCGAAGAGAAGCTCGGCATCCCGGTGAACTCGCCGGTGCGCAACTACCGGGACACCTCGCACAAACCGGAGTTGCTGGTGGCGCTGCACTCCTTCGAAGCGCTCGCCGGATTCCGCCAGGCGTCGCGCACGATCGACCTGCTGCGGGCGCTGGCCGTCACCGACCTGGATCCTTACATCGAACTGTTGAACGACCAGTCCGACGCCGACGGGCTGCGGGCACTGTTCACCACCTGGATTACCGCCCCGCAGCCCGACATCGACGTGCTGGTGTCGGCCGTCATCGACGGCGCCATCCAGTACGTCAGTTCCGGCGCAACGGAATTCGCTGCCGAGGCCAAGACGGTGCTCGAACTCGGCGAACGCTACCCCGGGGACGCCGGCGTGCTGGCATCGTTGTTGCTCAACCGGATAAGCCTGGCCGCGGGCGAGGCGCTGTTCATTCCTGCGGGCAACCTGCACACCTATCTGCGCGGCTTCGCGGTGGAGGTTATGGCCAACTCCGACAACGTATTACGCGGCGGACTCACCCCGAAGCACGTCGACGTGCCGGAGTTGTTGCGGGTGCTGGACTTCGCGCCCACTGCCGAGGAGCAGCTGCGGGCGCGGGTGCACCGCGACGGACTGGGCTTGATCTACGACACCCCGGCCGACGAATTCGCGGTCGCGCTGCTGACCCTCGACGGCGAGCATCTGGGCCACGAGGTCGACGCCTCGTCCATCCACGACGGGCCCCAGATCTTTTTGTGCACAGAGGGTTCCGCGATGATGCACGGGAAAACCGGCTCGGTGGAACTCAACCGCGGGATGGCGGCCTGGGTGGCGGCCGACGACGGCCCGGTGGGCCTGGTGGCGCATCAACCCGCCAAGTTGTTCAGGGCGACCGTAGGTTTGTGAGGGACCGGTCCGCACCGGCCTGCCGAGATTCGCGGCGTTCGCGCAGCCACAGCCGCAGATTGTGGGCCATGGCACGGCCGACGATTCGCGGCGGCGGGACCATATACAGGCTGTCCAGTAGCGAGAACCGCCGCAAAAACCATTCGGCGAGAACGGGTTCGGTTTCCGCGGCGCCGAGGAATTGATCGAACAACGACCCCGTCGGCCGCCACCACCACGGGATGGGCCCCGACCTGCCGGCGTGGTGGAAGGCGACGTCGCCGATCGCGTTCATCGTCCACACCGGGTAGGTGGTCTTCGCGGTCGCCCTGCTGAGTTCACCGGCCAGGTCGGTATTCACCGAGCGCAGCGCCTGTCGCAGATGACCGGCCTGCAGCGAGGTCATCGTCATGCCCTGTCCGAAGGTCGGGTTGAAGCTGGCGACGGCATCGCCCAGCGGCACGATGCCGTCGGGGAAGCGTTCCAGCTTGTCGTAGCGGCGCCATCTGCTGGACGGAAAGGCGTGAAATGCCGGCGCACCAACGGGTTCGGCCTGTGACAGGGCGTCGGTGAAGTGCGGCGGCAATAGCCTGATCGCCAGGGCGACCATCTCCGAAAACGTCCTCGGCGGCTTGGCGTTGGCCACCCCGAACGTGGTCAGCACCCAGGTGCCGTCCTCGTAGAACAGCATGCCCATGCCCAAGGACTCGTCGTGGGAGGCCCCGGCCACCACCACCTTCTCCGCGATCAGCCCGTCCGGCATGCGGAACTGATGGCTGGCGTAATTGATGCCGATGTCCAACGTTTCTTCGATCGGACGCTGATACCCCCACTGCTCCAGCCACACCGGCAACCGGGTGCCGCGACCGGCCGCGTCCACCACGAGATCGGCGGCCACGAACTCTTGCTCTCCGGCGCCGTCGGCCGGATCCAGCTCTACCCCGGTCACGCGCTGCCGGGCCCGGTCGAATCGCGGCTCGGCAACCGAGCGCCGGGCGATCGTCACGTTGTCGATGTCGCGGACCCGGCTGCGCAGCTGCCACTCCAGATGCGGCCGGCTGGGCACGTAGGCGGTGAACTCGTCGCGCAGGGTGTGCCCGGTGCCCAGCACATGCCCGGCGGCGCCCAGGTGGATGCAGTCGGGACGGTTTTCCAGCATCGGCACCCCGGCCGCCACCATGTCCTTGAGCAGACCCGGAAACAGCGTGTCGAGTTCGGTGGCCCCGCGAGCCATCAGCAAGTGCAGATGCCGGTCCTGTGGGATCGTCGCGCGGTTGGTGGGTGTGTCGGGCAATTCGTCTCGCTCGTAGACCGTGACCTGGGAATACCAGTCCGAGAGCACCTTCGCGGCGCACAAACCCGCGATGCTGGCCCCGATCACGACGGCGTGGTCTCGCATGGCTGCGCTGTCCGACATCCCGGGGGAGTACCCAGTACTGTGCCGTCCAATGGCTCTTGACGGCTCATGAAGGGGCAGCGGATGGCCAATCGGTGGCGTACCAAGTCGGTCGAACAGTCGATAGCAGACACCGACGAGCCGGACACCCGGCTGCGAAAAGACCTCACCTGGTGGGACCTGATGGTGTTCGGCGTTGCCGTGGTGATCGGCGCCGGCATCTTCACGGTCACGGCATCGACGGCGGGTGACATCACCGGCCCGGCGATCTGGATCTCGTTCGTGATCGCCGCGGTCACCTGCGCGCTGGCCGCGTTGTGTTATGCCGAATTCGCCTCGACGCTGCCCGTCGCGGGCAGCGCGTACACCTTCTCCTACGCCACCTTCGGAGAATTCCTGGCCTGGATTATCGGGTGGAACCTGTTGTTGGAGTTGGCAATCGGGGCCGCGGTGGTGTCCAAAGGCTGGTCCAGTTACCTGGGCACGGTGTTCGGCTTCGCCGGCGGCACCGCCACCGTGGGGTCGGTCAGTCTGGACTGGGGCGCGCTGGTGATCGTCGCGGCGGTGGCAACGCTGGTCGCCGTGGGCACCAAGGTGTCGTCCCGGGTCTCCACGGTGATCACCGCCGTCAAGGTGTCGGTGGTGGTCTTCGTCGTGGTGGTCGGCATCTTCTATATCAAGGGATCCAACTACTCGCCGTTCATTCCGAAGCCCGAAGCCGGGCACGAGGCCGGCGGCATCAACCAGTCGGTGCTGTCGCTGTTGACCGGGGCGCACAGCAGCCACTACGGCTGGTACGGCGTGCTGGCCGGCGCCTCGATTGTGTTCTTCGCCTTCATCGGATTCGACATCGTCGCGACGATGGCCGAGGAAACCAAGCGGCCCCAGCGTGACGTGCCGCGCGGCATCCTGGCCTCGCTGGCAGTCGTGACCGTCCTCTATGTCGCCGTCTCCGTCGTACTGTCCGGAATGGTCTCCTACACCCAGCTCAAGACGGTTCCCGGCGGCAAGCCGGCGAACCTGGCCACCGCGTTCACCGCGAACGGAATCCATTGGGCGAGCAAGATCATCGCGATCGGCGCACTGGCCGGCTTGACCACGGTAGTGATGGTGCTGGTGCTCGGGCAGTGCCGGGTGTTGTTCGCGATGGCGCGTGACGGCTTGTTGCCGCGGTCGCTGGCCAAGACCAGTTCCCGCGGGACACCGGTTCGGATCACCGTGCTGGTGGCGATCGTGATCGCGGCGACGGCGGCGGTGTTTCCGATCAGCAAGCTCGAGGAGATGGTCAACGTCGGAACGCTGTTCGCGTTCGTCCTGGTCTCTGCCGGAGTCATCGTGCTGCGCCGGACCCGGCCGGATCTGGAGCGCGGGTTCCGGGCGCCGTGGGTGCCGGCGCTGCCGATCGCCTCGATCTGCGCGTGCGTGTGGCTGATGGTGAACCTGACGGCGCTGACCTGGGTTCGGTTCGGGGTTTGGCTGGTGGTGGGGACCGCGATCTATCTCGGCTACGGCTACCGCCATTCGGTGCAGGGCCGTCGGCAGGCCGAGCAACCGGCGTAGCCGGCGGCTTTACAAAACTGCGTTCAATGTCTAGACATGAGACGCAGATAGCGATATTGTCAAACTCATGACGACAACGGGACTGCGCACACAGGTTTGGCGGGACAAAAAGCGTCGGCTCTGGCTGATGGGACTGATTGCGCCGACGGCGCTGTTCGTGATGCTGCCGGTGGTCTGGGGCCTCAACCGGCTCGGCTGGCACGCCGCGGCGCAGGTGCCGATGTGGATCGGGCCGCTGCTGGTCTACATCTTGCTGCCGATCCTGGACCTGCGCTTCGGGCCCGACGGGCAGAACCCCCCCGACGAGGTGATGGAGCAACTGGAAAACGACAAGTACTACCGCTACTGCACCTACGTGTACATCCCGTTCCAGTACCTCAGCGTGGTGCTGGGCGCCTACCTGGCCACCGCGTCGAACCTGCATTGGCTCGGCTTCGACGGCGCACTGGGCTGGGCCGGGAAGCTCGGCCTGGCGCTATCGGTCGGTGTGCTGGGCGGCGTCGGCATCAACACCGCGCACGAGATGGGCCACAAGAAGGATTCCCTCGAGCGCTGGCTGTCCAAGATCACCCTGGCCCAGACCTGCTACGGGCACTTCTTCATCGAGCACAACCGCGGCCACCACGTCCGCGTCGCCACCCCGGAAGACCCGGCCTCGGCCCGCTTCGGTGAGACGTTCTGGGAGTTTTTGCCGCGCAGCGTTTTCGGGAGCCTGCGCTCGTCGCTGCGGCTGGAGGCGCAACGCATCCGCCGGCAGGGCGCCAGCCCCTGGCAGCCCAAGACCTACCTGTCCAACGACGTGCTCAACGCCTGGCTGATGTCCGTCGTGTTGTGGGGCGTGCTGATCGCGGTCTTCGGGCCGAGCCTGATCCCGTTCATCGTCATCCAGGCCGTCTTCGGTTTCAGCCTGCTGGAAGCGGTCAACTATCTTGAGCACTACGGCCTGCTGCGTCAGCGGCTCGACGGGCCCGCTGGAAAAGCGCGCTACGAGCGCTGCACGCCGGAGCACAGCTGGAACTCCGACCACGTCGTCACCAACCTGTTCCTCTACCATCTGCAGCGGCACAGCGATCATCACGCCAACCCGACCCGCCGCTACCAGACGCTGCGCAGCATGTCCGGCGCACCCAACCTGCCCAGCGGGTACGCGTCGATGATCTCGCTGACCTACTTCCCGCCGCTGTGGCGCAAGGTGATGGACCACCGGGTGCTCGCGCACTACGAGGGCGACATCACCAGGGTCAACATCGCGCCGCGGATGCGCGAGCGGGTGCTGGCGAAGTACGGGGCGGCCGCGTGATCGCCTACCGCTGCCCCGGTTGTGACTACACCTACGACGAGTCCCAAGGCGATCCGCGGGAAGGCTTTCCCGCGGGCACGCCGTGGGATCAGATACCTGCGGACTGGACCTGCCCCGACTGCGCGGTCCGCGAGAAGCCCGACTTCGAAATGATGGGAGCTCAACCATGACCGATTTCAAGATGACGACCGACTTCAAGCTCTTCGTTTGCGTGCAGTGCGGCTTCGAGTACGACGAAGCCAAGGGCTGGCCCGAGGACGGGATCGCGCCGGGCACCCGGTGGGACGACATTCCCGAGGACTGGAGCTGCCCGGACTGCGGCGCGGCGAAATCCGATTTCGAGATGATCGAGGTGGCGCGCGGGTAGCCGCCAGCGACGATGCAGAACCAAGTGATGAGGAGCAGCGGCGCGGCCGATACGAGCTTGAAACGAGCTTTAAACGAGTTATTGTCGCGCCTGTGAAGCGGATTCCCTACGCCGAGGCGTCGCGGAATCTGCTGCGCGACTCGGTGCTCGACGCGATGCGTGACCTGCTGCTGACCCGGGACTGGTCGGCAATCACCTTGGCCGACGTCGCCAAGGCCGCCGGAATCAGCCGGCAGACGATCTACAACGAGTTCGGCTCCCGGCAGGGTCTGGCGCAGGGGTATGCCCTGCGCCTGGCCGACCGCTTGGTCGATGCCGTCCATTCGGCCATCGACGCCAACGTCGGCCACATCTACGAGGCGTTCCTGCAGGGCTTTAGGGCCTTCTTCGCCGATTCGGCGGCCGACCCGCTGGTCATCTCGCTGCTCAGCGGGGTCGCCAAGCCGGACCTGTTGCAGATCATCACCACCGACAGCGGCCCCATCATCACGCGGGCCTCGGAGCGGCTGACCTTCGCCTTCACCCACAGCTGGGTGGCCACCAGCGACGAGGACGCCGGGGTGCTGGCACGCGCGATTGTGCGGCTGGCGCTGAGTTACGTGTCGATGCCGCCGCAGGCCGACCCCCGCGCACCTTCCGCCGAAGGCGGGCGAGACGTCGCGCAGGATCTTGCCCGGTTGATGACGCCTTTCGCGGAGCGTCACGGCGTTGTCAACATCCCCTGACCTGCGGGGGCCGCTGGCCCTCCGAAAGGCAGCGACTACAGTGGCGGAAGAGCGTACCCAAGCTAACTAAAGCCACGTAGTAGTCCGCTCATACCCTTGAGCCCCTTGAGCTGCAGAAGGAACAGACACGCCATGACTCTGACGCCCGACGTTCGTAACGGCATCGACTTCAAGGTCGCTGACCTGTCGCTCGCCGAATTCGGCCGCAAGGAACTCGACCTGGCCGAGTACGAGATGCCCGGCCTGATGGAGCTGCGCCGCGAATACGCCGAGGTCCAACCGCTGAAGGGCGCCCGGATTTCGGGCTCGCTGCACATGACCGTGCAGACCGCGGTGCTGATCGAAACGCTGACCTCGCTGGGCGCCGAGGTGCGCTGGGCGTCCTGCAACATCTTCTCCACCCAGGACCACGCGGCCGCCGCGGTCGTTGTCGGCCCGCACGGCACGCCCGAGGAGCCCAAGGGTGTCCCGGTGTTCGCCTGGAAGGGCGAGTCGCTGGAGGAGTACTGGTGGTGCGCCGAGCAGATGCTCACCTGGGAGGGCGAGCCGGCCAACATGATCCTGGACGACGGCGGCGACGCCACCATGATGGTGTTGCGCGGCGCGCAGTACGAGAAGGCCGGCGTGGTGCCGCCCGTCGAGGAAGGCGACTCGGCCGAGTGGAAGGTCTTCCTCAGCGTGCTGCGCGAGCGGTTCGAGACGGACAAGGACAAGTGGACCAAGATCGCCGAGTCGGTCAAGGGTGTCACCGAGGAGACCACCACCGGCGTGCTGCGCCTCTACCAGTTCGCCGCCGCCGGTGACCTGGCCTTCCCGGCGATCAACGTCAACGACTCGGTGACCAAGTCCAAGTTCGACAACAAGTACGGCACCCGGCACTCGCTGCTCGACGGCATCAACCGCGGCACCGACGCGCTGATCGGTGGCAAGTCCGTGCTGATCGCCGGGTACGGCGACGTCGGCAAGGGCTGCGCGGAGGCCGCCAAGGGTCAGGGTGCGCGGGTCAGCGTCACCGAGATCGACCCGATCAACGCCCTGCAGGCGCTGATGGAGGGCTACGACGTGGTCACCGTCGAGGACGCCATCGGCGACGCCGACATCGTGATCACGGCGACCGGCAACAAGGACATCATCTCGCTCGAGCACATGAAGGCGATGAAGGATCACGCGATCCTGGGCAACATCGGCCACTTTGACAACGAGATCGACATCGCCGCGCTGGAGCGCTCCGGCGCGACCAAGCTCAACATCAAGCCGCAGGTGGACCTGTGGACCTTCGGCGACTCCGGCAAGTCGATCATCGTGCTGTCCGAGGGCCGGCTGCTGAACCTCGGAAACGCCACCGGGCACCCGTCGTTCGTGATGAGCAACAGCTTCGCCAACCAGACGATCGCCCAGATCGAGCTGTGGACCAAGAACGACGAGTACGACAACGAGGTCTACCGGCTGCCCAAGCACCTGGACGAGAAGGTGGCCCGGATCCACGTCGAGGCGCTCGGCGGGAAGCTGACCAAGCTGACCAAGGACCAGGCCGATTACCTCGGCGTCGATGTCGAGGGTCCGTTCAAGGCCGACCACTACCGCTACTGACGGGCTCCGGGCTCGCGCCGTGCTGATCGCCATCGAGGGCGTCGACGGTTCCGGCAAGCGGACGTTGACCGAAGGGCTGCGAGGCGCCTTCGAGTCCGCCGGGAAGTCGGTGTCCACGATGGCGTTTCCGCGGTACGGGCAGTCGGTGACCGCCGATATCGCGGCCGAGGCGCTGCACGGCGAGCACGGTGACCTGGCGTCGTCGGTGTATGCGATGGCGATGCTCTTCGCGCTGGACCGCGCGGGCGCCATCGAGGACATCGCGGCGTTGCTGCGGCACCACGACGTGCTGATCCTGGACCGCTACGTCGCCTCCAACGCCGCCTACAGCGCCGCCCGGCTACACCAGGACGCGGCCGGGGATGTGGTGGCCTGGGTCCAGGCACTGGAATACCAGCGGCTCGGGCTGCCCGCACCCGACGTCCAGGTGCTCCTCGGGGTGTCCACCGAGCTGGCCGGCCAGCGGGCCCGCAGCCGGGCGGAGTCCGATCCGGGCCGCGCGCGCGACAGCTATGAACGCGACGACGGGCTGCAGCAGCGCACCGGTGCGGTGTACGCCCAATTGGCCGCCGCGCACTGGGGAGGGCGGTGGCTGGTGGTCGACAAAGACGTCGATCCGGGTCGATTGGCCGCCGATTTTGCGGTCAAATAGCACAAATTTGTCACGATTCGCCCGTATCGAAGAAGAAACGCCCGTGTGGCGCCCGAGTTTTGTCCCGGTCTGGTGACACCATGGACTCCATGAGGCAAAGGATTTTGGTCGTCGACGACGACGCTTCGCTTGCGGAGATGCTGACCATCGTTCTTCGTGGGGAGGGCTTCGACACTGCGGTCATCGGCGATGGCACGCAGGCTCTGACCGCGGTGCGCGAGCTGCGGCCCGATTTGGTGCTGCTCGACCTGATGTTGCCGGGCATGAACGGCATCGACGTGTGCCGGGTGCTGCGCGCCGATTCCGGCGTTCCCATCGTCATGCTGACGGCCAAGACCGACACCGTCGACGTGGTGCTGGGTCTGGAGTCGGGCGCCGACGACTACATCATGAAGCCGTTCAAGCCCAAGGAGCTGGTCGCCCGGGTCCGGGCGCGGCTGCGGCGCAACGACGACGAGCCGGCCGAGATGCTGTCCATCGCAGACGTCGAGATCGACGTGCCGGCCCACAAGGTCACCCGCAACGGCGAGCAGATCTCCCTGACACCGCTGGAGTTCGACCTGTTGGTCGCGCTGGCACGCAAACCACGCCAGGTGTTTACTCGAGATGTGCTGCTCGAACAGGTGTGGGGATACCGTCACCCAGCGGACACCCGCTTGGTGAATGTGCATGTCCAGCGTCTGCGGGCCAAGGTCGAGAAAGACCCTGAGAACCCGACTGTGGTGTTGACCGTTCGAGGAGTGGGTTACAAGGCCGGACCTCCGTGATCCGCGTCCGCGACCGGGTCGTGCGCCGCATGAGCGGCGCCACTACTGAGGAGCGGCGCCATTGATTTGGGGCTCCCGGCGACGTATTCACGGTCACCGCTGGGGGCGCACTGGCCCCATGACCCGGGGCATGAGTGCGTTGAGTCGAGCTGTCGGCATTGCCTGGCGCCGCTCACTGCAACTTCGAGTCGTGGCGCTGACTCTCGGATTATCGCTGGCAGTCATCTTGGCGCTCGGCTTCGTGCTGACCAGCCAGGTCACCAACCGCGTCCTTGACGTCAAGGTCAAGGCGGGCATCGAGCAGCTCGAACGGGCCCGCAGCACCGTCGGCGGCATCGTCAACGGCGAGGAGACCCGCTCGCTGGACAGCAGCCTGCAGCTGGCTCGCAACACCCTGACCTCCAAGACCGATCCGACCTCGGGTCCGGGGTTGGCGGGCGCGTTCGACGTCGTGCTGATGGTGCCGGGTGACGGACCCCGCGCGGCGACCGCGGCCGGACCGGTCGATCAAGTGCCCGCCTCGCTGCGTGGTTTCGTCAAGGCCGGGCAGGCGGCCTACCAGTACGCCACGGTGCACACCGAGGGCTTCGCGGGCCCGGGGCTGATCGTCGGGACCCCGGCCTCCTCCCAGGTGGCCAATCTGGAGCTGTACCTGATCTTCCCGCTGGCCAGCGAGCAGGCCACGATCACGCTGGTCCGCGGCACGATGATCACCGGCGGCGCGGTACTGCTGGTGCTGCTGGCCGGGATTGCGCTGCTGGTGTCCCGCCAGGTGGTGGTGCCGGTGCGCTCGGCGTCGCGTATCGCCGAGCGGTTCGCCGAGGGGCATCTGTCCGAACGGATGCCGGTGCGCGGTGAAGACGACATGGCCCGGTTGGCGGTGTCGTTCAACGACATGGCCGAGAGCCTGTCGCGGCAGATCACCCAGCTCGAGGAGTTCGGCAACCTGCAGCGGCGGTTCACCTCCGACGTCAGCCACGAGCTGCGGACCCCGCTGACCACCGTGCGGATGGCGGCCGACCTGATCTACGACCACAGCGAGGACCTGGATCCGACGCTGCAACGCTCGACCGAATTGATGGTCAACGAGCTGGACCGCTTCGAGACGCTGCTCAACGATCTGTTGGAGATCTCCCGGCACGACGCCGGTGTGGCCGAATTGTCCGTGGAGGCAGTAGATTTGCGCACCACGGTGCAAAGCGCACTGGGCAATGTGGGCCACCTTTCCGAGGACGCCGGCATCGAGCTGCTGGTGGACATGCCGACCGAAGAGGTGATCGCCGAGGTCGATCCGCGACGGGTAGAGCGCATCCTGCGCAACCTGATCGCCAACGCGATCGACCACGCCGAGCACAAGCCGGTGCGGATCCGGATGGGCGCCGACGAAGACACCGTGGCCGTCACGGTCCGCGACTTCGGGGTGGGACTGCGGCCCGGTGAGGAGAAGTTGGTCTTCAGCCGGTTCTGGCGGTCGGACCCGTCGCGGGTACGGCGGTCCGGCGGCACCGGGCTGGGGCTGGCGATCAGCGTCGAGGACGCGCGGCTGCACCAGGGCCGGCTGGAGGCCTGGGGCGAACCCGGTCAGGGCGCCTGCTTCCGGCTGACGCTGCCGCTGGTCCGCGGTCACAAGGTCACCACCAGCCCGCTGCCGATGAAGCCGATTCCGCAGCCCGCCGCCCCCGCGGACGCACCCGGCCCGCCACCCGGCAAGGACCGTGCGCGCCAACGTGAGCACGCCGAGAGGAGCGGGTGATGCGGCGACTCGTCGCCCTGCTGGCGGTGCTGCTCGCCGGCTGCGCGGGCGTGCCGAGCACGTCGGCGCCGCAAGCCATCGGCACCGTCGAGCGACCCGCGCCGTCGAATCTTCCCAAGCCCACCCCGGGCATGGATCCCGATGTGCTGCTACGCGAATTCCTCAAGGCCACAGCCGATCCGGCCAATAGGCATCTGGCGGCGCGGCAGTTCCTCACCCAGTCGGCCTCCAACTCCTGGGACGACGCGGGTAGCGCACTGTTGATCGACCACGTGGTGTTCGTTGAAACCCGTGGCGCCGAACGGGTTTCGGCGACCATGCGGGCCGACATCCTGGGTTCGCTGTCCGACGTCGGCGTGTTCGAAACGGCCGAGGGAGTGTTGCCGGACCCGGGTCCGATCGAGCTCGTCAAAACCTCCGGCGGCTGGCGAATCGACAAGTTGCCCAACGGCGTCTTCCTGGACTGGCAGCAGTTCCAGGCGACCTACAAGCGCAACACGCTGTACTTCGCCGACCCGACCGGCAAGACGGTGGTGCCGGATCCGCGCTACGTCGCGGTCTCCGATCACGATCAGCTGGCCACCGAGCTGCTGTCCAAGATGCTGGCCGGCCCGCGGCCGGAGATGGCCCACACCGTGCGCAACCTGCTCGCCCCGCCGTTGCGGCTGCGCGGACCGGTGACTCGGGCCGACGGCGGCAAGAACGGCGTCGGACGCGGTTACGGCGGCGCGCGCATCGATCTGCAGAAGCTGTCCACCACCGACCCGCATAGTAGGCAATTGCTTGCCGCACAGATCATTTGGACGTTGGCGCGAGCCGATATCCGGGGCCCGTATGTGATCAACGCCGACGGCGCGCCACTGGACGACAGGTTCGCCGAGGGGTGGACCACCTCCGACGTCGCGGCCACCGACCCGGGGGTGGCCGACGGCGCCGGCGCGGGGCTGCACGCCCTGGTGAACGGGTCGCTGGTCGGGCTGGACGGTCAGCACTCCACCACGGTGCCCGGCGCCTTCGGCCGGATGGGCGACCAGACACTGGCCGCGCTGTCGCGCAGCGGCCGGCAGGTGGCGTCTGTGGTGACCTTGCACCGCGGCGCCCCGGACATGGCGGAGTCACTGTGGATCGGTGACCTCGGTGGCGAGGCGGTGCAATCGGCCGACGGTCACAGCCTGACCCGGCCCAGCTGGGCACTGGATGACGCGGTCTGGGTGGTGGTCGACGGCAACAACGTGCTGCGCGCGATCCAGGAACCGGCGTCCGGGCAGCCCGCGCGGCTTCCGGTGGACTCCGGCGCGGTGTCGAGCAAGTTCCCCGGCCCGATCACCGACCTGCAACTGTCTCGCGACGGCACCCGGGCCACCCTGGTGATCGGCGGCGAGGTCATCCTCGCCGGCGTGGAACAGACCCAGGCGGGCCAATACGCGCTGACCTATCCGCGACGGTTGGGGTTCGGGCTGGGCAACACCGTGGTGTCGCTGTACTGGCGCACCGGCGACGACATGGTGGTGACACGCAACGACGTCGCCCATCCGGTGTCGTATGTGAACCTCGACGGGGTGAATTCCGACGCCCCGGCCCACGGGCTGCAGATCCCGCTGACCGCGATCGCGGCCAACCCGTCGACGGTCTACGTGGCCGCTCCGCAAGGCGTGCTGCAGTACTCGGCCTCCGCTGCGGAAAGCCAGCAGACCTGGTCGGATGTGCCGGGTCTGATGCTCGGTGGCGCCGCCCCGGTGCTGCCGGGCTGACCGCTAGATCTTCGTCGCGATCTGCACGCCGACCTCGCCACCGCTCAGAATGATCGGCTCGGCCGCGGGCCGCAGTCCCGCATCGCGCTGCCATCCCGCCGTCTCGCGCGCCGACCAGGGTCCGCAACGGCTGATCGCGCCTAGGTACAGCTCGTTGAGCGCTGCGAATTGACTTGTGCTGTCGCCTGTTTGGGGGGCTATGGGTTGGATCACCGCGAACACGCCGCGCGGCCGCAGCGCGCGCCCCAGTCGCCGGAACAACAACGCGTTGCCGGCAGCGCTGAAGTGATGGGAGCGATTGCACAGCAGCACCACGTCGTAGTTATCTTCCCCAAAGTCATGGGCCAGCGCCTGCGCCTCCGGCGAGTCCAAGACCACCGAACGCAAGCTGGAATAACGCTGGCACAGCGCAACCGAGAATTGCCCGTGCGAGCCTCCGATGTCGATCATGTCGGTAGCACCGCTGGGCACCGGAATGACCTGCGCGATCTCTCGTGCCGTCAGCGCGGCCTGTGCCCGCTCGAAGCGTTGGTAATTCGCCCACTGGGTGCCGGTCATGCTTTGCTGCAGCCCCAGGGGGACGCCGGTGCGCAGGTAATCCTCGACGTGGGTCATCAGCTCCCATTCGTCGAATGCGAAAAGCACCACGTCGACCATCGAGGAAGGGCTGTCTTTGAGTAGCCAGGTGCGAGCGTCCGGCGTCAACGCGTAACGGCCGTCGCGGTAGAGCAGATAGTCAGACCCGGCCAGCACGACAAGTAGTTTTTGTGTTGCGGTCGCGTCAATTTGACATCGGCGGGCGATTTCGGTGGGTGTTGCGGCGCCGTCCCGCAACGACTCGAACACACCGAGTCTGGTCGCCGCCATGATCGCCCGCGCACGACCCAGCGCAAAGTGAGTTTCGAAGAATGGCAACGGTAGTTGTCGGGACGCCAGCGCCTTCCATTCCGTCGGGTCATCCGGAATCATGCCTAAGTGCACGTCAGGTAGGCCGTTCAATTCTGTTGGCAGCAATGTGTTTACACGTTGGTCTAGGCTTTGTTCGTACGACCCAACGGTAGACCGTAACGGGCCGGACGGCGACCCGGCTAGCCGAATTACGCAGGGGAATGGCCGAATCGCGCATCGCCGCCATCGCGGCGTGGCGGGGTTACAGCAAACGCCGTTAGCTTGTTGATGTGTGGGAGCCCAAAGCCCAAAAGGCACCCGCACTTTGGGAGGGAGGCGACCGAGTGACGGAACAACCGACAGCGGACGCTTCGGAGGCGCATAAGTGGATGCCGGCGAAGACGTTTGATCAGTTTGCCACGGTGTGTTGCGGCCGGGGGCACATGAATCTCCTGACCGACCCGGAGACGTTTTCGATGACGCGTCGGTTCGGTCGAATCGGTCCGGTGTCGCTGCAGGAAATCGCCGTTGGCGCCGACCTGTGGGTCGATGCCGGTGAGTCTTGTGGCACCTATCGCATCGTGGTGGGTCGTTCGGGACGGATCGACGGCACCTACCGGGGGAATTCGTTCGGAGTCGGGCCCGGTGTGGCCGCCATCTTCCCACCGGAGGGACGGTGCGTGGCGAGGTGGAGCGCGGGCAGCAAATTCATCTCGTTCAAGATGGACCGTTCCGCGGTCGACGACGCACTCAGCGATGCACTTGGCTGGCAGGTCATGTCACAGCCTGACTTCGCGCCGGTGCTGCCGTCTCACACCGCGCCGGCGCGAGCCTGGATCAACATGTTGGCGTTGTTCAAGGACCAGGTCTTTCACCCTGACAGCCTGCTCAATCAACCGCTGGTCGGGCTGCCCTACGTGGACAGCCTGGTGCGCGGATTTCTGCTGGCCGCCGACCATCCGCACCGGGAAGCGCTCTGCAAAGACGTGAGGCTGACCGCTCCTCGCGCGATTCGCTCCGCGATCGAAATCATCGAGGAGGAAGCACATCTGCCGTTGACGTTGACCTCGATCGCCAGTCGCTCCCACATCAGCGTCCGTACCCTGCAGCAGGGGTTTCAGCGGCACCTCGATACCTCACCGATGGCCTATCTGCGTGAGGTCCGGCTGCGGCGGGCACACCAGGCGCTGCTGAAGTCGGACCCGTCGACGGTGACCGTCGCCTCGGTCGCCTACCGCTGGGGCTTCACCAATCTGGGCAGGTTCGCCGCGGCGCACGCCGCGCGCTACCGCGAAACTCCGACAGAGACACTGCGCCGCAGGACATTTCACCGACTCACCGTCGAGGAGCGGGCGCACATCAAGGCCGTTCGGCGATGAGGGACTGGGTGCCGGTGCGGTCGTTGGGTGACTTCGCCGAGCTGCGCGACAGCCGACCGGTGTCAACCGCACACTGGTGGCCCGAGATCAGGCCGATGGGGGAAGCCGGTTCGCTTTCCTTCATCCACCGGTTGCGACGACTCGGCCCGATCACCCTGTTGGAGTTGCATTTTCACGACGACGTATGGATCGATGGCGGTGATCGGCGTCCGCACTATCACATCACCGTTCCCGTCGCCAAGTCTCCGTCCCCGGCCAATCGCAGCATGTCCCTGGTCGCGAAACCAGGCTCGGTCCTGGTGTATCGGCCGGAGGGACACGCGATCTCCAGCTACGTCGGCGGACTGCTGGTGATGATGATCGATCGCCACGCGGTCGAAGACGCACTGGCGGACGCGCTCGGGCGTTCCATCACTTCTCAGATCGACTGCAAGCCGATCATGGCGACCACCACGCAAGCGGTCCGTAACTGGATCACCATGGTGTCGCTGTTCACCGAGCAGCTGTTCCAGGCCGGCAGCACCCTGCATCGACCGATGGTGGGTATGCCGTTCGTCGAGAGCCTGATTCACGGTCTGCTGTTGGCTGCCGAGCACCCATACCGCGCGGCTCTGGATGGCCAGGCACGCGAGCCCGGGCCGCGCGCGATCCGGGCGGCGATCGACATGATCGAAGCGGAAGCCGACCAGCCGCTCACGGTGTCGGTGCTGGCCGAACGCAGTTATGTCAGTGTCCGCTCGCTGCAGAAGGGATTTCGCGATCACCTCGGCGTCACGCCGATGGGCTATCTGCGTGACGTCAGGTTGCGTCGCGCGCACCAGATGTTGCTGGAGTCCGACTCGTCGCGAGTCACGGTGGCCACGGTGGCCTCGAGGTGGGGCTTCACCAATGTCGGCAGGTTCGCGGCCGCGCACGCCGCCCGCTATCACGAATCGCCATCGAAAACGTTGCGGCGCAGTCGATAGCGATGCTGCACTTCCGGTACGCAAAGTGTCCAGCGTGTGACGCACGATGGCTAGTTGTTTTGCCAGCGCCCCAATAGCGTGGTTGGTATGGCAAGTCCCGCCGCGATAGCGTTGACCCCCGTATTGTTGGTGGTCGCGTTGTTATGGTGGGAAACAACGAGTCCCATCGGTCTGACGCTGGACAAGCGGCGGCCCGACGAGGCCGTCAAAGACGAGGACGCGGTGGTCGCACCGCGAAGTCGGCCGGCGGCATCGCTGCCGGCGCGGAACCGGGTTCATCAGGCCCTGATCAGTTGCGGAATCTTCAGCAGGACAAGCCCCGGACTCGTCGCTGCGCTGTCCAAACAGTTGGTCCCCGAACGCTTCTGCGCCGGACGGCTAATGGGCACGGAAAGCGATCTCGACGGCTGCGTCTACGTGATCATCTCCGGGAAGGTCAAGGTCTCCTACCGGCGTCCCGACAGCGGTGAGGTCGTGCTGAAGCTGCTAGGCCCCTCGGAAATATTCGGAGCCATCACGCTTTTCGACCCCGGCCCGCAAGACATGATCATGACCGCTCTGACCGAGGTGGATGCGGTGCCGATTGCCCGCGATCAGCTGCTGTCGTGGATGGCCGAGTGTCCGGAGGTGTGTGACCAGGTGCTGCGCCTGTTCGCACGCTGGGTCAAGGCGATGACGAACTCGCTGTTGGACCTCGCGTTCGCCGACGAGCAGGGCCGCATCGCGAGCCGACTGTTGTTGCTGAGGAAGCGATTCGGCCAGCAGGACGGAGATGTCGTGCGGATCGTGCACGACCTCACCTCCGAGGAATTTTCTCATCTCGCCGGGGTCGATCCGGAGACGGTCGGCGCGACACTGCGTGCGTTCGAGGCCAGCGGCTGGATCCGGTTGGAGAAACACAGCATTGTCATCGTCGACGGCTATGCCCTGAGTCAGGTACGGCAGGTAAGCACGGGGGGAGTGTGTGATGTTTGATCGATTCGCGCTGGGGGATTTGGGTGTTCGAGTCCTCGGCGCGCCGATGGCAGGTGGTCCGTCGACGCCGGCACTGGCCGCGGCGATATCCGACGCCGGCGGGTTGGGCTTTCTGGCGGGCGGCCTGCTCTCCGCCGAGGAGCTGGCCGACTCCATCCTCGCCGCCCGCAGATTGACCTCCGGGCCAATCGGGGTGAATCTGTTTGTGCCGCAAGCACCGGTGGCCACGATGGACGAGCTGGGTGCCTTTGCCGCGGCCGTCGAGGACGAGGCCGAGCACTACGGCGTCGCGTTGGGTGAACCGCATGACGGAGGCGACGAGTGGGAAGCCAAGCTCGATGTGCTGTGCGACCTGCGCCCAGAGGTCGCGTCTTTCACGTTCGGCACGCCGAGCGAACCCGAGTACCGCCGGCTCAGTGATGCCGGCGTCCTCACCCTGGCCACGGTCACCACCGTGCGAGAAGCGGTGATCGCCGTCAGCTTCGGTGCGGACGCGGTGGTCGCGCAGGGCCCCGATGCGGGTGGGCATCGAGCCACGTTCGATCCGCTGTCCGCGCCGCCCGGCGATTCACTCGACGACCTGGTGTCGGCGCTGGCCGCCTGCTTCGACTGTCCCGTCATCGCGGCGGGCGGACTGGGGACCGCCGCAGACGTGCAACGGATGCGGGCGGCCGGGGCCGCCGCGGTGCAACTCGGGACGGCGTTCCTGCTCGCCGACGAAGCCGGCACCAACCCGGTGCACCGCGGTGCATTGCGCGATCCGCAGTTCACCAATACCGTTGTCACACGGGCGTTTACCGGTCGGTATGCGCGGGCGCTGCGCAACCAGTTCATCGACAAGCACGACGCTCACGCGATCTGCGGATTCCCGCAGGTGGCGATGATCACCGGCCCCATCCAGGCGGCAGCGGTGAAATTGGGCGACCCGCATGGTGTCGGTATGTGGACCGGTGCGGCGTTCCGCAACGTCCGAACCGGCTCGGCGTCCGACATCGTCCGCGAATTGGTGGGCTGAACGTCAGTGACTGGTCATGAGACGTGGCCGCCGACGTGCTCGCATTCCTCCCAGCCGGTGATCCGGTCCTGGTAGACGCTCTTGACGACCGGCAGCATCGTGGAGCCGAAAATGATTCGCAGCGGCGGTTTTTCGTCGTCGACGACGCTCAGCAGCGCCGCGGCGGTGCCCGTGGGATCACTCGGCTCGCCGAGAATCTCTGCCACGAACGCGTTGGCCTCGTCGTGGCGCTTGGCATAGGCCGGCAGCGCGGCGGCGTGTTTGGCCGACGACCCGGCCCAGTCGGTGGCGAAGAAGCCGGGTTCGACCAGGGTCACGTGCACGCCGAAGGGTTCGACTTCGAAAGCCAGGGCCTCGCTGAATGCTTCCAACGCGAATTTGGAAGCGCAGTACAGGCCCACATTCGGACCACTGAAGAGCCCGCCGGTAGACGAGATTTGGACGATGTGCCCGCTGCCCTGCGCGCGCAGCAACGGCAACGAGGCCTGCGTTATCCAGATGGCGCCGAACACATTGGTGTCGATCTGGTCGCGGACTTCGTGTTCGGAAAGCTCCTCGATGAAGCCGAACTGTCCGTAGCCGGCGTTGTTGACCACGACGTCGAGCCGCCCGAAGTGCGAATGTGCTTGCGCCACAGCAGCGAAGCCAGCCTCGCGATCGGTGACATCAAGTTGCAAGGCCAAGAACGCGTCGCCGAACCGGTGCTGGAGTTCGGCCAACGTCGACACGTCCCGGGCGGTACCGGCAACTCGATCACCCCGCTCCAACGCGGCCGACGCCCACAACCGGCCGAAGCCTCGCGAAACCCCGGTAATAAACCATACTTTCGATGCCATGCCCCGTCCTCCACCACTTTTGCAAAACGTCGGCTGAAATAACTTGTGCACTAGTTACCGGTGTACCAGTGAATAGCACACGATGCAATCGAGAGCATTTTTGACTAGACTGAGCGGCTGTGAACGCCACTTCCGCTCCGCAGACCGACCAGGTCAGGCTCGACGAGATGGTGTGCTTCGCGTTGCATGCGGCGTCGCGGGCCGTGACTGCCGCCTACCGGCCACTGCTCACGCCGCTCGGGTTGACCTACCCGCAATTCTTGGTGTTGTCGGCGTTATGGGAACGCGACGACCGCACCGTCGGCGAACTCGTCGAACTGCTGCAGCTGGACTACGGGACGATGACGCCGCTGTTGAAGCGGCTGGAAAAACGCGGCCTGGTTCGGCGGACCCGTAGTCCCGACGACGAGCGCAGCGTCATCGTAGGCCTGACCGATGAAGGCCACGGACTGCGTGTCCGCGCCGCCGGCAGCTATGCGGCCATCAGCGACAAATTCGACATCACCCCTAAAGGCGCCCGGTCGGCCCTCAAGCTGCTGCACTCCATCATCGCCAAGGCCGGCGAGTAACAGCGCACAGTTGTCACCCCCGGCGGTGACACTGGCGCCGTGCTCGATTTGATCCTGCCTACCGAATGCGGCGGCTGCGGAACCCCGGCGACCCGCTGGTGTGACACCTGCGCGCGCGAACTGATCGTCAAGCCCGACGAGCCGCACCTGATCAGTCCGCGCATCGACCCGCAGGTACCGGTGTTCGCGCTCGGCCGCTACGCCGGGGCGCGCCGTCAGGCGATCCTGGCGACGAAAGAGCACGGACGCGCCGACCTCGTCACGCCGCTGGCCCAGGCGTTGGCCGTCGGTGTGCACCGGCTGCTGTCCTGGGGCATCGTCGAGGCCCCGCTGACCATCGTGCCCGCGCCCACTCGGCGCTCGGCCGCACGCCGCCGCGGCGGGGACCCCGTCGCCCGGATCGCCGCCGCCGCGGTGGCCCGCCATCGTGCCGTCGCCGTCCGTCCGGCGCTCCGGATCAGGGCGTTCACCCGCGATTCGGTGGGACTGCGCAGCGCCGAACGCGAACGCAACATCGCCGGTCGGGTGCGACTGCGTGGCCCACGACCGCACACCGAGGTTGTGCTCGTCGACGACATCGTGACCACCGGCGCGACCGCGCGGGAGTCGGTCCGCGTACTGGCCGCGGCCGGCGTCCGGGTGAGCGCAGTGCTGGCGATCGCGGCCGCCTAGAACGGCGAATTCCGGCGCAAACATTGAAATTGCGAAGAAGACGTGAAGAACTCGCTACGGGTTCATCAAATTGGTGGCACGGCGGGGCGAACACGAGCTAACGTCGAGAACAACGTTCAAAAACTCTTCGGGACTCACTGGTTCCGACTCTCGAGTCGCGATTTCCCAGGCTGAGACGCCATGTGCGGAGGGGGTGAGCATTCGACACCTAGCACCGGCGGGCTGCCTGCGGCGGTGACACTTCTCAAACCGCTCCCAACCTCGTCGGCGCATCTTCCAACAGCGTCAAGAGAAATGAGTAGTCACGTATGTCAAGACTTGCCGTGGATTCCACTCAGCTTCTGGACGAGCCGCCGATCGGCGCCGACGCCAACGAACCGACGGCCACCGCCGAGGTCGTTTTCAAGGGCCGCAACGTCGAGATTCCCGACCACTTCCGGCTGTACGTCTCGCAGAAACTCGCCCGCTTGGAACGGTTCGACAAAACCATCTATCTCTTCGACGTCGAACTCAAGCATGAACGCAACCGTCGCCAACGTAAGTCCTGTCAGCGCGTGGAGATCACCGCGCGGGGCCGGGGGCCGGTAGTCCGCGGGGAGGCATGCGCCGACAGCTTCTACGCCGCGCTCGAGTCGGCGGTGGTCCGCTTGGAAAGTCGGTTACGTCGCGGCAAGGACCGCCGCAAAGTCCACTACGGCGAAAAGACTCCCGTGTCGCTGGCCGAGGCCACCGCGGTGGCCCCGCCGCCGGACAAGGCATTCACCAACGGGACGCCGGTCGAGGCGCACCAGCACGACGCCGCCGACGACGATCACCAGCCGGGCCGGGTGGTCCGCACCAAAGAACATCAGGCCACCCCGATGTCGGTCGACGACGCGCTGTACGAGATGGAGCTCGTCGGGCACGACTTCTTCTTGTTCTACGACAAGCAGAGCGAACGCCCGTCGGTGGTCTACCGCCGGCACGCCTACGACTACGGACTGATCAGGCTGTCCTGAGGTTCGGGGTCCTCACGGGGTCGTCCCCTACCATGGGAGTCGCTTTAACGAAGACGACTCCTACCAACAGGGGACTTAGCTGTGCTGGATAAGCTGCTGCGCCTCGGTGAAGGTCGCATGGTCAAGCGCCTCAAGCGGGTGGCTGATTATGTCAACACCTTGTCCGATGACGTCGAAAAACTCACCGACGCCGAGCTGCGGGCCAAGACCGACGAGTTTCGCAAGCGCCTCGAGGACCCGAAAAACCCGGAAACCCTCGACGACCTGCTGCCCGAGGCGTTCGCGGTGGCCCGCGAAGCCGCCTGGCGGGTGCTGGACCAGCGGCCGTTCGATGTGCAGGTGATGGGTGGCGCGGCCCTGCACCTGGGCAACGTCGCCGAGATGAAGACCGGTGAAGGCAAGACCCTGACCTGTGTGTTGCCCGCCTACCTCAACGCGCTGGCCGGCAAGGGCGTGCACGTCGTCACGGTCAACGATTACCTGGCCAAACGCGACAGCGAGTGGATGGGCCGGGTGCACCGTTTCCTCGGCCTGCAGGTCGGTGTGATCCTGGCCAACATGACGCCCGACGAACGGAGGGTGGCCTACAACGCCGACGTCACCTACGGCACCAACAACGAGTTCGGCTTCGACTACCTGCGCGACAACATGGCGCACTCGGTCGAGGACATGGTGCAACGCGGCCACCCGTTTGCCATCGTCGATGAGGTCGACTCCATCCTGATCGACGAGGCGCGCACGCCGCTGATCATCTCCGGGCCGGCCGACGGCGCCTCCAACTGGTACCTCGAGTTCGCGCGGCTGGCCCCGCTGATGGAAAAAGACACCCATTACGAGGTCGATCTGCGTAAGCGCACCGTCGGTGTGCACGAGCTCGGGGTGGAGTTCGTCGAGGATCAGCTCGGCATCGACAACCTCTACGAGGCCGCCAACTCGCCGCTGGTCAGCTACCTGAACAACGCGCTGAAGGCCAAGGAGCTGTTCAACCGCGACAAGGACTACATCGTCCGCGACGGCGAAGTCCTGATCGTCGACGAGTTCACCGGTCGCGTGCTGATCGGCCGCCGCTACAACGAGGGCATGCACCAGGCCATCGAGGCCAAGGAGCACGTCGAGATCAAGGCCGAGAACCAGACGCTGGCCACGATCACGCTGCAGAACTACTTCCGCCTCTACGACAAGTTGGCCGGTATGACCGGTACCGCCCAGACCGAGGCGGCCGAGCTGCACGAGATCTACAAGCTCGGTGTGGTGGCGATCCCGACCAACAAGCCGATGGTCCGCGAAGACCAGTCCGACCTGATCTACAAGACCGAGGAAGCCAAGTACATCGCGGTCGTCGACGACGTCTCCGAACGCTACGAGAAGGGTCAGCCGGTCCTGATCGGTACCACCAGCGTCGAGCGCTCGGAGTACCTGTCGCGGCAGTTCCAGAAGCGCCGCATCCCGCACAACGTGCTCAACGCGAAGTTCCACGAGCAGGAGGCCGGCATCATCGCGGTGGCCGGCCGTCGCGGCGGCATCACGGTGGCCACCAACATGGCCGGCCGCGGTACCGACATCGTGCTGGGCGGCAACGTCGACTTCCTCACCGACCAGCGGCTGCGCGAGCGCGGCCTGGACCCGGTCGAAACGCCCGACGAGTACGAAGCGGCGTGGCATGAGGAGCTGCCGAAGGTCAAGGAAGAGGCCGGCGCCGAGGCCAAAGAGGTGATCGAGGCCGGCGGGCTTTATGTGCTGGGCACCGAGCGCCACGAGTCGCGACGCATCGACAACCAGTTGCGCGGCCGGTCCGGCCGTCAGGGGGACCCGGGCGAGTCGCGGTTCTACCTGTCACTGGGTGACGAATTGATGCGCCGCTTCAACGGAGCCGCGCTGGAGTCGCTGCTGACCCGGCTGAACCTGCCCGACGATGTGCCGATCGAAGCCAAGATGGTGACCCGGGCCATCAAGAGCGCCCAGACCCAGGTCGAACAACAGAACTTCGAGGTGCGCAAGAACGTCCTCAAGTACGACGAGGTGATGAACCAGCAGCGCAAGGTGATCTACGCCGAGCGCAAGCGCATCTTGGAGGGCGAGAACCTGCAGGAGCAGGCGTTCGACATGGTGCGTGACGTCATCACCGCCTACGTGGACGGCGCGACAAGCGAAGGCTATGCCGAGGACTGGGATCTGGATGCGTTGTGGTCGGCGCTCAAGACGCTGTACCCGGTCGGCATCGAGCACGCGTCGCTGACCCGTCGCGACGCGGATTCCGAGCACGACGACCTGACCCGGGAGGAGCTGCTCGAGGCGCTCGTCAAGGACGCCGAACGTGCCTATGCCACCAGGGAAGCCGAGCTGGAGGAGATCGCGGGCGAAGGCGCGATGCGCCAGCTGGAACGCAATGTGCTGCTCAACGTGATCGACCGCAAGTGGCGCGAACACCTCTACGAGATGGACTACCTCAAGGAGGGCATCGGACTGCGTGCGATGGCCCAGCGCGACCCGCTGGTCGAGTATCAGCGCGAGGGTTACGACATGTTCATGGCGATGCTCGACGGCATGAAGGAGGAGTCGGTCGGCTTCTTGTTCAATGTCAGCGTCGAGGCGGTCCCCTCGCCCCAGGTCGCCCCGGTCGAAACACCGGCCGGGCTGGCCGAATTGGGGAGCGGTGCGGCCGAGCAGTCCGACGGCGCTACCGAGGCGGCGCCGCCGGCCGCGCGCGAGCAGACTCCAAGTACCTTGCGCGCCAAGGGAATCGACAACTTCGATAGCGAGTCACCCGCCCTCTCGTATTCCGGTCCGGCAGAGGACGGTTCGGCGGAAGTGCAGCGCAACGGTGGCGGCGCACAGAAGACGTCGGCCGGGGCCGCCGGCGGCGGGACCAGGCGTGAGCGGCGTGCCGCCGCGCGCCAGCAGGGCCGTGGCACCAAGCCGCCGAAGTCGGTCAAGAAGCGCTAGCCGATTTGAGGCATCGGCCTCATGCGTGCCGGCGGGGGCGGCGCGCAGCATCGGTGCATGAACTTCCCGCACACTCCCGCCGATGCGGCCTCGGCCGTCCTGCGTAACCCCGTCCTGCCCGCCGGCGACGACGAACGTTTTGTCGGGTTCGGGGTGATGGGCCTGCCGTTCGCCGGCGGACACTACCTGGCACTGCGGCACTTTCCGGCCACCTCGTTCTCGCCGGGGTACCGGTCGGTGTGGCATCGCGACCCCGGCGGCGTGTGGACCTTCTACGCGACGACGCCGGGCCCACAAAGTTGCGCCCGGTACTTCAGCTCCGCGACGGCTCGCGATGCCGCACAGTGTGACATCGACGTCGCCTGGCTGACGCCGTGGTCGCTGATCGTGGAAATTCCAGGGCTGCTCAGTTGGCAGATCGATCTGCGCGCCACCGTGGCGACGCGCCTGATGAGCGCGGTCGGCCAACGCTTGCCGGCGCGCGCCTGGACCAGCCCGGCGGCATTGGCCGCGCTGGGGTGCGTGGCGGGACCCGTGCTGCGCGCCGGGCGGATCCGGCTTGCCGGCACCGCGCCCAACGGCCAGCACTTCATGATCGCCCCGACGCGGATGTGGGCGGTTTCCCGGTCGCGGGCGGTGCTGGGCGATAGCGATCTGGGCGAGATCGGACCACTGCGCCGGCAGGCCTCGCTGGCCGGATTCCGGCCGCCGCAGCGGGGGTTCTTCGTCGTCGGCTCAGGTCATTTCGAGGCCTTCGACCCGGCCCGGCATCGCGCCGTGCAACGCACTATCGCAATCGGGTGACGATGTGCCGGTTAGCTGGGCACAATGAAGTCCATGTCGGAGCCTGAATTACCGACTCGCGCGGAGTTGCTGGCGGCGTTGTCGGTGGCGATCGACCTCGGCTTGGGGCAGCCCGCCGAGCACATGCTGCGTGCGGCGATGATCGCGACCAGGCTCGCGGATCGACTGGAACTGTCTGACGCACAACGAGATTGCGCCTACTACACCACATTGATCATGTGGATCGGCTGCCATGCCGACTCCCACGAATACGCGCGGTGGTTCGGCGATGACATTGCCGTGCGGCATGACTCGTATCTGGTCGACTGGTCGGGCCTGCCGTACTGGCGTTTTCTGCTGGGCAATGTCGGTCGTGGTCAGCCGCTGACGCAGCGCCTGGCCATCATGGCAACCCTGTTCGCCAACGCGCGCGGTCAGTTGTCCCGGTTGATCCATTCGCATTGCACCTCCGCGGCATTGCTGGCCGACCGCATCGGGCTGGGGCCCGACGTGCAGGCATCGCTCGGATTCGCGTTCGAGCGCTACGACGGCGGCGGTCTGCCCGCCGGTGCGCACGGCGACGCGATCCCGGTACAGATGCGGGTGGCCCAACTGGCCGAGATGGTCGAAGTGCACCACCGTACTTACGGTGTCGAGGGCGCGGTGGCCATGGCCCACAGTCGCCGCGGCGGCCAATTCGATCCGAGGGTTGTCGATATCTTCGTGTCTGATGCCGACGCGATCTTGGCGGGACCGGCCCCCGGCGCGGCGTGGGCCGCGGCGCTGCGGGAGGCGCCCGACCGTCAGCACCGACTCGACGACGATGCCCTGGACACACTTCTGGTCGCCTTCGGAGACTTCGTCGATCTGAAATGCCCGTTCACACTTGGGCATTCGCGTGCGGTGGCCCGACTCGCCGGCGACGCCGCTGTGGCGGCCGGTATCGACGCGGAATCGGCGGCCCTGACCCGGCGCGCGGGTCACGTGCACGACTTGGGGCGCATCGGCGTGTCGAACCAAATCTGGTCCAAGCCAGGGGCGTTGACCGCGGGAGAGTTCGAGCGGGTGCGACTGCATCCCTATCTCACGGTGCGGATACTCAACCAGGTCAGCGGGCTCGGCGGGCTGGCCGAAGTGGCCGGCAATCACCACGAATGCCTGAACGGATCGGGGTACCCGCGCGGGCTTGCCGGGCCGGCGCTCAGCCTGCCCGACCGCATCCTGGCCGCCGCGGTTAGTTACCAATCCGGTTGTGAGCCAAGGCCGTACCGCAATGAACTGTCACCCAAGGCGGCGACACAACGGCTGCATGAGCGGGTGCGGGCCGGCGAACTCGATCCGGTCGCCGTCGACGCGGTGCTGCATGCGGCGGGGCAGCCCGTCGATCGGCCCACGCCGCGTCCGGCGGGGCTGACGCCGCGCGAGATCGAGGTGCTGTGTCTGGTCGCGCGCGGTGCGTCCAACAAGGAAATCGCCGCGGCGCTGGTGATCAGCGAGAAGACCGTGCGCAACCATGTCGAGCGAACCTACGCCAAGATCGGCGTCTCGAATCGCATCGGCGCCAGCATGTACGCGCTACAACAAGGATTGTCGGTCCCACAGGCGAATTGAGGCAATCGCCCCATTCCATCTCGCGGGATTCGGCGCACAATCTTGTCCATGAGTCGATATCTGGCAATGTGTTACGGCGCCGTGGCCTATCTGCTGTTCCTGGTGTCTTTCGGCTACGCGATCGGTTTCGTCGGCAACCTCGTGGTGCCCCGCAGCGTCGATCACGCACTCTCGGCCCCGGTCGGCCAAGCGGTCCTGATCGACGTTGCGCTGCTTGGTGTGTTCGCGGTGCAGCACAGTGTGATGGCGCGGCCCGGATTCAAGCGGTGGTGGACGCGGTTGGTGCCGTCGTCGATCGAGCGCAGCACCTACGTGGTCCTGGCAAGCGCCGCGTTGTTGCTGCTGTATTGGCAGTGGCGCACGCTGCCGGACCTCGTCTGGGACGTGCGCCTGCCCGCGGCGCGCCTGACGCTGTGGGCCGTGTTCTGGCTGGGTTGGGCGACGGTGTTCTTCTCGTCCTTCATGGTCAGTCACTTCGACCTGTTCGGGCTCCGTCAGGTGTACCTAGCCTGGCGGGGAAAACCCTACCGCGACTTGGACTTTCGGGTTCGGTACCTGTACCGGTTGGTGCGGCACCCGTTGATGCTCGGCTTTTTGATCGCCTTCTGGGCGACGCCGCAGATGACCACCGGGCACCTGCTGTTCAGCGTCGCCACCACGAGCTACATCCTGGTCGCCCTGCAGCTCGAAGAGCACGATCTGGTCGAGTCGCTGGGTGAGGACTACCGTTCCTACCGCCGCGAAGTACCGGCGCTGCTGCCCTGGCCACGCCGGCATCCGGGGGCGACGGCCGGCCAGCACTAACCCTCGAGGAGCGTCGCGATCCGACCCGAAGCGCCTATGAATTGGGTCTGTATCGCCGCAATCCGGGCGGCTTTTCGTGGTTGCCTGCCGGTATGTTGCGGTTATGGATGTCAAGGAGGTGTTGCTGCCGGGCGTCGGTCTGCGATATGAATTCGTCAGCCACAAGGGTGATCGGATCGGCATCGTCGCGCGCCGCGGCGGCGACTTCGACGTCGTCCTGTACGGGTCCGACGATCCGGACCAGGCTCGGCCGGTGCTCCACCTGACCGACGAAGAAGCTGACACCGTGGCCCAGATTCTGGGGGCTCCCCGCATCGCCGAACGGTTCACCGAGCTGACCCGCGAGGTGCCCGGTCTGGAGGCGGGGCAGGTGCACATCGAGCCGGGCAGCCCGTTCGTCGGCCGGCCGTTGGGCGACACCCGCGCTCGCACCCGCACCGGCGCGTCGATCGTCGCGATCGTGCGCGACGAAGACGTACTGGCCTCGCCCGGCCCGGCCGAGACGCTGCGCGCGCGAGACGTTCTGATTGTCATCGGCACCGATGAGGGCATCGCGGCAGTCGAGCAAATAGTCGACAAGGGTTGAGCCGATGCAGGTTTCGGGAGCGCTGCTGTTTCAGCTCGGCGCTCTCCTGGTCGCGCTCGCGGCACTGGGCGCCATCTCTCGCCGGTTCGCGCTCTCGCCGATCCCGGTCTACTTGATGGCGGGCCTGTCGCTGGGCAAGGGCGGCATCTGGCCGGTGGCCGCCGCCGGCGAGTTCATCATGACGGGTGCGCCGATCGGTGTCGTGCTGCTGCTGCTGACCCTGGGCCTGGAGTTCTCCGCGACGGAATTCGCCGCCAGCTTGCGCCACCACCTGCCGTCGGCCGGCGTCGACGCGGTCCTCAACGCCACGCCCGGTGCGGTAGCGGGCTGGCTGCTGGGATTCAACGGCATCGCCATCCTGGCCCTGGCCGGAGTCACCTACATCTCCTCCTCGGGAGTCATCGCGCGGCTGCTGGAGGACCTGCGGCGTCTTGGTAACCGCGAGACGCCGGCCGTGCTGTCGGTCCTGGTGCTCGAGGACTTCGCGATGGCCGCCTACCTGCCGCTGTTCGCGGTGCTCGCGTCCGGCGGCACCGGCCTTGAAGCAGTCGCGGGGATGGTCGTCGCGATCGGTGCCCTCTTCGCGGCGTTCTTCGCGTCCTACTACTGGGGCCATCACGTGGGCCGGCTGGTCGACAACGCCGACTCCGAGCAGCTGTTGCTGCGAGTTCTGGGAGCCACCCTGATGGTGGCAGCGCTGGCCGAATCGCTGCACGCCTCGGCGGCGGTCGGGGCGTTTCTGGTCGGGCTCACCCTGACCGGCGACACCGCCAAGCGTGCGCGCAAAGTGCTGGGTCCGCTGCGTGACCTGTTCGCCGCGATCTTCTTCGTGGCGATCGGCTTGCAGGTAGACCCGCACGAGCTGGTCCCGATGCTCCCGGTCGCGCTGGCGCTGGCCGTCGTCACCGCCGCGACCAAGGTGGTCACCGGGATGGTCGCGGCCCGGCGCGACGGGGTGGCCCGGCGCGGTCAGCTGCGGGCCGGCACCGCGCTGGTCGCCAGGGGCGAATTCTCGCTGATCATCATCGGGCTGGTCGGCACGGCCATCCCGGCCGTGGCCGCGCTGGCGACGGCGTATGTGTTCGTGATGGCCATCCTGGGCCCGGTGCTGGCCCGGTTCTCCGGCGGCCCGCCGCCCGAGAGAGCCGGGTCTGCGGCCTAGGCCCGCGCATCAGCCGATGTGCAGCGCCACCACCTGCCAGCGCGGTCCGCTGCTGGTTGGCAACTTCTCCACCCGGGCGGCGATGGCATGCGTGCGGTCGCCGCGGCTGTAACAGCCGAACACCTCCGCGGCGGTCTGCGAATCACGGCCGCCGGCCGGCTGCAGCCGCATCCGGCGCAACACCGCGGCCCCCTGGCGGCCGGCCGCCGGGCCGGCGATCGCCGGCACCGAATCCACCAGACCGGGCACCAGCAGGGGCCGCAACTGGCTGACCGGGCGGCGACGGTCGATGACTTCCAGCACCCGTCGTAGCGCCGCGTCGGCGAAGATCGCGGCTTGACGCATCGCCGCCGACCAGGCCGGCGCCGGCTCGGGTTGCCGGACGGATCGCCCGCTGTACGGCCGGCGCGGCCCGCTGCCGTTGCGCAGTTGCCGGGGTGGCTGTCGGCACCCAGCGGGGTCTCGCGGCATCTGCCGCGTAGGTGGTTCGTACTCGACGACGGGCACGACGGCGAACGGATCAATAGTCAACGCGCACTCTCCAAGTCAGCGATCGACGAGCGGTCTGCAGGAGAGTGGCAGACAATGGTTTTTCAATTGCCGGTCATCATCGCACAATTCGACATCGTGCGTACCCGCGCCGTGTTGTGCACTAGCGGACGATTACGGTGGGCGGGAACATCGGGGAACGCGAAGGATTGACCTAGGAGGCCAGGGCCGCAATGGTGACCCGGTTGTCCACATCGGATGCGTCCTTCTATCGGCTGGAGAACAGCGCGACGCCGATGTACGTCGGATCGTTGTCCATCCTGCAGCGGCCGCGAGCCGGGTTGAGCTACGAAACGCTGCTTGCCGCGGTCGAACAGCGGCTTCCGCAGATCCCGCGTTACCGGCAGAAGGTTCGCGGAGCGGGTGTCGGCATCGCCCGGCCGGTGTGGATCGACGACGCCGACTTCGACATCACTTACCACGTCCGGCGTTCGGCGCTGCCGTCGCCGGGCAGCGACGAGCAGCTGCACGAACTGATCGCCCGGCTGGCCGCGCGACCGTTGGACAAGACGCGGCCGCTGTGGGAGATGTACCTGGTCGAAGGTCTGGCCAAGAACCGGGTCGCGTTGTACACCAAGTCGCATCAGGCCCTGATCAACGGGATGACGGCGCTGGAGATCGGCCACGTGATCGCCGACCGGTCCCGGCAGCCGTCGCCGTTTCCCGAAGACATCTGGATCCCGGAACGCGAACCCGGCTCGACCCGGCTGCTGCTGGGTGCGCTGACCGACTGGGTGGTGGGGCCGGGTGAGCAGCTGCAGGCCGTCGGCTCGGCGGTGGCCGGGCTGGCGACCAATTACGGCGAACTACTCAACGTGGGCCGCCGCGTGATCGAGATCGCGCGCACGGTGGCGCGCGGCACGGCACCCAGCAGTCCGCTCAACGCGACGGTCTCGCGGCATCGCCGATTCACCGTCGCGCGCGGCAGTCTCGAGGACTACCGCACGGTGCGGGCGCGCTACGACTGCGACATCAACGACGTCGTCCTGGCGGTCGTGACCGGCGCCCTGGCCAACTGGTTGATGTCACGCGGGGAGACGGTGTCCTCGAGTGCGACGATCCGGGCGATGGCGCCGCTGTCGGTTTATGCCGAAGAACAACATGACTCGACCGGTCCGGGTCAGACGATCAGTCAGGTCACTCCGTTCCTGGTCGATCTGCCGGTGGGCGAGGGCAACGCCGTGGTGCGGCTGTCGCAGATCGCGCACGCCACCGAATCCAATCCGTCGGCCGCACGTCTGGTCGACGCGCGGACCATCGTCACGCTGTCGGGCTTCGCGCCACCCACCCTGCACGCCATGGGGATCCGGGTCGCCACCAGCTTTTCGGCGCGGTCGTTCAACCTGCTGATCACCAATGCGCCCGGGGCGCAATCGCAGATGTACATCGCCGGCACCAAACTGCTGGAGACGTACGCGGTCCCGCCGTTGCTGCAGAATCAGGTGCTGGCCATCGGGGTGACGTCCTACAACGGCACGCTGTACTTCGGAATCAACGCCGATCGCGAGGCGATGAGCGATGTCGGGCTACTGCCGGCGTTGTTGACTCAATCGCTGGAGGAGCTTCTCGAAGCTTCCCGCTAGTTGTTTGCGGTGAAAATCGCTGTGTGGATATACCATTCGTTGATGTGAGCACCTCGAATGACGGCGCGCCGGTGAAAGCGAAGAAGAACAAGGCGCCCGCCAAAGATGCACCGAAGATCTCCGACGCCGTCTATGAGGCCGAATTATTCCGACTGCAAACGGAATTCGTGAAGTTGCAGGAGTGGGTGCGCCATTCGGGTGCACGAATCGTGATCCTTTTCGAAGGACGCGACGCCGCGGGCAAGGGCGGGGCCATCAAGCGCATCACCGAATATCTCAGCCCACGCACCGCTCACATCGCCGCGCTGCCGGTGCCCACCGATCGGGAACGCGGCCAGTGGTATTACCAGCGGTACATCGCGCACCTGCCCACCAAAGGTGAGATCGTGCTGTTCGATCGGTCCTGGTACAACCGCGCCGGCATCGAGAAAGTGATGGGATTCTGTACGCCGCAAGAACATGCGCTGTTTTTGCGACAGACCCCGATATTCGAGCAGATGCTGATCGACGACGGGATTCTGCTGCGCAAGTACTGGTTTTCGGTGTCCGAAGGCGAACAGCTGCGCCGGTTCAGGGCGCGGCGCAACGATCCGGTCCGGCGCTGGAAGCTTTCCACGATGGACTTGGAATCGGTGTATCGCTGGGAGGATTACTCACGCGCCAAAGATGAGATGATGGTGCACACCGACACTCCGGTCAGCCCTTGGTATGTCGTGGAATCCGATATCAAGAAGCACGCGCGCCTGAACATGATGAAGCACCTGCTGTCCAGCATCGAGTATTACGACGTCGAGGAGCCGAAGGTCGAGTTGCCGGAACGTCCGATGCTGACCGGTAATTACCAACGGCCGCCGCGCGAGCTGTCGCGGTATGTCGACGACTACGCGGCCACGCTGATCGAGAGTTAGTCGTGGGCGCAAACACTATCCAGGTCTACATTCCGGCGACGGTGGCGATGCTGCAGCAGTTGGTTGCCGAGGGATCGCTGCGCCCCGTCAATGGCACCGCATTCGCCGTGACACCGACGCTGCGCGAGGCCTACGCCGAGGGCGACGACGAGGAGCTTGCCGAGGTGGCATTGCGGGAAGCCGCATTGGCCTCGCTGCGGCTGCTGGCCGCCGAGGACGTCGAAAGCGTCCGGCCGCGCCGTGCCGTGCTGGCCGTCGAGGCCGAGGCAGGCGAATCCGGAGCCACCTTCCGTCCCGACCTCGACGACGCCGTGGTCCGGCTGGCCGGGGCGATCGCGCTGGACCAGGTGATCGCCGCCTACGTCGACAACGCCGCGGCGGAGCCCGACGTGCTGCGGGCGATCGAGGCGATCGACGCTGCTGACCTGGGGGATGAGGATGCCGACCTGATCGTCGGCGACGCCCAGGACCACGACCTGGCCTGGTACGCCAACCAGGAGCTGCCGTTCCTGCTCGACCTGTTGTGAGCGCCACAACCTGGGCCAAATGACGTAACCTACGGTACCGTAGGTTCTTGTGGGTAGGAAATATCAATCGGTAACGGCGAACATCGTCGGCACCACGCGCCCCACGATTGCGGGCGCGGAGCGGCATCCCGGTTGGCACGCGCTGCGCAAGCTGGCCGCGCGCATCACAACGCCGCTGCTGCCCGACGATTACCTGCATCTGGCCAATCCGCTGTGGTCGGCGCGCGAATTGCGGGGCCGCATCGTGGCGGTCCGCCGCGAAACCGAAGACTCCGCGACCCTGGTGATCAAGCCGGGTTGGGGATTCAGCTTCGACTACGAGCCGGGCCAGTACATCGGCATCGGATTATTGGTGGACGGCCGCTGGCGCTGGCGGTCGTACTCGCTGACGTCCAGCCCGGTCGCGCGGTCTGGTTCCGGCCCCGAACGCACGGTGACCATCAGCGTCAAAGCGATGCCGGAAGGCTTCTTGTCCACGCATTTGGTGGAGGGTGTCGCGCCGGGGACCATCGTGCGGCTGGCCGCCCCGCAGGGCAACTTCGTGCTCCCCGACCCGGCGCCGCCGGCGATTCTGTTCCTCACCGCGGGATCGGGGATCACTCCGGTCATGTCGATGCTGCGAACATTGGTACGCCGCAACCAGATTGGCGACATCCAGCATGTGCATTCGGCGCCCACCAATGCGGATGTGATGTTCGGTGCCGAGTTGAGCGAGTTGGCGTCCGTGCATCCCGGGTACCGGCTGCAGGTGCGCGAAACGCGCACCCAGGGCCGGCTTGACCTCGCTCAACTGGACGACGAAGTGCCGGACTGGCGCGAACGTCACACCTGGGCGTGCGGACCGGAGGGCCTGCTGGCCCAGGCCGAGAAGATCTGGACGGCCGCCGGCATCGGCGACCAATTACACCTCGAGCGATTCGCGGTGGCCAAGGCCGCGCCCGCCGGAGCCGGCGGAACGGTGACGTTCGCGCGGGCCGGACGTACGGTGGCCGCCGACGCCGCGACATCGCTGATGGACGCGGGCGAGGGCGCTGGGGTGCAGATGCCTTTCGGCTGCCGGATGGGTATCTGCCAGTCCTGCGTGGTACCCCTGATGGAGGGTCACGTCCGTGATCTGCGGACCGGGCAGGAACACGAGCCGGGGAGTCGGGTGCAAACCTGTGTCTCAGCTGCGTCCGGCGACTGTGTGCTCGACATCTAAAAACTACTCATAGGTAACCTACGGAGTCGTAGGTTACGATAGCGTAGGTATTGACCACAGAATTGAACGCCGGGAGGTGAGCACGATGGCGATCACAGACATCGACGTATTTACGCATCTGTCGGACGCTGATATCGAAGCCCTGGCCGTTGAGCTGGATGCTATCCGCCAGGATGTCGAAGACTCGCGCGGCGCACGGGACGCGCGCTACATCCGTCGCACCATCGCAGCGCAGCGTTCGCTCGAGGTGGCCGCCCGACTGACGCTGGCCGCGAGCTCGAAGCGGTCGGCATGGTGGGCCGGCACCGTGGCACTGGGCGTGGCCAAGATCATCGAGAACATGGAGATCGGCCACAACGTCATGCATGGCCAGTGGGACTGGATGAACGACCCCGAGATTCACTCCTCGACGTGGGAGTGGGACATGAGCGGGTCGTCCAAGCACTGGCGCTACACCCACAACTTCGTGCATCACAAGTACACCAACATTCTTGGGATGGATGACGACGTGGGCTACGGCCTGTTGCGCGTCACGCGCGATCAACGCTGGAAGCGTTTCAACATGTTCAACGTGTTGTACAACGCGTTGCTGGCGATCGGCTTCGAATGGGGCGTCGGCCTGCAGCACGTGGAGATCGGCAAGATCGTCAAGAAGCGGATGGATCAGGACGAAGCGCGCGAGCGTACCGACGAGTTCTTCGCCAAGGCCGGTCGTCAGGTGCTCAAGGACTATGTCGCGTACCCGGCGCTGACCTCGCTGTCACCCGGCGCGACGTTCACGTCCACGCTGAAGGCCAATGCGGTTGCCAACGTCATTCGTAACGTGTGGGCCAACGCGGTGATTTTCTGCGGCCACTTCCCTGATGGCGCAGACAAATTCACCAAGACCGACATGATCGGCGAGTCGAAGGGGCACTGGTACCTGCGTCAGATGCTGGGTAGTGCCAACTTCGAAGCCGGACCGGGACTGCGGTTCATGAGCGGCAACCTGTGTCACCAGATCGAGCACCACCTGTACCCCGATCTGCCGAGCAACCGGCTGCACGAGATCTCGGTGCGGGTACGTGAGGTGTGCGACAAGTACGACTTGCCTTACACCACAGGCTCATTCCTGATGCAGTACGGCAAGACATGGCGCACCATCGCCAAATTGTCGTTGCCCGACAAGTACTTGCGCGACGACGCCGACAACGCACCGGAAACCCGCAGCGAGCGGATGTTCGCCGAACTGGACGACGACTTCGCCGGCACCGATCCGGTGACCGGCCGGCGGCGTGGCCTCAAGACCGCCGTCGCCACCGTCCGGGGCTGGCGTCGCAACAGGCGCGCGATGAAGAGGCTGGAGCAGGTCAAGGACGCCGGCGACCTGGCGGCCTAGCCACACCTGGTGCTGGGTTCGCCATACTGGACAGGTGCGGGTGTTCGTCGGATCACTGGTCTCCCACTGGGACTTTCCGCGTAACACCGCCAGTGCCGCGTTGATGACCGAGTTCGGTTGTCAGAGCGGGCTTACCGCGGCGAACCTGCTCGACGGATCCGGCCTGTCCGAGGACGACCTGCGCGACCACGACAAGACGATCGTCGGGCGCCAGGAGCTGGCGATCGCGACGAACCTGGTGAACCTGCTGGGGAACGCGACCGATCTCGGGGTGCGGGTCGGCAGCAGCTACCACGTCGGGTCGCTCGGCATCTTCGGCTTCGCCTGCCTGACCAGTTCGACGCTGGGCGACGCGGTGCGGTTCGCGGCCAGGTTCTACGAACTCAGCTACGGCTTCTGCCTGCCGACGGTCACCGTGGACGCGTCCGTCGCGGAACTGCGGCTCGATCTGCCCGACCTGACCGGGCCGGTCGCCGACTTCCTGGTGCGGCGCGACCTGGCGGCCATGGCCCGGGTGATGGCCGAGTTGCTGGGCCGTCCCGTGCCGTTCAGCGCGATCGAGTTCGCCGGGCCGCCGCCCGCCTCGGGAGACACCGCGGCCCGCGCGGCGTTTGGCGTGGCACCGGGCTACCACGCCCAGGTCAATGTCGCGCGGTTGCCGGCCGCGCTGCTCGACAACCGGCTGCCGCAAGCCAGCGAGATGAGTGTGGTCATGTGCGAGCAACAGTGCCGCGATCTGCTGGAACGGCGGCGGCAGCGCACCGGCGTGGCACTGCGGGTCCGCGAACGGTTGGCGTCCATCGACGGGGAACCGCACACGATCGCGGCCGTCGCCCGCCAGTTGGCGATGAGCGAGCGAACACTGCGGCGACGGCTGGCCGAGGAGAACACCACATTCCGGGAATTGGTCGAAGAGGTGCACCGCGTGCTGGCCGAGGAACTGCTGGCCACCGGCGCACTCTCGGTCGACGACGTCGCGTTGCGGCTGGGCTATGCCGAGGCGACCAGTTTCATCGCCGCCTTCAAGCGCTGGACCGGCACGACTCCCGCTCGCTATCAGCGTTCGGTGGCGCCGCGCGGGCGGCTGGTGGCCGTCTGAGCCGTTGATGGCGGGCCAGTTGGCCGGAATTATGGATTTGACGTCCGCGATCGGCTGCCGCGGTGGGGCCGTCCGCTCCTAACTTGGGATGCATGACTTCGACTCGTCCTCGCGTATTGGTGATCGGGGCCGGCTTCGGCGGCCTCGGGGCTGCTCACGAACTGTCCAAGGACGGTCTTGCCGAGGTGACGGTGCTGGAAAAGGCCGAGGACATCGGCGGCGTCTGGCGCGAGAACACCTACCCGGGTGCCGCCTGTGACGTTCCGTCGAACTTGTACTCCTACTCGTTTTCCCGCAAGCCCGACTGGGGACGGCGCTACGCCGAGCAGCCCGACATCCTCGGCTACATCCACGACACCGCCGACCGGTTCGGCCTTCGCGGTCTGGTACGCACCGGGGTCGAGGTGACGTCCGCCGAATACGACGAGAGCAGCGCAACCTGGCGGGTCGCGACGTCGTCCGGCGACGTCTACGAGGCCGACGTCCTGGTGCCGGCGGTGGGACAGCTGTCGCGCCCGGCGTTCCCGGCCATTCCGGGCCTCGACTCGTTCGCGGGCCCGTCGTTCCATTCGGCGCAGTGGCGACACGATCTCGACCTGACCGGCAAGCGCATCGCGGTGCTGGGCACCGGCGCCTCCGCGATCCAGTTCGTGCCGCGTATTCGACGTAACGCCAAGCAGGTCACCGTCTTTCAGCGTTCCGCACCGTATGTCCTACCGAAACCGGACCGTGGTTACACCGTCGCGCATCACGCCGCATTCCGGAGGGTCCCTGGATTCGCCGCCGCGATGCGACAGTTGATTTGGCAGATCTCGGAATTCTTCGGTCTGGCGCTGACCAGGGTGGCCCCGCTGGCCCGACTGATCGGCGTCGCCGCCTCGCTGAACATCAAGTGGCACATCAAAGATCCCGTATTGCGCGCCAAGCTGACGCCGGACTACCCGATCGGCTGCAAGCGTGTGCTGTTCAGCAGCGAGTGGTACCCGGCGCTGGCCCAGGACAACGTCGCGGTCGAAACCGACGCGATCACCGAGGTGACACCGCAGGGTGTGCGCACCGCCGATGGACGACTGCACGAGGTCGACGTCATCATCTACGGCACCGGCTTCAAGGCCACCGAATTCCTTGCGCCGATGACGATCACCGGTCGCGACAGCCGGGATCTGCATGCGCAGTGGGCCGAGGGCGCGCGTGCGCATCTGGGCATGGCGGTGCCCGGATTCCCCAACATGTTCCTGATCTACGGCCCCAACACCAATCTCGGCAGCAGCTCGATCATCTTGATGATGGAGCAACAGGCCCGCTACATCCGCCAACTCACCGAAGAGCTGGCCCGCGGGGGCGGGGGCCGCGCGTTTGAGGTCCGGCCCGCGGTGGAGCAGGCGTATGACGCCGACGTCCAGGGCCGCCTGGACAGCGGAGTATGGACCACCTGTGACTCGTGGTACCGCGCCTCGTCGGGCCGGGTCACCACCAACTGGCCGGGACTGGTCCACGAATATCAGCGTCGCACAACGAAAGTGGACCTCGCTGATTATCGCGAAGTCCTGCCCAGGTCGGTGCCCGAGGAGATCGGCGCATGACTCGACTCGACTACGACGCGCTGGTGATCGGCTCCGGCTTCGGCGGCAGCGTGACGGCGCTGCGGCTGAGCGAAAAGGGTTATCGCGTCGGCGTTCTCGAGGCCGGCCGCAGGTTCGAAGACCAGGACTTCGCCAAGAACAGCTGGCACGTCCGGGATTACCTCTTCAAGCCGTCCATAGGTTGCTACGGCATCCAGCGGATCGACCTTCTCTCCGACGCCGTGGTGCTCAGCGGGGCCGGGGTCGGCGGCGGTTCGCTGGTGTACGCGAACACGCTGTACGAGCCCGGTGATCCCTTCTACGCCGACCCGCGCTGGAGCCGGATCACCGATTGGAAAGACGAACTCGCGGCCGGCTACGACCAGGCCAAGCGGATGCTCGGCGTAGCGACGTATCCGCGAATGACGCCCTCGGACAAGGTGATGCTGCAGATCGCCACCGACCTGGGTGTCGCGGACACCTTCCACGCCACCAAGGTCGGGGTGTGCTTCGACGGCGCGGACCGCACCACCGCCGCCCCCGGTGCGCCGGTCGGCGACCCGTACTTCGGCGGGGCCGGCCCGGACCGCAACGCCTGCCGGCACTGCGGAGAATGCATGACGGGCTGCCGGCACAATGCCAAGAACACGCTGGTCAAGAATTACCTGTACCTCGCCGAGAAATCGGGGGCGCAGGTGCACCCGCTGACGACGGTCGTCGACGTGCGGCCGCGGATGAGTGGGGGTTACGACGTGATCACCCGTCACACCGGCAGCAAGCTCGGGCGACGGCGTCGTACCTTCACCGCCGAGCAGGTGGTGTTCTCGGCCGCCGCGCTGGGCACCCAGCGGCTCTTGCACAGGTTGCGCGATCGGGGGAGCCTGCCGAACATCTCACCGCGGCTGGGCGAGCTGTCGCGGACCAATTCCGAGGCGATCCTCGCGGTGCGGGCGCGCCGCGACGACGTGGACTATTCGGAGGGCGTGGCGATCACGTCGTCGATCCACCCGGACAGCCACACTCACGTCGAGCCGTGCCGCTACGGCCACGACTCCAACCTGATGGGGCTGCTCGGCACTGTCCTGGTCGACGGGGCGGCCAATTTACACAGCGGTCGCAGGCGGTGGCGTACGGGTTTGAAAGAGCTTGTGCGCCAACGTCAGGACCTCCGCCGTCTGCTCAACCCGAAACATTGGTCGGAGCAGACCATACCGTTGCTGGTGATGCAGACCCACGACAACTCGCTGACCACCTTCACCCGACGGTGGCTGTTCGGGCGGCGCATGGTGACCCGGCAGGGCGTCGGCGAGCCGAATCCCACCTGGATCCCGGTCGGCCACGACGTCGCCCGGCGCGCGGCCGAGCACCTTGACGGTATCGCCGGCGGGGCCTGGGCGGACTTGGCGGACATTCCGATGACGGGCCATTTCATCGGTGGCTGTGTGATCGGCGAGACGGCGGAAGACGGCGTTGTCGACCCGTATCACCGGATGCACGGATACCCCGGGCTGCATATCATCGACGGCTCGACGATCACCGCGAACTTGGGCGTGAATCCGTCGTTGACGATCACCGCCCTGGCCGAACGCGCGACCTCGCTGTGGCCGAATAAGGACGAGCCGGATCCACGTCCGCCGTTGGGGTCTGGCTATGTGCGCGTCTCTGCGGTGGCTCCGCGCGCGCCGGCCGTCCCGGCGAGTGCGCCGGGAGCTTTGCGATTCGCGAGTGACGCCAGCCGCGCCGGTTAGGTCTACTCTCGAAAATATGCTCGCAGCTTTTGGATTCGAAACTTTGGGTGTGGTCGTCGGGGACATGTTCTTCGTCGACCCGAGCCCCAACGAAGGTCAGGAAACTCCGGAACGGGGAGTGAGGCTGGAACTGCGTGTCGTCGACCGTGCCGACCCGCAGGGATCGATCTACGCCGGCGTTCCGATCGCCTTCAACCGGCCGGTGTGGCGGGTGGATCTGTTCGGATCCACCGAGAGCCCGCCGGGGACCCTGGACCGCGCCCACCACCATCCGAAATTCACGGGATGGGAGCCCGGGCGCCGCAACTTCGTCCCCGAGTTGTCGGCCGACCCGGTGGCGTGGCTATCCGGCGAGCTGGCCGACCCGGCCGCCGTGCTGGAGCGCGCGGGCGTCGATCCGGAGGAAGTCCCCGAGGCCGACAAGGCCGGACTGGCCGCGGCGGCGCCGGACATTGTCGCCGCGGTGAAGCGGATGCTCGACGGCGTCCGCGACGGACAGTTGGCCCCCGAACCCGCCGAACCGGTCGCCGCCGCCCGCACCGGCTGGCTCTAGGGTTCGGGAGCGGTCGCCGTCACTGGACCGCGGTGCCGAACAGGTGCCCGACACCGTAGGTGAAGCCCAGGCCGACGGCACCTCCGAGCACGACACGCAGCACCGCCCGCCATACGCTGCCGCCGCCGATCCGGGCGCTCAGCGTCCCGGTAAGGGCCAGGGCGGCAAGTACGGCGACGAAAGTCACCGGTACCCGAAATGCCGTGGGCGGCAAGAGGATAGACGCCAACGGCAACAGCGCTCCGATCACGAATGAGGCCGCCGAAGCGGCGGCAGCTTGCCAGGGGTTGGCCAAGTCGTGGGGATTGATGTTGAGTTCGGCGTGCGCGTGGGCGGTCAGCGCATCGTGTTCGGTCAGCTCCTTGGCCACTTGCGCCGCGGTGTTTGGCGATAGACCTCGACGCCGGTAGATAGCGGTCAGCTCGGCCAGTTCCGCCTCGGGCAGGTGCCGTAGCTCGTTTCGTTCGGTGGCCAGTTGGGCTTTTTCGCTATCCCGCTGGCTGGACACCGAGACGAATTCGCCCAGTGCCATGGAGGCCGCACCACCGACCAGGGCTGCCAACCCAGCGGTGAAGATCGGACCGCGTTCGGTGGTGGCCCCCGCGACACCGACCACCAGCCCGGCCACCGAAACGATGCCGTCGTTGGCGCCCAATACCGCCGCGCGCAGGCTATTGAGCCGACCCGAGGTGTGGCCGGCATGCGGTTCGGCGGCGTGGGTTGGCGGTTCCAAAGGTGGCTGATCCTGGCCCATGTCGCATAGCCAAGCGCATGTTCACCCGGTCGCGCCAGCAAGTGCAGCCTCATCAAACTTTGCCGCGGTCAACGACGTTATGCTCGCACCCGTCCGACGTTGGCGACCAATGCACCGGAGGTGTGCTGATGACGCGGTCCGCTCGGGAAGTCGTCGAACTCTACAATCTGGTCGTCTGGAACCAGCGCGATTTCGCGCTGGCCGAGGAGTTGATCGGCGACACCGTCACCCGGCATGAGGTGGGCAAGGCGACCGTGCTCTCCCACGAGCAGGCGGTGAAACGCATCATCGATCACTGGGCGATGTTCGAGACCATTCGTTTCGACCTGAATCTGGTGGTGGCAGGCGACGACGGCGAGCACGTGGCGATCGTGTACCAATCGCCGATGACGACGAAAGACGGCACCGCGACCACCATCGGCAGTATGGAGATCTTCCGCGTCCTGGACGGCAGGATCACCGAGGTATGGAATTGCGGTTATCAGCAGGGTGTTTGGGAGTAAGTCGGCAGCGCGTTGACCATAGGGGCAGCCGCCGCTAGTCTCTGAACAAATCTTTGGTCAGGGGGCACACGTGGCAGGCAAGCGGCCCAAGGCGCGACCCGTCGCTGCCACCAACGCGGCGCTGCGCATCGGCATGAAGGTGGTGCCCTGGATCCCGCCCTGGCTCAAGCGCCTGCTCGCGGGCGGCAAACCGATCATCATCGACGGCAATACGCTCGACCCCACGCTTCAATTGCTGATGGCCGGCCAACGAGGCACCGGTACCGGCGGGCTGTCGGCGTCCGGGGACCCGGAAGTGGCCCGCACCCTGATGCACGATTCGCATGTGCTGATGGCGCCCGAAATAGACGTGCCGACTCGAGATTTCACGATCCCAGGACCGGAAAGTTCGCTCCCGGTTCGGCATTACCGGGCGGCGGACGACCGACCAGCCCCGCTGCTGGCGTTCTTTCACGGCGGCGGATTCGTGGTGGGGGACATCGAATCTCACGACGGGTTGTGTCGCACGATCTGCCGGGACGCGGCGATTCATGTGTTGTCCGTGGGCTACCGGCTGGCGCCCGAACACAAGGCCCCGGCCGCGGTCGAGGACTGCGTCGCGGCCTACCGCTGGGCACTCGGACACGCAGCCGAGCTGGGTGCTGACCCGTCCCGGATCGGCGTCGGCGGCGACAGTGCGGGCGGCAATCTCGCGGCACTGGTCGCACTGCTCAGTCGCGACGAGGGAATTGCGCAACCGGTGCTGCAGGTGTTGATGTATCCGGTCATCGACCTGTCCGAGGAGACCGTCTCGCGAAAGCTGTTCTCCGACGGTTTCTTTCTGTCCAAACGCGATCGGGAATGGTTCACCGACCTGTATCTGCGGGGCAGCGGTGTCGCCGCCGACGAGGCGTGGGTCTCGCCGCTGAAGGCCGCCGATCTCTCCGGCCTGGCACCCGCCCTGGTGGTCACCGCCGGATTCGATCCACTGCGCGACGAAGGCAACGAGTACGCCACCGCGTTGCGTTCGGCGGGCGTCCTGGTGGACCATCGTCAGTTCGATTCGCTGACCCACGGTTTCGCCAGCATTGCGGCGTTCGGCGGCGGCAGTGCCGACGCGGTGATTGCGACCGTCTCGGCGATCCGCGCCCACTTCAGCCGCAGTTGAGGCGTCAGGCCTGGAACGCGATGGGTAGGCTCTCCGGTCCACTCAGGCCGACGAGCGGCTTCCAGGGCGCCGGTCCGATCTTGCGAGGATTCGCGATCCGGCGGGTGACGGCTTTCAGCGCCTCGGCGATTTCGAGCCTGGCCAGGTTCGCACCAAGGCAATGGTGCACGCCCGCACCGAAATTGAGCACGGGCGGCAAGCCGGTGCGGGTGATGTCGAATCGGTTGGGATCGTCGTAGATCGCCGGATCACGGTTCGCTACAGCGGTATTCGCGAACACCATGGTACCCGCGCGGAAGCGGACCCCCGCGAGTTCGACGTCCTCGGCGACGACACGCACCAGGGAGGTGGCGATCGGGGAGTGCCGCATGGTCTCGTCGACGGCGGACATCGCCAGCTCGGGCGTGCTTCGCAGCAGCTCCCACTGGTCGGGGTGCTCGCAGAGGACCCCGATGGACGCGGCGACCTGGTTGCGCGTGGTGTCGGTGCCCGCGAGCAGCAGCGAAGCGGCGAGCATTCGCAGCTCTTCGGTGTCCAGACGCTCCCCGTCGTGCTCGGCGCGGATGAGGTCGGAGAGCAGGTCGTCGGTCAGGGTGTGGCGGCGGCGGGCGATCATGTCGTCGACGTAGTCGTCGAGTTCGCCCCAGGCGCGCATCACGTCGGGAACGCCGTCGGCGGTGAAGGTGAAGTTGAATGCCGCGAAGACGTCGTCCGCCCACACCGAAAACCGTTGCCAGTCTTCGCGGGGCGCACCGAGCAACGCGCAGATGACGGGGACCGGATACGGCCGCGCGATGTCGGCGACGACGTCGCAGTGACCGCGGCGGCTGATCGGTCCGACGAGCTCGTCGATGACGCCGGCGATCGTGGTGTGTAGGCGCTCGACCGCACGAAGGGTGAACGCCTTGGACACGACGCTGCGGACGCGCTGATGTCTGGCGCCCTCCATGCCCAGCAGCGAGTTGATGACCTTGTCCCAGAGCGGGCCGGACGTGATGCCCTGGACCGCCAGAATGTATCCCGGCGGGATCTGGAACCGGCTGTCCCGGAGCAGGTTTCGAACCAGTTCGTAGGAGAGCACCTCGGGTCCATACGGCCCCAGTGCGATCGGCGACAGCAGCTGCGCAGCCTGAAGCTGCGGGTACACCTGCGCGGGTGTGGCGGTGGCGACGTCGTACTCGATGGTCGGCAGACCCGCGTCGAACACACTCGGACGAGAAGTGCTGACAGGGGTAATCGTCCCCTCCATCCGTTCGAGACGCGATAAGCGACAGTGACCTGCCACTTCGTTGGATCTTAGGACGGCCAGGGGCGCTTCTCCAGAGCGCCTTGCACGAAAACAGGCAACGTTGTTAGGAAGCGGACGTTCTGCGCGAAGGCGAAACCCCCGCGCGGCGACGTGCAGTTGGGGACCACCCTTGCCGAGTTGGGTCTCGATGATTCACCCAGCCTCACCGATGTATTGGCCACGCCTCCAGATATGCGTCGATCGCGGCCTCAATCGCCAGCCCATACTCAGTTGGCGCATAGTCGGGTCCGAAGTTTTCCCGCAAAGCCGGCGCGAGAACGCCCGACACGACGCCATCGCTCTGGTCGTTGGTAGGTTTCTGCGCGGCACGCAGCTCGGCCAACAGAACGGGGTTACGACGCTCGAGTTCTTCGACGATTAGCGCTCGGGCCCTGTCCGGGATGGCGTCGAACACCTCACTCATGGATTCCTTCACCCATCCCGACTATTTGCCCATGCGGTATCACTTTTCCGTCCGTACTAAGAATGACCGTCGCATCCTTGCCCACAGCAGTTTTTCCGTCCCTCCGGGACGTTTCTGTACCCGCGCGCGTACGCGGCGCCGGTTTTGGCTGGTCAGTCGATAGTGCTGCGCACTATCGCGTCCAGCACCATTCCTAGCCGAGCCGCTCGATGATCGTGGCGTTGGCCATGCCGCCGCCCTCACACATCGTTTGCAACCCGTACCGGCCGCCACGCTGCTCCAAGGCGTTGACAAGTGTGGTCATGATGCGGGCTCCGCTGGCGCCCAACGGGTGTCCGATCGCAATTGCGCCACCGTTGACGTTGGTCTTGGCCAAATCGGCACCGGTGTCATGCGCCCAGGCGAGCACCACGGGTGCGAATGCCTCGTTGACCTCGAACAGGTCGATGTCGGCCAGCGTCAGACCCGCTTTCGACAGCACCTTCTCGGTCGCCGGGATGACGCCGGTCAGCATGTAGAGCGGGTCGTCGCCCACCACGGTCGTGGTGTGAATCCGGGCCAACGGGCGCAGTCCCAACTTCTTCGCGACCTCACTGGTCGTGATCAGCACCGCGGCGCTGCCGTCGGAAAGCGGCGACGAGTTGCCGGGCGTGATCTCCCAATTGATCTGCGGGAAGCGCTCTTTCATCTTGTCGCTGTAGAACGCCGGCGCAAGCGTCGCCAGTGTCTCCACCGTGGTAGCGGGACGGATGATCTCGTCGGTGTGCAGGCCGGCGATCGGAATCAGCTCGTTTTCGAACAACCCGTCCTTGGTCGCACGCGCCGCCTTGTCGTGGCTGCCGGCGGAGAACTCGTCGAGCTGCGTGCGTGAGAACCCCCACTTCGCGGCGATCAGCTCGGCGCTGATGCCCTGCGGGACCAAGCCTTCGGGGTAGCGCGCGGCCATCCCTTCGCCGAACGGGTCACTACCCGGCAATACCTGGGTGCCCATCGGTACCCGGCTCATCGACTCCACACCGGCGGCGATCACCAGGTCGTAGGCGCCGGCGATCACGCCATGCGCGGCGAAGCTGATGGCCTGCTGGCTGCTGCCACACTGCCGGTCGATCGTCACGCCGGGAACCGATTCGGGGAAGCCCGCGCCCAGCAACGCATTTCGGGCGATGTTCACGGACTGATCACCCACCTGGGTGACGGCGCCGGCAATGACGTCGTCGACCTGTGCCGGATCCACACCGGTGCGGGCGACGAGTTCGCGCAGGCTGTGCGCCAGCAGGTCGACGGGCAGCACGTCATGCAGCGCGCCGCTGGCTTTGCCCTTGCCGATCGGGGTGCGGACAGCGCCGACGATCACCGCGTCGCGGCCTTGAATACCGGTCATGACTCCTCCTTGAGCCCTAAGTATTGCTTGCTATACCCAGCAAAACGCCTAGGTATACTAAAATCAACCCAGACGGGAGGTGATCTAGATGACATTTCTGCAAGGCGCCCTGGCAGACCGGGAGAAATGGTCGGCGGTCGGTCAGTGCGCGATCGAAAAGGCGATGGCGGTGGTCGGCACCAAGTCGGCGATGCTGATCATGCGGGAGGCCTACTACGGCACCACCCGGTTCGACGACTTCGCCCGCCGGGTCGGCATCACCAAGGCGGCCACGTCGGCGCGCCTGGCCGAGCTGGTCGACCTGGGGTTGTTGGAACGCCGGCCCTACCAGGAGCCGGGGCAGCGCAGCCGCGAGGAGTACGTGCTGACCGAGGCCGGCATCGACTTCATGCCGGTGGTCTGGGCCCTGTTCGAGTGGGGCCGCCAGCATCTGCCGGGCCGTCACCGGCTGCAGCTCACGCATGTCGGCTGCGGCGCCGAGGCAAGCGTCGAAATTCGATGCGCCAAGGGCCATCGGGTACCGCCCGACGAGCTCGGTATGCGGGTGGCTAAGTCTCCCTGAGCGCGGCGAGTAACCGTCGCGCCGCCTCGACCCGGCGCGCCGCGGGCCCCGTCAGGGTGTCCAGCGCGCATTCCGGGTCTGCCGGCGGTCCCATGTGGCCGCAGCCGCGCGGGCAATCCTGCACCGTCTCAGCAAGATCGGAGAATGCCAGCAGCACGTCGTCGGGCCGGATGTGGGCCAGCCCGAACGAACGGATGCCGGGGGTGTCGATCACCCAACCCGAACCCGCTCGCGTCGGCTCCAGGGGCAGTGCGACCGACTGCGTCGAGGTGTGTCGGCCCCTACCGATATCGGTGACCTCACCGACAGCCCGATCAGCTTCGGGCACAAGACGATTGACCAATGTCGATTTGCCGACCCCGGAATGTCCCAGCAACACGGTGATCTTCTCGTCGAGCAGATCGACGACCGCCAGCAGGGGATCGTCACGGCCCGCGGCGACGACCGTCAGGTCAAGATCGGCGAACTGCTTCGCGAACGGCTCGGGCGGAGCAAGGTCGGTTTTGGTCAAGCACAGAATCGGGGTCAGGCCCCCCGCGTAGGCGGCGATCAGCGCCCGGTCGACCAGACCGGTGCGTGGCGGTGGGTCGGCGAGCGCGACGACGATGAGCAGTTGATCGGCGTTGGCGACGACCACCCGTTCGGTGGGGTCGGTGTCATCGGCGGTGCGCCGCAACACCGTTCGCCGCTCACCGCGACGCACGATGCGGGCCAGGGTGTCCGGTCGCCCGGACAGGTCACCCACCACGTCGACGTCGTCGCCGACCACGATCGGGGTGCGGCCCAGTTCGCGGGCCCGCATGGCGGTGACCCGGTGCTCGGGCCGTCCGCCCAGTACGCATCCCCAACGGCCGCGGTCCACGCTGACCACCATGGCGGCCTCGGCGTCGGCGTGTTCAGGACGGGTTTTGGTCCGGGGTCGTGAACCCCGGCCGGATCGGACCTTGACGTCGGATTCGTCGTAGTCGCCCGGCTTCAAACGCTGGACTCCAGCATGCGTGCCCACAGCTGCGGGAACTCCGGCAGCGTCTTGGAGGTGGAGTCGATGTCGTCGATCTGGACTCCGTCGATTCGCAGTCCCACGATGGCGCCGGCCATCGCCATCCGATGGTCGGCGTAGGCGCGCCAAATGCCGGAATGCAGTGGCGTCGAGGTGATTACCAGGCCGTCGTCGGTTTCCCGGCAGTCGCCGCCTAGCCGGTTGATCTCGGTGCTCAGTGCAGCCAGCCGATCGGTTTCGTGGCCACGCAAGTGCGCGATGCCGCTCAGCCGTGACACCGAACCGGGCTGCGCCAGCGCTGCCAGCGCGGCCAGCGAGGGCGTCAGCTCACCGACGGCACCCAGGTCGACATCGAAACCTTGGTAGCCGTCCGCCGCGCCACGTATCTCCAGAGTTGAATCAGATTGGGTGACAACGGCATTCAGTTTGCTTAGAACGTCGATGATGTCGGCGGCGGGTTGCACACTGTCGGCGGGCCAACCGGTGATGCGTACGGTGCCACCGGTGACGACGGCCGCCGCCAGGAACGGGACGGCGTTGGTGAGGTCGGGTTCCACCTCCCAGTGCCGGGCCGCGACCGGGCCCGGGCGCACCTGCCACCGGTTGGGTACCGAGTCGTCGATGTCGGCTCCGGCCTGGCGCAACATCACGGTCGTCATCGCGATGTGCGGCGCGGACGGCAACGACGTGCCGGTGTGCACGACCGTCAGTCCGTTACTGAACGAGGGCCCGCACAACAGCAGGCCGGACACGAACTGCGAGGAGGCCGAGGCGTCGATTTCCACCGTGCCGCCGGCGACCGAGCCACCGCCCTGCACCCGGAACGGCAGCCCGGTTCCCTCGATCGGGACGCCCAGGTGGCGCAGCGCGTCCAGCAGCGGCGCAATCGGCCGGGCCCGGGCCTGCTCGTCTCCGTCGAACACCACGGCGGCGTCGGCCAGTGCGGCCAGCGCCGGAACGAAGCGCAGCACCGTGCCGGCCAGGCCGCAGTCGACGCGCGCGTCCGGGGCGGGGTCGAGTCTGCCGGAGACCTTGAGCTCGGCGCCGTCCCCGTCGACATGCAGGCCCAGCGTGGTGAGCGCCCCGATCATCAGGTCGGTATCCCTGCTGCGCAGCGCGCCGCTGATGGTCGAGGTGCCCTGGCCCTGCGCGCTCGAGAGCCCCGCGAGCACAAGCGTCCTATTGGTCTGCGATTTCGAACCCGGGACGGTGACGGTCGCGTGCACCGGCGACGGGGCGGTGGGGGCCGTCCAGGGCTCGGTGTTCACGGCTTCATCCTGCCGTGTCGGCGGGTGTCGTGGGTACCGGGCACCATGGACGTTATGTGCGGACGGTTTGCGGTCACGACGGATCCGGCCTTGCTGGCCGAGAAGATCAAGGCGATCGACGAAGCGACTGGTACCTCGGAGCGTGCGGGGGAGCCCAACTACAACGTGGCACCCACGGCCAATATCGCGACGGTGGTGTCACGCCACAGTGAGCCTGACGACGAGCCGACCCGCCGCGTCCGGCTGATGCGCTGGGGACTGATTCCGCCGTGGGTCAAGGCGGGTCCGGACGGCACTCCCGACAACAAGGGTCCGTTGCTGATCAACGCCCGGGCCGACAAGGTCGCCAGCTCGCCGGCCTTCCGTGGATCGGCGAAAAGCAAACGCTGCCTGGTGCCAATGGACGGCTGGTATGAATGGCGGGCCAATGCCGATGATGCCGCCGGTAAGAAGGTCGCCAAGACGCCGTTCTTCCTGCACCGCGACGACGGCGACATGCTGTTCATGGCGGGTTTGTGGTCGGTGTGGAAGCCGGGTAAAGAGGAAGATCCGCTGCTGAGCTGCACGATCATCACCACCGACGCCGTTGGCGAGCTGGCGCAGATCCACGACCGGATGCCGCTGATCCTTCCCGAGCGCGACTGGGATGCCTGGCTGAATCCCGATGTTCCCCTCGACGACGAGCTCTTGGCCCAACCGCCCGATGTCCGAGGCATCGAAATGCGCCAGGTGTCGAGGCTAGTAAACAGCGTCCGCAACAACGGGCCTCAACTTCTCGATCCGGCCGAGCCGGAGCCCGAACAGATCACCCTGTTGTAGCTGTTAGGGGGCGTGGTCGTCGTCGGGGTTGTGCAGGAGTTTGTTGGGGTGGTGGTAGGTGTTGGTGCGGGGTTGGCCGCGGTCTAGGTGGGGTGGTGTTG
>NZ_LZSC01000085.1 GCF_001665235.1 Mycobacterium sp. 1100029.7
CCCGCACGACGGCGTCTACACCTCGGCGCGGCTGGCCAAGGATCAGGGCGTGCCGATCTCGACGATTTCGTTCGGCACGCCCAGCGGCAGCGTGGAATATCAGGGCGCCACGATCCCGGTTCCGGTCGACGACCAGACCCTGCAGGAGATCTGCAAGATCACCGACGGTCAGGCCTTCCACGCCGACAGCCTGGAGTCGCTCAAAGAGGTCTACGCGACGCTGCAGCGCCAGATCGGCTACGAGACCGTCAAGGGCGACGCGAGCCTGGCGTGGTTGCTGTTGGGGACCGTCGCGATGGCCGGCGCCGTGCTGGCGGGGCTGTTCCTGAACCGCAGGCTGCCTGCCTGAGTTTCAGGTCGGCAGGCGCCGGTTGATCAGCAGCGCCAGCGCGGTGGCCAGCAGCGCGGTGACGACGCCCAGGCGCAGCCATCCGGCGCCGCCGGGGCCGGGCACGGTGCGATACCCGATCTCCTTCTGGATGGACTGGTAGTCCTTCTCGAGCTCGTCGAGATTGGACGCCGTGTAGGCCTGCCCGCCGGCGAGCTGCGCGACCTTCTTCATCTGATCCGTCGACACCGGGACCTTCACCTGCGCCCCGTTCAGGCTGATGCTGCCGCTGGGCGTGCCGAACGAAATCGTCGAGATCGGCACGCCCTGATCCTTGGCCAGCCGCGCCGAGGTGTAGACGCCGTCGTGCGGG